>NZ_CP041764.1:3823539-4460795 GCF_009817885.1 Serratia rhizosphaerae
CGATTATCGCCTTCTGCTCTATCCTGTTCGGTAACCTGATGGCGATCAGCCAGACCAATATCAAGCGTCTGCTGGGCTACTCCTCCATTGCTCACCTGGGCTATCTGCTGGTGGCGCTGATTGCGGTGCAGACCCATCAGCTGTCGCTGGAGACCGTCGGCGTTTATATGGCCGGTTATCTGTTCAGCAGCCTGGGCGCCTTCGGCGTGGTCAGCCTGATGTCCAGTCCGTACAGCGGGCCGGATGCCGATTCACTGTTCTCCTACCGCGGCCTGTTCTGGCATAAACCGATTCTGTCGGCGGTAATGACGGTGATGATGTTGTCGCTGGCCGGTATCCCGATGACGCTGGGCTTTATCGGTAAGTTCTTCGTTATCGCGATGGGCGTCAGCGCGCACCTGTGGTGGCTGACCGGCGCGGTAGTGGTGGGCAGCGCTATTGGCCTGTACTACTATCTGCGTGTGACCGTCAGCCTGTACCTCAACGCGCCGGAAACGCTGTCGCGCGATACGCCGCGTAACTGGGCGCTGACCGCCGGCGGGGTGGTGGTGCTGATCTCCGCCGCGCTGGTGCTGGTGCTGGGTATCTATCCGCAGCCGCTGATTACGCTGGTGCAGATGGCGCAGCCGCTGTTCTGATAGCGCGTTGTAAACGTAAAAAGGTCGCCGCGGCGACCTTTTTTTATGCCCGCAGGCAATTACTGCGGATAGTTTTGAAAGGAGGTTTCCAGCGCCTGTACCACCGCGCGTACCCGCGCGGCGCGCTGCAGATCGGGATGCAGCACCAGCCAGATATCCACCCAGTCCTGATTTTCCGGCAGTATCCGCACCAGTTCAGGATCGTTATCCGCCAGGAATGAGGAGAGCAGGCCGATGCCGAGGCCGTTGCGGGTGGCTGAGCGCAACAGCAGCTGCGAGTTGCACTGCAGCACCACGTTGGGGTCGATCAGCGTTTCACCGCAGAAGCTGCTCCAGTGACGCGGCACCAGTTCACGCGGAAACATCAGCAGATTATGGCCGCGCAGATGTTCGCCCTTGACCGGCATGCCGTGAACGTCCAGATAGTGCTGCGTTGCGTACAGCCCCATCTCAATGGTCGCCAGCCGTTTGATAATCAGTTCATCGGAATCCGGGCGCGCGCCGCGGATCGCCAGATCGGCGCCGCGATAGGAAATATCAGAGATATTCACCGCGGTCAGCAGCGTCACGGTGATCTGCGGGTGCTGCTCGCGCAGCCTTTGCAGCGCCGGGATAACGAAGGCTTCGGCCAGGGTGTCGGTGGTGGCGATGCGCACATTGCCGCACAGGCTTTCATCGCCGCTGGTCGCCTTGCGGGCGATGGCCTGTACGGCGTTTTCCATATTCATCACGTCCGCCAGCATCTCCTCGCCCAGCGGACTGAGGGAAAATGCTTTGGGCGTGCGGATAAATAATTTGGATCCCAGGGATTCCTCAAAGGCGGAAATGCGTCGCCCGACGGTGGCCTGGTCGACGTGTAGCTCATTTGCGGCCTTACGTAAAGTGCCGCAGCGGGCTACGGCGAGGAAAAAGCGGGCATCATCCCAATTCATCAACGACTTCCTTCTATGAGAGCGGCGGGATACCACTAGGGTTGTATTGGCTTATCCGTGGTGCAATGGGGGTTGCGCTAAAAATGAGGCAGCCGTATCATAATTATCTATTATGTTTTATGGTATAAAAAAATGCATCATTGTGAAGCAATTTTGCATCTTTATTTTTACCTGCCGAACTTTATGCTAACGGATGAGCTGGCGTGATCCCCCGCACATTTCATCGTTGGCCGATTCATTGGAGCCAGTCTCGATAGGCGGCAGCGCCTGATGGAGATTCGCTCGACTCTCTATTGTGACTGGACATTGAATATGGCGTCTCACGCAGAAAATACGTGCGTTCCCGCAGCATTGGCTAACGCGGGTGCGAAAGCAGGCGGCTTCCCGACCGTCGCTAAACCCGCGCTACACGGTAATAATGCCGACGTCATTATCCAGGCGCTCGCCGAGCGCGGCATTCAGCATATCTTTTTGGTGCCGGGCAAACTGATCTATCCATTGATTAAGTCTATTGACGATTCTGCGATCGCCGGGATCGTTGCTGCCCATGAAACCGCCTGCGGCTTTATGGCCGACGGCTATGCGCGCGCCAGCGGCAACTTCGGCGTTTGTCTGGGTATCTCCGGACCGGGCACCATGAACTTCCTGCCGGCGATGGCGGCGGCGCAGGCGGATAAAATTCCGGTGATGTATCTGGCCGGCGGCATTGCCACGCACCATGAAGCGCAGGGCGCGTTCCAGGACGGCAGCAACAGCGGCATCGATGAGCTGACCATTGTCAAACCCCTGTTGACCAACGCCATCGAGGTAAAGCAGGCGCATACGCTGCGGCACGAGCTGCGCCGCAGCCTGTCATGCCTGAACGGCCAGCGGAAAGGGCGCACCTATCTGAGCGTGCCGGTCGATATACAAAAGCGTCCTGCGCCGGAGTCGCCGACGCCGGGCGCGTTGCGTCGCCGTGAAACGGCGATTGATCTGGCGGCGCTGGACGCGGTGCTGGATGATTATCTGTTGCGTGGCCTGAATATCGCCTGCCTGGCCGGCAGCCGGGTGAATAATCCGCAGGACGCCGATTTGCTGCGTCAGGTGGCGGAGAAATATCATTTACCGGTTGCCACCACGCTGGCGGGGAAAGGGGCGTTTCCTGAGGGGCACCCGCTGGCGCTGGGCCTGTACGGCTTTGCCGGCCATACCCGGGCGGTGGAAACCATCAATGGCGACGACGTCGATGTGCTGCTGGTGTTGGGGTGCGATCTCAATCAGCGTGACAGCCTGAACTGGCATCCGAAACTGCACGGCACCAAAACGTTGGTGGTGATTGATGAAGATTTCGATCAAGTCAGCTCGCACTATCAGCCGGACGTGCAGATTTTCTCCAGCCTGAGCGCTTCGCTGCGGCATCTGCTGACGGTGGTTAACGCTGATGATCCGCATCTTGCCTGCGTCAATAAGCTGCGTAATCAGTGGATTGAATACGTCAGCCAGTTGCCGCTTGAGCAGCGTCAGCCGGACCGGACGGCGCGCATGATGGCGGGGGAAAAACATCTGTATCCCGGCGAGGTGATTGAGCATTTGCGCTGCCGCACCGCGGCAGACGCCAATGTGGTCGTGGACTCCGGGGCGCATCGTATCTTTATGGCTCACCATTGGCAAAGCAACGGCGTTGGCGATTATCATACCTCCAGCGCGCTGGCACCGATGGGCTGGGCGATTTGCGCCGGGATTGGCATTAAGCTGGCGGCGCCGCAGCGCGACTGTCTGGTGGTGACCGGCGACGGCTGTATGCTGATGCACGGGATGGAGATACAGACCGCCGCCCGCTACCGTCTGAAAATGACGTTTTTGGTGATGAATAACTGCGCGCATGGCGCGATGCATATCGACACGTTACAGCAGAGCGGCGTAGGAGAGGCGTACACCGCGCTGCCGTCGCACGACTGGCGGGCGTTTGCCGGCAGTCTGGGCGTGGCTGCCGCCAGGGCCGCCACGCTGGCCGAGCTGGATGACGCACTGGCCGCCGCCGCGGCGCATGACGGACCGTATCTGATTGAAATGATGGTAGGAAACCATCGGGCGCCCAATCGTTACTATGCCGAGAGCGTTGCTGAATATGAGCAGCGTATCCGGGAACAATGATCGGGAGTATTCACGCTGTTTTTATAAGATGCGGAGTGATAACAATGATGTGTCGTTCGGGCGTTATGGCGGCCATGATGGTGGCCTGTATGAATGCGCTGGCGGAAGAGACCCATGGTGAAGGCATTAATAAAGAGACGTTGCTGAAGACTGAAAAATCATGGGAAGGGACGCGGTACGGTCATTATCCCGCCGGCGCGCCGCAGATCACCATGCTGAAGGTGACGGTGGAGCCAAATCGGGTGCTGGCCTGGCATACGCACCCCTGCATCAGCGCGGTGCACATGACTGCGGGCAGTGTCTCGCTGACGGTGGCGAAGACCGGCGAAAAGAGAACTTTCCGCCAGGGGGATTCGTTCACCGATACGGTTGACATCGTCCATCAGGGCCAGGCCGGTGCGCAGGGGGCGGAGATGCTGGTGTTTTTTGCCTGTTCGGATAACCGCCCGCTGACCATCGCCGAAGCCAAATAATCCATCCCGGCGTATAAGCCGGCGATCTGTCCGACCCGATATTAATGAGGAATTTATGGTTGCGTTATGGATGTTGGTGGCCAGCGTGTTTTTTGCGCTGATGGGCGCCAGCATAAAACTGGCGTCGGCGAAGGTTGGTTTTTTTGACATTATCTTTTACCGCTCGTTCATCAATGTGCTGATTGTCGCGGCGCTGATAAAGATCAAGAATCTCGGCTTCCGCACCCGGCATCTGGGGTTGCATATGAAGCGTGCGGCGATTGGCAATGTGGCGATGTATTGCGGTTTCTATTCCCTGATTCATTTACCGATCGCCACCGCGACGACGTTGGGTTACACCAACCCGATTTTTCAATCGGTGATTACTTTTGTCACCGCCAAAGGTCAATTGACCGGCAAACTGCTGTTTTCGGTCCTGCTGGGCTTTGTCGGCATTTTGGTGCTGTTGCGACCGGATATGCCGCACGGCGAGTATGCGGCGACGCTGATAGGCCTGTTGTCCGGCCTGCTGACCGCGCTGGCCTATTTTAACGTGGGCAAACTGGTGCGCACCGGTGAGCCGGAACTGCGGGTGGTGTTCTATTTTTCTCTGGTCGGCACGCTGGTGGGGTTAGCGATGGCCGGCGCCATCGGCTTTGTCGCGCTGGATGCCATTACCTTACTCAATGTCTGCGCAATTGGCGTTTTCGGCAGCCTGGGGCAGATTACCATGACGCGCGCTTACGGCAGCGGCAACCCGGTGATTGTCAGCATTCTTTCTTACAGCACGATTATCTTCTCTACGCTGCTCGGCTATCTGATCTTTGATGAGAAACAGTCGAATATTGCCGCCGTAGGCATGGCGCTGATTATTCTTTCCGGTGGTCTGGCGATTTTGCGGCGTGCACCGGTGAAGGTGCGCCGTTCGGCCGCGGCGGCGCAGGATTAAGCCCCCCAACGGGACGCGGTCAACGCTGTCCTCATGCCTTGGCGTGCGGTGCTGCGCGCGCCATTTCACTTTTTCATTTTTTTTACTTTTATTTCTTTCACTTATTTTTAGCATGTAATGCAATAAATAAAGGTAAATTTCATTTATCGCTTAGTCAATTCTCTTATATCCTTATGCGTAATTTATCCATCGGCAGGGCTAGGTTTATGCGTAACTAACAGTAATAATAGATACTTATAAAGTATTCGTCTGATAGCGTACGATAGTCTATGGCTGACAGCCGGTATGCATAATTGAATCACCCTGATGCATTCTTGGCTATTTTTGCGGTTATTCCTGAACGGTATGATAAACGCGTTTCCTGATACGTTTTGGTTTTCAGGAGGGTGTGTTTATTTCGGCCATGCGCCGCGAGTTTCAGGAGAAAGAAATGTCTGACGGAGTGGCCGTAGAAGAAGCCGCTAAAGTGAAATCGGGTGCGTCGCACTTTGCCATTTTGCTATTTTTGGCGCTGGCGTTAATGTCGGCACTCTTAAATAGCAGTGCGCCGACGCCGCTGTATCCGCTTTATCAACATGAGTTGGGTTTAACGTCAGTCAGTCTGACTATTATTTATGGCGCTTATGCCGGTGGCGTGCTGATTTCGCTGTTCGGCGTGGGCAATATGGCCGGCAAAGTACGTGACCTGCGCAGTATGATCGTACCGGCCCTGCTGGTGGTATTAGCCGGCGCGCTGTTGTTTGCCATGGCGGATTCATTTGTGATGATGTTCATGGCGCGCCTGTTGGCCGGCATCGGCACCGGTGCTTTAACCGGTGCGGCGAACATTGCGCTGGTGCGCTTCGGGCCTAAAGACGGCGGTAAAGTGGCGGCGCTGATTGCTACGCTGTCCTTCACCACCGGCCTGGCGCTGGGGCCGATTTTTAGCGGTCTGGCGTTGCAGACAGGGTTTTACACCACGTCACTGCCGTTTATCATTATTATGGCGGTTGCGGCGGTAGCGGCTCTGGGTGTGATGCTGAAGTGGCCGGCGGCGGTGGCGCCGGCGGGAAATGCGCAGACCAGCGCGGCGGCACCGGTAAAGAGCTCGTTGGCTGACGGCCTGCGCGCTACCGGCATCAAGTTTTATCTTTGCGCCGGTGCGTTGTTTACCTGCTGGGCGGTGGCCGCCAGCATTCTGGCGATTGGTCCGAACGTAGCGGAAAAATTGCTGGGTATGCACAGCCGTGGTATGTACGGCTATGTGATTGCGGTCTATCTGGTGATTGCCGGTATCAGCCAGATTCTGAGCCGCCGGATTAACGCGCGTCACTCGCTGATGTTTGGCTGTCTGGCGCAGGCGCTGTCGGTGGTGGTGTTTGCCGAAGCGATTCAGATCCACTCGCTGGGTCTGGCCGCTGCCGGAATGGTAATTGCCGGCTATGCTTATGGTGCGATTTTTGTCGGCAGCGCGACGCTGGTGAATCTGATTTCACCAAAATCCAGCCATGCGCGACTGATTTCGCTGTTTTATGTGATTGCTTATATCGCCAACTGGGTGCCAATCCTGTTGGGGGTTGTTATCGACCATGCCAGCCTGCAGCTGGCGGTGAATTTACTGTTTATGGTCAGTGCAGTGGTATGTCTCGTCTTGGGACTGCTGGTGACGCGAGCGGGGTTCCCGCGCTAAACGTGCGTTAACCGCGTACTGTACGACCGATGATTTCCCTGGTGTTGTTGTGTGTCATTTCCAGCGTGCTTGCACGCTGGTTTTTTTTTGCCTTTTTCCCGCTGCTGCGCGCCTTGCCATCCGCCGCTTATTACATGCGTTTGCTGATCGCGATCATATACAGCCGGGGGCTTTTCGGTAAACTGCACGCTTCTTTTTTACCAGGGTCGGTATTATGAATGTACTTGTTGCCATTGCCGTTACCACCGGCATTCTTTCTGGCATCTGGGGCTGGGTTGCGCTCAGCCTCGGCTTGATTAGCTGGGCGGGCTTTTTGGGCTGCACGGCGTATTTCGCCTGTCCGCAGGGCGGCGTAAAGGGATTGTTGGTCAGCACGCTGACCTGCTGCAGCGGCGTTTTCTGGGCGATGCTGATTATTCACGGCAGCGCGCTTGAGCCGGCCTGGAGCCTGCTTGGCTATGTGCTGACCGGCGTGGTGGCGTTCCTGATGTGCATTCAGGCCTGGCAACAGTGGCTTAATTTTGTGCCGGGCACCTTTATCGGCGCCTGTGCCACCTTTGCCGGCGGCGGCGAGTGGCGTCTGGTGACGCTGTCGCTGCTGGTGGGGTTGCTGTTCGGCTTTGCGATGAAAAACAGCGGCCTTTGGCTGGCGACGCGCGGACGGCGGGCGGCGTTGCCTGCGGCCTCGACGGCGGGGGATGCCTGAACGGGGGGCGCGTTTGCCGTTATTCGTCTGGCGAGCGCCGGCAATTGTTGTCTATAGTTTAGGGACGGCGAACCTGCTATGCCGTACGGATCTCGGCGCGGCGCTGAAATCCGGCGGCGACAACAATGGAGAACGGTGAAATGACAAGATATACGGACGAAAGTCGTACCACCCTTGATGACGATCTGCGCATGCTCAGCGATACCCTGCAGGAAGTGTTGGACTATTCGGGCGACCGCGCCGATCAGGCTTATGTGGATATTAAGAGCCATGCGGAGCAGGCGCTGAAAGAGGTCAAGGCGCGCCTGAGCGGCGCTTCCGAAGGGTATTATGCGCGCGCCAAAGAAGCGGTGCACCGTACCGACGACTATGTGCATGATAATCCTTGGCACAGCGTGGGTATTGGCGCGACGATCGGTTTGGTCTTCGGACTCTTGCTGGCCCGGAAATAAACCGTCGCGCTGATAGGCGGCCGTGCTGCGGTCGCCTGTTCTCTCTTTCTTGCCCGCCCTGTTTCTGCCTTGTCGCCGGACTTTATTTTTCCGACTCTCTCGCGGTTTTACCGTATAATCCCCCACGTTTTGTTTGGTTAATGAGGTGGCGGTGGAACATATCTCAGCCTTGTTGCGGCAGTTGCGTCAGCGGCTGGCGCAGCTTTCCCCGGACGGCAGCGGCTTCCGGCAGATTTCCCTCCCCGTGAGCGACGTGCTCAGCGACGATGTGCTGGCATGGCTGGCGGCGCAATCCACTTTCCCGCAATTTTACTGGCGCCATCGGGATGAGCAGGAAGAGGCGGCGGTGTGCGGCGCGCTGCGGCAGTTCAGTGATGCGGCCGCCGCGCAGGCGTTTATTGCGGCGAACCCTGCGGCGCGCGTCTGGGGGTTAACGGCGTTTGACGGCCCGTCCTACCTGTTTTTACCACGGCTGACGTGGCTGAGGCGTGATAATCGCACGAGTGTGACGCTTAACCTGTTTACGGAAGATGCCGCCGCGACGGATGACTGGCTGGCGGCCTTGGCGCCGGTGACGCCGCTCGCGCCGCTGCAGACTGTGGTTGCGGCGGTGGAGCACCGTCCCGATGCCGCCGGTTGGATGCAGATGCTGCAGCAGGCGCTGACGGCGATCGCCGCAGGGCGTTTGGATAAGGTGGTGCTGGCGCGCAGCAGCCGGCTTACGCTGACGCAGCCGCTGTCCGCCCCCGTGCTGATGGCGGCCAGCCGGCAGGTTAATCATTGCTGCTACCATTTTATGCTGCGCTTTAGCGCGCGTTCGGCCTTCCTCGGCTCCAGCCCGGAACGGCTCTATCTGCGTGACGGACGACATTTGCTGACCGAGGCGCTGGCCGGCACGGTTGCTAATGACGGCGATGATGTTCGGGCGCAGCGGCTGGCGCAGTGGTTGCTGGACGATCGGAAGAATCAGCATGAAAACCTGCTGGTGGTGGATGATATTTGCCAGCGCCTGCAGGGCAGCGTCAGCGCGCTGGACGTGCAGCCGCCGGAAGTGCTGCGTTTACGTAAGGTTCAGCATTTACGTCGTTGCATTACCGGGCAGCTGCAGACGGCGGATGATGCGGATTGCCTGCAGCGCCTGCAGCCGACGGCGGCGGTTGCCGGCCTGCCGCGCCAGGCGGCGCGGGTATTTATCGCCGCCCATGAGCCGGTGGAGCGCGGTTGGTACGCCGGCTGCGCCGGTTATCTGTCCGCCGGGCGCGCTGAGTTTTGCGTTGCGCTGCGTTCCTGCCAGATTGACGACGATAGCCTGCAGCTGTATGCCGGTGCCGGCATCGTCAGCGGTTCGGATCCGCAGCAGGAGTGGCAGGAGCTGGACAACAAGGCGGCGGCGCTGCGCAGTCTGCTGCCACCAGAGGCAGATGCCGCTGAATTAACTGCGCGTATATCCCCTAAAGCATCCGAGTGACGGGCAGGCGGCAAGGGAAGGCGTCCCGATGTGTTGACACAGGTAAGTGATGCGGGGGGCTGAGTGCAGCTAACACGCCTGTAACGGGAAGCATGACGGATATAAATCCCTAAAATTGATCGGCAGAGGGATTTGCCGCATTTCCTGCCATCGGGATATTGCGTGTTTTTGCGCTGGCGCAAGAGTTCCCGGGATAACTGCTCATATAATTCTTGTTAATGACTTTTAGTGAATTGGGCCGCGATGGTTATGTTCCCGGCCGATCGCTGTGACTTGTGAGCCAACTATGTCGACAAGTATTTTTAACCGCCGCTGGGCGGCGTTGTTATTGGAGGCGGTGTCCCGCCACGGCGTGCGGCATGTGTGTATTGCGCCAGGCTCACGTTCAACGCCGCTGACGCTGGCGGCGGCCGCCAATCCTGCTTTTATTTGCCATACCCATTTTGATGAACGCGGGCTGGGCCATCTGGCGCTCGGGCTGGCGAAGGCCGCTCGCGATCCGGTGGCGGTGATCGTCACTTCCGGCACCGCGGCCGCCAACCTGTATCCGGCGCTGATTGAAGCCGGGCTGACGGGGGAGCGGCTGGTGTTTCTCACCGCCGACCGGCCGCCGGAACTGATCGACTGTGGCGCCAATCAGGCGATTCGCCAGCGCGGCCTGTACGCTTCCCATCCGACCCTCAGCATCGATTTACCACGGCCAACGCCGGATATCCCCGCCAGTTGGCTGGTTTCTACCGTCGACGATGCGATGGCGCGGCTGTCGCACGGCGCGCTACATATTAACTGTCCGTTTGCCGAGCCGCTGTATGGCGGTGACGAGCGGCACTATGCCGAGTGGTCTGCGGCGCTGGGCGACTGGTGGGTGGGCAGTCAGCCGTGGCTGCGTGAGATGGGGGCGCTTCAGGCACCGCCGCAGCCGGACTGGTTCTTCTGGCGGCAAAAGCGCGGCGTGGTGGTGGCCGGGCGCATCAGCGCCGAAGAGGGCGCTCAGCTGGCGCAGTGGGCGGCGACGCTGGGCTGGCCGCTGATTGGCGACGTACTGTCGCAGACCGGTCAGCCGCTGCCCTGTGCCGACCTGTGGCTGGCGCAGCCGCGGGCGCGCCAAGTGCTGGACAATGCGCAGCTGGTGATTCAGTTCGGCGGCAGCCTGACGGGAAAACGCCTGCTGCAGTGGCAGGCGGACTGCCAACCGGAAGAATATTGGCTGATTGACGCCCTGCCGGGGCGGCTCGATCCGGCGCAGCATTGCGGCCGGCGTATCTGTACTGCGGTCAGTGACTGGCTGGCGCAGCATCCGGCGCTGCCGCGTGCGCCCTGGGCCGCTGAGTTGCCTGCGTTGGCGCACGACGCGCTCGAGACGGTGGCGGGCGAAGTTTATCACCATTTCGGCGAAGCGCAGCTGGCGCATCGCCTGCCGGAGTTGTTGCCGCAGAACGGGCAGCTATTTTTGGGCAACAGCCTGGTGGTTCGGCTGGTTGACGCGCTGGCGCAGTTGCCTGCCGGCTATCCGGTGTTCAGCAACCGCGGCGCCAGCGGCATCGACGGCCTGATTTCCACCGCCGCCGGCATACAGCGCGCCGGCGCCAAACCCACGCTGGCGCTGGTGGGCGATTTATCCGCGCTGTATGACCTGAACTCACTGGCGTTGCTGCGTCAATGCTCGGCGCCGACGCTGCTTGTGGTGGTGAATAACAACGGCGGACAAATTTTTTCGCTGCTGCCGACGCCGGAAGAGGAAAGAGAACGTTTTTACTGTATGCCGCAGGCGGTGGACTTTAGCCATGCCGCCGCCATGTTCCAGCTGGCGTATGCGCAGGTTAGCGACTGGGAAGCGCTGCAACAGGCGGTTGAGCGCGGCTGGCGTCATCGCGGCGCGACGCTGATTGAGCTGCAGGTCACGCCTGCCGCGGGGGCGGAAACCTTGCAGCGCCTGCTGGCGCAGATGGCGGCGCGCTGATGCTGGCCGCACGCATACTGCAGCAGGGCGAGCGCCAGCGTCCGTGGCTGGTTTGGCTGCATGGCCTGCTGGGCAACAATAATGAGTGGCGGGTGATCGCCGCCCGCTGCGCGCAATGGCCGTCGCTGGCCATCGATCTGCCGGGGCATGGCGAATCGGTCGGTCAGCGCTGCCATAGCTTTGCCGAGGTCAGCCGCCAGATTGGCGCGACGCTGCGGCAGCATAAGATTGAGCGTTACTGGCTGGTGGGATATTCGCTGGGCGGACGCATTGCCATGTATCACGCCTGCTACGGCGAAACGGCCGGTTTGCAGGGGCTGGTGATTGAAGGCGGCAATCCGGGGCTGACCAGCGATGAACTGCGCCGTCAGCGTTGTGATCACGACGCCCGCTGGGCGGCGCGTTTCCGTAGCGAACCGCTGCCGCAGGTGCTGGCGGACTGGTATCGGCAGCCGGTGTTTCACGAACTGAGCGCGCCTCATCGCGAGGCGCTGATTGAAGCGCGTTCGCGCAATGATGGTCCGGCGGTGGCGGCGATGCTGGAGGCCACCTCGCTGGGGCGTCAGCCCTGGCTGGCGCCGCAGTTACGGCGGCTGCAACTGCCGAAACTGGTGTTGTGCGGTGCCGATGACGACAAATTTCAAGCGCTGACGCGCACGGCCGGTCTGCCGCTGCGCACCGTCGCGCAGGCCGGGCACAATGCGCATCTGGCCAATCCGCGCGCGTTTGCCGCGCAGCTGAATGATTTTCTTGTTAATCCTGCTTAAAGGAATCGAACATGCTTTATCCGAATGAAGAATACCTGTACGCCGCCATCGACTGGCAAGACTGTAGCGGCGACTTCAGCGATATCCTGTATCACAAGTCACACGACGGCATCGCGAAAATCACCATCAACCGCCCGCAGGTGCGCAACGCTTTCCGTCCGCAGACGGTAAAAGAGATGATTGAGGCGCTCAGCAATGCGCGCTACGACGACGGCATCGGCGTGATTATCCTGACCGGCGCGGGGGACAAGGCGTTCTGCTCCGGCGGCGATCAGAAGGTGCGCGGCGACTACGGCGGCTATCAGGACGACAGCGGCGTGCACCACCTGAACGTGCTCGATTTTCAGCGCCAGATCCGCACCTGCCCGAAACCGGTGGTGGCGATGGTGGCGGGCTATTCGATCGGCGGCGGTCACGTATTGCATATGATGTGCGATCTGACCATTGCGGCGGACAACGCGATATTCGGCCAGACCGGCCCGAAAGTTGGCTCCTTTGACGGTGGCTGGGGCGCTTCCTATATGGCGCGCATTGTCGGCCAGAAAAAGGCGCGGGAAATCTGGTTCCTGTGCCGTCAGTATGACGCGCAGGCGGCGCTGGATATGGGGCTGGTCAATACCGTGGTGCCGCTGGCCGAGCTGGAAAGAGAGACGGTGCGCTGGTGCCGCGAGATGCTGCAGAACAGCCCGATGGCACTGCGCTGTCTGAAGGCGGCGCTGAATGCCGACTGCGACGGTCAGGCCGGCCTGCAGGAGCTGGCAGGCAATGCCACCATGCTGTTCTATATGACCGACGAAGGGCAGGAAGGGCGTAATGCGTTCAACGAAAAGCGCCAGCCTGACTTTAGCAAATTCAAGCGTAATCCGTAATGACGGCCCCTGAGCGTAGTGCCGGCGTTTACCGTTATTGCCTGCCGATGGAGGCGGGCGTGGTGCTGCGTCACCAGCGGCTTAAAACGCGCGACGGGCTGTTGGTGCATCTGCAGCAGGGCGAACGCAGCGGCTGGGGCGAGATCGCGCCGCTGCCGGAATTCAGCCGCGAGACGCTGGAGCAGGCGCAGCAGGCGCTGCTGGCCTGGTTGCCGGGCTGGCTGGACGGCGATTTACCGGCCGAGAGCGGGTTGCCGTCGGTGGCGTTCGGCGTCAGCTGCGCGCTGGCGGAGTGCGGGCAGCAGTTGCCGGCCGACGCCGATTACCGCAAGGCGCCGCTGTGCACCGGCGACCCCGATGCGCTGTTTGCCGAACTGGCGGCGCTGCCGGGCGACAAGATCGCCAAGGTGAAGGTCGGGCTGTATGAAGCGGTACGTGACGGCATGGTGGTCAATATGCTGCTGGAGGCGCTGCCGGATTTGCGTCTGCGACTGGACGCCAACCGCAGCTGGACGCCGTCGCGGGCCGCCGGCTTCGCCAAATACGTCAACCCGGCGTGGCGCAAGCGCATCGCGTTTATTGAAGAACCCTGCAAAACCCGCGCAGAGTCGCGTGCCTTTGCGCAGGAGAGCGGTATCGCCATCGCCTGGGATGAAAGCGTGCGCGAGGCGGATTTTGTGGTGCAGGCCGAGCCGGGCGTGGCGGCCATCGTGATAAAACCGACGCTGACCGGCAGCCTGAACCGCTGCCGCGCGTTGATTCAGCAGGCGCATCAGGCCGGGCTGACGGCGGTGATAAGCTCCAGCATTGAGTCCAGCCTGGGGTTGACCCAACTGGCGCGGATGGCGCATTGGATGACGCCGGATACCGTACCGGGGCTGGATACGCTGGGGCTGATGCAGGCGCAACTGCTGCGGCGCTGGCCGGATAGCCCGCTGCCGCTGCTGGAGACGGATGCGCTGGAGTGCGTATGGCGCAGTTGAACGACTGGCCGTGGCGTTACTGGGCGCGGCTGCGGCCGGCGGACACCGCGCTGACGGTAGGCCAGGAAGCGGTAAGCTGGCGGCAGTTGCGCCAGCGGATCGATGCGCTGGCGGCGAGCTTTCAGCGTCAGGGCGTGACGCCGGGCTACGGCGTGGTGCTGTGCGGTAAGAATGATTATCCGCTGCTGCTGGCCTATCTGGCGCTGCTGCAGTGCGGCGCCCGGCTGCTGCCGCTGAATCCGGCGCTGCCGTTGCGGACGCGGGAAGCGCTGTTGCCGGCGCTGGATATCCGGTTCGCCGTAGCGCCGGATGGGACGCCGGCGGAGATAGGCGGGCTGTCGGTGCTGGACGCCGATGCGGCCGGCGGCGGCGAACCGCTCGACATCGGCTGGCAACCCCAACGCCTGGCGACGCTGACGTTGACCTCCGGCTCCAGCGGTCTGCCCAAGGCCGCGGCGCACAGCTGCGCCGGGCATCTGGCCAGCGCGGAAGGTGTGCTGCAGCTGATGGCGTTTCAGCCCGGCGACAGCTGGCTGCTGTCGCTGCCGCTGTATCATGTTTCCGGGCAGGGCATCATCTGGCGCTGGCTGGCGGCGGGGGCGCAGCTGGTGGTGCGAGCCGGAATGCCGTTGGCGCAGGCGCTGGCCGGCTGCAGCCACGCGTCGCTGGTGCCGACTCAGCTGTGGCGTTTGCTCAGTCAGCCGCAGGCGTCACTGGCGCTGAAAGAGGTGCTGCTTGGCGGCGCAATGATCCCGGTCTCCCTGACGGAGCAGGCGGAGGCCAAAGGCATCCGCTGCTGGTGCGGCTACGGCCTGACCGAATTTGCCTCGACGGTGTGCGCCAAGCGTGCCGATGCGCAGCCGGGCGTCGGTTTGCCGTTGGCAGGGCGGGAAATCAGGCTGGTGGATGAAGAAATATGGATCCGCGCGGCGAGCATGGCGCTGGGATACTGGCGCGACGGCCGGCTGCAGCCGATTGGCGATGCGCAGGGCTGGTTCCACAGCCGCGATCGCGGCGTGATGGCGCAGGGCGAGCTGCGTATTATCGGGCGTCTGGATAATCTGTTTTTCAGCGGCGGCGAGGGCGTGCAGCCGGAGGATGTGGAGCGGGTGCTGGCGGCGCATCCGCAAATCTCGCAGGTGTTCGTGGTGCCGGTGGATGACGCCGAGTTCGGTCAGCGTCCGGCAGCGGTGATTGAAGGGGACGGCGCGCTGTCGCTGGAAGCGCTGCTGCTGTGGGCGCAGGATCGGCTGGCGAATTTCCAGCGGCCCGTGGCGCTGTGGCATTTGCCGGAGCAGTTAAAAAGCGGTGGCATCAAGATTGCGCGACGGCAGGTGCAGGAGTGGGCCAGCCGACAGTGGCGGGCGGCGAGTCAATAAGGGGCCGGATAGAAACGGCCCCTGAGGTTGCATTACCTTTATTTCAGATCCAGCGCCTTGGCGACGCCGGCGCCATAGTCCGGATGGACGCGGGTGAACAGGTCGACCTGACGACGCTGGATAGCCTCGGGCACCTGCGACAGCTCACCGGCGATGCGGGTAAACATTCGCTGATGCTCTTCGGCGCTTAACAACTCAAACAGCGCGCGCGGCTGGCTGTAGTAATCATCGTCTTCGCGGTGGTTCCAGTGGTCGGCGGCACCCTCAATGCTCAATGGCGGTTCGCTGAAATCCGGCTGATCCTGATACAGGCCGAAGCTGTTCGGCTCATAGGTGGCGCCGTTGCCGCTGTTGCCGTCCACGCGCATGGCGCCGTCGCGGTGGTAGTTATGGAACGGGCATTTGGCGGCATTGACTGGGATCTGGTGATGATTAACGCCCAGGCGGTAGCGGTGCGCATCGCCATAAGAGAACAGGCGGCCCTGCAGCATTTTATCCGGCGAGAAACCGATGCCGGGCACCACGTTGGCCGGGTTCATCGCTACCTGCTCAACCTCGGAGAAATAGTTGTCCGGGTTGCGGTTCAGCTCGAAGAAACCGACGTCGAGCAGCGGGTAGTCGGCGTGCGGCCACACCTTGGTCAGATCGAAGGGGTTATACGGCGTTTGCGACGCCTCATGTTCCGGCATGATCTGCACCTGCAGCTTCCAACGTGGGAAGTCGCTGCGCTCGATCGCCTCGAACAGATCGCGCTGTGAGCTTTCACGATCTTTGGCGATGATCGCTTCGGCCTGATCGTCCATCAAATTCTCAATGCCCTGTTCGCAGCGGAAGTGGAATTTCACCCAGAAACGCTGGTTGTCGGCATTGATCAGGCTGAACGTATGGCTGCCGAAACCGTGCATATGGCGATAGGACTTCGGCAACCCGCGGTCGCTGAAGTCGATGGTCAACTGGTGCAGCGACTCCGGCAGGTGGGAGAAGAAGTCCCACTTGTAAACCGGGTTGCGCAGGTTGGTGCGCGGATCGCGTTTGACCACGTGGTTGAGATCGGGGAATTTCAGCGGATCGCGCAGGTAAAACACCGGCGTGTCGTTGCCCACCAGATCCCAGTTGCCTTCTTCGGTATAGAATTTCATGGCAAAGCCGCGGATGTCGCGTTCCGCGTCGGCCGCGCCGCGTTCGCCGGCCACGGTGGAGAAGCGCACGAACATCTCGGTCTGTTTGCCGATCTCAGAGAAGATCTTGGCGCGCGTGTACTGGCTGATGTCATGGGTGACGGTAAAGGTGCCGTAAGCGCCGGAACCTTTGGCGTGCATACGGCGCTCCGGGATGACTTCCCGGTCAAAGTGGGCGAGTTTCTCCAGAAACCAGACGTCCTGCAGCAGCATTGGGCCGCGTTTGCCTGCGGTGATGACATTATTATTATCCACAACCGGCGCGCCGGCCGCGGTCGTCAATCCTTTCTTGCTCATCCTATGCTCCTTGATATAGCAGTTAAATGTGATAGCGCATACTCGGGTGACTCAGCGTTCACGGTGTTTACCTGCGGAGCGGATCGTCGTCCCGCGTCGGTAAAGCACTATTATTTGTAGACCTATTAATCCGCAGCGGCAAATAGGTCTGAGTTATTGTTGCCGGTAACAGTGAGAATTTTCCTGCCGATCGGCAAAAATTTACATTCATTTGATTGGAAAAGGTTTTTCTCACGCAGGCTGCGCTGATAGGCTGTTGCGCTTCGGTATAGGTATTTCGCGTTACGATGGCGCGTTCAGCCATCGCATATCAGGCGAACAGATCAACGCAAAAAGGGAAAGCACATGAAGAAAAGTTTAGTGGCATGCGCAGCAGGTCTGCTGCTGGTCAGCGGAACGGCAAGCGCCATCGGTGTTTCTGCACAAGCCGGGCGCCATTACACCAATCTGGGCGTCGGCCTGGGCAGCAACAGCGCCGGGTTTGGCCTGAACGGCAACTGGGCGCGCAGCGACCATGACGGCAACGTCGGCAGCCTGGGGCTGACCTTCAGCCTGCCTGCCGGCCCGCTGAGTGCGACCGTCGGCGGCAAGGCGCTGTATCTGAGCCCTAAAGAGGGCAAAGACGGCGGGGCGCTGGCGCTGGGTGGCGGCCTGGAGTGGACGATTAACCGTTACTTCAGCCTGTACGGCGAAGGCTACTTCGCGCCAGAGGCCTTTACCAGCGGCGTGAAGTCGTACAGCGAAGCCAACGGCGGCCTGCGCTGGAATGTCCTGCGTCCGCTGAGCGTGGATGTCGGCTATCGCTATATGAAGATGAAAGGTAAAGACGGGCACCGTGATAACACGCTGGCCGACGGGCCATATATCGGCGTCGGTTTGAGTTTCTGACCTGACTCAATCATAACGGGGGCCTCGGCCCCCGTTGTTATTTTCGCTTAGCCCACCGCCGGCAACAGGCCGCCGGCAATGCTTAACTGAATGGCGATCACCGCGATACCGCAGATGAATACCAGCGCCAGCGCGGGCGTTCCCCCCCACACGCGGTATGAAGTCTGATGTTGACGGCGGGTTTTCCAGACCAGCAGCGAAGGCAGCAGCAGCGCCAGCACCGCCAGCGCAATGGCGGCAAAGCCCAACGCCAGCACGAAGCCACGCGGGTAGAACAGCGCGAAGGCCAGCGGCGGCAGGAAAGTGATCAGACCGGTCTGCAAACGCCCCCCGACGTTATCTTTGCGTTTGCATAAATCGGCCAGGAAATCGAACAGACCGAGCGACACGCCGAGGAAGGAGGTTGCCAGCGCCAGGTCAGCGAACAGGTGCACCGTCAGTTCAACGTGCGGAGACGCCACCACGTCGCGCATCGCCTGAAGCAGCCCGTTTAAGCCCGCCTGCTGCGCCAGAATGCCGATAAAGGTGTCCGAGCTGATGGTGCCGAGCGTCGCCAGCTGCCAGAAGATGTAGGCCACCAACGGAATCGCGCTGCCGATGATAAAAATCCAGCGCAGCCTGCGGATATTGCCGCCCATATAGTTGACGATGCTCGGCACGCTGCCGTGGAAGCCAAAAGAGGTGAAAATCACCGGAATGGCCGACAGCGCCAGCCCTTGCTCCAGCGGCAGCGTCATCAGATTGGTTTGGTGAATATTCGGCAGCATCAGGCCGAGCATCACGATCAGGAACACCACCTTGGCGCTGAACAGCAGGCGATTGAACATATCGACCGAATGCGTGCCGATACACACCACGCCGCCGGCAATCAGGGTAAACAGCAGCACGCCCAGCGCATTGGGCATGTGGCTGTCAGTCCACTGGCTGATGCTGGCGGCCAGCAGTTCGCCGGCGCCGCTGATATAGGCGGCGGTCAGAGCGTACATCAAGAACATCATACTGAAACTGGTGAGCCACTGCCCGCCGCCGCCCAGATAGCGTTTTGCCAGGGTGCCGAGGCCGGTATCGGCCTGCTCATGCTGATAGACCTCTACCAGCAGCAGGGCGGTGTAACACATCAACAACCACAGCCCAATCAGTAAACTCAAGGTTACGCCGAACCCGACGCCGGCTGCCGCCAGCGGCATGGCCAGCATTCCGGCGCCGATAGAAGTGCCGGCTACGATAAAAACACTGCCAAGAGTGCGATTCTTCACGTTTTTCTCTGCGGTTGATGAGTTTGGAAAAATTATAGGTAACGATTTGCGTGAGCGGCAGGATAGTTGAAGGTGCAAATTATGTCAAACATGCGTTACATGGTGTGTAAATTAACATTTACACCCACGTGAGCGGTGCGGTTATTCAGAAAAATGTTGAGTGTGATAAGAAACGATTTATAGATAGTGAAAAGTTATTTACAGGCTTCTATAGTGGAATGACCAGAAAATGTGGGAGAGATCAATGTTAAGGGTTGAGATGCTCAGCACCGGCGACGAAGTGTTGCATGGGCAAATTATTGATACCAATGCGGCCTGGCTGGCTGATTATCTGTTCCAGCAGGGAATCCCGATGAGCGGGCGTGAAACGGTGGGGGACAGCCTCGCTTCCCTGATTGAAACGCTGCAGGAACGCAGTCAAATCGCTGACATCTTGATCGTCAACGGCGGTCTGGGGCCGACCAGCGACGATCTCAGCGCGCTGGCGGCGGCGACGGCCTCTGGCGTTGAGCTGGTGGAGCAGGCGGCATGGATCGCCCGCATGGAGGCGTATTTCGCCGAGCGCGGCCGGCCGATGGCCGATTCGAACCGCAAGCAGGCGCAGATTCCGGCTAACGCCGAACTTATCGATAACCGCGTCGGCACCGCCTGTGGGTTTATGCTACGGCTGAATAAGTGCCTGATGTTCTTTACGCCCGGCGTACCGTCTGAATTTAAAACCATGGTCACGGAACAGATTGTGCCGCGTCTGCGTCAGCACTTTACGCTGTCCGCGCCGCCGCTGTGCCTGCGGTTGACTACCTTCGGCTGCTCGGAAAGCGATCTGGCCGCCGAGCTGGACGGTATGCCGTTGCCGGAGGGCGTGGTGCTGGGTTACCGCTCTTCCAGCCCGATTATCGAGCTGAAGCTGACCGGCCCGGAAACACAACGCGCAGCGATGGAAGCTGCTTGGCAGCGAGTGCGTCAGGTCGCCGGCGACAATACAATTTTTGAGGGCACGGCGGGGCTGCCGGCAACGCTGGCGCAGCAACTGCGTCAGCAGGGGCTGAAGCTGGCGCTCAGCGAACAGTTCAGCGCCGGCCTTATCAACCTGCAGTTGCAAAGCGCAGATGCGCCGCTGGCCGGGGGCGAACTGTTGCCTTCGCACTGTCTGGAAACGCTGGAAACGGTCATCGCGCGCGCGCAATCGCTGGCGCAACTGGCGGGCGCGCAGCTGGTGCTGGCGGTCAGCGCGATGCAGGATGAGCAGGTCAGCATTGCGCTGCATACGCCGCGCGGCAGCGTCGGGCAGACGGTGCGCTATCGCGCCTCACGCCATGGTCTGCGTCTGCGGCAGGAGTCGGTGGCGATGCTGGCGCTGGATATGCTGCGTCGCTGGCTGGCCGGTGGGCAGGTATGCGGTAAAAACGGCTGGTTGGAGATGGTGGAGATTATCGAGTAAGGAACCGTTGATGTTAATGATATATCCCTTATTAATCATAATATTATAGGGGATGTTCGTCGCGGGACAATGCTGTTATTCTGCTTGCGGGTGCTTGAGTCTGTTCGTCTTGAGCATGGTGTGGCAGGGCGGATAAATGAAAGCCCCAGACTGACTCTAAATCAGAATGGGGCTGCACATACCGCCTAGACACCGGTATGGTAGCCCCTTCACCGCAAGGAGGCAAGCAGTGCATAAGAAATATGCGCTACACCTGTTAGTCGTTGTATGCATTACGGTTTTAATATTCTTTGGGATGATAAAAGGTTCGCTCTGCGAGCTGAAGATTGACCAGGGGAATATTACGATCCACATGACGCTGGCATGTGATGTGAAGCGGTAATCATAGCGCGGGGTAACCTCAGATGGCGAAAGGCGGACAAGGCTGTCGCAGCGTTTTGCCAAGGTTGATGTGGAGCTTCAACCGGGTTACCCCGTCTATTTCTGGTATCCAGGCGTTGGTTCAGGCACCCTTTTACAATTCCAGCTCGATATCCGCCTGCGGCATACAGCAGCAGGGCAGGATCTCGCCGTCATTGATAAACGCCAGCGGCTGCTGGCGATAGATCACCTGGCCTTTCACCAGCTTGAGCCGACAAGCGCCGCAATAGCCGGAACGGCACTGATATTCCACCTGCACGTCGTGCAACTCCAGCACGTCGAGCAGGCTGTTTTCATGTGCCGGACAGTTTAGCTGCGTGCCGGAAGCCCGCAGCGTGACGGTTGGCGTTGCCATCTTAGAGCTCGAAGTCGCTCAGGTCGTCGGCGTTGATTTCAGAGTCGATCTGGCCGACCAGGTAGGAGCTGACTTCCACTTCCTGCGGCGCCACCTGGACGTTGTCGGACACCAGCCAGGCGTTGATCCACGGGATAGGGTTGGAGCGCGTTTCGAACGGCGCGCCCAGCCCGACGGCCTGCATGCGAATGTTGGTGATGTATTCCACGTACTGGCACAGGATGTCTTTGTTCAGGCCGATCATCGAGCCGCCGCTGAACAGGTATTCGGCCCACTCTTTTTCCTGCTGCGCAGCCAGAACGAACAGGTCATAGCACTGCTGCTGACATTCGACGGCGATCTCGGCCATTTCCGGGTCGTCGGCGCCGGAGCGCATCAGGTTCAGCATATGCTGGGTGCCGGTCAGGTGCAGCGCTTCGTCACGGGCGATCAGCTTGATGATTTTGGCGTTGCCTTCCATCAGCTCGCGCTCGGCAAAGGCGAATGAACAGGCGAAGCTGACGTAGAAGCGGATCGCTTCCAGCGCGTTGACGCTCATCAGGCACAGATACAGCTGTTTTTTCAGCGCGCGCAGATTGACGGTAATGGTTTTACCGTTCACCTGATGCTCGCCTTCCCCCAGCAGATGGTAATAGCCGGTCATCGCAATCAGATCGTCGTAGTAGGACGAAATGTCTTTCGCACGTTTTTTGATCTCTTCGTTGGTGACGATGTCGTCAAACACCAGCGCCGGATCGTTGACGATATTGCGGATGATGTGGGTGTAGGAGCGGGAGTGAATGGTCTCGGAGAAGGACCAGGTTTCCACCCAGGTTTCCAGCTCAGGGATCGAGATCAGCGGCAGCAGGGCGACGTTCGGACTGCGGCCCTGAATGGAGTCCAGCAGCGTCTGATACTTCAGGTTGCTGATGAAGATATGCTTCTCGTGTTCCGGCAGGGCCTGATAGTCGATGCGATCGCGGGAAACGTCCACTTCTTCCGGACGCCAGAAGAAGGACAGCTGTTTTTCGATCAGCTTTTCAAAAATTTCATATTTTTGCTGGTCGAAACGCGCGACGTTGACCGATTGGCCAAAGAACATCGGTTCGAGCAGTTGATTGTTTTTATTCTGAGAAAAAGTGGTGTAAGCCATGAGCCTGAATCCTTTGATACCACACAGATAGGGGCCGGATTATACCGGCCCCTACGTGCGAACTTTGTAGGGGCCGAACGCCCGACCCTCAGCGTTAATTAAATCTTGCAGGCGCCGCTTTCGCAGTCGTCATCGCCGCCTTTGGCCGGCAGAATATCTTCCTGAACGTCTTCGGCGCCGTCACGGGTGTTTTGATAATACAGCGTCTTCACACCGAACTTGTAAGTGGTGAGCAAGTCTTTGAGCAACTGCTTCATCGGCACCTTGCCGCCGGTAAAGCGGGTCGGGTCATAGTTGGTGTTGGCCGAAATCGACTGGTCGATAAACTTCTGCATCAGGCCGACCAGCTGCAGATAGCCGTCGTTGCTCGGCATGTCCCACAGCAGCTCGTAGGCTTCTTTCAGACGTTCGTATTCCGGCACCACCTGGCGCAGAATGCCGTCTTTCGACGCTTTGATGCTGATGTGGCCGCGCGGCGGCTCAATGCCGTTGGTGGCGTTGGAAATCTGCGAGGAGGTTTCCGACGGCATCAGCGCAGACAGCGTGGAGTTGCGCAGGCCGGTTTCCTGAATCTCTTTACGCAGCGTTTCCCAGTCGTAGTGCAGCGGCTCCTGGCAGATGACATCCAGATCTTTCTTGTAGGTGTCGATCGGCAGAATGCCTTGCGCATAGGTGGTTTCGTTGAACCACGGGCAGGCGCCTTGCTCCTGCGCCAGACGGTTGGAGGCTTTCAGCAGGTAGTACTGAATGGCTTCAAAGGTCTTGTGCGTCAGGTTGTTGGCGCTGCCGTCGGAGTAACGCACGCCGTGCTTCGCCAGGTAGTAGGCGTAGTTGATAACGCCGATGCCCAGAGTGCGACGGCCCATGGCGCCGCGGTGGGCTGCGGTGATCGGGTAATCCTGGTAGTCCAGCAGCGCATCCAGCGCACGTACCGCTAGGGTCGCCAGCTCTTCCAATTCATCCAGGTGCTCAATGGCGCCCAGGTTGAAGGCCGACAGCGTACACAGCGCAATTTCGCCGTTTTCGTCGTTGACGTCTTCCAGCGGTTTGGTCGGCAGGGCGATTTCCAGGCACAGGTTGGACTGGCGCACCGGCGCGATCTGCGGATCAAACGGGCTGTGGGTGTTGCAGTGGTCAACGTTCTGGATGTAGATACGGCCGGTAGAGGCGCGCTCCTGCATCATCAGCGAGAACAGCTCAACCGCTTTCACACGTTTCTGACGGATGCTGCTGTCCTGCTCGTATTGGGTGTACAGGCGTTCAAATTCGTCCTGGTCGGCGAAGAACGCATCGTACAGGCCCGGCACGTCGGACGGGCTGAACAGGGTGATGTCGCCGCCCTTGATCAGACGCTGGTACATCAGGCGGTTTAGCTGCACGCCGTAGTCCATATGACGCACGCGGTTGCCCTCAACGCCGCGGTTGTTCTTCAGCACCAGCAGGCTTTCAACTTCCAGATGCCACATCGGGTAGAACAGCGTCGCCGCGCCGCCGCGTACGCCGCCCTGTGAGCAGGACTTCACCGCGGTCTGGAAGTGTTTGTAGAACGGGATACAGCCGGTATGGAACGCTTCACCGCCGCGGATCGGGCTGCCCAGCGCGCGGATACGGCCGGCGTTGATGCCGATGCCGGCGCGCTGGGAAACGTATTTCACAATGGCGCTGGAGGTGGCGTTGATGGAGTCCAGGCTGTCGCCGCACTCGATCAGCACGCAAGAGCTGAACTGGCGGGTCGGGGTGCGCACGCCGGACATAATCGGCGTAGGCAGAGAAATCTTGAAGGTGGAAATCGCGTCGTAGAAACGTTTGACGTAGTCCAGACGGGTTTCACGCGGATAGTTGGAGAACAGGCACGCGGCCACCAAAATATACAAGAACTGCGCGCTCTCGTAGATTTCGCCGCTGACGCGGTTCTGCACCAGGTATTTCCCTTCCAGCTGTTTAACCGCCGCGTAAGAGAAGTTCATGTCGCGCCAGTGATCGATAAAGTCGTTCATCTGCTCGAACTCTTCGACGCTGTAGTCTTCCAGCAGATGCTTATCGTATTTACCCATCTCAACCATGCGCACCACGTGCTCGTGCAGCTTCGGCGGTTCAAACTGGCCGTAAGCTTTTTTACGCAGGTGGAAGATCGCCAGACGCGCGGCCAGGTACTGGTAATCCGGCGCATCGCGCGAGATCAGATCGGCCGCCGCCTTGATGATGGTTTCATGGATATCGGCGGTTTTGATGCCGTCATAAAACTGGATATGTGAACGCAACTCTACTTGAGATACCGAGACGTTGTGTAAACCTTCCGCGGCCCAGTCGATGACCCGGTGGATTTTGTCGAGGTTGATGCGCTCTTTACGCCCATCGCGTTTAGTTACAAGTAGACTTTGGTTCATTTTTACCTGTCCGTGTGATTCCCCTAAGCAGAAGTGTAGTCGCTCTGCTCAGTATGTAAACACTATATATAGGGGGTGTGTATTGATGGGGTAACAAGATAGTGAGAAAGCCGGGGGTTTGCAAGTGAACAAAATGGCCCGATTTTGTGGATAACTTGGGGGTGAAATGTGGGGGTGCGTTGCCAGTGCGCGCCGTGTCTGGCCCCGAAGGTTGTCAATAAGCGCGATAAGATTTTCCTCTGGTTTACAAAAATTTGATCGATTGCCGATTTCTTAAACGTTAGATAAAAACGGCATATTGATCGAACTTAATATGATTAAAAACAGTTTATATAGCGTTTTCAGTATCAAAGCGGAAAAAGCGCGACATTCTGTGTGTAATGCTTGACACGCCGGACGTTATCAGAGCACGTCCGGCGCGGGGTGAGGGCACTTAGCCAACGTGTTGGGTATGAACCATATAGTTCACGTCAACGTTGCGTCCCAGCTTGAAATGGTCGGTGATCGGGTTGTAATGCAGGCCGATCATGTGCTTTTCCCGCAGCGCGGTGCCGTCGACCCAGCGGATAAGCTCGGAAGGACGGATAAACTTCTTATGGTCGTGCGTGCCCTGCGGCACCATCTTCAAAATATATTCGGCGCCGACCACCGCCATCAGCCAGGCTTTGGTGTTGCGGTTGATGGTGGAGAAGAACACATGGCCGCCCGGCTTGACCAGTTGCGCACAGGCGCGCACCACCGAGGCCGGATCCGGCACGTGCTCGAGCATCTCCATGCAGGTGACGACGTCATACCGTTGCGGATTGGCTTCGGCATGGCTCTCGACCGTTTCCTGTACGTAGCTGACGTCAACGCCGCTTTCCAGGGCGTGCAGCCGCGCCACCTGCAGCGGCTCCGCCCCCATATCCAGTCCGGTGACCTGCGCGCCTTCGCGCGCCATGCTTTCGGCCAGAATGCCGCCGCCGCAGCCGACGTCGAGCACTTGCTTGTCAAAGATGCCGTCGGCGTGCTGCATAATGTAGTTCAGGCGCAGCGGATTAATGCGGTGCAGCGGTTTGAATTCACCTTCCAGATCCCACCAGCGTGAGGCGACGGCTTCGAATTTGGCGATTTCCTGTTGGTCGACGTTGGCAGCGCGGCCGGATGATTCAGCATTCATGGGCGTGTTGGGCTCCTTGTTCTCTTTGCGGCGGATTATACATGTTCTGTCGTCCCCCTGTCGCCGTCGGCGCATTTTTGCCGACAAAGGCGGGTATATTTTTCCCGTAAAGCGCGCTTTGTGATATAGTTTTACACCTTTGGCACTATGCCAGGGCAGATGAATCATTCAGTATGAGGGATAGCAGCTCCATGAGCGACCTTGCCAGAGAAATCACACCGGTAAACATCGAAGAAGAGCTGAAAAGCTCGTATCTGGATTATGCAATGTCCGTTATTGTCGGACGTGCGCTGCCGGATGTTCGCGATGGATTGAAACCGGTGCACCGCCGCGTTCTGTACGCGATGAATGTACTGGGTAACGACTGGAATAAACCCTATAAAAAATCCGCCCGTGTCGTCGGTGACGTGATCGGTAAATACCACCCGCACGGTGACAGCGCGGTCTACGACACGATAGTGCGTATGGCTCAGCCGTTCTCACTGCGCTATATGCTGGTGGACGGTCAGGGCAACTTCGGTTCTGTCGACGGCGACTCCGCCGCGGCGATGCGTTATACCGAAGTGCGCATGTCGAAAATCGCTCACGAACTGCTGGCGGATCTGGAAAAAGAAACCGTCGATTTCGTGCCGAACTATGACGGCAGCGAGCAGATGCCGGCGGTGATGCCGACCAAGATCCCCAACCTGCTGATCAACGGCTCCTCCGGTATCGCCGTAGGTATGGCGACCAATATTCCGCCGCACAACCTGTCTGAAGTGATCAACGGCTGTCTGGCCTATATTGATGATGAAAACATCAGCATCGAAGGGCTGATGGAACATATCCCGGGGCCGGACTTCCCGACCGCGGCGATTATCAACGGCCGTCGCGGCATTGAAGAAGCCTACCGCACCGGCCGCGGCAAGATGTATATCCGCGCCCGCGCCGAAGTGGAAGCGGACGCCAAAACCGGCCGCGAAACCATCATCGTTCATGAGATCCCGTATCAGGTGAACAAGGCGCGGCTGATCGAAAAGATCGCCGAGCTGGTGAAAGACAAGCGCGTGGAAGGCATCAGCGCGCTGCGCGACGAGTCTGATAAAGAAGGCATGCGCATCGTGATCGAAGTGCGCCGCGACGCGGTAGGGGAAGTGGTGCTGAACCACCTCTACGCGCAGACGCAAATGCAGGTGACCTTCGGCATCAACATGGTGGCGCTGCATCAGGGGCAGCCGAAGCTGCTGAACCTGAAAGACATCCTGGAAGCCTTTGTGCGCCACCGCCGCGAAGTGGTGACCCGTCGTACCATCTTCGAACTGCGCAAAGCGCGTGACCGCGCCCATATCCTGGAAGCGCTGGCCGTTGCGCTGGCTAACATCGACCCGATTATCGAGCTGATTCGTCAGGCGCCGACGCCGGCGGAAGCGAAGGCCGGGCTGGTGGCCAAGCCGTGGGAACTGGGCAACGTGGCCTCGATGCTGGAGCGTGCCGGCGACGACGCCGCGCGTCCTGAGTGGCTGGAGCCGGAGTTCGGCATTCGCGACGGTAAGTACTACCTGACCGAACAGCAGGCACAGGCGATTTTGGATCTGCGTCTGCAGAAGCTGACCGGTCTGGAACACGAAAAACTGCTGGACGAATATAAAGAGCTGCTCAACACGATCGCCGAGCTGATCTTTATTCTGGAAAGCCCGGAACGCCTGATGGAAGTGATCCGCGAAGAGCTGGAGGCGATCCGCGATCAGTTCGGTGACGAGCGCCGCACGGAAATCACCGCCAACTCTTCCGATATCAACATCGAAGATCTGATCAATCAGGAAGACGTTGTGGTCACCCTGTCGCATCAGGGGTACGTCAAGTACCAGCCGTTGAGCGACTATGAAGCCCAGCGTCGTGGCGGCAAAGGCAAGTCCGCCGCGCGGATCAAAGAAGAAGACTTTATCGACCGTCTGCTGGTGGCCAACACCCATGACACCATTCTGTGCTTCTCTAGCCGTGGCCGTCTGTACTGGATGAAGGTTTACCAACTGCCGGAAGCAAGCCGCGGCGCGCGCGGGCGTCCAATCGTCAACCTGTTGCCGCTGGAAGCCAACGAGCGTATCACCGCGATTCTGCCGGTGCGCGAGTATGAAGAAGGGCGTCACGTGTTTATGGCGACCGCCAGCGGCACGGTGAAGAAAACGGCGTTGACCGAGTTCAGCCGTCCGCGCAGCGCCGGCATCATTGCGGTTAACCTCAATGAGGGCGATGAGCTGATCGGCGTCGACCTGACTGACGGCAGCAACGAAGTGATGTTGTTCTCCGCCAACGGTAAAGTGGTGCGTTTCCCGGAATCTCAGGTGCGCTCCATGGGCCGTACCGCCACCGGCGTACGCGGCATCAACCTGGGCGAAGGCGACAGCGTGGTTTCCCTGATTGTGCCGCGCGGCGAAGGCGATATCCTGACCGTTACGCAAAATGGTTACGGTAAACGCACCGCGGTCACCGAGTATCCGACCAAGTCGCGCGCGACCCTGGGGGTTATCTCCATCAAGGTCAGCGAACGTAACGGCCAGGTTGTCGGTGCGGTGCAGGTGGAAACCACCGACCAGATCATGATGATCACCGATGCCGGCACGCTGGTGCGTACCCGCGTTTCGGAGGTCAGCGTGGTGGGCCGTAATACCCAGGGCGTGACGCTGATTCGTACTGCGGAAGACGAAAATGTCGTCGGCCTGCAGCGCGTGGCCGAACCGGTTGAAGATGAAGAGCTGGACAGTCTTGAACCGGGTGAAGTACCGGAAGAAGACGCCGCGCCGCTGGACGATGACGGCGACGCTGCCGCTGACGATACGGACGGCGAAGAAGCCTGATCCGTAGGGGATTTCCCCGTCGGTGAGAGTGATGAAAACAGGGCTTAGCAGCGATGCTAGGCCCTTTTTCAGATATATGGTTTAATTGCGACAGTTTTCCAGGCGCTGACCCGCGCTTAACGCGTGCGTTATCCCTCCACTTTTGTATGGTATCCGATTGAAATACTTGGCCTCTTTCCGTACCACGCTAAAAATTTCCCGCTACATGTTCCGGGTGCTGGCCGTTTTGCTGTGGTCGCTGGGCGCGCTGCTGAGCACGTTTTATATTCTGAATATCCTGCACGATAAAGAGTCGGAATTGCGGCAGGAATATAACCTGAACTTCGATCAGGCGCAGGGCTACATCCGCCACTCGGCGGATATCATTCGTGATATCAAGTATATGGCGGAAAACAGGTTGAACGGTTCCGTCAGCAGCCTGGATATTCTGGGGGGGATTTTCCCGGGCAAAAGCGCACCGCCGGAATTCTTCCCGCTGTATCCGGAGTCAAACTGTTCGCTGAACACCAACTACCGCACTTCCCTCGACTCACTCAGCAGCCTGATTCAGTATTGGAAAGAAAACTTTGTCGCGGCTTACGATCTGAACCGGGTCTTCTTTATCGGTGGCGACAGCCTGTGCATGGCGGAATTCGGCAAGGGCAATGACGTTGCCGACCGTGAAAATACGCTGAAATCGCTGCATGAGCGCATCCTGACCTACCGCAACGCCAAAAACCAGGATAAAGACAGCAACCTTTACTGGATAAGCCCCAGCCAGCAGCGTCCGGATGTGGGGTATCTGTATGTGCTGGCGCCAATTTATATCGGCAATAAGCTGGAAGCCTTGCTGGGCATTGAACAGACCATCCGGCTGGAAGATTTCGTCACGCCGGGCACGCTGCCGGTCGGCGTGACGCTGCTGGATGAAAACGATCAGCCGATACTGCGGCTGACCGATGGCGAACGCTACGCGTCAGCGCTGAACAGCTATCCCGAAGAGCATGCCTATTTCGGTTATGTGGACAGCTATCATGATTTGATCATGAAAAAGGCGCTGCCGCCGTCGTCGCTCAGCATCGTCTATTCGCTGCCGGTCAAGAGCGTGCTTGAACGCTTTAAGATGCTGATTCTTAATGCGGTGCTGCTGAATCTGCTGTCGGCCATCGTACTGTTCACCCTGGCCTGGCTGTTTGAGCGCAAAATGTTTCTGCCGGCGGAGGAGAATGCTTTCCGGCTGGAGGAGCATGAGCAGTTTAACCGCAAAATTGTCGCGTCAGCGCCGGTGGGCATCTGTATTTTGCGTATCAGCGACGGCACCAATATCCTCAGTAACGAACTGGCGCACAACTATATCAATATGTTGACGCATGAGGATCGCGATCGCATTACGCGCATTATCTGCGAGCAGCAGGTGAATTTTGTCGATGTGATGACCAGCGACAACAACAATCTGCAGATCAGCTTCGTCCATTCCCGCTATCGCAACGAAGATGTGGCGATCTGCGTGCTGGTGGACGTCAGCGCGCGCGTGAAGATGGAGGAGTCGCTGCAGGAGATGGCGGCGGCTGCGGAACAGGCCAGCCAGTCGAAATCCATGTTTCTGGCGACGGTCAGTCATGAGCTGCGCACGCCGTTATACGGCATTATCGGCAACCTTGACCTGCTGCAGACCAAGGCGCTGCCGGAGGGGGTCGACCGGCTGGTCAATGCGATGAATAACTCATCCAGCCTGTTGCTGAAAATCATCAGCGACATTCTGGATTTCTCGAAAATCGAGTCCGAGCAGCTGAAGATTGAGCCACGCGAGTTTTCCTGCCTGGAGGTGATTACCCACATTGCCGGTAACTATCTGCCGCTGGTGGTGAAAAAGCGCCTGGGGCTGTACTGCTTTATTGAACAAAGCGTGCCGGAACGCATTTCGGGCGATCCGGTGCGTCTGCAGCAGGTGCTGTCGAACCTGTTGAATAACGCCATCAAGTTTACCGATACCGGCTGTATTATTTTGCAGGTCTGCGCGCAGGATAATTACCTGATCTTCAGCGTGCGCGATACCGGTGTGGGGATCCCGGAGAAAGAGGTGAGCCGGCTGTTTGATCCGTTCTTCCAGGTGGGCACCGGCGTGCAGCGCCACTTCCAGGGCACCGGTCTGGGGCTGGCTATCTGTGAGAAACTGATCAACATGATGGACGGCGATATCGCCGTGGAATCCGAGCCGGGGCTGGGCAGCATGTTCTCTGTCCGCCTGCCGCTGTTTAATGCACAATATCCGGCGCCGCAGCCGAGCGACGCCTGGCAGGGCAAAACGCTATGGCTGGACGTACGCAACCAGCGGTTGGAACAGTATTTGATGGCATTGCTGGACGCGCGCGGCGCAGCGGTAGTGCGCTACGAAGGCCAGGCCACCACGTCTGCCGACGTGTTGCTCAGCGATTACGATCTGCAGGTAACTACGCCGCTGCTGGCGCAAATCTATTTCTCGATTGAGCATATTGGTCCGTCGCAGGAGCTGCATCCGGGCTATTGGCGGCACAGTACCTCCACGCCGCGTGAGACTATCGGCCTGCTCAACCGGCTGTTTGGCCTTGAGGAGGGCAATGCCAAGACGCTGATGCCGCTGCCGTCGCCGAATAAAGCCAGCGATGTCGACAATGGCGATATCCGGCTGTTGGTGGTTGACGATCATCCGATTAACCGCCGGTTGCTTTCCGATCAGTTGACGTCGCTGGGCTATCGGGTGGTGACCGCCAATGATGGTGTCGACGCGCTGGGGGTACTAAACCATGAAAGCGTGGATATCGTGCTGACCGACGTGAATATGCCGAATATGGACGGCTACCGCCTGACCCAGCGACTGCGCGAGCTGAACTTCACCTCGCCGGTGATTGGCGTTACGGCGAATGCGCTGGCGGAAGAGAAGCAGCGCTGTATCGAGGCCGGTATGGATAACTGTCTGTCCAAACCGGTGACGCTGGAAACGCTGGCGGAGACGCTGGCTATCTATTCCGCCATCGTGCGCAAGCAGAATCAGGACACGGCGCACGAAGATGCGGAGTAGGGCAGGTCTGCGGGGATAAAAAAACGGGGCCTTCAGGCCCCGTTTCAGGATGGATTAGTCTTTATCCAACTGCGTCATACTGACGGAAGAGAGGTAGTTGAGCAGGGCGATGTCGTTGTCGACGCCCAGCTTCATCATTGCCGATTTCTTCTGGCTGCTGATGGTTTTGATGCTGCGGTTCAGTTTCTTGGCGATTTCGGTTACCAGGAAGCCTTCTGCGAACAGGCGCAGCACTTCGCTCTCTTTCGGCGACAGACGTTTGTCGCCGTAGCCGCTGGCGCTGATTTTCTCCAGCAGTTTCGACACGCTTTCCGGCGTAAACTTCTTGCCTTTCTGCAGTGCTGCCAACGCTTTTGGCAGGTCGGTCGGCGCGCCCTGTTTCAGTACGATACCCTCAATGTCCAAATCCAGCACTGCGCTGAGGATGGCCGGGTTGTTGTTCATGGTCAGGACGATGATCGACAGTTGCGGATAATGGCGTTTGATGTATTTAATCAGCGTAATGCCATCGCCGTATTTGTCGCCGGGCATGGACAGGTCGGTGATCAGTACATTGGCGTCCAGTTTGGACAGACTGTTGATCAGCGCTGTTGAGTCTTCAAATTCCCCAACGACATTCACCCATTCAATTTGCTCGAGTGACTTCCGGATGCCAAACAGTACGATAGGATGGTCATCAGCAATAATTACGTTCAGGTTATTCATGTAGTTGGTTACCTTGCTGCAGCAGTCTACTGACGAAAAAATCAATCTGACTGATGTTGTTCTCGATCTTAAGCGCATCACCGTCAGCGATGTGCTGTTCTAGCGATTCACACAGTTGCTTGCCGGGAAGCAAGTTTAACATGGCAAACACCCCCTTCAGGCGGTGAGCGGTTTGGGACAGCGCCTCGAAATCACTGCTGCCCGCCTCAGTATACAGTTTTTTGACGTCGTCGGGTACTGTGTCGATAAACAAGCCATAGTAATCGCTTGATTTCAACTGTTTTTCATACAGTTGGATATCATCTGCGCCGATTTCATACGGGCTTTCCGGCTGATCCAGCGCCGCCATTTGTTGTTCAATCAGCAGCAGGATGGCATCGATCATCGCGCTGCCGAGATTGTAGTTGACGCGAATATAGCGCTTGTTCAGCTGCTGCCAGCCGTTCTCGTCGCTGCTGAGCAGCAGGGTATAGTCATCGGCCCGCTGCGGGTTGTCGGTCAGCAGCACGTCGTAGTCGCGCTTGATTTTCCGGTCATCGGCGATGATGCAGTCGGCGCCGTAGGCGTGCAGCAGACGGGTGACGATGCCGCGGATCTCGTCGGAGGTGACCTCCAGCAGGGCGGTGACGCCGTCCAGCAGTTTCTCCTGCTCTTCTTCCTCCTGCCGCTCCAGCGCCATCGGCACGCGAATGGTGTAACGCGTGCCGATATCCACCTTGCTGCGGATATCCAACTGGCCGTTAAGTTTTTTACACAGCTGGTTGCACAGGAAAAACGTCAGGCCGGAACCGTGGTCGAAACGGTCAACCAGCGTCTGGCTGAGGAACGGATAATTCAGGTTGCTGATCTCTTCGTTGGAGATGCCCGCGCCGGTGTCGTTGATATGGAACACCAGCTGTTCCGGACGTTCCGGCTCGTGGTTAACGATGACGGAGATCTTGCCGTAGGAGGTGGTGATAATGGCGTAGCGGATCAGCAGTGACAGCACTTTGCGCAGGGCGTTGGCATCGCCGATATAGGTTTGATTGACGTCGAGCTGATAGTGGTTGAACAGCGCCAGGCCTTTACGGTTGAGCGCCGGCAGCACCTCTTTGAGCAGTTCGTCCACCAGCGAGGCCGGGCTGAACGGCTGACTGGCCGGCTGCCAGTCCTGCGTTTCCAGGCGGGTAAGCAGAGTGATATTGTCAATCAGCGCCAGTACCGACGCCGACTCGTCAAACAGCTGGTCCATCAGCTGCTGTTGCTGCTGCGGGTCCGCTTGGGTGCGCAGCCGGTCGGTCATATCGTGGATCTGCTGCATTGGCTGGTTCAGCTCAATGCCGAGATTATGCAGCATCAGCTTGCGCGCCTGCACGTTTTTATCGTATTCGCGGCGCGCCTGCTGCAGGCGTTTGTTGACCATCACCTCTTTATCCTGATCGTTCAGCAGGAACAGGTAGGTTTCCGGCGCCAGCTGGCTGCGGAAGATGCGTATTTCATACACTTCATTGTTCACCGTGGCCTGGATCACGCCATGATGCTGCTGTGCCATATGGGCTATTTTCTGCAGACTGAGGTGCGGCAGCAGGTGTTCGGCTATCTTGTTGCTGGCAATTACCGTATTGTCGGCAAAGTCATACACCAGCAGTCCCGAAGGCAGGCTGGCGATAATTTCCTGATTCAGCGCGCGTTCGGCGTCCAGCTCGTCGGCCAGCGTTTCGCTCGGTTGAACATACTGGTGACGGATAAAATAGATGGCGATCAGCGACAGCATGAACAGCACCAGGTTGGTCACCAGCAGCCACATGTTGTTGCGCAGCAGGTCGATGGCCAGGCTGAGCACCGATACGCGGTACACCATATTCAGCGGCGCGTTGGGCAGGCTGGCGCTGAATTCGACCCAACTGCCTGACAGCGTCACCTGCGGGCTGCTGGGCACGCTGGCCGCCGTGTCGTCTTCGCTGCCCGCCGGATCGACACCGTCGTCGACCGGCTGTAGCTCGAAGTTGGCGCGAGCCATATTGAACGGAATGATATCGTTGAGCGGCAGATCGAAGGCGATCACCGTGGCCAGATGGCCCGGCTGATTAAAGGTGGTGCGGATAGAGAACGAATAGGCGTTCTGGAAACGTTGTTTGCGCAGGGTGGAGAAACTCTCGCGCTCGTCCAGCATATTGGCCTGCTGCAGCATTTCGGTGCGGCGATCCTCGGCCGAGTTGGTCAGGTAGCTATCCCGGAAGCGTGACGTCAGATCTTTCAGCGATTGGGTGGTCACCAGGCTCAGGCTGTTATCCTGCCCGTTCAGGTAGTACATCGCGTAGTTTTCGGTGTTTGCGCCCCAGCGGTTATCCAGATAGTCGGAGATATTGGCCATCATCGCCAGCGTGTTGGCGTCGTGATTGCCGAAAATCACCGCGTCGGTTTTTTTATACGGCTTATCGACGTAGTAGACGTCCGGGCGCAGACGCGTTTCCATCACCGACGGCGCTGCTTGCAGCATCGGCGTATTGCCGAAGCGTTCATAAACCTGTTCGGTGACGTAGCGGTAGGTATCCACGCGCTTTTGCAGGCTGTTGACGATGGTGTTCAGCGCCGATTTTTTATCACTCAGGTAGGCGTTGGTATAGTTGTAGCCATACAGGCCAAGGCTGACGAACAGCAGCACAATAAACACCAGAAAACAGCGGATGATATTGCCGGAACTGATGGTCAGTTGTTGATTTTGCATAGTTGACGCAGCGTCCTGAGTTATCGGATAACGGCTTTGGCGCTGGCGGTTACCGCCAGCAGCAGCGCGGTGACGCAGCCGAAGGCTACGGTCAGGCTGGAAACCTGGGCGATAAAGCCAATCAGCGCCGGCCCGGCCAGAATACCGGCGTAGCCGAGGGTGGTGACCGATGCAATCGCCAGGTTGGCCGGCATATCATGCTGGTTGCCAGCCGCGCTGAATAAGATCGGCACCACGTTGGACGCACCCAGCCCCACCAGCATAAAGCCCAGCAGGGCGATAACGGCATGGTCGCAGACCACGGCCAACGCCAGCCCCATGGCGGCGCACAGGCTGCCGATCAGCAGTATTTTATAGCGTCCCAGCGCGTTGACTACCCGGTCGCCGTTCAGCCTGCCGATGGTCATGGCGATGGAAAACAGCGCATAGCCCAGGCCGGCCTGGCTGTGGTCGACGCCGCGCAGCGTCGTCAGAAACAGGGCGCTCCAGTCCAGCATGGAACCTTCCGCCAGAAACATAATAAAGCACAGTGCGCCGATAAACATCACCCAGCCGCGCGGCAGCACAAATAGCGGGCCGTCGTCTTGCGCGTCGCTGTCGCGCAGCAGGTTCTTCTGAGCCAGAGCGAGCAGCAGCACGATGGCCAGCACCGTGGTCAGCACGGCAGAGAGCGGGCTAAGCCCCAGCCACATTAACAGGCTGACGCCGCCGGCGCCGGCGATCCCGCCGACGCTGAAGAAGCCGTGAAAACCGGACATCATTGCCCGGCCGCTGGCGCGTTCGACAATCACCGCCTGGATATTCATCGCAACGTCAATCATGCCGATGGCGGCGCCAAACAGCAGCAGCGCCAGCCCCATGCCCAGCGTCGAGTCCATCAATACCAGCAGCGGCAGATCGACGCACAGCGCCAGTCCGGCCAGCAGGATGACGCGCCGGCAACCGAGTTTACCGGTCAGCAACCCGGTCAGCGGCATTGCCAACAGCGAGCCGGCGCCGATGCACAGCAGCAGCAGCCCCAGTGAACCGTCGTCCAGGTTCAGACGAAGTTTGGCAAAAGGCACCAACGGCGCCCAGGCCGCCATGCCAAGGCCGGAGACAAAAAAGGCGATACGGGTGGCTATCTGTTCGGGAACGCCGGGCTGTTGCTGTTCGGTGCACAAAGTGGATGTCATGTGGGCATCAAGGATCTGTTAGAAAACGGGTGGCTATAAGTCGTGCTGTGTTTTTATCACAAAGCGCGATCGGGGTCGAAAACATTTGCGCACTCATCGGCCTGCACGCCGGCTTTACGCACCAGCCACAGGGCGATCAGCTGTACGATGTAGCGCTGCTGCTGTTCGCTGAGTTGCTGACCGGCGGGAATCGCATGCCATTTGGCCAGGCAACTGCGGCAGCAGGTGGCGGTGGCATGCTGGGCGACAAACACCGGGTGGCCGCGCATCGGCGTCTGCTTGCCGTCGTTTTTCGGCCACGCGTCGGCCAGCCGCTGGTCGATGAAATCACGGGCGTGGCTGAGGATCACGGCGATACCTTTCTTCTCCAGGTAGAGCCGGTCTTTATCGTTCAGACGGAATTTGGCGCGGAATGGTGAGGTCTGCAGCCGCTGCCACCGGGTTTCGAGTTGAGAGCGCATATGGGGTTGCCGTAAGCAATTATCACCCGGCAAGAATAACAGATTTTATGTCGGGCGACGAACGCGGGGCGGCGAAGATATTTGCCGTTTGGTTGGTCAATAATTGCGCTGAAAGTGTTTATTTATTTTCCAGCTATCAATGTGTAGACCAAAATAAATAAAAAGTTTAGCGATAAGTGCGGAAGTTTAAATCAGGGATTATTTCTGTAAGTGATTATTTCTGGTCGGATAGTTCGCATGCAGGCGGGCGGTCGACGTCAAAAAGGCAATAAAAAACCGGCCCGGGGGCCGGCTGTAAAGTACAGGGGTTATCATTACGATAATGAAGGTAATAATGAAAATAATGATGATAGCAGGTGAATTATAGTGGCTGTTTGTGGGGGATATTTTGACAGTATGTGCTTATTGATCGCTATTTTTGTATGGAACTCTACATTAGTTTAAGGTTTTGTATAACATGGTGAATTTATTAAATTTAATTCATTTTTTGTCTTTAAGTGCGCTATTTTGTTTGTCGGTAAGGTTTTGTGAAAGTTCGCTGCTATTTACATTTTGCAACCTTTGTTTGCTTCGTAGAAACACTATTGGACACTTGGTATCATTTTCTTTCTGGATTAATATAAACCGTGTTACCAGAATGGTAATGCACAGTCGTGCTAATAATGCTCAAAAGGGCAGTGGCCGTAGCTCGACATAATTAACGAGGATAATAACGATGAAACTTCGAGTACTCTCCCTGATTGTCCCTGCGATGCTGGTTGCCGGCACCGCAGGCGCAGCGGAAATCTACAACAAAGACGGTAATAAACTGGATTTGTTCGGTAAAATCGATGGTCTTCACTATTTCTCTGACGACAATGGCACTGATGGCGATCAGTCTTACCTGCGTTTCGGCCTGCGTGGCGAAACTCAGATCAGCGACCAGCTGACCGGTTACGGTGAGTGGGAATATCAGGTTCAGCTGAACAAGACTGAAAACGAAAACGATTCCTACACCCGTGTCGGCTTCGCCGGTCTGCGTTTCGGCGACTACGGCTCACTGGACTACGGCCGTAACTACGGCGTGCTGTACGACATCGGCGCCTGGACCGACGTGCTGCCGGAATTCGGCGGCGACACCTACGGCGCGGACAACTTCCTGTTCCAACGTTCTAGCGGCGTGCTGACCTACCGTAACAATGACTTCTTCGGTCTGGTTGACGGCCTGAACTTCGCCCTGCAGTACCAGGGTAAAAACGACAGCGCTGAAGAGTCCAACAACGGTCGCGACGTGCTGGCGCAGAACGGCGACGGTTACGGCATGTCTGCCACCTACGATCTGGGCTACGGCATCAGCGCGGCGGCGGCTTACTTCTCTTCTGACCGTACCAATGAGCAGAATGGTTACAACAACCGAGGTATTCTGGGCAGCGGCGACAAGGCTGAAGCGTACAGCGGCGGCCTGAAGTATGACGCCAACAACGTCTACCTGGCGGCGATGTACACCCAGTCTTACAACGCAACGCGTTTTGGTACTAAAGGCAGCAGCACCGCTTACGGCTACGCCAACAAAGCGCAGAACGTTGAACTGGTTGCTCAGTACCAATTCGACTTCGGCCTGCGTCCTTCCGTGGCTTACCTGCAGTCTAAAGGCAAGGACATCGAAGGTTACGGCGATCAGGACCTGATGAAGTATGTTGACGTGGGCGCGACCTACTACTTCAACAAAAACATGTCCACCTATGTTGATTACAAAATCAACCTGATGGACGATAACGACTTCACCCGTGCGGCGAAAATCAACACCGACGACGTGGTGGCGCTGGGTCTGGTTTACCAGTTCTAAGCCTCGAGTTGTTTTGCATAACGCGGCCTCCGGGCCGCGTTTTTTTTGCCTGCCGATTGGGCACGGATTGCTAGCCGGTCTTATCCACGCTGGCTAGGCTTGCTGAGTAGTCATTGCTCAGGAGGTCCTATGCCGCTCACGATTGAACGCATTATCGAAACGGCGCTGTATGTCAGCGATATGCCGCGCGCCAGCCATTTTTATGAAACCGTATTACAGCTGCCGGCGATGGTGGCGAAAGCACGCTTTCGTGCTTACAACGTTGGCGGTCAGAACGTGCTGCTGCTGTTTGTCAAAGGCGACGCACAGGAAGGCTTCCGTGAAGAGGCGGGCTACATACCGCCTCACGACGGCAGCGGCCCCTATCATCTGGGGTTCGCGGTCAGTAAGGCGCAACTGCCGCAGTGGGAGCAACGGTTAAACCAGCACGGGGTGGAAATCGAAGGGCGCATGAGCTGGCCGCGCGGCGGGGAAAGTCTTTATTTCCGCGATCCGGACGGCCATCTGTTGGAATTAGTGACGCCCGGACTGTGGGAAAGTTATTAAATACGATGGTGAAAAAGATTAATAAAAATCACTGAATGGGGTAGGGGAAGTTCAATTAATAAATACACTATCCCCTACCTTAATAAATTAAAGTATAAATGTGGAAATGATATTATTGGCGTTAATTTTTTTTTGGCGGCGCGCGCGTTTGGTAAGGCAGGAATAATTCGCTGATAACCGGTTCTGGAATAATAATGGCAATAGCCTTACCGGCGGAAAACGGGGCGTGCAGGAAGGGCGGCAGCGTAAAGTGCAACGGCGGATTATGATGGAACAGGCTGCAGTAACCGCAAAGGTCGCCGCTGCCGTCATCCGTCATACCGGAGGCGTGCTGCCGTGCGGCGGGGGCGTCGCCCGTTTGATGATGCATCATCATCATATGCTCGCCCATCGGCATGTTCATGCCCATCTCACTGTTATATTGTGAGTTTTTTACCAGCTGCGCGGAGATTAACGGCCCGGCAAATACCATCAGCATGGCAAACAGGCCCAGCCAGGCCAGCGTGCGTATTGAGTGCTTTGACAGTTTCACCAGTAATCGGGCCCTTGAGGAATGGAAAAGGCGGCATGCTGTGCCGGCGCCAGTGTAACATCATTCACAAATTACCAACACCGTAAGAAAATCATTTGTTAATTAAATATAGATCGGATAAATTCCGCAGGTATTAAATTCACCTGTGGAAAATAATAATGACTGAACGCGTAAACGCGTTACCTTCGGCTGCCCGAAATATGCGGCAGCGGGTAACGACTCGCAGCTGGTTTATTCCGTTGATGATGCGTCTGCATTTCTATATTGGCGTATTTGTCGGTCCCTTTTTACTTATTGCCGCATTAAGCGGAATTTTTTATGCCCTGACGCCGCAGCTGGAATCTTATTGGTACGCCGAACAGTTGTATCATCACAGCAGCGGACAGCCGCAGACGCTACAGCGGCAGATTGCGGCCGCACAGGCGGTGGCGCCGACGGAGGCGCAGCTCTCCGCCGTACGTCCGTCGCCGGCAGCCGGGGAGAACACGCGGGTGCTGTTTAACGTCAGCGGCTTGACGTCTGGCGAACGTCTGGCGGTGTTTGTCGATCCCGTCACGCTGCAGACCCACGGCGCGCTGGCGGTGTACGGCACCAGCGGCGTGCTGCCGCTGCGCACCTGGCTGGACCAGTTGCACCGCAGCCTGTTGCTGGGAGAACTTGGCCGTAACTACAGCGAGCTGGCGGCATCCTGGCTGTGGGTGGCGGCGCTGGGCGGCCTGATCCTGTGGGGAGCGCGCAAACGCGCGGCGCGGCGTCAGCGCGGCGTGCGCGCTCTGCACCGCCAACTGGGCGTGCTGTTGTCGCTGGGGCTGCTGTTTTTCTCGATTACCGGCCTGACCTGGTCGAACTGGGCCGGCGATAATATCAGTGTATTACGTCATCAGTTTGGCTGGGCGACACCGTCGCTGTCTACCGCCTTGCACGGCGCATCCCATGAGGCGATGGATGAACATGCGGAGCACCGCGGTCACGCCATGGCGTCAGGCGAGATGGCGCCTGTGGCGGATGCCGCTATGTATGACCGGGTATTGCAGCGGGCGCGCATCGCGGGCATTGACGCCAATAAAGTAGAGATTCGTCAGCCGCAGGGGGCGGGCCAGGCCTGGTCGGTCAGCGAAATCGACCGCAGCTGGCCGACGCAGGTCGATGCGGTGGCGGTAGACCCGCATACCATGATGGTTGTCGACAGCGTGCATTTCGCCAGTTTCCCGCTGGCGGCCAAGTTGACGCGCTGGGGCATCGATCTGCACATGGGCATTCTGTTCGGTCTGGTGAATGAGCTGGTGCTGGTGGTCTTTGCCGCCGGGCTGGTGGCGATGGTGATCATGGGGTATCTGATGTGGTGGCGCAACCGGCCGACGCGGGCGGCGGAACGCGCGCCGCGTTCGCCGCTGATGCTGCTGCGTCGCACGCCAAAAGGGCCGCTGGCGTTGATTTTACTGGCGACGCTGCTGCTGGGTTACAGCCTGCCGGTTCTTGGAGCCAGCATCGTGCTGTTCTTGCTGGTTGATGTATTGCGTTACTGCTGGCTGCGTCGGCGGCAAGCCGATTAACGCTGCTGATGAGTCGGCTGAATAAAATAGCATCCAGAGTTAAAGCGGAGTTTGTGGAAAAACCTTTCGCCATCTAGACTTAGAAGACAATAAACGCACTCTAAGAGGACAAGCTATGACGAAGAAGTTGGTTTTAGCCGTTTGCACTACAGCAGCACTTTCCATTCTTGCCGGCTGTACCGCTTATGACCGGGCGGCGAGCTATGTGAAAGAGCCGGTGGTCAGTGATGTGAAAGTCGGGATGACCAAGGAGCAGGTGCGTGCGATTGCCGGGCAGCCGTCAACCTCTGCGACGCTGGTTCATGCGCAGGGCACCTGTGATACCTATGCCGTCGCGCCGCGTGATGGCAAGGCGCAAACCTATTTTGTCAGCTACAACGATACCGGTCATGTGATGAACAAAGGCTATCAAAGCTGTTCAGACTATGACTCGCAGCCGAAGTAATCGGCTCAGATGCCAAAGGCCGGACGACTGTCCGGCCTTTTTGTTGGCGGAGCACGCGGAAAAACCGCCGCCGTGCGGCAGAAAAAGCAGGCCTGACTGGTGAGATATTGCGCTGTTTTCGGCGTGGCTTGTACTTTTTAACCACTCTTGGTCTGAACTTTGAGCAAACGCGCCGAAATGCCTATTTTTTTGTATGGCAACGCTAGACATTTCATAACGGTACCGTTAATATCTGCGCCCATTGGAAGGATGGCTGAGTGGTTTAAGGCAGCGGTCTTGAAAACCGTCGAGTGTAACAGCTCCCAGAGTTCGAATCTCTGTCCTTCCGCCAATTTGTAGGGCCGTGTTATTGATTAACACGGCCCTTTTTCTTTTCTGCAATTTTCAGTATGTCATCATTATTTGGCCTGGGTCAGTCGCGGTTATGGATTTATTGTCCGGCAGATGCCGCATACCTTCCATATCAGCAAGCCGTGCGCGGCGTCCAGACCGCTCTCCAGATGGCTGCAGTGGCCGTATTGACAGATGATGACATGGATAAAAAAGGCCACCTTTCCCGCAGGAAAGGTGGCCTGTCTAGCCACGTTGAATTAATTGCACCACCGCTACCTTACCCTTCCTTCTGAGAGCCTTATAACAACTTGTAGAATAGGGTGGTGCCGTCCAGAGTACCTGCAGAACTGCGGGCGAACTGTGGGATCTGGCCAGCTTCCTTATAGCCTGCCTTACGATACAAAATGGATGCCGTGTCGTCAGTGCGTGTATCTAGAACCAGCAGGGTGCGCTGATTGTCTTGGGCCTGACGTTCAACTTCCGCCATCAGCTGCTGAGCAATGCCACGTTGACGGAAGGCCGTATGCACCATCAGTTTTTCCACCTCGGCACGGTGACTACCGTTTTTCTTAGGGCAATAGCTAATCTGCACTGTTCCTGCGATGCGTCCCGCTTCACGTGCAACCAACAGGGTGCGATCGCCCTGCGCCAGATCGGCGGCAACCCTCTGCCAATAATGTTCTGCTTCACCGTCTTCCAGCGGCGCAAGAAAACCGACGGATGCACCACTTTCCACACAATCATTCAATAAGGCTACCAACTCATTATGGCTTTCTGACAGGGAGTTCAATTGCTCAATCTTCATCATATCCTCACGGCGTTTTCATCGGGTAATCACTAAGGTGCTTAATAGCAACCCGTTATCTGTATAGCAGTTTCCAACGCACCCAGGTTCTCGTTGCGAAACGGCATCAGCGATTTGTACGCGTTGATGGTTGGCTGCCACGGGCATTGAACAGCTCCGGTACGCAATTGCCGCTGAAAAGTGGGGAGCCAGCATCACTTCTCTTCCTTCTCGGGAAGGAGTTGTAAGGTATGATGCGACTCTCCGGCGGCCAGTGCACGCGGCGTGCCGTAATACCAACTGTCGAAACCGTCGAGAAACCACGCGCTGAGCGGATGCCCGCTCTGGCCACCGGGCAGCGATAGGGTTGAATTCGCCTCATCACCCGGTGAGGCGATCAGACGCTCGGAGGCGCCGAAGGCCGGTTTACTGACGTGCGGCACATGATGGTCTCCGGATTGCGGTAGCGCAGGAGCCGCCAACCAGCGCCGTAGGAAGGGGAGAGCCCGTGCAATCGGATGTTCAATACGCACCGTATTCATCTCTCCCCACTGTGCCTGGTTAAGCGAGCGTCTGGCATCTATTGTCTGCAGGGCGTTATCAAGCTGCCGCAGGGCATAATCGGCCCAATCTTGATAGCCTTCCGGTACCCACGTTTTGGCGTCACTCTCTATCAAACGCATCACGCTCTCATCCCCGCGCGTATTGGCGCGCAGGTAACTGGCTTTATGCCACTGCTCCCCCAACTGCCGATCAAGGTTGGCGAATATTCCTTGGTAAAGGGCTTCGCGCCAGGCCGTGAGCACCGTATAGCCAACTGAATCGGCGCTGGCATCACCTGACCACTGTACGATAGCGGCAAGCGCCTGTTGGCGCGGCGTACCCGCCTTAGGATGGCTGGCCTGCAGCATCGGCAGCAACAGTTCACGCCAGGCGTTTATCAGAACGGCATGATCATCAAATTGAATGTTACGCATGTCGCTGTGGCTCAGGCGTGGGTAGCGCATCAGCTGGCGCTTAATCTCAAACGCACGGGGGCCCATATCGGCCCCGCCATCGTTGTAAGTCTCGTTGCCGGGTGCAAAACTTTGGCGATTATTGGCCGTCCAGATAATTCCGTCTGGTGGATCTATTTGTTGCGGATAGCGCGAGGCGGGTAGGGGCTGAGCGGCCCATGCCCGATCGCCTCCAGCCTTGAGTGGAAAGCTGTTCTGTTCCCCTGCGACGGTCCGATCGGGAAGCCAGCCTGCCAGCGTCCAGCCGATATGGCCTCGATTATCGGCAACTAGCAAGTTTTGTACCGGCAGGCCAAAGTGGGGGGCCGCTCGCACAGCTTCAGCCACCGATTGGCTCTCTGCCAGCGACAGGAAATCCAGATTGACCGCTCCTGGCATGTTACCTACCCAGCGCATGGCCATCTCACCTTGTGGGGTAGAAAAGGCCGGCCCCCAAGGGCTTAGATGTATATCTAGTTCTTCCGGTTTGCCGTGGCTGACGGTAAGCACTTCGCGGCGCAGCGGATACGACACGGCGCGCTGTGGTAATGTGATCCAGTCAAAAGTATCGATATAGGCATTAGTAAATCCCCAGGCAATATGCTCGTTGCTACCCGAAACCATCATCGGCAGACCGGGCAAGGTAATGCCCGATTGTCGGCTGCATTGCCCGTTGTCCATCGGATAACTCAAGGTGGCCTGATACCACAGCGTTGGCAGCATCAACCCCAGATGCATATCATTGGCCAGCATCGCGTTGCCGGTTACGCTGCGGCCGCCACCCACCAGCCAGCCGTTGCTGCCTTTCATCGCCTCACTGGGGATGGATGTCGGGGCAAGAGGACGCTTGCCCCACCAGTATGGCGGAGACACGGGGATTGCGGGGGGCGCAGGGGGAGGACCGAGTAACGGGGCATCCCAACGGCTGGAGCTTGGTAACAGCAGTGCCGTTTGCGCCACACTGCTATGGCTGGCTATCCAGCCACGGGCGTATTCCCGCTCGGCCTGGCTCTCTTGCAGGTCGAGATAAAGCGCGTAAACGGTAAGTAAGGCGTCCTCTTCTTGCCAGCGCTGAGGCTTCTCTCGCAACAGCCAATACTCAAAAGGGCGGCTCCCGAGGTGCATCAATCCGGCATTCACTCCCGCGGTGTACTGCTGCAGCAACGTTCGCTGTGCGGCAGGCAGATGCTGCACCGCTTCTCTGGCTTTTTCCCGCAGCAGCCAGGGACGATGACGACGATCCTCTGCCAGAGCATCAGCCCCCAAAAGGGCAGCTAATTCTCCTGCTGCGCTCCGTCGCAGCAGATCCATCTGAAAAAAGCGGTCCTGCGCATGGGCATAGCCGAGGGCAAAACTGACCGTCGACCGATTGTCTGCCGTAATCATCGGTACGCCGCGTTCGTCACGCGCTAGCGTTGCTGGGCTTTTCAGGGCGGGAAGCCTCAGAGTGCCTTCGATCTCTGGAAGACTGCGACAGAATAATACCAATGCAGTTCCCATTGTTATTAGCAGAATAATCAGTAATCCAGCTAAAAATCGACGCAATATCTTTTTATTCGACGACGAAATGAAGTAACGAACCAGGTCTTTATTCATAAAGTAAATTTGTGTTTAGTGATAAGGGGTTATTGGTAACTCACTGAAATAAAGCATTAAAAAACTTTTTTATCTTGTTGTTTGTAAACTGTTTGAGTTTTTTGCTAATGAATTGTAACTTATTTTCGGTGAATGAAGATTTATTTTTAATGAATATCTATGGGAGGTTACGTCCGGTGTCTCAACTGAACGGAAATGAAATCGCCATCATTGGTATGAGTGGTCGATTCCCCGGTGCGTCCGATCTCACCGAGTTTTGGCAAAACCTTTGCCGGGGGCAGGAGAGTATTGCGCATTTTGATGATGCGACATTGCGTGCCAACGGAGTGACGGAAAAACAGCTGGCCGACAAGGATTATGTGCGTTCCGGGTTTTGTCTAAAGGACATCTCGCAGTTTGATGCCGGTTTTTTTCAGCTGACGCCGCGAGAAGCGCAGATCCTCGACCCGCAGCAGCGACTTTTCCTGGAGTGTTGCTGGCATGCGCTGGAGCACGCAGGGCATGTGCCCGATCGCTACGACGGCCGTATTGGCGTCTATGCCGGCGTGTTTTCCAGCAGCTATCTGCTGAATATTTACAGCCAGCCGGATCTGGTGGCATCGTTGGGAGAAATGGCGGTACGGCACGGCAATGAGAAAGATTATCTCACCACCCGTCTCTCCTATAAGCTCAATCTGCGCGGTCCCAGTATCGCCATTCAGACTTCGTGTTCTACCTCGTTAGTGGCGGTACACACCGCGATGCAAAGCCTGCTGGCAGGCGAATGTGATATGGCGATTTCTGGCGGCGTATCGGTGCTGGCCGATCAGGAAACGGGGTATCCGTGGCAGGCGGGCGGTTTGCTGTCGCCGGATGGACATTGTCGCCCCTTTGATGCCGACGCGGCTGGCACGGTATTTGGTAATGGCCTCGGCGTGGTGGTATTAAAACGTCTGGAGGACGCTCAGCGTGATGGCAATACCGTTTACGCGGTGATCAAAGGCAGCGCGATTAATAATGACGGTTCCGACAAAGTGGGGTTCACCGCGCCCAGCGTGCAAGGGCAGTCTGAAGCGATTGCTGAAGCACTCAGCATAGCTGAGGTGCCGGCGGATACCATCCAACTGCTCGAAGCGCACGGTACCGGTACGCCGCTGGGCGATCCGATTGAGATTGAGGCGCTGACCCGTGTCTGGCGGTCGCAAACGTCACGCAAGGGCTACTGCGCGCTCGGCTCGGTGAAAGGCAATGTCGGGCACCTGGGCGCAGCATCGGGGATTGCCGGGTTAATCAAAGCCACGTTGGCTTTGCATCATAAGCAGCTCCCACCGACCGTCAACTTTTCCCGTCCTAATCCCAATATTCCTTTTGAGCAAACGCCGTTCTATCCCCACACTACGCTGGCTCCCTGGGCAGCAACCGACGCGCATCCGCGTCGTGCGGCGGTCAGTAGCTTTGGCATGGGCGGTACCAATGCGCATCTGATTCTGGAAGAGGCGCCGCAGCCCGCACCGCAGGCTGACGCCGCTGAGGGTAAGGATGAAGTACAACTACTGACGCTCTCGGCCCGCAGCGAAGCGGCCTTAAAGCAGACGGTTGCGGATTTGGCGCAACATCTGCGAACTCAGCCAACCCTTCGTTTGCAGGATGTCACGCACACGCTGCGCGAGGGGCGACAAACGTTCGATTGGCGAGCCGCCTTCTCCGTCAGCACGCTTGATCAGGCGTGCGAAAAACTCCAACGCGGCGTTAGCAAACCCTCACAGGCGTTGACCTCAGCGGAAGTGGCGCTGCTGTTTCCCGGTCAGGGATCGCAGTACTGGGGCATGGCGCAACAGCTGTGGCAAACCTTGCCCGCTTTTCGTGCCGAAATCAGCGATTGTTTCCAGATGCTGCGTGAGCAATCTGACCTTGATCTGCTTCCCCTGATGACGCACGACGAACCGGATGAGGCGCAGCTGGCGTGGCTTAATAGCACGGCGGTGACGCAACCCGCGTTATTTTGCATCGAGTACGCTATGGCCCGCACGCTGCTGGCGCAAGGTGTGAAGGTCAGCCATATGCTGGGCCACAGCGTCGGTGAGCTGGTGGCCGCCACACTGTGTGGCGTATTCCCCCTCAAGGAAGCGCTGATGCTGGTCGCCACGCGTGGCCAACTGATGCAACAGGCGGAACCTGGGAAAATGTTATCCGTCTCGCTGGCGGAAGCGCCGCTTGTCGCCCTGCTGCGTGACTGGTCCACGTTGTCGCTGGCTGCGGTCAATGGGCCGGAACTGTCGGTGGTCGCCGGGCCGGAAGCGGAAATCAGCGCCTTTCAGCAGGCGTTACAGGATTCTGGCGTCACCACTCGTTTGCTGGTGACCTCTCATGCGTTTCACTCGGCAATGATGGATCCGGTACTGGACGCCTTTGAAGCGGCGGTCGAAAACTGCCCGCGGCATCCTCCCGTCGGCCGCTGGATGGCAAACCTGACTGGAAGGGAAATTACACCGGAAGAGGCGGTCAGCCCGCGTTACTGGCGCGATCACCTGCGCAGCACTGTGCGCTTTAATCAGGGGCTGCAGCAACTCCTGGCGCGTCCTGAGATCGTGCTGGTGGAGTGTGGGCCCGGTACGGTGCTGACCAGTCTGGCGCAAGCGCAAATGGCGCTGCTCAATCCGCAGTGTGCGGTGGCGCTGTCCCGCCATCCGAAAGAAAAAAGCGGCGACCTGCACGCCTGGCTGACGGGTGTTGGCCAGCTCTGGCGTCACGGCGTTTCCCTGACGCTGCCTGAGGCTCACGGTCAGCGTATCGCCCTGCCAGGCTATCCCTTCCAGCGTCAGCACTACTGGATTGAACGTATTTATCCGCATCAAACGCTCGTGGCTCCCGGAGCGTCGCCGGCCGCCTCCGCCACGGTGGTCTCCGTATCGGCAGAGGGGACGGAAGCCGCCCCCGTCGAGGCACCGGCGCAGAGTACCGAAGCGCGGGTTGCTGCCATCTGGCGGGAACTGTTCGGCATGGAGGCTATCCAGCATGACGATGACTTTTTTGCCCTCGGCGGCACCTCGCTGGTGGCGATCCAACTGATTTCACAGGTGCGGGAGAAGTGGGGCGTTGAACTCAGTATTGAGGTGTTATTTGAAGATCCCACGATTCGAGGCATCACGGCGCAAATTGATACCGCACTGGCCGAGCAGTCACCGGCGCCGGCAGTCGCGGACGACGCAGAGGACCCTGATATGGCGGAGCTCTTGCGCCTGACAGAGGGTCTTTCACTGGAAGAGCTTGACGCAAAGTTGAGCGGGTAATCACGCGGCAGGGACGCGACGAATAATAACGATTTCATGACGTAACGGGCTGGCTATCAGGCGCATTATTCCCCCTGAGGGATATCCGCGCCTGACGCCACCTTAACCGATACTGCTGACAGAGAGAGTATTATGTTACAACCCTTGCCCCTCACGCGTATCAGTCGCCAGCAGCCGCTGCCGCTGTCCGCCGACCAGTACCGCATCTGGTTTATGCATCAGCTCCAGCCGGAACTGATCCATTTCAATATTAATATGGCCTTTCATCTGCGCGGCGAGCTGGATCTTGCGCGCCTGCAGGGGAGCCTGAATGCCGTGGTGGCGCGTCATGAGTCACTGCGCACCACCTTTGTGATGCCGCCAGAGCAAGTGCAGCCGCAGCAGCATATTGAGCCGTCGCTCACGCTGGAGATTCCGTTAACGGACCTTACTGCGCAGTCGGCGTTGGTTCAGGATCAGGAGCAGACGGCACGACAGCAGATGGAAGCGGTCGGCAACCAGCCGTTCTCCCTGGAGCACGGGCCGTTACTGCGCGCCCACGCCTGGCGTCTGGCTGAGAATCACCATCTGCTGTTGTTTACCATCCACCACATCATTGCCGATTTTGATTCGCTTAAACTGATCATGCGCGACCTGTTTGCTTTTTATAACCAGCAAGGGGAGACGCTGGCGCCATTGCCGCTACAGTATGCCGACTATGCGGCCTGGCAGCAGGCGCGTCTGCAAAGCGATGACTATGCCAGCCAACTGGAATACTGGAAAAACCAGCTGGGGGGAGAAACCCCGGTGCTGAAAATGCCGATGGACAGGCCGCGTCATAACGTGATGACCAACAACGGCGCGATTGTTCGTCATACCTTCAGCCCCGCGTTAACGCAAGGGTTGGTGGCGCTGAGCAAAGCACAGGGCGTTACGCTGTTTGTGACCCTCTATTCGGCCTGGCAGGTCTTGCTACAACGCTATACCGGACAGGACGATATTCCGGTGGGCACGCCGATTACCACCCGTAACCGGCCTGAACTCACGCAGCTGGTTGGTCTGTTTATCAACACGCTGGTGTTGAAATCCGATCTGCAGGGGAACCCCGATTTTATTACCTTGCTAAAACGCAATCGTAAAATCGCCTTTGGCGCGTTTGCCCGCCAGGAAGTCCCTTACGAAAAACTGGTCGAGGCGTTAAAACCCGAGCGTAACCTGAGCCACAACCTGTTTTTCCAGACGATGGTGATGCTGCTGGAGGCGGAAAGATACGACCAGTTGGCACCGGGTCTGGCGATCGAGCCTTTCGAATTTAAAAAACGCACCACCACGTTTGAACTGACGCTGACTTTCTCACTGGTTGATCAACAGCTGCGGTTGGCACTGGACTACAACACCGATTTGTATGACCGCGAAACGGTCACGCGTCTGTTGCAACATCTGGATGCCCTGATGCAGGGAATTATTACCGATCCACAGCGGCCGATTGCCGACTATCCGATTATCTCTGAACAGGAGCGCCAGCAACTACTCGATACGCAGTGCCGGGGGCCAGTTGTCAGCGAAGGTTTGGAATACTGCGTGCATAGCCTGTTTAGCGACGTGGCGGCCCGCACGCCGAACCAGATTGCGGTGCGTTATCGTCAGCAGCAGCTTAGCTATCAGCAGCTGGAAAAGCAGGCTTGCCAGTTTGCCCGCTGGCTCCAGTCGCAGGGCGTTGGACGTGGGGCGATTGTCGGCCTGGTGACTGACCGCTCATTGAATATGATGGTGGCCCTGCTGGGTATTCTGAAATCAGGCGCCGCCTGGTTGCCTATCGATCCGGCGAATCCCGCTGAGCGTATTCAGTACATGCTAAGCAACGCGCAGGTCGCGCTGGTATTGTGCGGGGATGACGTCAGCCTCGACTGTCCACAACCTTGTTTTTCTCTGGCGGAGGTTGAAACGCAACTGGCCGATTTTTCCAGTGCTCCGCTGCTGTGCCTCAATGCGCCTGACGATCTGATGTACGTTATCTACACCTCTGGCTCGACCGGACAGCCGAAAGGGGTGATGGTTAGTCACCGTAACGTGGTGAACCATTGCGCTAACATCATTAAACGTTTCGACCTGCAACCTGACGATCGGGTATTGCAGTTCACCTCGATTGGTTTCGATGTGTCGATCCAGGAGATCTTCCCGACCTTACTGCGCGGCGCGACGCTGGTACTCTGGAAAGAGAAACGCCTGGAAGAAAGCGGTGAATTCCTGAGCTGGACGGCGCATGAAAACATCAGCGTGATGAACCTGACCACTGCGCATTGGAACAATATCGTCGCCGACCTGCGTCACAGCCGTATTCCGGTGCCGGACCACCTGAAATTGGTGATTGTGGGCGGAGAACAGGCGGCGGGCGAGGTGTGGAATCACTGGCAGCAACTGACCCGCGGCGCGATCCGTTGGATCAATGATTACGGTCTGACCGAAACTACCGTCACTGCCACCATGTTTGAGCCGCCGGCGGATTACGTCGCCAGCGGCGCGATGCCGGTGGGCACCGCGTTGGATAACGTGGAGGTCTACATTCTTGATAGCCAGATGCAGCCGTTGCCCGTGGGGGTTTTTGGCGCGCTCTATATTGGCGGCGCGGGGGTTGCGATGGGCTATATCAACCAGCCGGAACTGACGGCAGAGCGTTTCCTGCCGAACCCGTTTGCTCCTGGCATGCTGTTTAAAACCGGCGATCGGGCGCGCTGGCGTCGTGACGGTTTACTGGAGTTTGCCGGGCGCGACGATCAGCAGGTGAAGATCCGTGGTCATCGCGTCGAGTTGGCCGAGGTGGAGTCGGCGCTGACGCAATATTCCGGCGTACAAAAAGCGCTGGTGCTGGCGCAGGAGGCCGCACATGGCGGGCAGCAACTGGTGAGCTGGTTGGTGGTGGATCGCAGCGTTTACCAGGAAGCCGCGCTGCATCAGTGGCTCACGGAAACTTTACCGGATTATATGGTGCCGGTCTCGCTGGTCACCCTCGATAGCATTCCGCTCACGGTGAACGGCAAAGTCGATAAAAAACGCTTACCTGCTCCGGTTTTTGCCGCAGCAACGGCAGAGGCTTTTCAGCCACCGCAGAGTGAGATGGAGCTGATGTTGGCAGCGTGCTGGCAGACGCTGTTGCAACGTCCGGCCGTGGGTCGGCAGGACAACTTTTTTGCTATAGGCGGCGATTCGCTACTGGCTACCCAGGTCGCGACGCGCATTAAAGCACACGTGCAGCATGCCATACCGCTGCGCCTGCTGTTCGAATACCCGCGACTGGGCGATTTAGCGCATGAGCTGGAGCGCATCGTGGCAGGTGAACAACACGTCAGCGATCGCTGCATGGTGAAAATTCAGCAGAAAGGCAGCCAAACGCCGCTGTTCTATGTGCATCCGGTTGGCGGCAATGTCAGCTGTTATTTCACGCTGGCGCAGCATCTGGGGGAAGACCAGCCTTTCTATGCGTTGCAATCCCACGCGCTCATCGACCCCGATTCACCTTATGACACCGTTGAAAGCATGGCGACTTTCTATCTCAATGAAATTCGTCAGGTTCAACCGCACGGCCCTTATCGGCTGGGCGGCTGGTCAATGGGCGGATTTATTGCCTATGAAATCGCGCGGCTGTTGCAGGAGGCCGGGGAGGAGGTGCAGGAGCTGTCGATGATTGACACCTATCTCACCAAAAGCCGTGTTTCCAGCGATGAAATCGTGCTGTTCAACTTTGTGCTGCAACTGGCCGCGGTGCCTGGGCGGCAGATTGATGAAGAGACACTGCTGGCGTGGCAGGGCAAAAGCTATCGCCACGAGGATATTTGCCAGCAACTGCGCGCGTACGGCCTGGTGCCGGCGGGTACCAGCGATGCGGAAATTCAGCGCCTGCTGGATGTGTATACCCACACGGTTCACGCCTTCAAACGCTATCAGCCGCAGCCTGACACCAAGCTGGCGCTGGACCGCATAGTGCTGTTCCGCGCACGGGATTCCCATGAAGCATTGGGCGTGTGGGAGCAGTTGGTGGAACAGGTCGATCTGCATCACGTCGATGCCGATCACTTTGGCATAGTGCATCACCCGCAGGTTGGGGACGTGCTGCGTCAGCGTTCGTAAACCCGCGCGGCGCTGCTGCCGCGCATCATTCACGGTTAGTCAGGAGAGGGTTATGATTTTTGTCCTCAAGCTGGTGGGCTATTTTCTGCTGTGGACCTTATGGTCCTACACCATGCACGTTATTGCGCACACCAATTTTAAGTACAACTTTATTCGCTATTTCCATCTCAAACACCATGCCTACAACTATGGCGACAGTAACTTGCCGCCGTGGCACGACTATTTCTTCTGGTTTGGTGAATGGCGCTCCTCAATGGATGTGTACATCACTTTTACCATTCCGCTGATTATCCTAACGATTTTTGATCCGGTTTACGGCGGTATTCTGCTGGCGTTTCACTACGTCTATGAGGTGTTTCTCTCACGCAATGTACTGGATCACAATCCGAACATTACCGGCAACATCACGCGCTTTATTCCTATCGGCAAGTTTCATCTCTGTCATCACCGCAATGTGAAATGCAATTTCTCATTCTATATCACGCTATGGGATTACCTGTTTCGCACCAACGACGCGCGCGTCTTGAAGAAGCGCTATGAACGCCAACAACAGCGTCAGAAAGCGCTGGCAACGTCCGTCTCGGACACCCCGCTAACCGATGAGAACGCATGATGAGCGATATTCAGGATAAATTAAGCAGACTGACCCCGGCACAGCGTGCACAGTTGCTGGAGAAGATCAAGGCACAGCGCGGCGCCGACGTCCCGGCGGAGACGGCTCCCGCCGCCAACAATCACGGCATGGATTTCTCGCTGATTTTCTTTTCGGGGGATGGCGGCACCGACAGTGAACATAAATATGATTTATTGCTGGAATGCACCCGTTTTGCAGACAGCCACGGATTCAGTGCGGTGATCACCCCAGAGCGTCATTTTCAGCCTGTGGGCGGGCTGTTTCCCAATCCTTCGGTGCTCAACGCCGCGCTGGCGATGATCACCAAAAATATTCAGCTGCGTGCGGGCAGCGTGGTGCTGCCGCTGCATAACCCACTGCGGGTCGCAGAAGAGTGGTCGCTGGTGGATAACCTGTCGCAGGGCCGCGCGGCTATCTCCTGTGCCACCGGTTGGCATCCGGCAGATTTCTTAATTAATCCAGAAGGATATGAAGATCGCCGAGCCACCATGCTGGACAACATCGCGTTGATTCGCCAACTGTGGCGCGGTGAGCCGGTACAGCGGCGGGACATTGCGGGCAATACGGTTGAGGTTAAAATTCTGCCGCGTCCGATCCAGAAAGAACTGCCGATGTTTCTTACCTCGTCCGGTAACCCGGATACCTGGCTAAAAGCGGGTGAGCTGGGTATGCACGTACTCTGCTCGCTGACCAATCATACGCTGGCCGAGTTGAAAACCAACATTACTGCGTATCGCGATGCGCGGGCGCAGCACGGTTACTCGCCGGAGAGCGGCATTGTGTCGGTGATGGTTCACACTTTCGTTGGCGAGCAGGATGACGCGGTGAAAAAACAGGTGCGTGAGCCGCTGCGCGGCTTCCTCAATGGCTATATCAATCAGAATGATACCCTTAATCCCTACAAGGATCGTCAGCAAACGGTGCGCCATGCCATCGACAACGATCGTGAAGCCTTGCTGACCTATGCCTTTGAAAAACACTTCAATCAGACTTCGTTAATGGGATCGCCTGAGAAGTGCGCGCGGATGGTGGAGAAGCTACAAGAAGCCGGCGCCAATGAAATCGCCTGTCTGGTGGATTTTGGCCTCAGTGCGGAAACGGTACTGGCGGGGTTGCAGCCGTTGGCGGCGCTGAAAGCGCAGTTTGCCCGTCAAGCGGTAAACGGATAAGCGCTATGCGGATCCTGGCGCTCTCCGATATTCATGTCGATCAGCCGGAAAATCTCGCCTGGCTGGCGCAGCTTTCGCGTAATGACTATCGCGAAGATGTGCTGCTGCTGGCGGGGGACGTTTCCCACGATGCGACGCGCTTTGCTGATGCGTTGAGCATGCTGCGACAGCGTTTTGCGCAGGTATTCTTTGTGCCTGGCAATCACGACCTGTGGCTGATGCGTCATGAGACGGGGGATTCGCTGGCAAAATTTCATCGGTTGCTGGCGCTGTGTCAGAAATTGGGCGTACGTACGCAACCGCAGACGTTGGATCTTCCGGAGCGCACTGTGACCATACTGCCGCTATTTTCCTGGTATACGCGGCCGGAAGAGGGTGAAGACAGCCTGTATGTACCCAGTGCGCAGGAGCAACATGCCAGCCACTGGTGCGACAATTACCTGATTCGCTGGCCTGACACCCTTGGCATCACTCCGGCGCGCTATTTCTTACGCCTTAATGAGCCGCATCTGGCTGCCTGCCCCGCTGGGGAGGTCATCACCTTTAGCCACTTTCTGCCCCGCCGTGAACTGATGCTCTCATCGCTGACCGACGAGACGCTGGCGCGCGTCACTGGCGGCAGCGGATTTAACTTCAGTCGGGTTGCGGGCACGGCGTTGCTCGATTGGCAGATTCGCCGCGCGGGGGCCACACGACATATTTACGGTCATCAGCATCGCAATCGCGTCCGGCCGCTGGCGGGCGTGACCTATTTATCCTGTTGCCTCGGCTATGTCGCTGAGCGTAACGCACAACGTATTGATCTGCGTCAGGGAGTACCGCTGGATGTGTTCAGCGGCGCGCACGATCATCAACCTATTGAAGAGTCTGGACAGGTGGGCACACGATGAGAGCAAGCAACAAAGCGATTTTTATTGGCATCATGACCGCCAGCATGCTGGATTCGGTGGCGGTGGGGATATTGCTGCCGGTAATCCCGCTGCTGGCGATCGGCATGGGGGCCAATGCCGTCACTATTTCGGCGCTGGTGTCGATTCAATTTATCTGCGGAGCGCTCGGCTCGCCGATCCTCGGGCGTATCTCGGATCATATGCCGCGCGGCGTGCTGCTGTTGATCTCGCTGGTCACCATTGCGCTGTGCTACTGGGGACTGGCATTTACCTCATCGTTGCTGATGCTGTTTGTGCTGCGCGCGGTGATCGGTTTTATGAGCACTAATCTGGTTATCCTCGAGTCGATCATCTCTCAACTGACCAACAACCAAGAGCGTAGCGCCGGGATCGCCCGGCTGCGGCTGGGATCGACCGCCGGATTGATCCTCGGCCCGGGCGTCGCCGGGCTGTTGGGGCATTTTCACATTATGCAGGGTCTGCATGAACTGCTGGTGTTCTCTGCCTGTATGTCGAGCCTGGTGCCGCTGGTGATTGCCTGGACGCTGCGCGGTCAGCTCACCACCAATCTGGCTGCGGCCCGTGCCAAAAATCCCTATCGTAATGTGCTGAAACTGTTTTTCGCCAATGCCAACATCCGCGATTTTGCGTTGATTAAAGCGCTAATTGCGGTCTGCTTCTCGCTGCTGATGACCATCGCGCCGCTGTGGGCCGTCCATGCGGTGGGCTGGAGCACCACCGAGCTGTCTGCGCTGGTCGCCGTCTTCGGCCTGTCGCTATTTTTCATTCAAGTGGCGATTGCCACTAACCGCGCCCACTGGCTCACCAGTAATCTCTCCCTGTTTCTTGCCTGCCTGGTGGTGGTGCCGGGCTTTGTGATGCTGATTGTCGCACCGAGCGGAATGGCGTTGTTCCTCTGCTGCGTCGGGTTGGGGCTGAGCTCGGCGGTGGTGAATATCGTGGTGCCTTCCACTATCAGCAAAATGGCGTTTTTTGATGTGGGGGCGGTGCTCGGCATGGTGTCGACCACCGTGCTGGTGGCCAGTACCGTCGGACCGATGGTATTCGGCGGCGTGTATCAGGCGTGGGGCGGAAGTCTCACCTGGGCGTGTGGCTTGCTGTGTGCGCTGATTGCCTGCTGGCTAGCGATGAAATATGTCGGCAAACCCAGCGAAATTGACGAATCGTTATCCGGGCGTGAGCTGCCGTAAGCGCAGCTGATTAACTCTTTTACTTGTGGCAGGTGAGCATGGAACAACTGGAACAACTCAGCCCGGTACAGACCGATATTTGGCTGGATATTAGCGTGGGCAGCGAGCAGCATTACGGTATCGGTGCCCACTGGAAAGTGGCGGATAATCGTAGTCTGATGACGCTCGAATCCCGCCTTTTTTCGCTGGAGGCGGCGTTGGCACCGCAGGTCAGCGCACTGAATACGGCCTTGGGCGTCACGCTGAAACGGGCCATATTTTTTCACCGGCAGCAATGTACTCTGGCACAGTTGCCGGACACCGCGCAGCGCTGGATTCGTGACCCATGGGATTTTAGCCAACAGCTGGTCCGCGTGCTGCTGTTAACGCTGGATAATGGCGAGCAGCATCTGGTGGTGGGCAGCCATCACCTGGTGTTCGATGGCGCGGCCATTGTGCTGTTCTCACAGGCGTTGTGCGCTGACGCGCAGGATATTGCGGCTGGGCAACGGTCCTTTGTTTCGCTTACCGAAAGCCTGCGCCAGCGTTTTGATCGTGAGGAAACGCGGGCGTTTTGGCAGCAACATGCGGCATTGCTGACGCAAACCGGTGAAGATAGCGGCAAGCGCCATCCACAGGAAGCCACCACGCTGATTGATGCGCCTGTTCCCCACGAGGGGCTGGAGGCATTTTGCCGCGCCTCGCGCATTACCCTGCCTTTTTATTTTAAATCGCTGTTCGCCTGGGTTGCAGGGCAGCTTTATGGCTATGACGACGGCATCGCACTGCAGGAGATTGTCAACCATCGCAGCACGGCCTCGGCCCGGTTATTCGGCAACTTTTCCAGCCTGGTGCCGTTTGTGTTGTCTTTCAACACGGCGCAGGATTTTGCCAGCCTGCTGCAGCAGGGGCGGGAATTTCAGCGTCAGCGCAAGGGGTTTGAATCCTTAACCCAGCTTACGGCGCGTCATCAGGGGCTGGCCAGCAACGGCCTGCGCTTTATTTATAACTTCCATGACTATTCGCGCACGCTTCACCAACACAGTCGGCTGGAACTGGTCAACAGCTGGACCAGTGAGGATGGCGGGGCCGTACAGTTTTATCTCTATTACCGCCACGACGGCAAACTGTATGCCAAATGCTCGCACCCTCAGGGCGTTGCCGCCGCGCAGCAGTTTATCGATTGTCTGATTCGCGTACACCAACAGTTGCTGGCGGGCATTACCGCACTGGAGTCGTTACGGCTGGTCGGTGACGCCGATCTCGCACAGTTGCGGCGCTGGAATGCAACCGAACAACCTTTTGACGATCGGCAAACGCTGCATGTGCTGTTTGAACAGCAGGCGGCCCGTACACCGCAGGCGATTGCCGTTGAGGATGAGGCGCAGCAACTGAGCTATCAGCAGCTTGACCAGCGGGCCAGCCAACTGGCGCACTACTTGCGCCAACAGGGCGTCGGGCCTGATAGGCGGGTGGGCATGTTTATTGAGCGTTCCTGCGACATGCTTGTCGGGATCCTCGGTACGCTGAAGGCAGGCGGTGCATGGCTGCCGCTCGACAGTGAATATCCCGATGCCCGATTGGCGTATATGCTGACAGACGCGCAGTCTGACGTGGTGTTAACCACCCGGTCACTGGCTCCGCGCTTATGTTCACTGTTGGCGGAACAACCCGCGCAGGTGATTATGCTCGATGACGCCGACACCCTGAACGCGCTGCGCCAACAGCCCACCACGGCGATGTCGATGGCGGCTTTGGGGCTAACCTCGCGTCATCTGGCCTATGTCATTTATACCTCTGGCTCAACGGGCAATCCCAAAGGGGTGATGCTGGAGCATCGAGGCGTCGTCAATCGCCTTGCCTGGATGCAGTCGGCGTTTGGGCTGACTGCCGAAGATACACTGCTACAGAAAACGCCGTTTGGCTTTGATGTCTCCGTGTGGGAACTGCTGTGGGCCGTGCTGGTGGGTGCGCGATTGGTATTTGCTCGACCTGGCGGACATAAAGATCCGGACTATCTGCATCAGGTCATCACACAGCGGCGGGTCACACTGGTGCATTTCGTTCCCTCCATGCTGCGGCTGTTTATCGATAGTACGCCACCACACTCCCTGCCTGGCTTGAAAACCATTGTCTGTAGCGGTGAGGCGCTGCCGGTTGAAACCTGGCAGGATACGCTGGCCTGTCTGCCACAGGTTGCGCTGTGGAACCTGTATGGCCCGACGGAAGCCTCGATTGACGTTACCTGGTGGCGCGGCGACGCTGGCGAGCGGTATCGCACCATCCCCATTGGTAAACCGATTGATAACACCGCCTGCTATGTGGTCAACCGCCGTATGCAGCTGCTGCCGGCTGGGCTGGCGGGAGAGCTCTGCCTGGGAGGAGTCGGGATTGCCCGTGGGTATCTGAATCGCCCCGAGCTCAGCGCCGAGCGTTTCCTGCCCGATCCGTTTTGCGCACAACCGGACGGGATGTTGTACCGCACGGGCGATCTGGTGCGCTATCAGCCGGATGGCAATATTGAATACCTTGGGCGTATTGATGATCAGGTGAAAATTCGCGGTCTGCGCATTGAACTGGGGGAAATAGAACAGCAGATGATCTCCCTGCCGTTTGTCAGTGCGGCAGTGGTGGTAGCGCGTACCGACGCGCACGGCGAGCAGCGCCTGCTGGGCTACTACAGCCTCAAACCCGATATCGCGTCGTCAGCGGATCGGGAGGTAGAAATGCGTGCGGCACTGCATCGGCAGCTGCCGGACTATATGGTGCCCGCACTGCTGATCGCGCTGGAAGTGATGCCGCTTTCCGCCAACGGAAAAATTAATCGCAAGGCGCTGCCGGAGCCGCGTTTCACCCGTGATGCCGAACATTTTATTGCTCCGCAGGAGGGCGATGAATCAGCTTTGGCCGCAATTTGGGCCGTGCTGCTGCCCATCGAGGCGACAGCAATCAGCGCGAACGACAGCTTTTTTGCTCTGGGGGGGCATTCGCTGTTAGCCGTGCGCCTGCTGGCTGAAATTCGCGATCGTATGCAGGTGGAACTCACCATCCGCGATCTGTTTGAGACGCCGACATTGGCCGAACAGGCGGTACGGATTGCCAGCAAGCGCGGGGGCGAACTGCTGCCGCCCGTGCTGCCGCAGCCGCGCGATGCCTCGGCGGCAGCGATCCGTCTGCCGCTCTCCTTTGCCCAGCAGCGTCTGTGGCTGCTCGACCGGCTAATGGCTGACGGTAGCCTGTATAATATATCCGCGCTATTACGCGTTGACGGCGAGTTTCAACCGACGCTGGCGGAGCGCGCCTTCCGACTGTTGATCGCCCGTCATGAACCGCTGCGAACGGTGTTTACCGAAGAGGAGGACGAGGTACTACAGGTGATTCGCCCGGCGTTTAACTTCCAGCTCGATCAGGTTGATCTTAGCCTGCTCACCGCGGGCGAACGGCAGCAGGCCATGCAGGCGGCGGCGGTACGCGATGCGCAGCAGACATTTGACTTATCAACAGATGTGTTATTGCGCGCCGCGTTTTTACGTACCGGTGTCAGTGAGGGCGCGCTGCTGGTGACGGTGCACCATATCGCGGCGGATGGCTGGTCGATGGGGGTGTTAATTGAGGAGTTCCGTACGCTGTATCAGGCGTTACTAAACGGAGACGCGCCGTCACTGCCTGCACTGCCGGTGAATTATGCCGATTACGCGCACTGGCAGCGAGAATGGGTGCAGCGTCCTGCTTATCAGACCCAGCTGCTCTGGTGGCAACAACAGTTAGCGGGATTGCCGTTAGTGCACAGTCTGCCGCTCAGCCATCCGCGTCCGTTACAGCAGAGCAGCAACGGTGAGCGTCATCGCTTCTCGCTGACGGCGCAGACTACGGAGGCATTGCGCCAGCTGGCGGCGGAGGAAAATGCCACGCTGTTTATGCTGCTGCACGCTGCCTTCTCCCTGTTGCTGGCCCGTCACGGCAGTAGCCAGGACGTCGTTATTGGCGTGCCGGTGGCGAACCGTTCCCATGCGTCACTGGCGCCGCTGGTCGGCTTTTTTGTTAACAGCCTGGTGCTGCGCGTGGCGTGCGAGCCTGAACTCGAATTCCGCCACTTTTTGCGCCGGGTGAAAGCGGTCAACATTGATGCGCAAATGCGTCAGGACGTGCCGTTTGAACAACTGGTTGACGCGTTAAATCCCGAGCGCAGCACCCGCCACGCGCCGTTATTCCAAATCATGTTCAGCATGGATGACGATCTGCTGCAACCTGCGCCGGTGGGGGCGTGTCAGTTTACCCGGCTGCCGCATCCGGTGACGCCGGCGCGTTTTGAGCTGTTACTGAATGTGGTGGAACAACAGGGGGAACTGCACTGCCAGTTTGACTACAACGCGGCACTGTTTGATGCTGATTATATTGCCCAACTGGCGCGGCGGTTCACCGAACTGGTTAACAGTCTGCTGCGTCAGCCCGATGCGGCGATAGGTGCGCTGCCGATGATGGATGCCGGAGAGCAGCAACTGCTGCTGCGCGCTAACCCTGCGCCTCACCGCTGGCCGGAGGCGCCGCTGCTGCCGCAGAAAATCCTGAGTCAGGCGGCATTAACGCCGCAGCGCGTTGCCGTGCAGTGGAACGATAAGCAGCTGAGTTATCAAGAGCTGTGCGAACAGGCGAGCCGGTTAGCTCACGCCCTGCAAGCCCAGGGTGTGGGGCCTAATAGCCTGGTGGGGCTGGCCATGCCGCGTTGCGGCGAGGTGATGATTGGCCTGTTGGCGATTGTGCTGGCCGGTGCGGCCTATGTGCCGATTGATCCGGCTTATCCGGCGGAGCGGATATGCTTTATGCTGGAAGACAGCGGCGTTGACTGGCTGCTGACCCACAGCGCGGTCGAGGAGGGGGTACGTGACAGCTTACCTTCAGAGGTACAAACACTGACGATCGACGATCCCCTGTTGCGTCAGAGATTAAGTGAGTATCCGCACACGCCTCCTGTGGTTGCTGCCATGCCGGCAAAAGAACATCTGCTCTATGTGATTTATACCTCCGGCTCGACCGGGCGCCCGAAAGCGGCGCAGGTCACGCATCATGGCGTAAATAACTTGCTGCACTGGTATATTGGCGAGCTACGGAGCGGGGAGGTTGACCGTCCCTTGATCATCAGTTCTCTCTCTTTTGACCTGACGCAGAAGAACCTCTGGTCACCGCTGTTACAAGGCGGGAGCGTGGTGTTCTCTACCGTCGCGCAGTACGACGCCGATAGGATCGCACGGGAAATTGCGCAGCATCAGGTGACGCGTATCAACTGTGCGCCAAGCGCCTTCTATCCGCTGGTGGCGGATCGTGCCCTGTGGCCGCAGCTTTCCAGCCTGCAACAGCTGTGGCTCGGTGGTGAAAGCATCGCGATGCATACTCTGCGACCCTGGTTACAGTACAGCGACTGCGTGCTGATTAACTCCTATGGTCCTACCGAATGTACCGATGTGGTGTCGTGGCATCGCGTGGCCTGCGATGAAGAGAATCCGCCGATTGGAAGCCCCATCAGCAACACCCAACTTTATGTCCTCAATAGCCTCCTTTCACTCTGCCCGGCGGGCACCCCGGGTGAGTTGTGGATTGGCGGCGAAGGCGTGGGGCTGGGCTATCTGGGGCGGCCTGAATTAACCGCTGAAAAATTTATTGTCGACCCGTTCAGTGATGATCCGCAGGCGCGCCTCTACCGCACGGGGGATTTGGCGCAATGGCAGGCTGATGGCCGGATCGCCTATCTTGGCAGGCTCGACGACCAGATTAAAATTCGTGGTTTCCGTATCGAACTGGGGGAAATCAGCCAGTATCTGCTGCAACACGAACAGGTTGCCGCCGCGACGGTACTGGCACGGGAAGGTGAAACGCCTTCGCTGGCGGCCTTCGTGGTGGCGAGCGACCCGGCGCTGACATCCGCACAGTTGCGTCAGTATCTGCTGGCATCGCTACCCGGCTGGATGGTGCCTGCGCATATCCTGTTACTGCCCGCGATGCTGTTAACGCCGAATGGGAAAATTGACAAAAAAGCGCTGCTGGCGCTGCCGGTCGCGACAGCAGCGTCCGAAACCACGATATCTCCCCGCACGCCGGTGGAAGCGGATATCGCGGCGATCTTTGCCGAGGTGTTGGGCATCGGTCAGGTCGGCGTCGATGACAATTTCTTTGCCCTGGGCGGGCATTCGCTGTCGGCAACGCAGGTATTAGCGCGCCTGCGTCGCCGCTTTTCCCCAGACCTGACGTTGCATACGCTGTTTGAATTCCCTACCGTGGCGGCGCTGGCCGCCGTGCTTGGAGAGCGTGCGTCGCTTCACGCGTCGGCATTGACTATCCCGCCTCAGCCGGAAAACGCCGCGCGGGTGCTCTCATTTGCGCAACAGAAAATCTGGTTTATGCAGCAGCTGATGCCGGACAGCAGCGCGTATAACTTGTTCAGCGCGTTGCGACTGGAAGGGGAACTCAACATCACGGCATTGCAGCAGGCGTTTGACCAGCTGCGTGCGCGTCATGCGGTACTACGTAGCCAATTCGCGGATAAGGATGGCGCGCTGACCGTCAATCCGTTCACGCCGCAGCCTGTCGACTATCATGACCTACGATCGCTGACTGCCGTCGATCGCCAGTCACGTATTCAGCTACTGGCAGAGGAGGCCGCACAGCGTCCTTTCCATCTGGCAGAAGATGAGTTACTGCGTGTCACCCTGTTGCGCTGCGAGGATCGTCATTTTTTACTGCTGCTAACCTTGCATCACATTGTTGCTGACGGCTGGTCAGTTGGGGTGATGATTGATGAACTGGTACAGCATTACGACAAGGTGCAGTTCGCCAGGCCGGTGACGTTACCCGCGTTGAGAATAGATTACAGTGATTATGCGGCCTGGCAGCGTGAACGGCTAAGCGGCGAACGCATGCGACAGTTGGAACAATACTGGTTACAGCAGCTGCATGGCGACTTGCCATTGCTGCAACTGCCTGCCGATTTCCCTGAGGACGAAAGCGTGGGGACGCAGGGCGATAGTCTGCTTATAACGCTGGATACCGCGACGCTGGATCGTTTGCATCATCTCTGCCAGCAGCATAATGTCAGCCTGTTTATGCTGCTGTTGAGCGCCTTTGGCTTACTGCTTAACCGCGTGACGACGCAAGAAGATCTGATTATCGGCGCACCGGTAGCCGGACGCACGCAGCCGGAAACTGAACCGCTATTGGGCTGCTTTATTAATCCGTTACCTCTGCGCCTGGATCTGGCGGGCAATCCTGCTTTCAGCACGCTGCTGGCGCAGGTGCGGCAGGTTTGCCTTGATGCCTGGGAGCATCAGGAAATGCCGTTTGAGCGTTTGACCGAGTTGCTGCGCCCGGAACGGCGCCTGAATCAGAACCCGATCTTTGACGTCATGCTCAATATGCTCAACGCCCCGCAGGGCGATAAGCAACTTGATGGCGTGGTGGTCCGTGAATGCAGGCTGACGCAACCGCAGGCGAAGTTTTCCCTGACCTTGTATGTACAGGAGCGTGAAGGTGAACTGGCGCTTGAGTGGGTCTGGCCGCAGGCACGCTATGGGTATGGGCAGATACAGGCGCTGGCGGAGCAGTTTATTGGGCTGCTGAAACAAATTGCCGATGACGTGTCACAACCGCTGCAACAATACTCGTTGCTGACCGCCGCCGCCAGACAGGTGTTGCCAGACCCGCTCGCTCCGCTTTCCTCCTCTGAGATCGCCAGCGTGCCGGCGCTGTTTGTCGACAGTGCGCAGCGCTTTGCGACACTGACCGCGGTTGAGCAAAACGGGCGTCAGTGGCATTACCAGGCGCTGGCGGAAACCGCTGCCTATTATACTGCGCAGCTGCGCGCCGCGGGCATACAGCCTGGTGAGGTCATTGCTATTCACGGGGCGCGCAGTTTTGGTCTGATTGCGGCGATGTTAGCGGTGATGCAGGCAGGTGGTGTGATGCTGCTACTGGATAAAAACCTGTCGCTGGCGCGCCGTCAGGCGATGCTTGACGAGGCTCAAGCGCGGCGGTTGCTATTTGTGGCGATGTCGGATGAGGTTGACGCTGAGCTTTGTGACGATCCGCGCTGGCGTCAGGTGACCTGCCTGGATGCCTGGGCAGTGCGACAGGCAGAGGTGATTGCATCGACGGTTGATCCGCAGGCTGCGTGCTACCTGTTTTTCACCTCCGGTACTACCGGCACGCCGAAAGGCATTATCGGTCAGCAGCAGGCGCTGGCCCATTTCTTACGGTGGCAGCGGGATACGTTTGCCATCGGGCCAGAGGATCGTTGCGCGCAATTGACCTCGCTGAGTTTCGACGTGGTGCTGCGTGATATCCTGACGCCGCTTATCAGTGGCGCTACGCTCTGCTTACCGCCGGTTGAGGAGGATCTGTCCGCAGGGGCATTGTTCCCGTGGTTCAGGCAACAGCGCATCACCAGTTTTCACACCGTACCAACCATTGTGAAATCCTGGCTTTTGTCTGCGGATCAGGTGGTACCTCTGCCGGATCTGCGGCGGCTGTTTTTTGCCGGGGAGCTGCTGCCGGCAAGCCTGGTGCGCCAATGGCGCGGTCTGGTTAATACGGAGGCGGAGATCGTTAACCTGTATGGCCCGACGGAAACCACGCTGGCGAAATGTTTCTATCGCGTACCGCCGGCGGCTGCGCGTTTGCCGCAGGCGTTGCCGGTCGGTCAGGCAATGAGCGACAGCCAGGCGTTGGTGCTGAATGCGCAGCATCAACAGTGCGGAATTGGTGAACCTGGTGAGATCGTTATCCGCACCCGCTTTCCATCGCTGGGCTATTTACACGGTGGACGGCAGGCGCCTGCGTTTATCTGCAACCCGTTTACGGGTCAACCGGAAGACCTGTTTTATTTTACCGGCGACGTTGGGCGGGTTCGCCACGATGGCGTGGTATGTCTGACGGGGCGTCGTGACGATCAGGTGAAAATTCGCGGTATGCGCGTAGAACCGGGGGAGATTGGCGCGGCATTGCTGAGTCATCCGATGATTCAGGACGTGGCAATTACCATATTCAGCGATGCGCAGGATGAGAAACGTATCGCCGCCTATTACGTTGCCTCCCATCCGGTGCCGGAAGCCGAGGTGCTGCGGCAACACTTACAGGCGCGTTTACCGAGCTATATGCAGCCAGCGGCGTGGATTGCCATCGACAGGTTGCCGATGACACCAAACGGTAAGCTGGACCGCCGTAGGTTGCCGGATCCGCATGCGGCGATGCTGGCCGTACGCAAACAGGGCTATATTGCACCTTCCAGTGAGTTGGAGCGACAGGTTGCGGCGGTGTGGGCCCGGGTACTGCGGTCCGAAGAGCCCGGTGTGAGCGATAATTTCTTTGATATTGGCGGCCACTCGCTACTGTTGTTGCAGGTCAAAAATCAGCTGCAAGCCGCGTTACAGCGCGATATTCCGGTGGTTGCCCTGTTTCAGTATCCCACGATTGCAGCCTTCGCGGCGTGGCTTGATGAACAGGCGCCACAGCAGGATCTGATGGCGGAGGCCGATGCGCGTATCAGTAAGCGCCGTGAGGCGTTGCAGCGTCGTCGCCGGCGTTAACGGGAGGAAGGATGTCACCCTGGTTTCAGATATTACGGCCGCATCCGGCGGCCGATTTTCGCGTCATCTGCCTGCCGTTTGCCGGGGGCAGTGCCAGCCATTATCAACCTTTCGCCAACGGGTTGCCGCCGTGGGTCGAACTCTGTGCCGCCCAGCTGCCGGGGCGCGGCTCGCGCTTGCGCGAAGCACCTTTTCAGCGCATGGACGTGCTGGTTGAGGCTCTGCGTCAGCATGTGCCGCAAGATAAGCCCTGGCTGCTGTTTGGGCATAGTCTCGGGTGCCGCCTGGGCGTGGAATTAATGCTGGCGCTCAAAGCGCACGGCCAGCGCCTGCCCTGGCATTTTGTTGCCTCAGGCTGCCGACCGCTGCAACTGGCGCGCGACGTCGCGCCAATGTCGTCGCTATCCGATGCGGTATTCATCCAGCGCCTGCAAGACTATGGCGGGACGCCGCCGGAAGTACTAGCGCATCAAGAGTTGATGGCGCTGGTTCTGCCTGCCTTACGAGCCGATTTTCGCTTGGTGGAAGATTATCACCTTGCTACGGTAACGCCGTTGCCGCTGCCCGTTACGGTGTTGGGCGGGAGGCAGGATCGCGATGTGCCGATAGCAGAACTGCCGCAGTGGCAGGCGTTGTCTACCGAACCGGTGGAGGTGCAGCTGTTTGACGGCGGGCACTTTTTCATTCAGCAGAATCGGGATGAGGTAGTCGAAAAGCTTACACAAATCTTGACACGTTATTAGGTCAGCAAAACAAAGGGTAAGACTGGTAACTTAGATTGTGCAGATGACTTTGCGGGGGCCCGGTAATTGAAGAACGTTGTCAGTTTCGTTGCGCCGCTGCGGCCTGAAAGCGAAGCGGCCCCACCGGGGCCGCCCTGTGTAGGTTCAGCGCGGGAACACCACCGTGCGGTTCTCATAGAGAAATACCCGCCGCTCCACGTGCCAGCTGACGGCGCGCGCCAGGGTCACGCGTTCGATATCGCGTCCTTTTTCAATCAGATCTTCCGGGTAGTCGGTATGGGTCACCGGCTCCACGCTCTGGGCGATGATCGGCCCTTCATCCAGCTCCTCGTTGATGTAGTGCGCCGTGGCGCCCACCAGCTTGACCCCTTTGGCCCAGGCCTGGTGGTAGGGCTTGGCGCCCTTAAAACCCGGCAGCAGTGAATGGTGAATATTGATCGCCTTGCCCGTCAGCCGGCGGCACATGTCGTCCGACAGCACCTGCATATAGCGCGCCAGAATCACCAGCTCGGCGCCGGTCTCTTCAATGATTTGCCACACTTGCGCTTCCTGCTGCGGCCGGGTGTCGGCGGTGACCGGCAGGTGATGGTAGGGCAGGCCGTGCCATGCCACCAGCGGCTCCAGATCGCGGTGGTTGGAGATCACGGCGCAGACCTCCACCGGCAGCTGGCCGGTGCGGTAGCGGTACAGCAGGTCGTTCAGGCAGTGATCGGTACGCGAGACCATAATCACCACCGGCACCCGATGCCCGGGGGCGGTCAGCCCGAAGGTCATCTCGAAATTCGCCGCGCGCTCCCCGAAGCGCGCCTCGAAGGCCTGGCTGTCAAAACCGGACGGCGGCCGAAACTCGGTGCGGATAAAGAAACGCCCGGACTCGCGGTCGTCGAACGAGTTTTGCTCGGTAATGTAGCAGCCGCTCTCCCGCAGAAAACCGGTCACGGCATCCACCGTGCCGAGCCTGCCCGGACACTGGGCGGTCATGATCCAACAGTCATTATTACGACTCATGTTCTGTTCTCCGTCAGGGGATGACGCCAATGCCGTACTCTTCCCCGGCATCCAGCAGCCAGCGCCAGAGGTAATCCGCAAAGCTGCGCCTGACCACCAGCTCCCAGCAGGCGTCGTCGGGACGGCGCAGTACCGCGGTGGTTTTGGCGAAGACGGTGGTCACCGCCTTGCCCGCAGGGAAATTGTCCGGGTGCACGTCGTAGACCACCGATTTCATCAGCAGCTCGCGAACTTTTTCCCCCCGCAGTTCCAGCAGTGTCTGGCCGCCGCTGACGTTGGTGATGGCGTAGTGGGCATCACCCAGCGCCGCCCGCAGTCGTTTTTCCACGTCGAACTCGCTGCCTTCCGGCACGATCAGCAACCATTCGTCCGGCGACAGCCACTGGGTGCTGATCTCGCCGCTGTTTTCACTGACCAGTCCCAGCGGCTGGCCCGGTAGCCCAATCCCCAGCACGTCGCGCAGCGCCTGATCGAGGACGATAGCGCCGCCGCGCAAAATCAGATGCCCGCAGAACGGACGTTCCCGCAGCGTCACGCCGCTGCGCTCGTCGGCCTCCGGGCGGCCCGTGTTGCGGTAAGACAGCGCCAGTGGCGACTCGCGCGTCACCTGCGCCTCGGGGTGGCTGTTAAAGGTGCTTATCTTTACGGCATCAGACATTTTGGCGCTCTCCTTTGGGATCGACGAAGATCGGGCTGACAATTTCGGCCTCATGGACCTGGCCGTCGACCATCGGCAGCCAGACGGTATGGCCCATTTTCTGGTGGCCGTCTTTTACCACCGCCAGCGCGAAGCCGCTGTCCAGGGTCGGACTGTAGTAACTGGAGGTGACGTGGCCTACCATCGGCATCGGGATCGGATGGTGGGGATCCAGTACAATTTGCGCACCTTCTTCCAGTACCACCTTCGGATTTTTGGGGCGCAGGCCGACCAGTTGCTTGCGGTCGGTGCGCCGAGTATCCGCGCGCGTCAACGCCCGTTTGCCCACCCAGGAGAAGCTTTTGTCATAGCCGACGCACCACTGCATACCGAGATCCTCCGGCGTCATGGAGCCGTCGGTGTCCTGGCCGGCGATAATAAAGCCTTTCTCGGCGCGCAGAACGTGCATCGTTTCGGTGCCGTAAGGCGTCAGGCCATACTTTTCTTCGTGCTCGAACAGCGCTTCCCAGACGTGGCGCGCGTAGTTGGCCTGCACGTTAACCTCATAGGCGAGCTCGCCGGTAAACGAGATGCGGAACACCCGCGCCGGGACGCCGGCCACCGTGCCGGCGCGCCAGTCCATAAACTTAAAGGCTTCACGCGACAGGTCGATATCACAGACCTCCTGCAGCAGGCGGCGTGATTCCGGCCCGGACAGGGAGAGAGTGGCCCAGTGGTCGGTCACCGAGGTGAAAAACACCTGCAGATCCGGCCATTCGGTCTGATGCCACAGCTCCAGCCACTCCAGCACCGCCGCCGCGCCGCCGGTGCTGGTGGTCATCAGGAAGTGGTTAGCCCCCAGGCAACTGGTGGTGCCGTCATCCATCACCATGCCGTCGTCCTTGCACATCAGGCCGTAGCGTACCCGACCGAAGCCCAGCTTCGCCCACTTGTTGGTGTAGATGCGCTCCAGGAAGGTGCGGGCATCCGGCCCCTGAATATCGATCTTGCCGAGCGTGGACGCATCGAGGATCCCCACGCTGTTGCGTACGGCGCGGCACTCCCTGGCCACGGCTTCTTCCAGCGTTTCGCTGCGTCCGTCGACACGCTGCGGGAAATACCACGGGCGTTTCCACTGGCCGACGTCTTCAAACTCCGCGCCCCGATCCAGATGCCATTGATGCAGCGCGGTATGACGTTCCGGTTCGAACAGCTCGGCGCAGTGGCGACCCGTTACGGCGCCAAAGGCGACGGGGGTGTAGTTGGGACGGAACACGGTGGTGCCGACCTCGGGGATGGCGCGCCCCAGGCAGCGGGCGGCGATGGCCATGCCGTTGATATTGCCTAGCTTGCCCTGATCGGTGCCGAAACCCATCACGGTATAACGCTTGATATGTTCGATGGACTCAAATCCTTCGCGTATCGCCAGCTCGATGGCGGCGGCGGTGACGTCATTTTGCAGATCGACAAACTGTTTCGGCGCCCGCGAAGTGGGTTGGTCGTGCGGTATCTGATAGAGCGCCAGCGCCGCGCCGTCGTTGCGGTTCGCCACTTCCGGCAGCGCAATCCCCACCGGATCGCCGCCGGTTTCTTCGGCGGCCTGCCGTCCTGCCGCCGCACCGTCGTGCAGGGCTTCAGCGGTGGTAAACGCGCCGGTTACCGCGCCGGCGGCGATCATGCCGTCCACCTGGGGGGCGACAAATCCCGGCACGTCGTCGCGCCAGAACGGTCGTGCGCCGGTATGAACGGCCAGGTGAATCACCGGGCTGAAGCCGCCCGAGCTGGCTACGGTGTCGCACGTCAGGGTGTCCACCCGGTCCACCACCCGGAAACCGGCAGGGTCGATGCGGGCGACCCGCACGCGGCTGACTCTGGAGCCGCCCTGGGACTCGATCACGGCGCTGCCGCTGAGAATGCGGATGCCCCTGGCGCGCGCTTGGGCCACCAGTTCGCCCTGCGGGTTATCCCTGGCGTCGACGATCGCCACGACTTCCCGGCCGCTGTCCAGCCAGTCCAGCGCGGCGCAGTAGGCCTGATCGTTACTGGTCGACAGCACCAGACGCTGGCCCGGCGTCACGCCGTAGCGGTGAATATAGGTGGAGAGGGCGCCGGCGACGAAGTTGCCCGGGATATCGTTGCCCGCGTAGACCAGCGGCCGCTCGTGGGCGCCGCTGGCCAGCACAATGCGTTTGGCCCGTACCCGGTGCAGGCGCAGACGCGCCTGATGGTCCGGCGCCGTCTCGCTCAGGTGGTCGGTGCGTCGCTCCAGCAGGGTGACGAAATTGTGGTCGTGACGGCCGGTGGCGGTGGTGCGCGGCAGCAGCTGTACATTATCCAGCGCCGCCAGCGCGTTCAGGGTTTCCGCCACCCAGTGTGCGGCGTCGCGGCCGTTTAACGGCTCACGGCTGTCGAGCAGCGAGCCGCCCATCTCTTCCTGCTCATCGGCCACCATCACCCGTGCGCCGCTGCGTCCGGCAGCCAGCGCCGCGGCCAGACCGGCCGGGCCGGCGCCGATAACCAGCACATCGCAGTGCTGGTTAAGATGATCGTAGCGATCCGGATCGCGCGCCATCGGGCTGCGCCCCAGTCCGGCGCCCTTGCGGATATATTTCTCCCAGGTCATCCACATCGAGGCCGGCTTCATAAAGGTCTTATAGTAAAAGCCGGGCGGCATAAAACGCCCGAGCATTTTACCCACGGCGCCCATCAGGTCGCGCTCGGTGCTGGGCCAGCCATTGGTGCTGCTCGCCGTCAGTCCGTCATACAGTGCCTGCTGGGTGGCGCGCACGTTCGGCACCTGGCTGGCTTCGCTACTGCCCAATTGCACCACGGCATTGGGTTCTTCGGCGCCGGCGGCGACAATGCCGCGCGGGCGCCCGTACTTAAAGCTGCGGTTGACGATATCCACGCCGTTGGCCAGCAGCGCCGAGGCCAGGGTATCGCCGGCAAACCCCTGCAGGGTCTGGCCGTTAAAACGAAAATTCAGCGGACGGCTGCGGTCGATACGACCGCCGTCGGCCAGACGATTCACCTGTTTCATACGCCACCTCCGGCCTGGATCCGTTCATCAGGGGTCACGGTTTCAGTTTTGCTGTCTTCACGGCGCGGCAGGGGCACCACATCAGCCCCGGTGCCGGTTTTCGGTTGTTCGCCGATCCGGTAGGTTTCCAGAATTTCGTAGCTCACCGTATTGCGCACCATGTTAAAGAATTTGCGGCAGCCCGCGGCATGCACCCAGAGTTCCCGGTGAACGCCGCGCGGGTTATCGCGGAAAAACAGGTATTCTCCCCACTCCTCGTCGCTACAGGCGTCGGGATCCGCCGGGCGCACGATATGCGCCTGACCTTTGGCGTGGAACTCTTCTTCTTCCCGGTGTTCGCCACACCAGGGGCACCAGATATGCAGCATCTTGCTTCCTCCTCGTCAGTGGGCAACGCCGGCGGCGCCGTGTTCGTCCACTAAAGCGCCGGTATTGAATCGATCGATTGAGAACGGGGCCGCCAGCGGATGCGGCTTGCCTGCCGCCAGGCTGGCGGCGAAGACGTGGGCCGAACCCGGCGTGGCTTTAAAGCCGCCGGTTCCCCAGCCGCAGTTAAACCACAGCCCTTTGACTTTAGTGGCCGACAGAATCGGGCTGGCGTCCGGCGTGGTATCGACGATGCCGCCCCATTGCCGGTTCATGCGCACCCGCGAGAACGCCGGGAACATCTCGACGATCGCCTGTAGCGTATGTTCTATGGTGGAGTAACTGCCGCGCTGGCCGTAGCCGTTGTAGCCGTCGATACCGGCGCCGATCACCAGATCGCCCTTATCCGACTGGCTGATGTAGCCATGCACATGGTTTGACATCACCACGGTATCCAGCACCGGTTTCAGCGGTTCGGACACCAGCGCCTGCAGCGGGTGGGACTCCAGCGGCAGCTTCAGCCCGGCCATGCCGGCCAGCACCCCGGAGTTGCCCGCCGCCACGCAGCCGACGGTGCGGGCCTCGATATCGCCGCGGGTGGTGTGCACGCCGTAGACCTGGCCATCGCGCATCATAAAGCCGGTGACCTCGGTCTGCTGCAGGATATCCACCCCCAGGGCGTCCGCCGCGCGGGCAAAGCCCCAGGCGACCGCATCATGGCGCGCCACGCCGCCGCGGGGCTGCCAGGAAGCGCCCAGCACCGGGTAGCGGGCGTTTTTCGAACAGTCGAGCATCGGCACCAAATCCTGCACCTGGCGGGCGTCCAGCACCTCGCCGTCGATGCCGTTCAGGCGGTTGGCGTTCACCCGGCGGCGGATGTCGCGCATATCCTGGAGGGTATGCCCCAGGTTGAGTACGCCGCGCTGGGAAAACATCACGTTGTAGTTGAGATCCTGCGACAGGCCTTCCCACAGCTTCATCGAGTGTTCAAACAGCGCCGCGGCCTCGTCCCACAGATAGTTGGAGCGCACGATGGTGGTGTTGCGAGCGGTATTGCCGCCGCCCAGCCAGCCTTTTTCCACCACCGCCACATTGGTGATGCCAAACTCTTTTGCCAGGTAGTACGCGGTACCCAGCCCGTGGCCGCCGCCGCCGATGATAATCACGTCATAGGCCTTTTTCGGCACGGGATTGCGCCACATCCGCGGCCAGTTCTCATGGTGGTTAAGGCCATGGCGCAGCAGACTTAAACCCGAATAATGTTGCATAGCGTCTCTTCCTGTCTGTTAGGCAAAAGCGGGGCGGGTCAGCGTCATGCCCTGGGTTTCGCCGTACACCGGATAGCGGGCGCACAGCTCCGCCACGTTGGAACGCACCCAGGCTTCGATATTGCTGTTCTCTTCATGGTCGCCCTCTTTGCCCCGGGCGAGGGTGTCCAGGATGTCGCAGATCCAATGCGCCAGCATTTCGCACTCGCGCAGATCAAAGCCGCGGGTGGTGATCGCCGGGGTGCCGATGCGCAATCCCGATGTGATGAAGGGGCTGTGGGGATCGTTGGGCACGGCGTTCTTATTGACGGTGATATGGGCGCGCCCCAGCGCGGCATCCGCCTCTTTGCCGGTAATGCCCTGGCGAATCAGTGAGACCAGGAACAGATGGTTGTCGGTACCGCCGGAGACCAGATCGTACCCGCGGCGGATGAACACGCCGGCCATCGCCCGGGCATTGTCGATAACCCGCGCCTGATAGCGGACAAATTCTTCGCTCATCGCTTCGCGCAGCGCCACCGCCTTGGCGGCGATTACGTGCATCAGCGGGCCGCCCTGCTGGCCCGGGAAGACTGCGGCATTCAGCTTTTTGTACAGTTTCTCATCGCCACAGGCGGAGAGGATCATGCCGCCGCGCGGGCCGCGCAGCGTCTTATGAGTGGTGGTGGTGACCACATGGGCGTGGGGCAGCGGGTTGGGGTAGCAGCGGGCCGCCACCAGTCCGGCGACGTGGGCCATGTCCACCAGCAGCCAGGCGCCGACGTCATCGGCGATTTCGCGAAAACGACGCCAGTTCACTACCCGGGCGTAGGCGGAAAAACCGGCGATAATCAGCTTTGGCCGGTGCTCGCGCGCCAGCGCCTGCACCTCATCGTAATCAATTTCGCCGGTTTCCGGGTTCAGGCCGTACTGCACCGCGTTATAGTGTTTGCCGGAAACGTTAGGCGCCGCGCCGTGGGTCAGGTGGCCGCCGTGGGCCAGGCTCATCCCCAGAATGGTGTCCCCTGGCTTCACCAGCGCCATAAACGCCGCGGCGTTCGCCTGCGCGCCGGAGTGCGGCTGCACGTTGGCGTAGTCGGCGCCGAACAGCAGACAGGCGCGCTCGATAGCCAGCCGCTCCACCACGTCGACGTGTTCACAGCCGCCGTAATAGCGCTTGCCCGGATAACCTTCGGCATATTTGTTGGTTAACTGGCTCCCCTGAACCGCCATCACCTGAGAGCTGGCGTAGTTTTCGGAAGCGATCAGTTCGATATGGTTTTCCTGACGCACCATTTCGCCAACGACGGCGGCGAAGAGCTGCGGATCGGTCTTGTTCAAATCATCGGCATTCATCTGATTATCCTCAGGGTTAGCGCTGCGGCGGCACCATCCGCCTACCGTCAGCCAAGATAGATCGGGGCGTGCCCCTGAAGATTGAACAGATGCGACAACTTTATGTCACAATCGCGACATATGATTTCAACTTGCTGTTATTTATGGTTATTTGCTGATGGCGCTGTTTTGTATTTTTGCGTTCAATCGCAAAACGGCCGGTGGCTCGTGGCGACGCTGAGCGCTTTCGGGCTGGCCGATATGCAGAAAGAAGGGATCGACCGCCTGTTCGTTGCCCGTTTTACGCGCCTGAGACGGGGAGTAGCCAAAGGTTTCGCGAAACTGGCGCGAAAAGTGGGCGGTGTCGGAAAAGCCGCACTGTTCACCGATATCGGTGACGGTGCGCGGAGTGTAGTGCAGCAGCCACAGGCCGTAGCGCAGCCGCAGGTTGCGCATAAAGCGCTGCGGGGTGACGCCTAGCTCGTCGCGAAATTTTCGCTCGATATTGCGCCGCGAGGTGCCTATTCTCTGTGCCAGATCGTCAATTGACAGCGATTCGCCCAGGTGCTGGGAAATAATATCGATTGCCCGGCGCAGCGCCCGATCCGCCACCCGTTCGAACACCACGGGCTGTGGCTGGGGATGCTCGCCGCGCCGCCCTTCGTCAATCAGCATAATATGCAGGCTTTTCATCGCCCAGGCGCGCCCCAGATGGCGTTCCACCAGATAAGCGGCCAGATCCGCCGCCGCGCTGCCGCCGGCGCAGGTGATCAGATCGCCGTCGTCGACGAACAGCCGGTCGGCCACCGGCGTCACCTGCGGAAAGCGCCGGGTCAGATCGCCATGGTGATACCAGCTGACGCAGCAGCGCCGCCCGGGCATCACGCCGGCCTGAATCAGCGCGAACACGCCGGTGCAGATGCCCACCAGCGGCACCTTGGCTGCGGCGGCGCGGCGAATGTAGTCCAGCGCTGCGCGGTCGGTGTGGTCATGTTCATCCTGCACGCCGCCGATCACCACCAGATAGTCAAAGCGCGTCGGATCCGCAAAGGGCTGGCAGGGCGCAACGGCGGCGCCGCAGCTGGAGAGCGCCGGCTGGCCGTCGCCGGTCATAAAGGTCCAGTGGCAGCGCAGCTGGCGGCTGCGGTCTCCTTCATCGGCGGCCAGCCGCAGACAATCAACGAAAGCGGCAAACGGCAGCAGCGTAAAGCGCTGCAGCAGAACGAAACCTACCGTTAGCAAGGGCGACGCATCGGTCATCAGAGATTCCTCGTGGGGCGTGCAGGCTGACCGCCACAGCTTAGCAAGGTAACGGCGGGGGCGGCGACCTGCATTGTGCCGTCGTCCCGCTGTCGGTTCAGCACCACAGCGCTTCGACCGGCGTCTCCGCAGAAAAGTGGTGGGCGACCTGGGCCTGAAGCAGCTCGGCGCAGGCCAGGGCGTCGGTAAGGGCATTGTGCGCCGGGTAGCGGGGCAGATTATAGCGGGTGCGGCTTTCGGGCAGGCGCAGTGAAACCCGCGGCCGGCGGCTGAACAGCCGCGCCGCCAGGCTGACGGGGCGATGACGGTGCTGGCGCGCTTCCAGCGCCAGCGTATCGATACAGGGAAAGGCGATCCCTTCCCCGATGCGCCGCTGCAGGGCGGCATCGAGAAATTGCCGCTCAATGCCGCGGTGGTGCACTACCAGCACCTTGCCGGCCATCAGCTCAAGCAGCGTAATAAACAGCGCGTTCAGATCCGGCGCTTTTTCCACTTCGGAATGGGTAATGCCGTGGATCACCACCGACTCGTCGCGCAGGGGGGCTCGCGGTTTCAGCAGCCAATGATGGCCGTGTTGCAGGCGGATGCGCTGCAGCGTCATCGGCACCAGACCGATGCTGACGATGTCATCGCGGCGGGCGTCGGTGCCGGTGGTCTCAAAATCCATCGCCAGCAGCGGCACCTGGCCGATTGCGGTGTCGGGCGTTACGACGCCCGCCCGGTAGAAGGCCCGCAGTGCGGGGTGCCGCGCCCGGCGAGCCAGTTCGGCCATCCGGGCCGGCCACGGCGGAGGAGAAGCGGCGGCGGGCTGCCGCGACGCCGGGTTGAACGGGTGCTTGCCGATATAGAACATGGTGACCTCAGCGTATTCGGCCGGCCTGATAGCGGTATTTCAGGAACTTCTGGGCATTGCTCAGGATCTGGAAAGCATCCTTGAGGTTTTTGCGTTCGAAATCCGACAGGTTTTCCGGCTCGATATTGTTATCCGGCTGGCGTTCGGCATCCAGATCCAGCGCCTGATGGCGGATGCGCACCATCGAGATAAACTCCAGCGCGTCACGCAGATCCTGGCCGCGCCCGTGCGGCAGAATATCCGCTTCGATAATCTCCTGCAGGCGCTCAAAGGAGTTACGGGCGCGGGAGCCGATCGCCAGCGCATGCACGCGGATCAGATCCGCCAGCGGGGCGGTGCCGCGCCGTTTCATATTGATGGAGCGGCTGTGCTGGCCGGAAGGCTCCATCACAAACCCCTTAAAAAAGCCGAGCGGCGGGGTGCGAAGCAGCGCGTTGCGCGCCATACAGGCGAGAAAACGGGCGTTATGGCGCGTCTGCTGCGCAATGCTCTGACTCAGATGTTCCGCCCACTCGGTGTTGCCCCAGACGCCGTCGAGGTCGAAAAAGATAGCGCTGTCGAGCAGGGTTTGCGGCGTGGGTTTGCCGATCCAATCGGCGAAGTAGCGTTCCCACACGGCGAGCGGCTGACGCCATCTGGCGGTGGTGGCCATAATTCCGCCGTTGCAGTAGCGGTAGCCGCAGGCCGCCAGGCCGTCGCTGACAAAGGTCGCCAGCGCAAGGAACCAGCCGTCATGACGTCGCGGATCGAAACTGTTGTCGAGCACCAGCGCATTGTCCTGGTCGGTGACGATCAACTGCTCCTGACGCGCCATCGATCCCAGCGCCAGAAAACAGTAGGGCACCGGCGGCGGCCCCAACTGCTGTTCCGCCAGCTCCAGCAGGCGCTGGGTAAAGCTGCGGCCGATGACCGCCATGGCGCTGCCGATCATTTTTGAGTTGGCGTCTTCACGCACGATGCGCCTGAAGCAGGTGCGTACTTCACCGCTCAGAGCGCACAGTTCGGCGACGCTGTTGGCGTGGAAAATGCGGCTGACCACAAACAGACTGTTCTGGGATTCATAGCGCAGGATATCCGACTGCGATATCACCCCGATGGGCTGACCCTGTCTGAGCACCGGCAGATGGTGCACATTGTGGCGCATCATGGTCAGCATGGCTTCAAACACCATCTGGTGGTGTTCGCCGTAAATCAGCTCCGGGGTCATGATCTCGCTGACCGGCGTATCCACGCTCAGTCCTTTGGCGATAACCCGGGTGCGCAGATCGCGGTCGGTGAGCATGCCGGCCATTCTGGCGGCGTTGCCCATTGCGCCCTCTGGCACGCCGGCATTCATCACCAGTAACGAAGAGACCCCTTCCGTGCTCATCGTGATGGCGGCCTCGCGCACGGTGCCGGAGGTTTCAATGGTGACCGGTTTACGACCAATCAGCGTATCGATGCGCGAGGTCAGCAGTTCGTTGGCGTCTTCGGAGCGCGCCACGGTGTGGCGCAGCCGGGTGCGGTCTTCCACCTCCACCACGTCGGCGAATGCCTCATACTGCGTAAACAGCTGGTGGAACACCGGGGCAGGGATCAGCCAGGCCAGCGTGTCTTCCAGTGCGGTCACCGGAAAGCGCACGCTGCTTTCGCGCAGCAGGCCGAACTGGCCGAAATAGCCCCCTGCGCTGAGGCGATTGTAGAGATCGCCGTTACGCCGGTAGACCTCGACGGCGCCGCTGCGGATCACGTACCAGGCGTCCACCTGCTGGCCGAAGGACAAGATGTGGCTGCCCGCCTTGAAGTAGCTGACCTCGATATTGGCGGCCGCCAGGGCCAGCGCATCAACGGGCAGCGCGTCGAAGGGCGGGTAGCGTCGCAGAAAGTCGATCATGTCCTGATGTTCGGCCTGCATGGTGACCTCCGTGGCAGCCGGAATACCGGAACGGTTCAGCTGCGTTCCGTGCTGGCGTTAGGGGCGATCCGGGGTTCCGTTGCCAGACCTTTCAGCACTGAGACCGCCGCTATCAGCAGCACGATGGCGAACGGCAGCCCGGTGGTCAGCACCATGGTCTGCAGCGCCACCAGTCCGCCGCCCAGCAGCAGCGCTATCGCGACGACGCCCTGGAAGCTGCACCAGAATACCCGCTGCGGCGTGGGCGCGTTGACTTTTCCGCCCGCCGAGATGATATCGATCACCAGCGAGCCGGAGTCCGATGAGGTGACGAAAAACACCACCACCAGCAGGATGCCGATCAGCGAAGTAATCTGCGCCAGCGGCAGCGTGTCGAGCATGGTAAACAGCTGCAGCGGCAGCTCCGCTTCGGCGACGGCCTTGTGTCCCAGGTCAAAAAACTGATGGATGGCGGTATTGCCGAGGATGGTCATCCACATCACGCAGGCCAGCGATGGGACGATCAGCACCGAGATAATAAATTCGCGTACGGTCCGGCCGCGGGATACGCGGGCGATAAACATGCCGACAAACGGCGACCAGGAGATCCACCAGGCCCAGTAGAAGGCGGTCCAGCTGGCGACGAAGTTGCCGTCTTCACGGCCGAAGGGGTTGGACAGCGCCGGCAGGTACTGCAGGTAGGCGGTCAGATTAGAGAAGAAGCCGGTCAGCAGCGCCAGGGTCGGGCCGACGATGACGACAAACAGCAGCAGCAGCGCCGCCAGCATCATATTGATTTCCGACAGGCGGCGTACGCCTTTCTCCAGCCCCGCCACCACCGACAGCAGGGTAATGGCGGTAATGCCGATCACCAACAGGATCTGCGTGGTTTCGCCCATCGGGATGCCGAACAGGTAGTTCAGCCCGGAAGCCGCCTGGGAAGCGCCCAGCCCCAGTGAGGTCGCCAGGCCAAACAGCGTGGCCAGCACCGCCAGAATATCGATGATATGCCCGGGCCAACCCCAGACCGCATCCCCCAGCAGCGGATAAAACACCGAGCGCATGGTCAGGGGCAGCCCCTTGTTAAAGGAGAACAGCGCCAGCCCCAGCGCCAACATCGCATAGATGGCCCAGGGGTGCAGCGCCCAGTGGAAGATGGTGGTGGCCATCGCCAGTTGGCGGGCGGTTTCCGGGTCGCCCGCGGCAGCGGCCAGCGGCGCGGTGTCGCTGCGTACGCCGTTTTCGATACTGACGCCGCCAAGCGCGCTGGAGAAGTGCGACAGCGGTTCCGAAACGCCGTAGAACATCAGGCCAATACCCATACCGGCCGCGAACAGCATGGAGAACCAGGCCAGATAGTTGTAGTCCGGTCTGGCCAGGGTGCCGCCCAGCCGCACCTTGCCGAGCGGGGAAAACACCACCGCCAGGCAGAGAATCACGAAGATGTTGCCGACGCTCAGAAAGAACCAACTCAGGTTGGTGGTCAGCCATTTAAGCACGCTGCTGAAGATGGGTTCCATCTGGCTGTGAAACGCCAGCGTCAAGACGACAAAGATAACGATCGCCACTCCGGAGATGACGAAGACGCGGTTATGGATATCCAGCCCGAAAGGGCCGACGCTGACCACGATATTGTCCTGGCCCACCTGATAGTCGGTATCGTACGGGTTAACCTCACCATCGGGTACCATCGGATCTTTTGAATCCGGCATAGTGATTCCTCCTAGGGAATGGTTGGTGATTGCCTGAACTCTGCGTGGGGCTGGACACAGCCTCTGGTTAGTCAGCCCGTCCAAGACGGATGATAGCGGCGGGAAGGCGGCGCAAAATGCCTGTCAACGTCTTGGCGGGGTCGATTTGCGACATGCGGCGCAGACGGGGAGCGACGGCGGTTTCCGGTCGGTGTGACGCCTGAAAGCGTCGTGAATCGGCATTTCTTGTTTTGCGTCCGTAGCGATAATGGACGCTGACATTTCAGGCTCTCGGGAGAAGGTAATGAGTATCAGCGTCTTTGATCTGTTCAAGATTGGGGTCGGCCCCTCCAGCTCACACACCGTTGGGCCGATGCGTGCCGCGCAGCGCTTTGTCCGGCAGTTAAGCGAGCAGGGCGTGCGGGATGCGGTGACGCGCGTCAGGGTGGCGCTGTTTGGCTCCCTGAGCGCCACCGGCGTGGGGCACGGTACCGATAAGGCGACGTTGATGGGGCTGATGGGCGAGTCGCCGGAAACGGTCGATCCCCGCACTATCGATCCCGCCATCCGAGCGGTGTGCGAAACCGGCTTTCTGACCCTGGCCGGCGGGGCTGGCGTGGAGTTTGACTGGAACCGCGATCTGCGTTTTGTTGATGAAGTGCTGGCATATCATCCCAACGCCATGCGTCTGACCGCCTTCAACTCGCAGGGCGTGGCGTATGAGAACACCTACTATTCGGTAGGGGGCGGGTTTGTGCTGGATGAGAGCGAGGCCACCGCGAGCGCGCATCTGGTGCCGCAGGTGGAACTGCCTTACGACTTTAACGCCTGCGCGGAACTGCTGGCGCACTGCCGTCGGCAGGGGTTAAGAATCAGTGAGCTGATGCTGGAAAATGAAAAGGTATGGCGCGATGAAGCCGAAATCCGCGCCGGTATCGCCGCCCTCTGGCAGGCGATGCAGGATTGTATTGCTCAGGGGCTGGAGAATGAGGGCGTCCTGCCGGGCGGGCTGAACGTCAAGCGCCGCGCTCCCGGGCTGTATCGTTCCCTGCAGCGGGCCACGGGCGCAAATGTGATTGGCACCACGCTGTCGGCGATGGACTGGGTCAATCTCTATGCGCTGGCGGTCAATGAGGAGAACGCCGCAGGGGGGCGTATGGTGACAGCGCCCACCAACGGTGCGGCCGGTATCGTGCCGGCGGTGTTGATGTATTACATGCGCTTCAGCGAGCAGACGCGGGAGCAGGACGTGGTGGACTTTCTGCTGGCGGCGGCGGCGGTAGGGGCGCTGTGTAAGAAAAATGCCTCGATTTCCGGCGCGGAGGTGGGCTGCCAGGGCGAGGTCGGCTCTGCCTGCGCCATGGCCGCCGCCGGGCTGACCGAGGTGCTGGGCGGTACGCCGGAGCAGGTGGAAAATGCGGCCGAGATCGCGCTGGAGCATAACCTGGGGCTGACCTGCGATCCGGTGGCCGGGCTGGTGCAGGTGCCCTGCATCGAGCGCAACGCCATCGCCGCGATGAAAGCGATCAACGCCGCGCAGATGGCGCTGCGGGGAGACGGACAGCACTTTGTCTCGCTCGATAAAGTGATCCGCACCATGCGCGATACCGGACGGGATATGCAGGACAAGTATAAGGAGACGTCGCGCGGCGGTCTGGCGGTGAACGCGATAGAGTGCTGAAGGTTGCCTGATGTCTGCCCGTTTATTGGGCAGATGCACCAAAAAAGCATGGGGTAGCAGGGGATTACCCCGGCCTTACCCGATCAGCATAAACCGTGCCACCTCTGTTTTTTTCATCACAACAGCGGCGCTAAATCACTATCGATGAATGATTATCGAGATATTGCGCATACATTTTAAATGTAAAAAGGAAGTGGCACATTTGTTGCCTTATTGTTTTCTGTGGAAGTGAAGAAGTATCAGACCCGTTTGTTCCCTCTCCTGACGAGAGACCACAGAGGCAAGAGCATATGTCTGAAACAAATGCATCATCCCGGGATTCTATCAATAACAATAAGACGCATACCGTTGGTTTTTTACTGGTGAACAATTTCACCATGATGGCGCTGGCGACGGCGGTTGAGCCGCTGCGCATGGCGAACCAGTTAAGCGGCCGCGAGCTGTATGACTGGCATACCATCAGCGAGGATGGCGGCGTGGTGATGGCCAGCGACGGCATTCACATTACGCCGGATTGCTCCATGGCCGATTCCAGCGCGCTGGATGTGCTGATCGTGGTGGGCGGCGTCAATATTACCCGCAGCTACAGCCGACGACAGGTGAGCTGGCTGCAGGCGATGGCGCGCAAGCAAATTCTGATTGGCGGCGTCTGTACCGGCCCCTATCTGCTGGCGGAAGCCGGGCTGCTGGACGGTTACCACTGCAGCGCGCACTGGGAGTGTATCGCCTCGATGCAGGAAGCCTATCCCAAGGTACGCTGCACCAATCAGCTGTTTGTCATCGAGCGCGACCGCATGACCTGCAGCGGCGGCACGGTGCCGATGGATATGATGCTCAGTATGATCAAGCGTGATTTTGGCTATCAGCTGACGGCGGCGATCTCGGAGATGTTTATCTGCGATCGGGTGCGCAACGAGTCGGACTACCAGCGTATCCCTTTGCGCCACGTGCTGGGGACCGCGCAGCCGAACCTGGTGGAGGCGGTGTCGCTGATGGAGGCCAATATCGAAGAGCCGATCGATCTGGATCAGCTGGCCACCTATGTGGGGCTGTCCCGCCGCCAGCTTGAACGTCTGTTTCAGAAGTACCTGCAATGCTCGCCCTCCCGCTACTATATGAAGCTCCGCCTGTTCCGGGCACGGCAACTGCTGAAGCAGACCTCGATGTCGATTATCGAAATCGCGCTGGCCTGCGGTTTTGTCTCGACGCCGCACTTTAGCAAATGCTACCGCGAGCATATCGGTATTCCGCCGCGCGAGGAGCGACGCGGTATACGCAGCCAGGTGCTGAGTGAAACCCTGCCGCAGTTGGTGACCACCGCGCTGCCCGGCCTGAACGGCAAGAAGGAGCGCGTGGCGTCGGCGGTGGCGGTGCGCGCCCTGAGCGAGGCGCGCTTTGAGCCGACCTACGGTTCGGTGACGCTGGGTTGGAGCTCGCCGCCCTGAAGTGCTGAACATCATGCTTATTCTGCTGCCGCCTGCCCGCAACGGGCGGGCGGCGGCTATGTAGCCCAGTCTTCCAGCAGGTGGGCGTGGCCTATGGCTCGACGCGTCCCCGGTCATTCACGATGTCTCCACGTTCCGTCATAACGTCCGCATCGGCTTTCTCTTCCTACAGGAACGAACCCCAGCTCGGCTTTACCGGCCGCAGGATGATGGCGTCGCCTTCGCGGGCGATCTCCGGTTCATTGACACCCTCAAAATCCAGATCGCTCGGCGCCGGCTGCGCTCTGGGTCAGTCAGGTGACGTTTTCAGAACACTTTCTTTGTGGGGTTAACCCTATGCTGTCGAACATCAGGGCCGCTCTGGCCGTTACAGACAGGGGGTGAAAAGATGGACGCAGAACAGTTGCACAACGACGCCATTATTATCGATGGTCTGGTGATTGCGAAGTGGGATCGCGAGCTGTTTGAGGATATGCGGCGCGGCGGCCTGACCGCGGCGAACTGTACGGTGTCGGTCTGGGAAGGGTTCCAGAGCACCGTGGACAATATCGTCGCGATGAACGCGCTGCTCGAGCAGAATTCGGATCTGGTGATAAAGGTGCGCACCACTGCAGATATTCACCGCGCCAAAGCGGCGGGCAAGACCGGCGTGCTGATGGGGTTCCAGAATGCCAATGCCTTTGAGGATCAGCTCGGCTACGTGCAGATATTCAAGGATCTTGGCGTTGGGGTGGTGCAGATGGCCTACAACACCCAGAACCTGGTGGGCACCGGCTGCTATGAGCGCGACGGCGGTCTGTCCGGCTACGGCCGGGAAGTGGTGGCGGAAATGAACCGTGCCGGCGTTATGTGCGATCTCTCCCATGTCGGAGCCAAAACCTCCGAGGAGGTGATTCTGGCGTCGGAAAAGCCGGTCTGCTATTCGCACTGCCTGCCTTCCGGCCTGAAGGATCATCCGCGCAATAAGTCCGATGCGGAGCTGAAGTTTATTGCCGACCACGGCGGCTTTGTCGGCGTCACCATGTTTACGCCGTTCCTGAAAAACGGCATTCACTCCACTATCGACGACTATGTCGAGGCCATCGAATACATCTTCAATCTGGTGGGAGAAGATCAGATCGGTATCGGCACCGACTTCACCCAGGGCCAGGATCAGGCCTTTTTCGAGTGGCTCACCCACGACAAAGGTTACGCCCGCCATCTGACCAGCTTCGGCAAGATCATCAACCCTGAAGGGATCCGCACCCTCGGTGAATTCCCCAATCTGACCGAGGCCCTGCTGCGTCACGGATTCAGCGAACATCAGGTGCGCAAGATTATGGGCGAGAACTGGGTCCGCGTTCTGGCTGAGGTATGGGGCGAATAACCGCCAAGATGAAGATTGTCCGGGAGAAACCATGAGCTCACATGCACCTGAACTGCCGATTGCGGTAGACGACGAAACCGGCGTCTGGACCAGCGATGCGCTGCCGATGCTGTACGTACCGCGTCACTTTTTCGTCAACAACCATATGGCGATCGAAGAAGAGATTGGCGCAGAACGCTATGCGGCGATCCTGTATAAGGCGGGTTACAAATCCGCCTACTACTGGTGTGAAAAGGAGGCGGAAGCCCACGGCATCGCCGGCGCTGCGGTGTTTGAGCACTATATGAAGCGGCTCTCTCAGCGCGGCTGGGGGCTGTTTATCATCGAGGCGCTCAATCTGGAGCAGGGCACGGCCCGTATCCGTCTGGAACACTCCGCGTTTGTTTATCAGTACGGCAAGGTCAACCGCAAAGTCGATTACATGTTTACCGGCTGGTTCGCCGGCGCCATGGATCAGGTAGCCCAGAGCCTGGGCTATGCGGTCAGAACCCGGGCGGTTCAGACCCGGAGCGCTGCCGAAGAGGGAAGTGACTACGGCGTGTTTGAGGTAGCGCCGCTGTAATACGCGATGGCCGCCTGCGGGCGGCCTGGGTTTAAGCATTGAATCAGGGTGTTGCCATGTCCCAGTTTGATCTCCTGTTCCAGCCGTTGAATATCAATAAGCTGACCATCCGTAACCGCATCGTCAGTACCGCCCACGCCGAGGTGTATGCCACCGACGGCGGCATGACCACCGATCGCTACGTCAAATATTACGAAGAGAAGGCGAAAGGAGGCTGTGGCCTCTGTATCTGCGGCGGCTCCAGCGTGGTGTCGATCGACAGCCCGCAGAGCTGGTGGAGCTCGGTGAACCTGTCGACCGACCGCATCATCCCTCATTTCCAGAACCTGGCCGATGCGGTGCACAAGCACGGCGGCAGGATCATGATCCAGATTTCCCATATGGGGCGCCGTTCGCGCTGGGACGGTGAAAACTGGCCCAACCTGATGTCGCCGTCGGGCATTCGCGAGCCGGTGCACCGCGCGACCTGCAAGACCATCGAGGTGGAAGAGATCCGGCGGGTGATCGGCGATTTCGCCCGGGCGGCGGTGCGCGCCAAAGAGGGCGGCCTCGACGGCGTGGAGCTTTCCGCCGTGCATCAGCACATGATCGATCAGTTCTGGTCGCCGCGGGTCAACAAGCGCACCGACGAGTGGGGCGGCAGCTTTGAAAACCGCATGCGTTTCGGTATGGAAGTGCTGAAGGCGGTGCGCGAAGCGGTAGGCCCGGATTTTGTGGTGGGCATGCGCATCACCGGTGACGAATTCCATCCTGACGGCCTGAGCCATGAGGATATGAAGCAGATCGCCGCCTACTACGACGGAACCGGCATGGTGGACTACTTTGGCGTGGTCGGCTCGGGCTGCGATACCCATAACACGCTGGCCAACGTTATTCCGAATATGAGCTACCCGCCGGAGCCGTTCCTGCACCTGGCGGCCGGGATCAAAGACGTGGTGTCGGTACCGGTGATCCACGCTCAGAACATCAAGGATCCGAATCAGGCGCAGCGCATTCTGGAGCAGGGCTATGTTGATTTTGTCGGCATGACCCGGGCCCATATCGCCGATCCGCACCTGATCGCCAAGATCAAACTGAATCAGGTCGACCAAATCCGCCAGTGCGTGGGCGCCAATTACTGCATCGACCGCCAGTATATGGGGCTGGACGTGCTGTGCATCCAGAACGCGGCGACCTCGCGCGAATATATGGGGCTGCCGCATAGTATTACCAAGAGCGAAGGCCCGCAGCGCAAGGTGGTGGTGATCGGCGGCGGTCCCGGCGGGATGGAGGCGGCGCGGGTGGCGGCCGAGCGCGGTCATCAGGTCACGCTGCTGGAACGCGGCGCGGAGCTGGGCGGGCAGGTATCGATCGCCGCCCGGGCGCCGCAGCGCGACCAGATGGCGGGCATTACCCGCTGGCTGGCGATGGAGCTGCAGCGGCTGGGGGTGGCGATTCAGCTGAATACCGAAGCGGATGCCGCCACGGTGCGCGATCTGCGGCCGGATGTCTGCATTCTGGCGACCGGCGGTCGTCCGTTCCTGGAGCAAAACCCGGAGTGGGGCGCGGACGACGGGCGGGTGGTGTCCAGCTGGGATATCCTGACCGGCGCCGTCGAGCCGGGTAAAAACGTGCTGATTTACGACACCATCTGTGAATTCACCGGCATGTCGACCGCCGACTACCTGACCGCCAAAGGGGCGCTGGTGGAACTGGTGACCGATGATATCAAGCCCGGCGTCGGCATCGGCGGCACCACCTTCCCGACCTATTACCGCAGCCTGTATGAAAAGGCGGTGATCATGACTTCGGATCTGGCGCTGGAGGCGGTATACCGCGAAGGCGACAAGCTGGTGGCGGTGTTGGAAAACGAGTACACCGGCCAGAAAGAGGAGCGGGTGGTGGACCAGGTGGTGGTCGAAAACGGCACCCGGCCGAACGAAGAGCTGTACTACCAGCTGAAGGCGGAATCGCGCAATCAGGGGCAGATCGATAACGAGGCGCTGTTTGCCGCTCAGGCGCAGCCGGTACTGGCTGAGACGGGCGAGAGCATGATCCTCTGGCGGCTGGGGGACTGTGTGTCGCAACGCAACGTCCATGCGGCGATCTACGACGCACTGCGCCTGTGCAAGGATCTATAACCCAACGCCCACCCGGCTTATTGCGAGAGAGGACACCATGATACTCGACAGATTACTCCCCGTGTTGCTGGTGATGGCACTGCTGCTGGCGGCGGTCGGTATGATCCGGCGGATCCGCCTCTGGCGCGCCGGCCGGCCGGAAAAGGTGGCCCTGCTGGCCGGACTGATGGCGATGCCGCGCCGCTATCTGGTGGATCTGCACCATGTGGTGGCGCGGGATAAGGTGATGTCGAACACCCACGTGGCGACCGCGGGCGGCTTTGTGCTGTCGATGCTTTTGATCCTGGCGGTTCACCTGTTTGGCATCCATAGCCGCTGGCTGGCTGGCGCGCTGTTAGGTGCGTTGGCGCTGATGCTGACCGGGGCGCTGTTTGTCTATCGCCGCCGTCGCCATCCGCCGGCGCGGCTGTCGAAGGGGGCGTGGATGCGGCTGCCGAAAAGCCTGTTGGTCTTCGCAGCCAGTTTTTTTATCGCTACGCTGCCGGCGGCGGGTATCCTGCCTGAAGGCAGCGGCGGCTGGCTCTTGGCGGCGCTGTTGGCCGGCGGGATCGTCTGGGGGCTGGGGGAACTGCTGTTCGGCATGGCCTGGGGCGGGCCGATGAAGCACGCCTTTGCCGGCGCGCTGCACCTGGCATTTCACCGGCGGCCGGAGCGCTTTGGCGGCGGACGTTCCACCGCGCTGAAAGCGGTGGATCTGGCTGCGCCGAAGCTGGGGGTGGAGAAGCCTGCCGATTTTACCTGGAACCAGCTGCTCGGTTTCGACGCCTGCGTGCAGTGCGGCCGCTGCGAGGCGGTGTGTCCGGCGTTTGCCGCCGGGCAGCCGCTGAACCCCAAGAAACTGATTCAGGACATGGTGGTTGGCCTGGCCGGCGGCTCGGACGCCCGCTTTGCCGGCAGCCCCTACCCGGGCATCGAGGTCGGCAAGGCGTGCGGCGCTCCGCATCAGCCTATCGTCTCCGGGCTGATCAGTCCGGAGACGCTGTGGTCCTGCACCACCTGCCGCGCCTGCGTTGAGGAGTGCCCGATGATGATCGAGCACGTGGACGCCATCGTTGATATGCGCCGTTTCCTGACGCTGGAGAAAGGCAGCACCCCGAATAAGGGGGCCGAAGTGCTGGATAACCTGATCGTGACCGACAACCCGAACGGTTTTAACCCGCGCAGCCGCACCCACTGGGCGGCGGATCAGAACCTGCGGGTGATGAAAGAGGTGAAGCAGGCGGACGTGCTGTTCTGGGTCTCCGACGGCGCATTCGATATGCGCAGCCAGCGCATTCTGCGCGCCTTTGTGAAGATCCTGAAGGCGGCGGGAGTGGACTTTGCCGTGCTGGGGGACGAAGAACTGGACTGCGGCGACGTGGCGCGCCGTCTGGGGGATGACGCCACCTTCCAACGGCTGGCGAAGCGCAATCTCTCCACCCTGGGCAAATACCGTTTCAATCGGATCGTCACCACCGATCCGCACGCTTTTCACTGTCTGCGCAATGAGTACCCGGAATTCAGCCCCGAAGGCGAGAAGCCGGATTACGAAGTGCTGCACCATACCACCTTTATCAATGAGCTGGTGAAGGCGCAGTTGCTGACCTTGAATGACTACAAGGGCGGCGGCGTGACCTGGCACGATCCCTGCTATCTGGGGCGCTATAACGGCGAATATGAAGCCCCCCGCGAGCTGCTGGCGGAACTGGGTATTCAGCTGACCGAGATGGAACGTTCCGGCTTTCGTTCCCGCTGCTGCGGCGGTGGCGGCGGCGCGCCGATTACCGATATCCCCGGCGAGAGGCGGATTGCCGATATGCGCATGGAGGACGTCCGCGCCACCGGCGCCGAACTGGTCGCCGTCGGCTGTCAGCAGTGCACCGCGATGCTTGAAGGCGTGGTGGAGCCGCGTCCGGTGGTGAAGGATATTGCCGAACTGGTGGCCGAGGCGCTGGTGGAGCCGAGCGCACCGCCGGCGGCCAGGCGCAAGAGTGAACAACCTGCGATGGAGGTAGCCTGATGAGCGAGATTCTGCGCAGAGACCCGCGCGCCGAATGGATTGCGCGCAACCGCCTGCACCCGCAGCATGCGGCCATGATGATGCCGGCGGGCGAATCACGTGGCCCGTCCGGGCTGATTCGCCGCAACCCGCACGCCGTAGGTTTTATCGGCCCGAACGGCCTCCGCCGCATTGACCGGATGAATGTCGGCGCGCCGGTCGGCCGCGCCGGGCCGCAGACGGTCAGCGCGCTGCAGACGACAGCGCTGCCGCTGCACCGGGTGGAGCAGGTGGAATACTACATTGCGGTAGTACCCGATATGGTGGGTGGCCGGCTGAGCGATCACGACCGGGATGTGTTGGGTCAGGCCCATGCGCTGATTCGCGAAATCGGCGGCGCCGGAGCGGTGCTGGCCGTGGTGTTCGGCGATCACCGCGAACAGGCGTTTGATACCGCCGGCGTCGACCGGCTGTTGGAACTGAACGGCGACGGCTATCAGGCGTATGCGCCGGAGCTGCGGGTCGCCGCCCTGAACGAGGTCGACAGCCAGTTTGCACCACGTCACTGGCTGCTGCCGGACAGCGTAGCCGGCGGCTTTGAGCTGGGATGCCGGCTGGCGGCGCGTCTTGGTGAACGACCTGCGACGCAGGCCTGGCGGGTTGATGCCGCACAGAGCGTCTGCCGCGGCGCCGGCGGCAGCACCGATATTACCCGCGCCACGCCGCGTATGCTGCTGCTGGCATCGGAGTGCGCCGAACCGGTTGACGAAACCCGCCACGAGGCATTGCCGGTGCAGTTGCACCAGACGGTAAGCGTGGCGGCGCGCATTCGTGATGACGGACAGGTGGCGGTGGATCCCAACGCGGTGGCGCTGGCAGAGGCGGAGTTTATCCTTTCGGCGGGCAACGGCGTGCAGGACTGGATGCTGTTTCACCAGTGCGCCGAAGCGCTCGGCGCGACGGAAGGCGCCAGCCGGGTGGCGGTGGACGATGGCCATATGCCGCGCCAGCGTCAGGTTGGCGCTACCGGCACCTGGGTCACCGCCCGGGTTTATGTGGCGGTGGGCATTTCCGGCGCCATTCAGCATTTGCAGGGCATCGGGCAGTGCGACAAGGTGATCGCCATTAACACCGATGCCGGCTGCGATATGGTGAAGCGCGCGGCGCTCAGCGTGATTGGCGACAGCAGCGAGATTATGGCCCAGCTGATCCGGCTGGTCAGGGAGCACCATCAGGGGGAGTTTGAACATGCGGCCTGAAAAACATCATGCGGACCTGCGCGTGACCGCGCTGGTGTCGATCGGTAAGCACCCCGGCTCTGCGCGCGAGCGCCGCGCCGGGCAGGACGCCCGGGCCGTCGAGCTGGGGATGACGCTGGCGTCTGACGGACTGGAAGTGCTTCATGCGGGCGATCCTCACGCCGAGGCGCTGCGCAGCTATGCAGGGATGGGGCTGGACGTCCTGCGGGTTCTGGATCAGGAGGAGAGTGCGGATGTGGTGCCTGCTCTGTGCCGTTATCTGAGCCAGGACAAGCCGGATATTATCCTGACCGGCGTACGGGCCGAGAGCGGCGAATCGTCCGGTATGCTGCCTTACCTGCTGGGGGAGGCGCTGGGGATGCCGGTGGTGACCGGTATTGCCGATATTGTCGCTGTCGATGGCGGCGAGGCGCAGCTGCTGCAGGCGTTGCCGCGCGGCCAGCGTCGGGCGCTCAGGGTGCCGCTGCCGTTTATCGCCAGCGTTGATCTGGCGGCGCCGGCGCCACGACAGAGCGCGTTTGGCCCCGCCAGCCGGGCGCGGCTGGAAAGCACGCCGGCAGGCATCGTCTGTCCCGATGAGGTCAGGGCGCAGTGGAGCGAAGCGCCGGCCCGCAAGCGGCCAAAGCGCCTGCAGGTGGTGAAGGCGAAAACCGCCGCCGACCGTTTCAAGGCGGCGACCGCGAAGTCGCAGGGCGACGGCGGCCGCATCCTGCGCGATAAGCCGGCGCCTGAGATGGCGCAGGCGATATTCGATCTGCTGCTGGAAGAAGGCGTGGTGCGCGGCGGCCGGTGAGGCGATTTGGTCAGATTGTTTATACCGAGAAAGAGAGCGTACCGTTGCCCGGCCCTCTCAGGCGAGAGGGCCGGGGCAAAAGGGGAATCAGCCATACTGCCGTTCAACATCGGGCACGCCGATCGGGTAGTGCTCGCTGTTATCCGTCTCGCCCAGATTCTTCAGCACGGTATCGCTGTACCACTCCAGGAAATTGATCACGCCGAACTCGTAGGTTTCGGAGTAGGGGCCGGGCTGATAGCCGATGGAGTTAATGCCGCGCTGGTTCTCTTCACCCAGAACGCGATCCTGATCGTTGGTGGCATCCCAGACCTGGCGCAGGCGCTCCGGATCGTAGTCGACGCCCGGCACCGCATCCTTATGCACAAACCATTTGGTGGTCACCAGCGACTCCTGGGCCGAGATCGGTAGCACCCGGAACACGATAAAGTGATCGCTCTGCATGTGGTTCCAGGAGTTGGGCAGGTGCAGGATGCGCATCGATCCCAGCTGGCGGCTCTGAATGCGGCCGAGCAGTTTGGTGCAGCCTTCGCTGCCGTCGATGGTCATCACGTTGGCCCCCGGTTTCAGCGGCATACGCACGATGCGGTTGCGCTGGCCAAAGCTTTGGTGGCGATGCGGGATCCCTTCCTGATCCCACCGTTCGGCCTGCTGGTTGTAGTAGTCGATAAACTCCGGCGTGGCGCGCGGATCGTTGGTGTCGTCCCACTCCAGCAGGGTGTTGAGCAGTTCCGGGTGGCTGCCTGCGCAGTGGTAGCATTCGCGGTTATTTTCCAGCACCAGCTTCCAGTTGGCCTTTTCATACATCTCGGATTCGGTCGCCAGCTTGGTGTTCTCCACGTCGTACGGCGCCATATATTCTTCGAGCGTCGCCAGGAAGTCATCGAAGTCGGATTCCGGCTGCTGCTCTGCGATACAGACAAAGATAAAGCCGCCGGCGGTGCGGCAAAAGGCCGGCTTCAGGCCGTGCTGACGCGGTTCGAAGCCGTCCCCCATATGGGTGCCGGCGAACAGCAGATTACCTTTCAGATCGTAGGTCCACTGGTGGTACGGGCAGACCAGGTTCGCCACCTTGCCGCGCGGCTGCTGACAGATGCGCGAGCCGCGGTGGCGGCAGGTATTGTGGAAAGCGTTGACTGCGCCGTCGGCGTCGCGCACCACCAGAACCGGGTTCTGGCCGATTTCAAGGGTGAAGTAGTCGCCCTTTTTCGGGATTTCGCTGGTCATGCCAACGAACAGCCACTCTTTTTGAAACACTTCCTCCATATCAATGCGGAATAGGGCCGGATCGTTATACAGCGGTTGCGGCAGCGAGTAGTTCGGCTGGCGCCTTTTGAGCAAGTCGGCCATCTGTTCGCGCGCATCGGTAATGCTGGCGCAGGTGATATTCAGCAGATCGTTATGACTCATGATGTTGCTCTTCTCATTCAGATCAAAAAGTGTGTCGCGCCCGCGCGCGGACGCATCCTGGTTGCAACAACGCCCCGTTCCCGGTCACCCCATTGGAGAAATGGGTCACTGTTGGATCAGATGCTGCACCCGCTCGAGAACAAGGAATGTTCTGGCTGCGACACCAATCCCCTCCGTTAGAGACGTTGAGGGAACATATTGTTGTCCGGTGGTTTTTTCAGATATCTCGATGTCGTGAATAAGTAAATGGCAAAGGGGGGTTGAACTGAAAATTCAGTCGTATTACGGCCGCGCCGAACCATCGCGAGCTATTCATCGACACCTGGCCCACAGGAAGCATTCCCTATGACCAACCAGACTATTTCGGTAGTAAATACCGGCGCTTTTGAGCCCGTAACCACCCAGACTTGGATCAACGGTCGTCATGCTGTGCGTTGCGTCAAAGTGATTCAGGAAACCTGGGATGTAAAAACCTACTGCTTTATGGCCGAGCAGCCGATCATGTTCTTCTTTAAGCCTGGCCAGTTTGTCACCCTGGAGCTGGAGATCGACAGCGAGCAGGTGTTCCGTTCCTACACCATTTCCAGTTCGCCGTCGGTACCCTACAGTTTCTCGATCACGGTCAAACGGGTGCCGGGGGGCAAGGTATCCAACTGGCTGCATGACAACATGAGCGAGGGGATGGAGCTGGCGGTGCATGGTCCGGTTGGCCAATTTAACTGTATCGATAACCCGAGCGACCGGGTGCTGTTTCTGTCGGGAGGCGTCGGCATCACGCCGGTGATGTCGATGGCGCGCTGGTATTTTGATACCAACGCCGACGTCGATATGGTGTTTGTTCACAGTGCGCGTACGCCGCGCGATATTATTTTCCAGCGCGATCTGGAGAATATGGCCGCGCGCATCGCCAACTTTAAGCTGAACCTGATTTGCGAACGCTATGAGTCAGGCCAGAACTGGGGCGGCTATCGCGGATTTTTTAATCACGCGATGCTGGAAATGATGGCCCCCGATTTTATGGAGCGCGAAGTCTACTGCTGCGGTCCGGCGCCTTATATGAAGGCGGTGCGCAACATGCTGCAGGAAGCCGGGTTTGATATGCGTCGCTATCACGAGGAGTCGTTCGGCGCGACGCCGGAGCCGGTAAAAGAGCAGGCGCAGCAGGATGCCGAACAGGCGGCCGAAGAGGCCGAAGCGATACCGCGTTCCGACCTGATTCAGGTGTTCTTCGCCAGTACCGGCAAGAGCGTGCAGATCGCGCCGGGGGAAACCGTACACGCCGCCGCCGCCAAACTGGGGCTGCATATTCCCAAAGCCTGCGGCATGGGCATCTGCGGCACCTGCAAGGTGAAGCGGCTGGAGGGCGCGGTCGAGATGGCGCATAACGGCGGCATTACCGATGAGGATGTCGAAGAGGGCTATATTCTCTCCTGCTGCAGCGTGCCGACGGGGGATGTGGTGGTGGAGTATTAAGGCAGATGCGACCACGGAGGGAACTGTCCCTCTTGGCAGCCGGGAAAACCCCGGGCGGGCAGCCCGGGGCGTAATTTATGATGCGCGCGCGACGCCGCGCAGTTGGTGTTGGCTGCTCAGCAACGCCCAGCCGCTCAGCAGCGCCACCATCATCAGGTAGTAGCTTGGCGCCAGGCTGGTGCCGGTCATGCTGATGAGCAAGGTGCAAATCAGCGGCGCGAAGCCGCCGAACACCGTCACCGCCACGTTATAGCCGATCGCCATACCGCTGGCGCGGGTCTCCATCGGGAACAGATCCGCCATCACCGACGGCACCGTGGAGAAATACACCGATTTCAGCAGCGCCATCCAGCCGACCAGCAGCATCAGGGTCAGCGGCGTGGTGTGGTTGACCACCAGACGGAACGCCGGGTAGATGCTGACCACCAGCAACAGCAGCGAACTCCACATCAGCGGCAGCCGGCCGACTTTTTCCGCCCATAGTCCCACCAGCGGCGTCACCACCGTCAGGATTACGCCGGCCAGCAGCGTTGCGCTGAAGGCCACCGACCCCGGTAGATGCAGGTTCTTGGTGGCGTAGGTCGGCACATAGTTGAGCATGTAGTTGATGGCGGTGGAGATCACCATCAGCCCGATAGCCAACAGCAGCAGTCGTTTTTGACTGCCCAGCAGCGTCTTGAGCGGCGCTCTGGCCTTCACATGCTGTTTGAAGCTGGCCGGCTCATGGACGTGACGGCGAATATACAGCCCCACCGGGCCAATCAACAGGCCGAAGGCGAAGGGAATGCGCCAACCCCATTCCTGAATCTGCGCTTCGCTCAACCAGTAGGTCATGCCCAGACCAAACGCCGAGGCCAGCAGGGTACTGGCCCCCTGGGTAGCAAACTGCCAGCTGGCGATAAACGCCTTGCGTTCGGGGAAGTGTTCTACCAGAAACGCGGTTGAGCTGCCGAACTCGCCGCCGGCGGAGAAACCCTGGATCAGACGGGCGAGCAGAATCATCAGCGGTGCCGCCAGCCCGATGGTGGCGTAAGACGGCATAAAGGTGATGATAACGCCGCCGAGCATCATCAGGCTGATTGACGCCAGCAGGGCTTTTTTACGTCCGACGCGGTCGGCGTAGGCGCCCAGCACCACGGCGCCCAGCGGGCGGATCAGAAAGGAGACGCCGAAGCTGCCGAAGGTCAGCAGCATTGAGACGGCGGGATCTTCGGTGGGAAAGAAGGCATGGGCGATATAATTGGCGAAAAAGCCGTAAACGGCGATATCGAACCATTCCAGGGCGTTGCCGATGCAGGTGGCGAACAGCGTTTTGTAGAGATGCGGCTTATTGCCGGCAGCCGGCGTGTGGGCGGGCGTACTCATCGTGTCGCCTCCCGCCGGCGCTGCGCCAGCACGTCACCACCGTTCTCGCCGAGCTCCCAGAACAGGCGCGTCATAATCTGCAGTCCTTCCCGGGCGATGGATTGCAGCATATGTTCATTTACCCCGTGCTGGCCGCAGGCCGGGTAGGAATGCGGCACCCACAGCGTGGGCAGCTCCAGAATATCGGCGAACACGTCGTTAGGCAGCGAACCGCCGAGGTTAGGCAGCAACGCCGGTTTTTTACCGCTGGTGTGCTGCATGATATCAAGCGCCCAGTGCACCAGCGGGTCCTGAGGGTTGAGGCGGGTGGCGGGGGAGCCGCGCAGCCACTCCACCTCGACATTGCCAAAGCCGCGCGCCTGCAGGTGGGCCTGCAGGTGTTCGACCAGCCGTTGCCAGTCGGTGCCGACCACAAAGCGCAGCTGGCAGACCGCCGTGGCGCTGGCGGGGATGGCATTCATCGGGCGTTGCGGATTGCCGGTCTGGTAGGCCAGTACTTCCAGCGTATTCCAGCCGTAGAGCCGCTCGCTGGGCGTTAATCCTGCTTCACCCCAGTTTTCATCAATCTGCGGGTCGTGGGGTTGGCCGCCGACATCCAGCTCGCGCAAAATAGCGCGCATGGCGTCATCCAGCGCCGGCGGCTGTAATGCGGCGACCTGCAGCTGGCCATGCTGATTGACCAGCGAGGCGAGGGCGTTGGCAAGCTGGGTGCCGGGATTGCTGAGCAGGCCGCCCCAGTTGCCGGAGTGGTAGGCGTTGTCCCGCGCGCGAATACTCAGGCGGAAATTGACGCAGCCGCGTGAGCCGAGGAACAGCGTCGGCTGCATGGCGTTCAGCCGCGGGCCGTCGGAGGCGATAAACAGATCGGCCTGCAGCAGATCTTGCTGACGACGGCAGATCTCCGCCAGTCCCGGGGAGCTGATCTCTTCCCCCATTTCGAAGATCAGTTTGCAGTTAAAACCCAGCCTGCTGCCGCGCGCCTGAAACACCTGTTCCAGAGCGGCGAGGTTGATGCTGTGCTGCCCTTTGTTATCGGCGCTGCCGCGCCCGTACCAGCGGTCGCCTTCCTCATGCAGCCGCCACGGGGAGAGATCGCTGCGCCAGTTGTCATCATCGCCGAAGACGACGTCGCCGTGGCCGTAGCTCAGCAGGGTTGGCAGCGCAGGATCCTCGATGTGTACGGCGATCAGAAACGGTCGGTTGGCCGCTTCCGGGTTATCGCACAGATGGAGTTCAAAGCCGAGCGCGCGCAGCGGCGGCATGATCTCCTGCTGTAGATATTGCATCAGCAGCGCATCGCAATCCTGCTTCTGGCTCTCCGTTTGCAGGGCAATACGGCGCGCCAGCACCTGCCGAAACGCCCCGCTGTCAAAATAGGCGTTTGCCCGTTGTACCACCTGTTCACCCGTCATGGTTGCTTCCCGTTGTGTTTGTTGTTGATGTTGTGTTGGTTTTCGTTGTTATGCGGGTATCTAAGCTAAAATTGAGGTTTGCCACAATTGTCTATTTAACAAACAAGCTTTGCTGTTATAACAAGGCTTGTTTGCCCTGTTGTGAAGCATGCGCCGCCAGGAGGCCCCGGAATGATCAGTAGTGAAGTGCGTTTTTTTCTGGCGGTGGCCGGCAGCGGTTCGCTGAGTGCCGCCAGCGAACAGTTGTTTGTAGCGGTATCGGCCATCAGCCGCAAGATTCAGCGCCTGGAGGCGCAGGTGGGAGCACCGCTGTTTGAGCGCCATGCGCGCGGAATGGTGCTGACTGAAGCCGGACAGATTTTTGAAAACCACCTGCGCAAGAGCCTGCTGAATATTGAACAGGCGATGGCGGAAATTAAGGGGCTGAAAGCGGTGCGGCGTACGGCGCTGCGGGTGGCATGCTCTAACGGTCTGGCCTTTTCGCTGCTGCCGCAGCTGATGGCCCGTTTCCGCGCGCTGAATCCGGCGGTGACCTTTGTGCTGACGGTGGCGGACAGCAAAAGCCTGGCGCGTCTGGTGCGTAACGGTGAATGCGATCTGGCGCTGCAGTTCAGCCTGCACCCCGAGCAGGGGGTAGATGTGGTCGCCTCGTGGGCGGCGCCGGTATTGCTGCTGATGCACAGTGAGCATCCGCTGGCGAATCAGCCGGTGGCGCTGACCGACCTGTGTCACTATCCGGTGTGTTTGCCGGAGCCTGGCACCACGGTACGTCAGCTGTTTGATATCTGCTGCCAGATAAACGGTACGTTTATCGAGCCGGTGTTGACCTGTGACAACTTTGCCGCGCTGTTCAATTTTTTGCAGGTTTCACCGCGTTCGGTGGCTATTTGCAGCCAGTTCACCGTATTGCCGCTGTTATCGCAGCAGCCAATCACCATCAAATCCTTTGGCGTAGACTCGCTCAGCCAGCGAACGCTGCAGTTACAGCTGCCGCCGGGGCGACAGCGCAGCGCCGCGCTGCAGCTGTTTGTCGAATTTGTCACCGAGACGCTGGAGCGGGAGGACTGCGCTGTACGCCGCCGCTATGCGCTATAGGCGGATATTCAGGCTGAGGACCGGGTGAAAATTCGGCCTTTGTCAGGCCATGAGGCCGGGCGCGCCTTTTTTGAACAACTGGAGCACTAGCCCGTTGATTATGCTTGCTTGTCGGCGTAGCGCTGTATTATATTGCGCAGCACGGAGACGGAACGTTTCCGCCAGAATTCGCCGGCTTAGCTCAGTAGGTAGAGCAACTGACTTGTAATCAGTAGGTCACCAGTTCGACTCCGGTAGCCGGCACCAATTAAAAAAGCCACCTCATTGAGGTGGCTTTTTTGCTTTTATCTGACCCGTCCTAAATAGCGTTGACACATTTTACTCACGAACAGAGGAAAGTGTGATGAACCAGTATGTTAAACGCACGCAACGCGATTACCCTCTATCCTTTAAATTGGCCGTCGTCCAACAGGTCGAAAAAGGCGAGATGACTTACCGTCAGGCACAAGACCGCTACGGTATCCAGGGCAGTCATACCGTCATGAACTGGCTGCGTAAATATGGCCAACTCGACTGGCGTTCGTCCTCTTCAACCAGACTGTGCGGAGATGATATGCCCAAGTTACCCCTGACTCCTGAACAGCGCATCAAAGAACTCGAACAGCAACTGGCTGAATCTGAAGTCAAAGCGCAGTTCTTTGAAGCCGTCGTAAAAGTGATGAATACCGAGTTCGGAGCTACCCTGACAAAAAAGCAGTTGGCTGCCTTATCGCGCAAACACAAGCGCCACGACTCACGGTAGCACGCGCCTGCCGGTGGATGGGTATCAGCCGGCAGGCATGGTATCAGTCCTTGCAACGTGAACGTGGAAGAGAAGAGCAAGCCCACCATATAGTGGAGCAGGTGACCGCTATCCGCTTACACCAGCCCCGACTGGGTACACGCAAGCTGCACCACTTACTGCGACAGCAGCCGGAAGCCCCCGTGCATGTGGGGCGAGACCGCCTGTTCCGGATACTGCGCTGCGCCCGTTTACTGGTGATGCCTAAACGGGCGTATCATAAGACAACGCACAGCCATCATCGTTTTTACCGTCATCCCAACTTGCTGAAAGCGGGAGAACATCAGGTTATAGCCAGCCGCCCGGAACAGGTGTGGGTAGCGGATATCACCTATCTGCCGCTGAAAACAGGAACGGCGTATATCAGTCTGATAACGGATGCGTGGTCGAGAAAAATCGTGGGGTATCATGTGCATGACAGCCTGCATACCCGGCATGTCGCCTGTGCGTTCAAAATGGCGCTGGCCAGCAGGCGCACCGCAGCTCCGTTGGTACATCACTCGGACCGGGGGATCCAGTACTGCTCGCAGGAATATCAGACGTTACACAAGCGACATGGCGTCACCTGTTCGATGACAGACGGGTATGACTGTTACCAGAATGCGCTGGCGGAGAGGATAAACGGGATACTGAAAACGGAATACCTGCTTGGCAAACCGAAAGACATCGTGCAGGCAAGAAAGATGGTCAGGCAGTCTGTGGAAATCTACAACGCACGGCGACCGCATCTGTCGCTACAATACAAAACGCCCGATGAGGTTCATCGGGCGTTATAAGGCTGAAAAGTGTCAACCTATATCAGGACTAGTCAATCCCGATCGGCTAAATAGATTAAATCCAAGAATAATCCTTAGCGAAACCGATGTCGTTGTGGCGATTTTTTATCGTGTTTATGCGTTTTCTTTGAACGTGCCATTGTGGGGCATGGCGGTTAAGTATATACAAATAATAATTTTTAAAAGTTATTTATCAGTTTGGTGAATGAGATTGTGTTGTTAATGGTCTTATGGCAACAATACCACTCTAATTTTCTATTTCATTTTCCTTGATTAGAGGGGGAGAGGATGTATTGTCTTGATGGTTGATTGCTAGCAAGGTATTCTTTGGCGATAATATAACAAGGGTGTTTTCTACACAAGGACCTGTGTGTAAATGCGTGCATTAATGGTTTTTTCGATTTACTTCCTGTTTTTGATACCTAAGATAAATTTAATATCTGTAGGAGGCTTTAATGCCGGGTTGCGTATTGATGATGCTATTATAGCAATGTGGATGCTGGTTTTCCTGTTAATTGTTGTGGAAAAGAAAATAACATTCACGAGAAAGATTGATTTTACATATTACATGTTCCTTATGAATATGTTAATCGGAACTACTTTGTCATCAGTTATCTATCAGCAGGGAACCATTATTTTTCCATTTAGATTTCTTGAGTATTTTACGTTTTTTATAATGGGTGTGTATATAGCAAGAAAAGAAATAAACATTAGTACGTTGATGCAGAGCGTATTTTATATGAATGTTATCGTCGCACTCCTCCAGTTCTCTGGTGTCCTCGGGGGGTTTAGCGTTACAGGGTATCGTCCGAATGTTTCTGCACGCGTTATTGGTTTGACCAGTGGCCCTTGGGAACTGGGTGTTATATTGAATTTTATCACATGTTATTTATTTGCCAGTTCAGCCAGAGCTTATTATAAATACTTTGTATTTGTTCTCGGCTTGCTAGTGATTCTTCTATCTGGTTCAAGAATGTCATTCGTTGCGCAGGTAGTACTGTTGATAGTCTATATGTTCAATCATGCCAATGCTGTTAGTATTATCCGTCGGATTCTTATTGTGACGCCATTCGTTTTTTTGACTTTGATTTATTTTTCGGACTCCGTCGTTGCCGAACGATCTGAGAAATTGTTCAATGTAGATAATCTCACATCTTTACCAGACTATTATAGAAATACAGAGCTTGTGAGTGGAAACCCTGATTGGACAACGTCAGGAATGCTTGAAGGAAATGATGTGGATGCCAGTTGGGCTATACGATCCATAAAATGGATGTATGCATTAAAGTTATTTCTGTCAAATCCTATGTTTATATTTTTCGGGGTGGGTGCCGGGACGTTTGGGATCGCGCTTGATGGCGGGTGGCTGCGTTTGTTTACCGAGTGCGGTGTGGTCGGTGCTTTATTATTCATTTCATTCTTTCGACGATGTAAACGTAGCTCAAGGATGATACAGTATTGTTTTATCGTTTTCTCCATTAATATGATTATGATAGATGTTTACATGTCATATAAAATAATGGCGATGCTATTATTTTTGGCCGGCTATATGACGACGATAAATCGGTTAGGTCTTCCTTTTCCTGAGCCTAAAAGATTAAAGATAAGGAAAGATCAATGATGGTATAACCACGGAAAGGATAAGCTAAGCGGGGGAATGTATCGTCAGAATGGAAACCACCAGCATCGCTGGTGGTTTCCAGTGGTTAAGGCAGCGCTACGGCTTTGGCTTTCTGGCCGCGTTCAATAATGGTTTTACCCAGCTTAATGCCTGGTTTTTCCACAAAGCGATACAGCAACAGGCTGATGCCGTAGGTCACGGGCAGGATAATCGCGGCGGCGGCAGCAAACCTCACCGGGCCAGCCAGATCGGCAAATGCGCTGCCTGTGAGCAGGTGAGCGATAACCGGCAGCACGATCAGCAAATGCAGCAGATAGACCGAGTATGAGACATCGCCCAGGAATACGCTGAACTTATTGGTGAGCACCCAGCGCGGGAAGCGCAGGAGTTTGGCCATGGCGCTGTGCTCGGCACGGCTCCACAGGATGGTCGCCATCATTACAATCATACCAAGCTGTGCGGCATAGCGGAGCTTATTCATGCTGTCGTGTTGATACAGGCTGGCGACCGTGGCCAGCAGGGCCAACAGGATATAGCCGACGTTTTTGTTACGTACGCCGTTGGCGATCAGCATGCCGGCGATGAACAGATTCAGCTTTATCAATATCATCGATGGCATGGGGAACGCGGCGAAGTAATCGGGCCACAGCGTTCTGGCGCCGACGCAGAGTAAAACCACCGCGATGCAGGCCGGTGCGAAGCCGAAACGCATCACACCCAGCATAATGAACGGGAACAGGAAGTAGAACTGCATTTCCAGCCCGATGCTCCAGTCCGGCAATACGGTATTAAATGAATAGTAGGGCAGGAAGCCAAACAGGAAGCTGATGTGGGTAAAGAGGTTCATCAGCGAGCCGTCGCTGTAACGGCTGGTATTGGTCTGTGTGCCCGGATAGAAGTTGGCGATAGCGTCGCGCGCTTCACCGAAATAGCTGCCAAAGCCAATGGCGAACACCAGCAGCACATAATAGAGCGGGGCGATACGGAAGAAGCGGCGCAGCCAGAATTTCTTGAAGGTGCTGGCGGCGGTCCAGGGTTCTTTCTCTTTACGCTCCATGTAGTTCTTTGCCATCAGATAGCCTGACAGCAGGATAAACAGGTCAACGCCCATGGCTGGGTCGGACAGGATCGGGAAGTGAAAATCGACCAGGATGCAAATATGTCCCAGAACTACCCACAGGGAAGCCAACCCCCGTAGCCCTTCCAGTTCTTGTGACCACTTCTTAGCAGGCTGCATTGGCGGTAACCCTCAATTGATGCACATTGTCACTACAAAACGAATAATCGAATGACTATAGCATCTTGCTCAAATGTTACTTATTGGTAGTAATCTGATTATTAATAAGTAACCGGCAACGCGGTGGTGAATATCGCGTTGCCATGCCATCAATAAGTTTGCGGGCCGACGGAAGGTGCGCATTGTGCGTCGCTACAGTGAGAGACGGGCGGTCCTCCGTTATCCTCCGGCGGTGGCCCTTCTCCGGAAGAACAGGCCGCCAGCATCAGCAGCGCTAATAATAGCGGAATTGAACGTCTCATCAGACCTCCTTGCATAGGGCATTAGGGTTCACTTTAAAAGGTATAGCAGAGAAACCCTGGGCAGGAAGGGGAAAGGGGATATCTGAGTGAGCGGCAGGATGTGTAGTGTATCGCGGAGAAATAACGCGGGAGGCGTCGGAGGGGCGAAGATATCAGTCTGAACGCAGGGCGGCGAGTATGAAATTCACCCTTTTATCTAACGGCGCGCGGGGCAGTTCCAGCAGCCGGTAACCGTGTTGTTGATAGGTTGCACGCATTACCCGGTATGTCATCTCCGCCTCGGCAAAAGACTGCCTGCGCTCTGCGTCCTGTGCATAAATTTCACGCCACGGCGGGGTAATAAACACGCGCTCGGCATAGCGAAAGTGCGCTATCGCCTGCTCCAGGTGAGCAGGTACAGGAAGCTGGCAAAGCGTTAGGTAGCCCGCCACGTCAGGGATGCCACGGTCGAAAAAATATGGGGCGTCGGCATTGCCGGCGCTGTGCCATGCACGTATCTCCCGGCTCAGCATCAGTTCGGCAAACGCCTGGCGATCTTCCCAGGGCAACGCATTACCGCCACTGGCGACTTGTTCCTGAATAATGGCTCTGCCCGCCTCTATGCTGCACGCATAGCCACGACGGGTCAGGGCGTCAATCAGTGTGCTTTTGCCCGATCCCGGGCCACCGGTCAGAATAATTCTTTGATTAGTCATCTGTATTTCCTTGAGGGATAGGAGAACAATCGATCTGGCGGATTAATTATCAAAAAACGATCGGTTTGAATGATCGTTTTTAAACTGAATAGATACAAAACCCGGCTGTTTGCCGGGTGTGATAGGGGGAGTATTCAGGGGGGCTAGCAGGGGGAAGAAAACCGTCAATCCCTGTCTTTTTTGTCTGCAATCAGGGATGAAAGCCAGTAAAGCAACAGACCAACAGCGAAGACGATCACCGGAGCTACAATGCGCATGATCCCTTCATTAGCAAAAATCGCGATAAATATAGCGATAACCAGCGCGCTGATCACCAAGGCTCCAGATATTTCAGATAGAACCTTTCGAATGAGCCTAAAGATTTTCGATTTCACGTAAGAGTTGCTCCGACTTAGCTGGGTTTTTCCGCAATGTTTCACTGAGTTCAGTGATCGGCTTCAGTGGCTCTTCGAAAAGGAAGTACAGCATATCGTAGTCGTTGATAGCCAGCAGTTGCCATAGCTTGGGATTGCTCATCTGCAGTCTACGGGAGGCGCTACAAGCCCGGGAGATAAGCCCCTGGAGAACAACGCCGCCAAACATCGCGCCAGTGCCTAGCCTGGTGAATAGTTTTGCCGCAGCTCCCATCATTGCACCACTAACCACTTTTGACCCCAGATAACTTGATATGGCCAGCTGAAGTGTAAAGCGTGAACCTAACGTGGTGGCACCGCCAACCATCGTATCGTGGATTTTCCTTAAAGCGGGTTCAGGTAGGTGGGATAGGGCATCGTTGATGATGATTTTAGCGATTTTAGACAGTGTACTCCTGTCGCGGTATAGGTTCCGCAATGCCCGCTACACACGCTGATCATCGTTGAAATTTCTGCGCTGAACTCGAACACCTCCGTCCGCGAGGTTGAGATCCTGAAGGGTTCTCTCGACACCCAAATAGAAATCAACAGGGACGGAGATCAGTCCAGAGGCTATGGCTTGAGCTAGTGCTTTAGCATCCATCACTTTTCCTTGTAAATTGTCCTGCGCATAACATAGACAATAAAGCATAGGCATTCAATGATCACAGGTTAGGTATGCTGCTCATAATTGGTGGCGCGCTAAGCATGTTGGGGATCTGTTTCTACACCAGTTTTACACCACTGAAAATTAACGCATAAAAAAACCAACCGCAAAAGGTTGGTTTTTAAAGGAATGTTTGGTCGGCATGAGAGGATTCGAACCTCCGACCCCCGACACCCCATGACGGTGCGCTACCAGGCTGCGCTACATGCCGACGCGATGCAATCAGTCTACCTTTTCCCGATGGCAATGCAAGATATCTAACGCCCGATTGCTATAGTTTTAAGCAACTTAGTTAGCGATAAAGCGTTTTACATCGGTCAGAACCTGCAGCAGCAGGGCCAGCTGCGGTTTCTCATTTTTTATCTCACGATCGTTCTTATCGTATGAACGATAGTTGCCGTTATTATCCAGCACGATGGTCTGTTCCGGTGTGGTAATCACCAGCTGCTTGTTGTCACCGGTCGTCACCCAGTTATGACGGCGCTGGGCGGTAAACAGATCTTCACCCTGGGAATAGTCGTTGGCGGCGGTTTTTACGTGCAGCAGGCGTTGCATCAGGGTGCGCATCACGTCGTTGTGGCTGGTCATCTTATTGATGGTCTGCGCCGGTGTACCCGGCCAGTGAATCACCAATGGCACCTGCAGTTGCAGCGGGCTGAAGCTGCTGCCCGCGCCCCATTGATCCTTGCCGCTGTCATTAAACTCTACGCCGTGCTCGGCGGTGATGACCACCACGGTTTTCTCCAGCATGCCGCGGGCCTTCAGCGTGTTCAGCACTTGGGCGATTTGCGCATCGACATCCTGCGCGCCGCTGCGGTAGCGCTGCATAAAGTCATCAGGCGCCGTCGATGTTGCGTCCTGTACGTCGCCGCCGCGGAAGTTGAGGTACGAGAACCATGGCATAGCGCCGCCCTGAGCGGTCAGCCAGTGTTGCCACTGCTGCGTGGTGGCAGCATCGCTTTGTGCCTGCGGGGCGGGCAGCGAGAAGTCGGTCAGCAGCGCCTGACGATACAGCGGCGCTTTGAAGCCGTCTGAGGAGAACAGGCCGAACTGATACCCCTGCGCGCCAAGCGCGTTAATCAACGCCGAAGGTTTGCGCGAGGCCAGAATGCCGTCCAGATAGGTCGGAGAAATGCCGTAGAACAGCCCCATCAGGCCGGTGTCGGCACGATTGCCCGAACTGTAGTGATCGGTGAAGCGTACATTTTCCTGCGCGAAGCGGGTGAGGGCAGGCATATCCTGCGCCATATCCTGATTGCGGATGCCGTTCACCACAATCATCAGCAGGTTGTAGCCGCTGCCGTTATCACGGTAGCTCAAATCGTTAAGCGGATACTCGACCGTCGCCGCTTCCGGATCGCCCTGTTGCACCAGTCTTCGCTCAAATTCTTGCGGGTCAAGCAGACCATGCTTCTCCAGGAACTTGCGTGCGGTCATCGGGTATGACAACGGCAGGTTGGCGCGCTGCATGGTGATAGGGCGATAGAAATTGGCGTCCGCCCAGATATAAATCAGGTGCGAGGCAAAAAAGGAGACGATAAACAGCGCCGCCAGCGGCTTGCCGAAGCTGCGTCGGCTCAGGCTGCGCAGTTTCTGCCAGCACCAGGTGCCGAACAGCATCTCGATCAGGAAAATGACCGGCACGCAGATAAACATCAGCTGCCAGTCGCGCGCCAGCTCGCTCTGGTCAGGGTTGACCACCAGCTCCCACACCACCGGGTTGAGGTGCAGGTGGAAGCGGGTGAAGACCTCGCTGTCGACCAGCAGCAGCGTCAGTCCGGCGGTCGCCAGCGCGGCAGAGATAAAGCGTAACAGGCGTTGCGACATCACCACGAAGGTGAGCGGGAAGATGATCAGCAAATAGCTGGCGAACACGATAAAGCTGAAGTGCCCCAACACGCTGACCATGGCATAGACACGGCCGAGCAGCGAGGCCGGCCAGTCGGTGACAAACAGGTAGCGGCTGCCCAACCCAATGCTGAGCAGAATATTAAACAAGGCGAACCAGTGCCCCCAGCTGATCATCTGGGAGACTTTTTCACGATAACGCTGACGGTTTGTCACCATAAATTAAATATTAATGCGCTTTATCTTCATGAATTGAAGCCTGCAGGGCTTCAGCAAACGATTTTGCCAGCGTTTGCCGCTGTGCGGGAGAGACGCTGGTGTTAATCAAGTTGGTTACCATGTTACCCAATACCATCAAAGACAGATCGGTGGGAGTATGGTGTTTTTCCAGAACATTGACCAGCTCAGCGAGCAGTTGTTCAACGTGTTCGTCACTATAACGCGATGATTGTGGCATAAAAATTGAGCTCAAAACCTGACAAAGTCCCATATCTTACCGTATAGAGCCGTGATTTTCCGCTCTTTTATCAATTCAGTTTATCTTTCTGCCTGATGCAGCGGCGATGCGTTGCCGAACGTCATCTTTCGTATTGCAGCACCGGGCCTTCAGTGTTTGAATACGCGCTCAAAGAACGGGAGGATTTATCATGAGTCTGGATATTGACCAGATCGCTCTGCACCAGTTGGTAAAGCGCGACGAACAAACGCTGGATGTGGTGCTGCGCGATTCCCTGCTGCCGGCCAACGCGGCGGTGGAAGAGATGATGGCGGAGCTGCACCGCGTATACAGCGCCAAGAGCAAAGCTTATGGCCTGTTCAATGAAGAGAGCGAACTGGCGCAGGCGCTGCGTACTTGCCGCAGGGGCGACGAAGATTTCCTCGCCTTCAGCCGTGCGGCGACCGGTCGGCTGCGCGATGAGCTGGCCAAATATCCGTTTGCGGAAAGCAGCGTGGTGCTGTTTGGTCAGTACCGCTATCTGGCGGTGGAATATCTGCTGATTGCGGTGTTGAACAGCTGCAACAGCATGCGCGTTAATGAAGAGCTGGATATCAGCACCACGCATTATCTGGACATTAACCATGCCGATATCGTGGCGCGCGTCGATCTGACCGAATGGGAAACCAACCCGGAATCCACACGTTACCTGACCTTCCTGAAGGGGCGGGTGGGCCGAAAGGTCTCCGATTTCTTTATGGATTTTCTGGCGGCGTCGGAAGGGCTGGATACCAAAGCGCAAAACCGCGGTCTGCTGCAGGCGGTGGACGATTACTGCGCCGAGGGACAACTGGATAAAAATGAGCGTCAGAACGTGCGTCAGCAGGTGTACAGCTACTGTAACGAACAGCTGCAGGCGGGCGAGGAGATTGAGCTGCAGGCGCTGTCGGCGGAAATCGCGCCGGTGGGAGAAAAAGATTTCCTGCAGTTTTCCAGCGAGCAGGGTTATGAGCTGGAAGAGAGCTTCCCGGCCGATCGCGGTACGCTGCGCCAACTGACTAAATTTGCCGGCAGCGGCGGCGGCATCAGTATCAACTTTGACGCCATGCTGGTGGGCGAGCGTATATTCTGGGATGCAGCGACCGATACGCTGACCATTCGCGGCACGCCGCCGAACCTGCGCGACCAGCTGCAGCGTCGTCTGAACGGTGGGAAATAAGGCCGGATAACAGACAATAAAAAACGCCGCAATTGCGGCGTTTTTTACTTCGGCGTCCCGAAATACTAAAGCTCGATAACGTTGTGCGATTATGCGCGAACGAAGTCGATGTGAGCCAGTTTAGGCTTGAACGGGTGACGTTGCACTGCCTGAACTTTCACTTTAGTTTCTTTGCCGTCGATAACCAGCACGATAGCTTCATCGTAGAATTCTGGTTTAGCTTCCATGTTCTTTACAGAATCATGGTCCAGTTCGATAGCGATTGCAGCCTCTTCGCCACCGTAAATGATCGCTGGGAATTTGCTGGCTGCGCGCAGGCGGCGGCTCGCACCCTTACCCTGCTCTTTACGTACTTCTGCATTGATAGTGAACATTGTTTTTTCTCTTAAAAGAAAATGTACCCTGCTACAGGCGACCCAGTAACAGGTTCGATAATTCGACCCCACCCGGGCGGACCCAGGTAAAGCGGGCGGCATTTTAACGGAAAGGCGCCACCAGGGCAACGAAAACCTGCCCGCAGAGGCGGGCAGGGCGCGCGTCAGTACAGGGCGTCGGCACGGCGGAAGCGGCCCTGATAATCAAATACTTTTTCCCGGATTTGCCAGAACTGGCCGCGCTTGCGCGCCACCACAAAGTCGGGGTGGCGCAGCAGCGCCTGCTGATTAAGTACGTCGGCCGCCTGCTGCCAGTTGAACGGCACGCCGGGCGCCCGCTGGTGCGGCCGCAGAAACAGCATCTCAAAGGCTTTGCGCTGCGCCGGCGTCTGCAGCCTGAAACGCTCGCTGGCGCTGGCGCCGTCCTCATCATAGTAGGTGGCTTTCAGCCATTCGCCTTTATCGTCGCGGCCGCTGTTCAGTTCCATGCCGCCGCAGCGCAGCACTAGCGCGTCTTTCAGCTTAAGCGCGGCCTTGAGCATATCGTCGGGATCCACCAGCACCTCCTGGCACTGATGGCAGCGGCGGGCGGCGATATCATTTTCCGCGCCGCAGTGCGGGCAGCTTTTAAAGCGGAAGCGGTAGTCGCACTGTTCGCGGTTGCCGTCGTCATCCTCCAGCCAGCCCTGACAGCGGCGGCCGTAGTGTTCGATAATCTCGCCGCTTTCGGTGCATTTGCCCCAGAACAGGTTGGCAAAGCCGCAGCCGGGGCAAAAGACCTGCACCGGCTGGCTGTCGCCGTGCGGCTTGCGTACACCCACCTCCGGGGTGAACAGATCGTGCGGGTTGCCGGCGTAATCGAGGATCAGACAATCTTCCTTGTCCGGTGCCAGCCGCAGGCCGCGGCCGACGATCTGCTGGTACAGGCTGACGGATTCGGTCGGGCGCAAAATAGCGATCAAATCCACATGCGGCGCGTCAAAGCCGGTGGTCAGCACTGCGACGTTGACCAGATAGCGCAACTGCTGTTGTTTGAACGCCTCGATCAGCGCGTCGCGCTCTGCCGGCGGCGTTTCTGCACTGACCAGCGCCGCTTCGCCCGCCGGCAGCAGGCCGTGGATTTCACGCGCGTGTTCAACGGTGGAGGCAAAAATCATCACCCCTTTGCGCGTTTCGGCGTATTCCACGATCTGGCTGATGATATGCGGCGTAATGCGATCCTGGCGTTTCAGCTCGCGGTTCAGATCCGTCTCGCTGAATAAACCGTTGCTGTTGGCCTGCAGACGGCTGAAGTCATACTGCACAATCGGCATATCGAGCCGCTCCGGCGGCACCAGATAGCCGTTTTTAATCATATAGCGCAGCGGCAGCTCGTAAATGCAGTCGCGGAACAGGCTGCTGCCGTCGCCGCGGGTAAAGCCGTGGTAGTGGTATTGATAAATCCAGCCTTTGCCCAGCCGGTAGGGTGTTGCGGTCAGCCCCAATAGGCGCAGCTGCGGATTACGCTGCTGCAAATGCGTGATGATCTGTTGATACTGGCTGTCGTCGTTGTCGCTGATGCGGTGACATTCGTCGATAATCAGCAGGGAAAACGCGCCGTCAAACAGCGGCAGGTTGCGCGCGACGGACTGTACGCTGCCGAACACCACCTTGCCGCCGCTCTGCTTTTGCTGCAGTCCGGCGGCGAAAATATCCGCCTCCAGCCCGTAGGCGCAGTATTTGGCGTGGTTTTGCGCCACCAGCTCTTTGACGTGCGCCAGCACCAGTACCCGGCCGCGCGCCCGTTTCGCCAGTTCGGCGATCACCAGGCTTTTGCCGGCGCCGGTCGGCAAGACAATCAGCGCCGGTTCCGGGCGTTGGCGGAAATGGCTGATGGTGGCGTCGACCGCTTCCAGCTGATAGGGGCGTAGGGTAAATGCCATGTTGTAACGTCTCTGGCCGCAAAAAAATTGCGCTTATAGTACCGTTTGCCGGCATGGGTTGCGACCTGCAACAAAATTGCCCTGTTACGGCAACCTTTCCGTGGCTATAATCAGCGGACAGCAATCGCTGTTTCCCCACGCGATGTTACTGATTCACCCTCTTCGAACCGGCTATTGCACCTGGTGCAAGGGCGGGACGTCATATTTTTTAGCAATACGATCGAAGCGATCTGACAACGACAGGCAAAGCAGACTCAATGCGACTGGACAAGTTTTTATCTCAGCAGTTAGGTATCAGCCGTGCGCTGGTGGCGCGTGAACTCCGTGCGAAACGCGTCACGGTTGACGGCGAAATAGTCAAAGGCGGGGCGCTGAAGCTGACCCCGGAGATGACGGTGACGTTTGACGGCAACGTGCTGGAGCAAATGAACGGCCCGCGCTATTTCATGCTTAACAAACCGCAGGGCTACGTGTGCTCCACCGACGACCCGGACCATCCGACGGTGCTGTATTTCCTCGACGAGCCGGTCGCCTACAAACTGCATGCCGCAGGGCGACTGGATATTGATACCACCGGGCTGGTGTTGATGACCGATGACGGCCAGTGGTCGCACCGCATCACCTCGCCGCGCCACCATTGTGAGAAAACCTACCTGGTGACGCTGGAGCAGCCGCTGGCGGCGGACACCGCGCAGCGTTTTACCGAAGGGGTGCAGCTGCATAATGAAAAAGATCTGACCCGTCCGGCACAGTTGGAACAGCTGGAGGAATGTCTGGTGCGGCTGACCATCAGCGAAGGGCGCTATCACCAGGTTAAACGCATGTTTGCCGCTGTGGGCAACCGGGTGGTGGAACTGCATCGCGAGCGGATCGGCGCGATTACGCTGGATGAGGGTCTGGCGCCGGGCGAATACCGCCCGCTGACGGAAGAAGAGATTGCCAGCGTGGGCGCGCCACACTTGCAGCAAAACTAATGATAAGCACGGCTGATTAAGGAGTCGTTGAAGGTGCAACATAACCGGACATCTCATCTCGGTTTGATTTTTATTCTGGGTCTGCTTTCCATGTTGATGCCGCTGGCTATCGATATGTATTTGCCCAGCATGCCGGTGATCGCCCAGGAGTTCGGCGTTGCATCCGGCAGCGTGCAGATGACGCTCAGCGCCTATATGCTCGGCTTTGCCGTCGGCCAGCTGTTCTACGGGCCGATGTCGGACAGCATCGGGCGTAAGCCGGTGATTCTGTGGGGAACGCTGATTTTTGCCCTGGCCGGCTGCGCCTGCGCGATGGCGCAGTCGGTGGAGCAGCTGATTAACCTGCGCTTTTTGCACGGGCTGTCGGCGGCGGCGGCCAGCGTGGTGATCAACGCCCTGATGCGCGATATGTTCACCAAGGATGAATTCTCGCGCATGATGTCCTTCGTGATCCTGGTGATGACCATCGCGCCGCTGCTGGCGCCGATGATCGGCGGGGCGCTGCTGCTGTGGTTCAACTGGCACGCTATTTTCTGGACCATGGGCGCCGCGGCGCTGATCGGCTCGCTGCTGGTGGCGCTGTTTATCAAGGAAACCTTGCCCAGAGAGCGGCGGCAAAAGTTTCACCTGCGTACCACGCTGGGGAATTTCGGCTCGCTGTTTCGCCACCGGCGGGTGCTGAGCTATATGCTGGCCAGCGCCTTCTCCTTTGCCGGCATGTTTTCGTTCCTCAGCGCCGGCCCGTTTGTGTATATCGAGCTGAACCATGTGTCGCCGCAGCATTTTGGCTACTATTTCGCGCTGAATATCGTGTTCCTGTTCCTGACCACCTTGGTGAACAGCCGTAATGTGCGGCGCGTCGGCGCGGTGAAGATGTTCCGGCTGGGGCTGAGCGTGCAACTGACCATGGGGCTTTGGCTGCTGGTGGTCAGCGCCGCCGGGCTGGGGTTCTGGGCGCTGGTGATCGGCGTGGCGGTCTATCTGGGCTGTATCGCCATGATCTCTTCCAATGCGATGGCGGTGATTCTTGATGATTTTCCGCATATGGCGGGCACGGCTTCTTCGCTGGCCGGTACGCTGCGCTTTAGCATCGGTGCGCTGGTCGGCGCGCTGTTATCACTGCTGCCGGGTAAAAGCGCCTGGCCGATGGTGTCGTCAATGGCGTTGTGCAGCATCATCGCCATGTTGCTGTATCTCTACGCCAGCCGGCCGCGCGCCGGCGCGTCATCCTCCTCCCGCAGATAACTGCAGCGGGAACCGGTATTTCGGTTCCCGCTGTTGCCAGCCCTTTCGCTATCACCATGATCTTCCTCATCAGGCAATGTTTAATTTGTTGCTAAATATAAGCATGCTAACTGATAACCCGTTCGGTCCATCGTGGAACTTTGTTAAAAAGCGCTTTCCCGCCGGTCAGGATGCTGGTGTGATAAATCGGCCGGAGCAGGCTGACGGTAGGCAGACGGCTTGTCCTTCTGCGGCTTTATTAATCATGATGTTAGCAATAGTGGGCCCTGGCGCGGCGGCGGCGGGATGTTTAATTGATGTAAAATTATGGCGAAGTAAAGGTAATCGCAATGCAATAAAAAAGAGTTGAGATTGTGAGCGGAAAGGGTTACATATAACGCAAAAATGCGAGCTGAGTCGCAAAATAAGCCAAGAGGCACGCCCGTCAAGGGTAAAAACAGCGACAAATCAGCATATGCCGATTTCTGTTAATGGTTTGTGACAAAATATACCGATGAAAGCGGGCAATTCGCAGCAGAGTCAGTATTGAACGGCTATAACTTAGTTACTCGGCGATGTAAAAAAAATGTTTCAACTTTTCTAACTAGGGATTACATGTGGATAGTATCCAACTTTCGGTAGTGCATCGCTTGCCGCAAAGTTACCGTTGGCTATCGGGGTTCACCGGCGTTAAGGTTGAACCGCTGCCGTTGAACGGTATCGACGAAGATAACAACCTGATTGGCCTGAAACTGCTCAGCCACGATGGCAATGAAGCCTGGCGCGTGATGCAACAGCTTAAACTTTCCCTGCAGGAGATTCAGGTCGACTGCGCCGTGGTGGAGTGGGAAGGGGAGCCTTGCCTGTTTGTGCACAGCCGGGATGAGAGCGCCACCATATGCCGTCTGAAAAACGTCGGTGCGGCGATCGCCGAAGCGATGAGCGCGCAGTACCCTTTCTGACCCCCCGCTGATTCTTCCGTCGCCGTTGCCCGTAGCGGTGGCGGCAGGCTGATACCACACCGCCTGACGCGCCCTGTTCACACCTCTCCTTCGTATTTTCCACACGCCGCCAATCAGTGCTGAGCCGGCAGGCGCGCGGCTTTATTCACGTCAAACCACCAGTCATCCAGGCCGATGTCGTTGCTCGGGCGGATTGCCGGGTAGGAGAACTTATCCCAGAAGGCGTAGCGAACGTGGCTGGAGTACCACATCGGCAGCATATAGCGGTTCCAGGTCAGCACCCGATCCAGCGCGCGGCCGAGCGTCAGCAGCGCTTGTGGATTATTCTGGTTTTTGACGATCTGCGCGATCAATGCATCGACCGCCGGATCGCTGACGCCAGAGGCGTTATAGCCGGCGTCGAGCTTGCCACTGCCCCAATAGAACGATAAATCGGCGCTGGGGTATGCCATCGCCGGATAAACGATCGCGACCATGGCGTAATCGCGCTTGCGCAGGCGTTGGGCGTACTGAGCAGTATTGACCTCACGCAGTTGCATAGTAATACCCAGCCGCTGCAGGCTGCGTTGGAACGGCTGTACGTATTGGAAGGCGCTGTTGTCGGGCAGCAGCAGCTCGAAGGTCAGCGGCTGGCCGGTTTTGACGTTAACCAGACGCTGGTTTCTGACTGCCCAGCCGGCCTCTTTCAGCCGCCGGGCGGCGTTGAGCAGGTTTTGCCGGTCGTTGCCGCTGCCGTCCGAGCGTGGCGGCTGATAAATGCTGGTGAATACCTCCGGCGGCACCTGGCCCTTTAGCGGCGCCAGCAGCGCCAGTTCCTCCGCGTTCGGGTAGCCCTTGGCGGCGTATGGCGTGTTCTGGAAATAGCTGTCGGTGCGCTGGTAAGCATTGTCGTAGAGCGTTTTGTTCATCCAGTCGAAGTCGAAGGCCAGCGTAATGGCCTCCCGCACCCGGCGGTCGTTGAAGGGCGGCCGCGTGATATTGAACGCCAGCCAGCGTGCGTTTTTCGCCGCCAGACTGACGTCGTTGTGTTTGACGATATAGCCGCGGGTGACATTGTCGCCCTGATACTGGCTCACCCAGTTTTTGGGTGAGCTTTCGGGGCGGAAATCATAGGCGCCGGCCTTGAAGGCTTCCAGCGCCGCCTGCTCGTTCGGATAGTACTCGTAGCGGATAGTATCGAAATTGAAGCGTCCGCGGTTGACCGGCAGGCCGGCGGCCCAGTAATTGCGCACGCGCTGATAGGTAATAGAGTGGCCGATACGATAGTCGCTGATTTTATACGGCCCGCTGCCGAGCGGCGGCGTGCTGAGCGGTTCGCTGAGCTTATGGTTTTGCCAGAAGCTCTGCGGCAGTACTTTCAGGCCGAGCAGGCTGAGCATCTGCACGCGATTCGGTCTGGACTGTTCAATGCGCACCGTCAGGCGGGAGATCGCTTTGACGGTAATGCCCCGGTAATAAGCCCGGAACTGCGGTACGCCTTCGCGCATAAACTTATTGAAGCTGAACGCCACGTCGGCGGCGGTAATCGGGCTGCCGTCCTGGAAGCGGGCGAGGGCGTTGATGTTCAACTCCATCCAGCGCATATCCTGCGGATAACGCGCCGATTCGGCAATCAGCGGGTAGTAGCTTGCCGGTTCGTCATCCGAGGTGGCGAACAGCGGGTCGTACAGTTCGCCGGTGCGCTGGCCCGGTACGCCGCGGCTGGCATAGCGGTTGAAGTTGTCATAGCTGCCGATGGCCGCCAGCCGGATATCGCCGCCCTTGGGGGCTGCCGGATTGACGTAGTCATAATGGCTGAAATCGTTGGAGTATTTTGGATCGCCGAGCAGCGCGAATGCGTAGCTCTCATTAAGCTGTTCGGCGTGCGACCCTAAACTTAGTGCGGACAGCACCAGAACGGCAAAAACGCGCATGGACATTTTTACGGTAGGCTCCTGCAGTATCCATCGGGTGCCCGGCGTACCTGCCTGGTAACGGCGGCAGAGGCGCCGGGCGTAAAAACCTAAGGACCGGTGGTTTCGCCGGTCAGGCAATTATAGACTGAGTTTGCCTGGCAAAAATCAACAAAGTCATCAATTTTCAACGGCTTGCTGAAATAGTACCCCTGCATGAAACTGACCCCCCGCTGCTGCAGGAAGTTGACCTGTTCGGTGGTTTCCACCCCTTCGGCCACCGTACGCATCTTCAGTTTATCCGCCAGCGTCAACACCGCATCCAGCACCGGCGCGGTGACGGTGTCCCGACCGATGGTATTGACGAATCCGCGGTCAATTTTCAGGTAGTCCATACTAAAGCGTTGCAGATAGATCAGCGCGCTGTGGCCGGTGCCGAAATCGTCAATCGCGATTTCGATCCCCTGGCGGTGTAGCCAGTCAAACTCTTGCTGTGCGCAGTCTTCCTCCACCATATCACGCTCGGTGATTTCGAATACCAGCGTAAGATCGTGCTGCGGCAACTGGGTTAATAGCTCCAGCACATCCTGATGGAAGCTCGGAGCGCGCAGATGCGAAGGCGCGATATTCATCCCCAGTTTGGCGCCCGGCGGCAGCGCCTGGGCCAGCTTGGCGGCATCGTCGGCAATCAGTTTGAACAGGTGGCGCGTCAGCGGCACGATCAGGTTTTCGCTTTCGGCATAGGGAATAAACAGATCCGGCGGGATGCGGCCCTCTGTCGGGTGTTGCCAGCGCAGTAGCGCCTCCAGACCGGAAACGGCATTGCTGGCGGTATGGAATACCGGCTGATATTCCATGAAGAATTCATTGCGCTTCATGCCGCGTATCAGCGCACGTTCGGGACTCTGCCGCAGCAGCATGGCGTAGTAGCACAGCACGCCGATCAATAAAGACAGCACCAGTCCGGCCAGCAGCGTCAGGCGAATATCGTTGCCGGTGAGTTTCTGATTATAGAACAGCAGCGCCAGCGGGTAGCCGGGGATCGACAACCGGTTGGCCTGATAGGGCGGCAGACGGTCCAGCGGGATCAGGTCGGCTGAAAAGGTGGTTAAGGCCTGGGTGCCCATAATCACGGCCACGCCGGAGTTTTTCGTGCCGGGCGTGCTGAGCAGATAGGGCAGCATATGAATATCCAGCGTGGCCAGAACGCCGTCGGCGTTGCTGCCGGGGGTACGCAGCCAGACCATCACTGCCGACCGGTACGGGATCATCGGCGTGCCCGCCTGTAGTTTCATATCCAGCGGCTGATGCCAGTTAATTTCCGGCGAAATGGATTTCAGTGTGCTCTGCATATCGCCGGTGGCGGATGAACAATAAACGATGCCGTTTTTGACCAGCAGAAAAGTGCGCACGTCCGGCGTGAACGCGGCGCGGTAACCAATATCCGGCAGGGCCGCCTGGCAGTTTTCCTGCGCTAGCGGCAGTATATTGCGCATCACGCCGGTCAGGGTATTTAAATAATTAACGGCGAACCGTTGCGTGCGCTGTGCCAGGTCGTGATGAAATTGCGCACGCTGGTGATAGATCAGGGACAGCGTTACCGAGCTGAAAAGGATAAAAAAGACCAGAGCCACCATACAACTTTTAACCAGACTACGCCGACGATGTGATATATGGCGGGTAAATGCCTTTTTTAACCCCATGAGCCAGCCCCCTGAGCACGGCGTAATAGTTTGTTCTGCTTTTACTATATCTTATTCGCGCCGCTTTGAGCACCAAGGAGTGGGGCGCCGCGTGGTTTATTTATTCGCATTGTAAATAACGCATCACCACCTCCACCGTCATTTGTCGGTAGTGGGCTAATTTTTCTTCCGCCGTGCGGTTGCCTTCAAATAAGGTATCGAACGTATATTGGTTGGCGGCATGGTGAAAACACAGCGCGCTGATAATACGGTGCACATCACGTGCATTCATTTTAGGGGAAAATAATCCCTGTTGTTTGCCCCGCTGTAAAATATCCTCCAGCGTTTGCAGTGCGCTGATATTGAGTAATTTCAGTTTTTCCGACTGGCGGGCGTACTGACCGCGCTGCATGTTTTCCAGGCTGACCAGGCGGATAAACGCCGGATGGGCGATGTGATAGTCGAAGTTGGCCTCAATCAGGCGCTGCATGGCGGCCTGCGGCGGCAGCGTTGCCAGATTGAGCGCCATCTCATCCTGGCGGATATGCGCATAGGCGTATTCCAGCACGGCGATATACAGCGACTCTTTATTTTTGAAGTGATATACCACCATGCGCTTGGTGGTGTCCGCCTGTTCGGCAATGCGCTCCAGGCGCGCACCCTTCAGGCCAGCCTCGGAGAACTCCGTCAGCGCACTGGCGAAAATACGTTGCTTCAGCCCTTCGGGGTCATTTTTGCGGGTGTTTTTTGCGGATGTTTCGCGAGGTGTACTCAAAATAGGCTCCGTAAAGTATGCCGTCGCGGCGGGCTATTGCTGGCGTCGTGGGCGGGAGGTCAGCCGCCACTGTAAAATCCGGCGGACGAAAGTGCAAATTTCACCGCGGCGGCCGGAATAAAAACGCCGCCCGGAGGGCGGCGTTACAGCGTTCAGTTTGGTATTCAGGACTTCTTTCAGGTCAGCTGTTGTTGGTCAACACCCGCCGCGCTTCGTGATAGCGCTTGTTCCAGTAAACGTTGGACAGTTTGGAAATCATCACGCCATTGCTGGTCGACGCATGAACGAACTGATCGTTGCCCAGATAGATGCCGACATGGCGGCCGGTGGAACCGGAGCGGAACAGTACCAGGTCGCCCGGACGCAGCTTGCTGCGCTGCACTCTCTTGCCCATATCTTCCTGCTGATAGGTTGAGCGCGGCAGATCCATGCCGAACTGCTCGCGGAAGGTGCGTTGCACAAAGGCGGAGCAGTCGATGCCGCGTTTGCTTTCGCCGCCCAGGCGGTAGCGAACGCCTTTCCAGTCGGCATACTGGTCCAGAATTTTTGACTTGATGTCAACATTACGCACCATGGCCTCGAATTCATCCTGAGAGGCTTGCAGTAAAAGACCGTCTTTGTCATTAACTGCACGCATCTCAGTTTGCGCGCTATCCGGATTGGCCGTGTGAGTCGAACTACATGCGGAGAGCAGGACCGCTGCCGCCATTGCGGGTACCAACCGCAACATGTATCTCAGAAAAGGTTGAGATTTGACCATTGTTCTTGAATTCCCTTGAAGTCCTTAACGACGAATGTCGCCACCTGAAAAATGCCAAACTGAACGAGGCCGAATTGCACTTCGGTTTATCTGCCATCGGCAAACGGCAAAAAAATGTGCTGTAACGCACACTTTTCACGGTTTTAATACCGAAAAGTGATAAAACAGGCGCAAACGTTAAAGAGATTACCGGAAGATATAGGGGATTGCGAGCCTTTTTCTCTCACTTTTTTATGTGAGTTTGCGATGTAACATAATGTAAAACTTCAGGTAAAAAAAACAAACCCTGTTTAGGCGATTTTGGCGAGCAACGGCGGGGTGAAATAAGGCCGGAAGCGGGGACAACGATGCGGACGATTTGAGGGGTATTTCCCCCGCAGCGGATGCCTGGCGGGGGAAGATAACGTTGACTTATGACCGGCCCGGGCGGTGTTTGCCGGGCAACAGGCGATTTAACCCATCAATCAGGGCGTCGCAGGCCGGCGTCATCAGCCACCAGCTGGCGCCGACCAACACCACGGACAGCGAGCCGACCGCAATATCGGTAAACCAGTGCGCGCCGATCATCACCCGCGGCAGCGAAAACACCACGGCGATCGCCAGGGCGACCATAAAGGCCCATGCGCTAAAGTAACGCAGCATAAAGCAGGCGAAAATAATCAGCATCATGCCGTGATCGCCGGGGAAGCTGTCGCTGGAGGCATCTTTGGTCGGAATGCCGGTCAGTTCGCTGACGCGATTGATATTATCAAAGGTCAGGGTCGGGCTGGGGTGTTTCACCGGCAGCAGGTGCCCTAACTGGTTCAGCACCACCGCAGTCAACAGCATCACCACGCCGGTCACCAGCAAACGGCGGCGGCCGCTGGCGTCCTGTTTCAGATAAAAATGGAGGTACAGCAGCCCCATGGCGATCAGTGAAATGCCGTCAAAGGCGCGGTTATTGGTAATGGCGACCAGATGCAAAAACGTTGGGTCGCTGGCCAGATGCTGGTTAAAGAAGAAGAAAATGGCCGAATCCAGGTTAAACCACAGCCCGTGGTTGGCAGGCAAATACCAGGACAAAAATAAGACGATGCCCAGGATATTAAGGAGCAGAATACGGGGAAGATTGCGGCGCGTCATGAAATAACCTGTGTCGATAGTCAGAAAACGATGATAACGGTAAAGCCGTCAGCCTAAACGAATCTTAAACAAAGCCGATTGCAGCGCATTCCAGTCAGCATCTTCACTGTGAATCAACTCAATGCGGCTATCCAACGGCGGCGTGGGGCGGGTTTCAATACTCAGATCCTGCCCCTGACGGTTGATGACCAGCGTGCCTTCAGCGATGCGCACTACGCCTTTGGCGCGGTCAACCGGCGCCAGTCGGATCCACTCCATCATGCCGATGGTGTCAAACTCGGTATCGCCGTCAAAAATCCAGCCGCAGGCGGTGTAGCCTTGCCCCTGGTTCAGCGCCCGGCGCCAGCGCGCGTTGGACGGCAGACGCAATGCGGCCAGCCCCTGCTTCGCGGCGTGCGCATGGTGATGTTGTCCATCGGGTAATTCCGCGTGGTTGGTGCGCGGCAGGTCGAGCAGCGCGACGTCCATCTGCCCGCGCTCAATCTGGTATACCGGCCGGCCGGCGGCGGCGTTTTCCTGCCAGCTTTGCAGCGCGTCGCGGTCGGCATCCTGCCAGACGTCGCGTTTGTTCGCCATAATCAGGTCGGCGGCTGCCAGCTGATCGCGGAAGTTTTCATTATCACGGTAGCGCGTTTCCCGTAGCTGGCGGGCGTCCAGCAGACAAACCGTGGCGCGCAGATCGATCCAGCCGCCGTAGGTTTCCTGCGTCAGCAGCGACAGGATCTGCTTCGGGTGGCCGAGCCCGGTGGGTTCAATCAGCAGCCGATCGGGTTTGGCCTGCTGCAGCAACATGTTCAGCCCGACCTGCATCGGCAGTCCGTTGACACAGCACATACAGCCACCGGGGATCTCTTTCAGCACGGCGCCGGAATCGGCCAGCAGCGCACCATCAATCCCGATTTCGCCAAACTCATTGACCAACACCGCCCAGCGTTCATTTTCCGGCTTGTTCGCCAACAGGTGACGGATAGTGGTGGTTTTGCCGCTGCCGAGGAAGCCGGTGATCAGGTTGGTTTTCGTCATAAATAGATTCCTGATGTTAATTTATTTAACGGTACAATTATTGAGCATTATTGATGGGATTATGGGTAACTATCCCGGACACGTGTGCTGAGTCACAAATCTTGCAGATAAAAATGCGCCTTTCTGGTTTCAAAATCCATCTTGCGATACAAGAAATTTCCTAGGAAAAATCACTACCATTAATATGGGATTTGTTGTTATTAGCTTGTTTTTACGCTGTTAATTGAGTAAATACCCAACAAACATTGCGCCTTTTCTTGAGATTATTCTTATGAATATCTCCTATGTTTAAATTGGCTTAATAAAAATATGAGGTGGCCATGAATACCCATAGGTTTATCACTGTCGCAGGTGCATTGTGTTTATGGATGATGGCCGGCCATGCCGGCGCGCTCGGCGGCACCGTCCATTTTATTGGCGCAGTGGTGGAAGGCCCTTGCGAGCTGAATATTACGGCAACGGGGGTGCGAATGGAATGTTATCGCAACGGACATAACTATCAAAGCCAGCATACTTTGCCGAACGTCGAGACGACGCATAAAGAATTGCCGCAGCATTTAGGCACGACGGAGATTCGCTGGCTGGACCAGCAACACCAGCTCGCCGTGATGACGGTGGACTATCGTTAAAGCCCGGCCATGCCGGGAGCAATTGCCCGGCATGGCCGAGGGTGCTTATTCCCCTTTACTGACCCATTCCTGTACCGTCTGGCGCGCGCCGCAATCGCGCAGCGACAGATAGGCCTGCGTCACCGCTGCGACAAACGCCGGGTCCTTCGGCAACGCCTCGCCAAAAATGGCATTTAACGCCAGCAGTTGCTGCACCCGTTGCTCGTCGTCCGGCGTGCTGCTGACTACCTGTTGCAGGGCGTTCAGCATCGGGTCGCGAATATCTATCGGCTGCCCGGCGTCGTCAACGCCGCTGACGTAGCGCATCCATCCCGCGACGCCCAGCGCCAGACCGGCATAATCGCCGCCGTGCGCCAGGTGCCAGCGCACGGAATCCAGCATACGCTGCGGCAGCTTTTGCGAGCCGTCCATGGCGATTTGCCAGGTACGGTGCTGCAGCGCCGGGTTACTGTAACGTTCGATCAACTGGTCGGCATAGGCGGCGAGATCGATGCCGCTGACGCTGAGCGTCGGCGCCTGTTCTGCCAGCATCAGCCGGCGAGCGGCCTGGCGGTAGCCGGCGTCCGTCATGCAGTCATTGATGTGCTGGTAACCGGCAAGATAGCCGAGGTAGGCAAGGAAGGAGTGGCTGCCGTTCAGCATACGCAGTTTCATCTGCTCGAACGGCAGGACGTCATCCACCAGCTGCGCGCCGGCGACCTCCCACTCGGGGCGGCCGGCGACGAAATTGTCTTCCACCACCCACTGAATAAACGGCTCGCAGGCGATGGCGCACTCATCCTGGACGCCGCCCAGCGCGGTTGCAATTTCATCCAGCGTTTCCGGCGTGGCCGCCGGCACGATGCGATCGACCATGGTGCTGGGGAAGGTGACCTGCTCCGCGATCCATTCCGCCAGGTCGGCATCGCGCGCCTGCGCCAGATCGATCACCGCATGGCGCACGACGCGGCCGTTTTCCGGAATATTATCGCAGGACAATACGGTAAACGGCGACAGGCCGCGCTGACGGCGCAGGCGCAGGGCTTCAACCAGCAGTCCCGGCACGCTGTTCGGCTGGCCGGGGTTGGCCAGATCGTCGCGGATCGCCTGATGCTGTAGATCCAGTCGTCCGCTGCCGGGTTCGATGCAGTAGCCTTTTTCGGTGATGGTCATGGACACGATCGCCACCTGCGGTTCGGCGAGTTTTTCCAGCACCGCCTCCACGCCTTCCAGTTTACGGTGGACGCTTTCATGCACCGCGCCGATGACGATCGCCTGATTACCGGCAGCGCCTTTTTCCAGCACCGTATAACGGTGATCCTGCCGGCGCAGCGTTTCAAACAGCTTGTCGCCGCTGAACTGGCTGATTTCACACAGCCCCCAGTCGCCGCCCTGACGGTTAAGCACTCGGTCGGTCAGTAATGCCTGATGAGCGCGGTGAAATGCGCCAAAGCCGATATGCACGATGCGGCTGCGCAGGGCGCTGCGGTCGTAACTCGGCTGTTGGACATCGGCGGGAAGCGGCTGGTTGGCGATCGTGTTCATGCAAAGCTCCGTAGCAAAGTAAAAGGCTGGCCGGCAGCGCTAAAGCTATCAGACCAGTTGGCCGTGCGTTATTGTTGAAGCAGCGTGCGGACGGCACTGCATCCAGAGTGCCATAGCCGCCGCTGCAACGTTAGTCATTACGCCGCTGTCATGGCAAATAAACTGGGAAGCGTGAGATGGATCAATCAAACGAAGTTTGCATTTTGACAGCCGGCTACGAAAGAGTAAGTTAAAGATGAATGACATCTATCGCAAGTTGGTATAACAACATTCTCTAAAATATGCGATCTGCCTCACCACCGGCGATCGGCAAGCGCAATAAGGATACGGTATGGAACAAACGTGGCGTTGGTACGGGCCGAATGACCCGGTTTCTCTGGATGATGTGCGTCAGGCGGGCGCCAGCGGCGTGGTGACGGCGTTGCACCATATTGCCAACGGGGAGGTGTGGCCGGTCGACGAGATCAAGGCGCGCCAAGCGCTGTTAGCGGAGAAGGGGCTGGTCTGGTCGGTGGTGGAAAGTATCCCGGTGCATGAGGATATTAAAACCCAGCGCGGCGATGCTGCACGCTACATTGCCAACTACCAGCAGTCGCTGCGTAATCTGGCGGCCTGCGGTATCGATACCGTGTGCTACAACTTTATGCCGATCCTTGACTGGACGCGCACCGATCTGGCGTATCAATTGCCGGACGGCTCCAAGGCGCTGCGTTTCGATCAGATCGCTTTTGCCGCCTTCGATCTGCATATTCTGCAGCGCGCCGGCGCGGAGCAGGATTACAGCGCCGAGGAACAGACGCAGGCGCAGGCGTATTTCGCCGCGATGAGCGAGGCGGACATCGCCAAACTGACCGGTAATATTATCGCCGGTTTACCGGGGGCGGAGGAGGGCTACACGCTTGAGCAGTTCCGCGCGCGTCTGGCCGAGTATGACGGTATTGATAAGGCGCAGCTGCGGCAGAATATGGCCGTCTTTCTGCAGGCGATCGTGCCGGTGGCGGAAGAGGTGGGCATTCGTCTGGCGGTGCACCCGGACGATCCGCCGCGTCCGATCCTCGGCCTGCCGCGCATCGTCTCCACCATTGAGGATATGCAGTGGCTGAAAGCGTGCGTCGACAGCCTCCATAACGGCTTCACCATGTGCACCGGCTCTTACGGCGTGCGCGCCGATAACGATCTGGTCAAGATGATTGAAATCTTCGGCGATCGCATTCACTTCACCCACCTGCGCGCTACCTGCCGCGAAGAGAACCCGAAAACCTTCCACGAGGGCGCGCACCTGCAGGGGGATGTCGATATGGTGGCGGTGATTGAGGCGATCCTGAGCGAAGAGCAGCGCCGGCTGCGCGCCGGCGACCGCCGGCCGATTCCGATGCGTCCGGACCACGGCCATCAGATGCTGGATGATTTGCGTAAGAAAACCAATCCCGGCTATTCGGCCATTGGTCGTCTGAAAGGGCTGGCGGAAATTCGCGGCGTGGAGCTGGCGCTCAAACGGCGTTTTTTTCCTGAACTACTGTAGAGAACTCATGAGCTGAAGTGTTAAATAAGCGTTATCGGCGCAGCCACTTTCCGCATGGACAGCGCGCAAGACCCGGAGCGTACTTGAAGTACGTGAGGAGTCTGAGCACTGCCCTAGCGGAAAGTGGCAAGTAAGATAGCTTATTTTAGTCGGCACGGCTCATGTAGCGCCGCTCGGCGATATGAATTCTGATCTTATCGCCGTTGCTCAGGTACTCCGGCACATGGATCACCAGGCCGGTGGCCATGGTCGCCGGTTTGTTGCGTGCGCTGGCGGAAGCGCCCTTGATGCCCGGTGCGGTGTCGACGATTTCCATATCCACGGTCTGCGGCAGTTCCAGCGCCAGCACCTGGCCGTCCAGCGTCAGTACCTGCATCCCCGGCAGGCCGCCTTCCGGAATAAACAACAGTTCGTCTTCGATCTGCTCTTTCTTGAAGATATACGGCGTGTAATCTTCTTCGTCCATAAACACGTACTCTTCACCGTCGATGTAGGAGAAGGTTACTTTACGGCGCGACAGCGAGATGGTGTCGAGGATATCGTCGCCTTTGAAGCGTTCTTCCACCTTCAGTCCGGTACGCACGTCGGAGAAGCGCATTTTGTACAGCGTGCTGGCGCCGCGGGCGCTCGGGCTCTGTACGTCGATATCTTTCACCAGCAGCAATTTACCGTTGTGGTTGATCGCCATGCCGCGTTTAATTTCGTTAGCTCTTGCCATAAAAATAAACCTGTTTGTGAGGAGTCTTGGGAAGTTGCGACAAGTTACTCGCGCCGCGGCCTGCAGGCAAGTATCGCGCGCTAAAATAAACGGTGAAAAGGCGGGGCGGCTTGCCGTCCCGCCGGCAGGGTTATTTAAATTCAGGCAGCATGCCCAGCAGCGCCAGACAGTGTGCGACGGCGTTAATCAGGCCGAAAAGAATAATAAAGGCAATCATGCCGCGGCCGCCGGGCGCACGATAGTCTGACTGCGCGAAACGGCGGCGGCTGGCGCGCGCCATCAGCGCCGGCACGATCACCGCCCACACCGTCGCCGCCAGGCCGGCAAAGCCGATGGCGTACAGGAAACCGTTCGGGAACAGCAGGGCCGCCAGCGTTGGCGGCGCGAAGGTCACCAGCGCGCTTTTGGCCCGTCCGCAGCCGTCATCGCTGAATTTGAAAAAGTCGGCAATATAGTCAAACAGGCCGAGCGATACGCCGAGGAATGAACTGGCCAGCGCCATATAGGAGAACACGTTCAGCAGTTGGCTGACGATCTGGCTGCTACTGTTGCCCATCTGCTTCAGCAGGCTGCCGATATTGCCGCCTTCGGCGATCACCTGTTTAAAGGCGTCGCGCGCGATATTGCCCTGAATCACGTACTGCCACAGGATGTAAATCGCCAGTGCCAGCAGCGTGCCGTACACCAGGCTGCGCACCACCGCGCGACTGTCTTTATGGTAATACTTCACCAGCCCCGGCACGTTGCCGTGATAGCCGAACGACGTCAGCAGATAGGGCAGCGCGGCCAGCGCATACGGCATGTAGCTGGCGTCGCTGTTATGCAGATCGAACAGCACCGCCGGCTGCACCTGAGTGAACATATTGCCGACCGACAGCGCGAAGGTAATCACCATGCCGCCGATAAGAATGGTGCTGAGCCGGTCGACGGCGCGCGTCGACAGCCAGACGATAAACGCCACCAGCACGGCAAACACCAGGCCGGCGCCGGTCTGGCCCACGCCGACGCTGTTCTCCAGCGTATGGGCGATAATCGAGCCGCCGGCGGAAATATAGGCGTAGGTCAGAATATACAGCACGAAGGCGATCGACAGGCCGTTGATGCCGCTCCAGACGTTGCCGAGCAGATCTTTGACCACGGTATGGAAGCTGGCGCCGGCCGGGTAGTGCAGCGTGGCTTCCAGGATCATCAGGCCGGAAATCAGCATACAGGCCCAGGTATAAATCAGTAGCGCGACCGAACCGCTGAACCATACGCCGGAAGTTACAATAGGAATGGAGAACATACCGGCGCCGACGGCGGTGCCGGCAATGATCATGGCGCCGCCAAGTACTGAGGGGCGGGAAATTTTCTGGATACTGTCCGCAGACATACTGGCTCCTGGTGTGGCCGTTTAGCGCATTGGTTCTTTTGTACTAGCGTGATGGTACGCGGTGGCGAGGTGCATGTAAAGGGCTTATTACGCATAAAGAGTGCATGATTGGCTGACAACATGGCACTATCTTGCATACCGAACCGAGTCAGCGGCGCTGACATCGCATTGTACCCGCAGTGGTTACCGGATGCTGACGTAGCGCGCCGCCGCAATCCGCGCAATAAAACTCAGGGGGCTGTATCGTTGCCGGGGCGCTTCTGGTATCGTCGCGCCTTTACCGTTACCGGGAGTTGCGTATGGAATGCCGTATTGATTGTGGGGCCTGCTGTACCGCGCCTTCCATATCCAGCCCGATACCGGGCATGCCGGATGGCAAACCGGCTAATACTCCTTGTATCCATCTGGATGAGCGCCTGCGCTGCGGGTTGTTCCACTCGCCATTGCGCCCGAAAGTCTGCGCCGGTCTGCAGCCCAGCCGCGAGATGTGCGCCGGCAGTCGGGATGAGGCGCTGATCTATCTTATCCGCCTGGAGGCGGACACCGCCCCTTAACATGTTCAGTGTGCGGCAGATAAAAAAACGGGGCGCCGTCACCAGCACCCCGCGATTCTCTGCTCTCTAATGCCGCATCAGGCGCCGGCCGGCACCGCATGCGCGGTGTTTTTCGGCGGTTCTCCCTGATATTTCTCGATCTCCAGCTGCGCCATCTGGCCGCAGTTGCCCTGCGCCAGGCTGGAAGTGCCGATATCGAACGTCAGACAGTTGACGTTGCCGTTCTTGCAGAGGGAGCCAGGCTGCGACGGATCGGCCGGATCGAACCAGGCCCCTTCGCTGATGCGCACCGCACCCGGGCGTACGTCCTCGCTGACCCGCGCGCCGACCAGAATCTGGCCGCGATCGTTAAAGGCGCGCACCAGATCGCCCTCGCTGATGCCGCGCGCCTTGGCGTCCTGCGGGTTGATCATGATCGCTTCGCGGTCGGCCACGGCAAGTTTCAGGCGCAGCGGCGTATTATCGAGCTGCGAATGCAGGCGGTTGGCCGGGTGCGCGGTATTCAGCGACAGCGGGTATTTTTCCGCTTCCGGCCCGCGATACCATTCGTGCGGCGGCATCCAGCTCGGCATGCCGCGGCAGTCCTGATAGTGCATTTTGGCGATGGCGTCGGAGTAGATCTCTATCTTGCCGGACGGCGTGCCGAGCGGGTTCAGCAGCGGGTTTTCCCGGTAGTCGGCAAAGCGCACCCACTGGGTATTGGCCTCCGGCACCGGGAAGCGCACATAGTTGTTGGACTGCCAGAACATATCGAACGGCGGCAGGGCGACCCGGGCGTTGCGCGCCTGCTGTTTCATATCGTCATACATGCCTTTCAGCCACTGGATTTCGTCTTTGCCTTCGGTAAAGGCTTCCTGCACGCCCAGTTTGGCCGCCATGGCGGCAAAGATATCAAAATCACTGCGCGCCTCGTGCTGCGGCGGTACGCACTGGTGCATCGGGAACACATACAGCTGCGAATAGTCGCCGCCCATTTCCAGGTCGTTGCGCTCATAGCTGGTGGTGGCCGGCAGTACGATATCGGCATATTTGGCGGTGGCGGTCCAGTACGGTTCGTTGACCACGATGGTGTCCGGCCGCTGCCAGGCCTTGACCAGATTGTTGGTGTCCTGATGCTGGTGGAAGGTGTTGCCGCCCGCCACATACACCATCTTCACTTCCGGATAGGTGACGTCTGCGCCGTTGAACTGAATGGTTTTGCCCGGATTGGCCAGGCAGTCGGCGATGCGCGCCACCGGAATCGGCGTTGGTGAGTTGCGCGGCGCGTTGCCGGCGGAAATCCCGGCGACGATGCCGCCTTTGGCCGTCGGGCTGCCGCCGGAGGAATAGTGATAGCTGAAGCCGAAGCCGCCGCCCGGCAGGCCGATCTGGCCGAGCATTGCCGCCACGGTCACCAGCAGCCAGTGCTGCTGTTCGCCGTGGTGCTGGCGCTGAATGCCCCAGCCGCCCATGATCATGGTGCGGTGGCCGGCCATATCGCGCGCCAGCTGGCGCAGCGCCTCGGCTTCCACGCCGCAGATATCGGCGGCCCAGTCGGCGGTTTTAGCGACGCCGTCGTCGTCGCCCAGCAGGTAGGCGCTGAATTTGTCAAAGCCAACGGTATAGGTGTTCAGGAAGTCGGCGTTATGCCGCTTTTCCGTCAGCAGGGTGTGGGCGATGCCGAGCAGCATCGCGCCGTCGGTATAGGGACGCGGGGCGATCCACTGCGCATTGACGAATTTGGCGCTGTCGCTGTGCACCGGGTCGATGCTGATGACGCGGGTGCCTTTCTGCTTCAGCGCGGCAAAACCGGTCTGGCCGTAATGGTCCGGCACGTTCCAGCTGTTTTTCAGCGTCACCATCGGGTTGCAGCCCCACAGAATCACCAGCTGGCTGTGCTCCACCACGTTTGGCCAGGCGGTCTGCTGCTCGTAAACTTCCATCGAGCCGACCACGTGCGACATGATCACCTGCGCCGCGCCGGTCGAATAGTCGCCGGCATAGCCGAGGAAGCCGCCGGTCAGGTTCATCAGCCGCTGCAGCAGCGTACGGCTGTTGTGCAGCATGCCGACGCTCTTCCAGCCGTAGGAGCCGGCGTAGATCGACTGCGGGCCGTGATCTTTCTGCAGGCGGGTGATTTCGCCGCACACCAGCTCAATCGCCTTATCCCAGCTGACGCGCACCCACTCGTCATGGCCGCGCAGATCGGTGCGGCTGCCGGGGCCGCCTTCCAGCCAGCTTTTGCGCACCATCGGGTATTTCACGCGGTTTTCCGCATGCACCTGATAGGGCGCCATGGCGATCAGCTCGTTCGGGTAAGGGTCGTCTTTTACCGGCTGGACGCCGACCATTTTGCCGTCCTGCACGATAGCCTCGAAGGCGCCCCAGTGGGCGCCGGTCAGAATGCCTTTTTGCGCCTGACGCAGCGCCGTAAACTGCGGCAGCGCCTGACTGATGGCCTGCGCCAGCGCGGATTTTGGCCACAGGCCCGCCAGCAGCGGGGCGGCGGCCAGCGCGGTGACACCGGTCAGAAAGCGGCGGCGGCTGAGGGTTAACGGCTGTTGTAAATATTTGCTCATCTTCGCATCTCCCTTAAGACTTGGCCGCCGGCGACATATCGCTGGCGTGTTTCTGCACGTATTGGGTCAGCACGCGTAATTGTTCCTGCGTCAACGACGTCCGCGGGGCCATGCCTTTGATCACGCCGATCCACTGGTTGGCGTTGAAGCGGTCAAGGGCGGTCAGGCCGTGGCAGCCGGTGCAGTTGGCCGACATCATCTCCGCGCTGTAGCGCCAGATTTTTTGTTGATCGTCAATCAGTTGCTTACGCGGCAGCCAGACCTGCAGGGAAACCTGATGCCAAACCAGGCCGGTTTCCGCATCGGTCCGGGTATCGGCGGTTTTCAGCTGTTTACGCGCCTCTTCACCCAGCAATACGCTGAGGATGCGTTTGCCTTGAGCGGCATAAAATACCTCGCTGACGCCGTCCTGTTGCCAGCCGTCGACCTGAGCCAGCACTTTGTCGCCGTCCTGTTTGATCACGTGCACCTCGGTGGACGGCATCAGGTTGCCGGCGTTGTGGCTATCCTGCGGCTGCAGGAAGAACGGCTCGGTGGCGATGGTGTACAGCGTGGTGGCGCTTGGCGAACTTGCCGCCGCGGCCTGCGCCAGTTCGGCGGCGCCAGCCTGGGTGGAACCGCTCATATCGGGCAGAATGTGGGCGACACCTTTATGGCAGTCGATACAGGTTTCGCCCTGTTTGATGGCGACCGGATGCTGCAGACGCGCTTCCGGGCGTTGCGCCGTGATGTCCATAGCGTCAAAGCTGTGGCAGGAGCGGCAGGTGGCGGAATCATTGTCCTTCAACGTCTTCCAGACCGACTGCGCCATCGCCAGTTTATGCGCCTCGTATTTCTCCGGCGTATCGATCACCCCGGTCATTTCGCCATAAATATCTTTGACCGCGCGGATCTTGGTCCATAAATAGTCGATGGGCTGATGTGGCACGTGGCAGTCGGCGCATTCGGCGCGGATGCCTTTAGGGTTCTGGAAGTGTACGCTGCCCTGATACTCCGCCAGGGGCTGCTGCATGCTGTGGCAGGAGACGCAAAACTCGCTGTCGCTGGTTTTATGGAACACGGTGGCGGTGGCGGCCAGCAGCGCCGCACCGAGCACAATGCCAAGCAGCAGCAGCCATAACCATCCCCACCGGCGTCGCTTTTCATTGTTCGTCAGTTTTTTGCTCATAGTAAACCCGCTTATAATGATGAAATGCCCGATAAAAACGCGTTGAAAACCGGCTCTTTCGGCCGTTATAACCGCGAGATTATAAAGGTTATCATTAAAGTCACCTAACACATTAGGGTTATTAGCGGTAAAAGTGACACTTTCAGGAAAAAGCAGCGTGATATATCGCTGATATATCACGCTGTTGTGAACAACGGTGACGAAACAGATGGCGCGGGTATCACGGATTTGTTGCCAAAGCGTGATGTCCGGCGATCAGCGTGGGGCGTGGTAGGCCAGTTGGTGCTGCCAGAGGTAGATCGCCATGCGGCTGGCTTCAAAGTGGGGCTCGGGCAGCGCCTCCGGCCGGCACCAGCGCCATTCGGCACACTTTTCCGGCTCTTTCAGCACCGCTTCGCCGCCGGGGTGTGCGGTGACCAGGCAGATGGATACGGTGTGTTTGCCTTCTTCGCGCCAGGTTTGCAGGTTATTACATACGCCGACAAACTGTGGTGTAGCGATATGCAGCCCGGTTTCTTCCGCCACTTCGCGTTGGGCGCAGCGTTCGAAGCTTTCGCCGGCCTCCAGATGGCCGCCGGGAATCGACCAGTAGGGCGCGTGTCTGCCGCAGCGTTTGCCCACCAGGATTTCCCCCTGCGGGTTGACGATAATCACCCCGATGCCCGTTAACACCGCCATGAATTTCTCCTTCAGCTAAACTTCAGCAATCTGCCTTTCCCGCCCGTTCGCGCGTGCGGAGCGAGGGGAAAATGTGCGTAAGCTCAAAAATCTATCATATCAAACGCGGCAAAGCTTGCTTTCAGCTAGTGCGCCTCACATATTGATTGAAACGTTTCAGCGTTATCAGGCCGATTGCTTTTCGATAGATAACGCTCCTTTTTCTCAATAAAGCTGAAACGATTCAATTCAGCAGGAGAGGAGAACCATGTTCCAGTTGTCACAGCAAGACATCCATCTGGGCGCCGCCGCCGGCGGCAAACAGGATGCCATCCGGCAGGTGGCGGCCGCACTGACCGAGGCCGGCTGCGTCAGCGCCGCCTACGTCGACGGCATGCTGCAGCGCGAGCTGCAAACCTCCACCTACCTGGGTAACGGCATTGCCATTCCGCACGGCACCACCGACACGCGCGATCTGGTGCTGAACACCGGCGTGCAGGTCTTTCAGTATCCGCAGGGCATTGAGTGGGGTGAAGGCCAGACCGCCTATGTGGTGATCGGCATCGCCGCCCGTTCCGATGAGCACCTGGCGCTGCTGCGTCAGCTGACCCATGTGCTGAGCGATGACAACGTTGCACAGCAGCTGGCGCAGACCACCAGCGCGGAAGAGCTGCGCAGCCTGCTGATGGGCGAGAAACAGGCGGCGGAATTTCAGTTCGACGTCTCGCTGATTGCGCTGGACGTCAGCGCCGACAGCCTGATGACGCTGCAGGCGCTGAACGCCGGCCGTCTGCAAAAGATTGGCGCGGTGGACGCAAACTTCGTCAGCGATGTGATTACCCGCAAGCCGCTGAACCTGGGGCAGGGCATCTGGCTGAGCGACAGCAATGAAGGCAACCTGGGCAGCGCGGCGACGGTCAGCCGTCCGGCGCAGGCGTTTACCGAAGACGGCGAGCCGGTAGCGCTGCTGCTGACCGTGGCGGTCGCCGACGCGCAGCCGCTGACGGTGCTGAACTACCTCAGCGATCTGCTGCTAGCGCAAAAAGCTGAACGTCTGCTGAAGGCGGATGCCGCCGGCGTGCTGGCGTTGTTGACCAGTGAGGTGGCGGAACAGAGCGAAGTGCTGACCGCCGAATATGTGATTCGTAACGAACACGGTCTGCATGCCCGTCCGGGCACCGCCCTGGTGAACGTGATCAAACAGTTTAACTGCGATATTACCGTCACCAATCTGGACGGCAGTGGTAAACCGGCCAATGGACGCAGCCTGATGAAAGTGGTGGCGCTGGGGGTGAAGAAAGGTCACCACCTGCGCTTTACCGCCAGCGGCGAAGATGCCGAAGCGGCGCTGACGGCGATTGGTGAAGCCATCGGCAGCGGACTGGGCGAGGGTGTGGCATGAGCAGAAGAGTCGCAACCATTACGTTAAACCCGGCTTACGATCTGGTGGGCTTTTGCCCCGAGATTGAGCGCGGCGAAGTCAACCGGGTGAAAACCGCCGGTCTGCACGCCGCCGGCAAAGGCATTAACGTAGCCAAGGTGCTGAAGGATCTGGGCATCGACGTGACCGTCGGCGGGTTCCTCGGCAAAGATAATCAGGACGGCTTCCAACTACTGTTCAGCGATTTGGGCATCGCCAACCGTTTTCAGGTGGTGCCGGGCCGCACCCGCATTAACGTCAAACTGACGGAAAAAGACGGCGAAGTGACCGATTTTAACTTTTCCGGCTTTGAGGTGACGCCGCAGGACTGGGAACGTTTCGTGACGGATTCCCTGAGCTGGCTTGGTCAGTTTGACATGGTGGCGGTCAGCGGCAGCCTGCCGGCCGGCGTGGCGCCGGAAGCCTTTACCGACTGGATGACCCGCCTGCGCGCCCAGTGTCCGTGCATTATTTTCGACAGCAGCCGCGAGGCGCTGGTCGCCGGGTTGAAAGCGTCGCCGTGGCTGGTGAAGCCTAACCGCCGCGAGCTGGAAATCTGGGCCGGCCGCCCGTTGCCGACGCTGAAGGATGTGGTGGAGGCGGCGCATGCGCTGCGCGATCAGGGCATCGCCCACGTGGTGATTTCTCTCGGCGCCGAAGGCGCGCTGTGGGTGAACGCTTCCGGCGAATGGATCGCCAAGCCGCCGTCCTGCGAAGTGGTCAGCACCGTCGGCGCCGGCGATTCGATGGTCGGCGGGCTGATCTACGGCCTGCTGATGCGCGAGTCCAGCGAGCACACCCTGCGCCTGGCGACCGCGGTCGCCGCCCTGGCCGTGAGCCAGAGCAACGTAGGCATCACCGATCGTCCGCAGTTGGCCGCGATGATGGCGCGCGTCGACCTGAAACCTTTTAATCAATAGCAGGAGGCAGAATGAAAACGCTGCTGATAATTGACAGTTCACAGGGGCAGGCGCGCGGGCACCTGGCGCAACGCATGCTCAGCGCTGCGGCGGCCAAAGCCGGCCTGCAGTTGGTTGATGTGCCGGCGGAGGCCGAACTGGTGGTGGTCGCCGGGGCGGCCGTGCCGGCGGACGAGGCGCTGAGCGGCAAGGCCGTGTATCTGGGCGATGTTGAACACGCGGTGCGTGATGCCGACGCCTTCCTGGCGCAGGCCAAACGCGACGCGGCGCCGTATCAGGCGCCGGCCGCCGCGCCGGTTGCGGCGCTGGCCAGCGGACAAAAACGTATCGTGGCGGTGACCGCCTGTCCGACCGGCGTGGCGCACACCTTTATGGCCGCCGAGGCGATTGAAAGCGAAGCGAAGAAACGCGGCTGGTGGGTGAAGGTGGAAACCCGCGGCTCCGTCGGCGCCGGCAATACCATTACGCCGGAAGAGGTGGCCGAGGCGGATCTGGTGCTGGTAGCCGCTGATATCGATGTGGATTTGGACAAGTTCGCCGGCAAACCGATGTACCGCACCTCTACCGGGCTGGCGCTGAAGAAAACCGCACAGGAGCTGGACAAGGCGCTGGCGGAAGCGGAGGTATTCCAGCCGCAGAAAGGCGGCACCGCCCAGTCTGCCGGCGCGCAGAAGAAAGAGGGCAACGGGCCGTATCGCCACCTGTTGACCGGGGTCTCCTATATGCTGCCGATGGTGGTGGCGGGCGGCCTGTGTATTGCGCTGTCCTTTATGTTCGGCATCAAGGCGTTTGAAGAGCCAGGCACGTTGGCGGCGGCGCTGATGCAGATTGGCGGCGGTTCGGCGCTGGCGCTGATGGTGCCGGTACTGGCCGGCTATATTGCCTTCTCCATTGCCGATCGTCCGGGCCTGACGCCGGGCCTGATCGGCGGCATGCTGGCGGTCAGCACCAACGCCGGCTTCCTCGGCGGGATTATCGCCGGCTTCCTGGCGGGCTATGTCGCCAAAGCCATCAGCGGCAAGCTGCGTCTGCCGCCGAGTATGGAGGCGCTGAAACCGATCCTGATCATTCCGCTGTTCGCCAGCCTGATCACCGGTCTGGTGATGATCTATGTGGTCGGCACGCCGGTCGCCAGAATCATGGAAGGCCTGACCCACTGGCTGCAGTCGCTGGGTACGGCGAACGCGGTGCTGCTGGGGGCGATTCTGGGCGCCATGATGTGCACCGATATGGGCGGCCCGGTCAACAAGGCGGCCTACGCGTTTGGCGTGGCGCTGCTGAGCTCTTCCGTCTATGCGCCGATGGCGGCCATTATGGCGGCGGGCATGGTGCCGCCGCTGGCAATGGGGCTGGCGACCTTGCTGGCGCGGCGTAAATTCGACAAGTCGCAGCAGGAAGGCGGCAAGGCGGCGCTGGTGCTGGGGCTGTGCTTTATCAGTGAAGGGGCGATTCCGTTTGCGGCGCGTGACCCGATGCGCGTCCTGCCGTGCTGCATCGCCGGCGGTGCGCTGACCGGCGCGCTGTCCATGATGTTCGGCGCCAAGCTGATGGCGCCGCACGGCGGCCTGTTTGTCCTGCTGATCCCGGGCGCGATTTCACCGGTGCTGATGTATCTGCTGGCGATCGTTGCCGGCACGCTGCTGGCGGGTATTTCCTACGCGCTGGTCAAACGCGCTGACGTGGCGGTGAAAGCGGAAGCCTGAGTCAGATCTGCGGCCATAAAAAACCGGAAGCCTTTGGCTTCCGGTTTTTTTATCGCTGCGGCCGGTTACTGCTGGGCTTTCAGCCAGGCAATCTCTTCCGCCCAGATATCGGGATTGACGGTTTCAAGGATCAGCGGAATATTATCGAAGCGCGCATCGCGCATAATATAGCTGAACACCGTTTTGCCGATATTGCCTTCTCCCAGACTGTGGTGGCGGTCAACGCGGCTGTTGAACTCGCTTTTCGCATCGTTCAGGTGCATACCGCGCAGATAGTTGAAGCCGACCACCTCTCCCAACTGCTTAAAGGTGTGTTCACACGCTTCTTCGCTGCGCAGGTCATAGCCGGCGGCAAAGGCGTGGCAGGTGTCAATACAGACGCCGACGCGGCTTTTGTCTTCCACGCCGTCGATGATCGCCGCCAGATGCTCGAATTTAAACCCCAGGTTGCTGCCCTGGCCGGCGGTGTTTTCAATCACCGCGGTCACGCCTTCAGTCTGATCCAGCACGATATTGATGGATTCGGCGATGCGCGCCAGACACTTGTCTTCATCAATCTGCATCAGATGGCTGCCGGGGTGGAAGTTCAGCAGCGTCAGCCCCAGCTGTTCGCAGCGCTGCATTTCGTCGAGAAAGGCCGCGCGGGACTTCTCCAGCGCTTCGGTCAGCGGGTGCCCCAGATTAATCAGATAGCTGTCGTGCGGCAGAATTTGCCCCGGGCCATAGCCATAACGCGCGCAGGCGCTCTTAAATTTATCAATAACTTCGGCAGACAATGGTGCTGCTTTCCATTGACGCTGATTTTTGGTGAACAGGGCGAACGCGGTCGCCTCTAATTCGTGTGCGCGGATAACCGCCTGATCCACGCCGCCTGACGCGCTGACATGTGCACCGACAAACTTCATTTGCAATCTCCTGTGTTAACCCCGCGCCAGTTCCTGCCGTCTCCTGAACGAAGCGGTCGAACCGGCGAGGGTGTCGCTCTGTCATTATGGCATTGATGGAGGGCGGTTTGAATGGCAGGAAGGGGGCAGGCCCGAATGACGGACCTGCCGGGAGGCGATTAGAACAGATGCTGCACGGCCTGGTTAATCACGCCGCCGCCGACAATCAGCCAGATAAACAGCAGGGTTGCCAGCAGAATCGGTTTGACCCCCGCCTGACGTACGGCGCTGATATGGGTGGTGAGGCCCAGCGCCGCCATCGCCATTGCCAGCATCCAGGTGTCGGCGGTAATCAACTGCTGCACCAGCGCGGCCGGCAGCAGGTTGAAGGAGTTGAACCCGGCAACGGCGATAAACAGCACGGCGAACCACGGGATGGTGATGGCGGATTTTTCCGCTTTGCCGGCGCCGCTGCCACGGCTGATATAGCCTGACAGCAGCAGCAGGAACGGGGCCAGCATCATCACGCGGATCATCTTGGCGATCACCGCGGCGTTTTCGGCGTCCGGGCCGATGGCGTGGCCGGCGGCTACCACCTGTGCTACTTCATGAATAGTCGAGCCGGTATAGATACCGAAGGTTTCCTGATCAAACGGCAGCCACTGGTACTGCAGATTTAAATGATACAGCCACGGGTAGGCGAAGATCGCCAGCGTGCCGAACACCACCACGGTGGATACCGCAACGGCTACCTTGCTGGACTCGGCTTTCAGCACCGGTTCGGTGGCCATGACCGCCGCCGCGCCGCAGATGCTGCTGCCGGCGCCGATCAGCATGGCGGTCTGGCTGTCGATGCCGAACACCTTTTTACCCAGCCAGCAGGCCAGCAGAAAGGTGCTGCTCAGCGTCAGCGCGTCGATCAGAATGCCGGTGGCGCCGACGTCGGCGATTTGCTGAAAGGTTAAACGGAAGCCGTACAGGATAATGCCCAGACGCAGCAGGCGCTGTTTCGCCAGCTGTACGCCGGCGTGGCAGCTGGGCTGCAGCCAGGGATACAGCGTATTGCCTATCACGATGCCGAACAAAATGGCCAGCGTCAGCGCGCCGAGGCCCAGCCCGGCTATCCAGGGTACGTCGCCCGCCCAGACGGCGAGCGCGGTTAACGCGGCGGTCAGTGCCAGTCCGGGCACCAGGCGCGGCAGCCCCAATAACGGGAAGCGCCGTTCAGGATAGGTTGTTGTTGTTTCAGTCGCCATTGCTCAGGTCCTTTCTCTGATTCTCTGCGGACAAGAGTAGGGCGTGGCGCTATAAAAGAGAAATTGATTATATGGTTATAATCAATCTGAATAAGTGGTAAATAAAAAGGGCCGCACGATGTGCGGCCCCGGTTTTAACGTCGATTTTATTGGAAAAAGAAGTGGTTACTGTTGAGCTGCGCGACGATGCCCTTCGCAACGTAGTTCGCTCCGCTCAGGGTAAAGTGGCCATAATCGAAGGCGGCGGGTTGCCCGCTGGTTGTCATTTCCATGCAGCGATCTCCCGGACAGATCAAATCGTAAACCGAGATGTAGTTGGTTTTCATCGAGGTAGACAGGGCTTTGAGTTCACTGTCCATCAGTTTACGGCTTTTCACGACGGAACGACTGGCCAGCGCCGGATCGCCATTTTCCTGATAGGCCAACAGTTCCGGCAACGGCCCTTTATACTCTACGGTCGGCCCCAGGATGTAGAAGTTCTTGGTGTGTTGCTTCAGGTAGTTGATGGTGTTGATCAGCGCCGGCTTATCGTGTTCATTCCAACGCGCAGAGACGATGACGCCGTCGATCTTATTATTGATAATCAAATCTTTATAGACATAGTCCATAATAGCGGTGCAGCGGTTGCTGAACTTTTGTTCGGTAACCGGTTTACAGCCGGAAGCGGTGGCCTGCATCAGGTTGACGTTTTCACCCGCCGCCAGGCTGATGGCGCGCCACAGGTGAGCGCCGTGGCTGTCACCGATCAGCACGACGTTCTTTTTGGTGTCGGACAGTTTCAGGCAGTGCGCTTTGTTGTAATTGCCCGTCGCGCCCACTTCACCATTGATAAAGCATTCGCCGAAGCGGTACTGATAGTTGTATTCGTCGGTGGTGCGGTAATTAATGTAATCGGCAATTTTTAACGAATTATCGGAGAAACTGCCGTTGTCATACTGCCAGTAGCCAATGACCGACGTCAGCGAGGCGGCGAGCACCACGCTGGCGGCTGAAGCGGTAACGATACGTTTTGACGGCACGTTCTTCAGTTTATAGCGGAACGGAATTTCGATCAGATAACGGGAAGCAATCGCCAGAATAAAGGTGCTGGAAAGCACCAGCAGGCTTTTTTGCCACAGCGCGCCGTCAAACAGGATATTGGTATACACGATAATCGGCCAGTGCCAGAGGTACAGGCAGTAAGAGATCATACCGATATACACAATCGGCTTGATTGCCAGGATCTTGTTGATGATGGCATCGCGGCCGGAAATAATAATCAGAAATGCGCCTACGCACGGGTAGAGGGCATTATATGACGGGAACTTTTTGGTGGTATCCAACCACAGGAAACCAAATACGATCAGCGCCAACCCCAGCAGGCTTAAAGCGTGGCGGGTTGCGGATTTTTTCAGAAAAGCGGCCTGTTCCAGCCCGCCGACAGCCAGCAGGGCACCGAGCGCCAATTCCCAGGCGCGGGTCGGCAGCATATAAAAAGTCATGCTTGGCTGGAACTTCAACCCCAGCAGGCTGAGCATAAAGGAACCGATGATAATAAACACAATCATCATCGTGGTGCGGTTGCGGAAGAACTTTAATGCGGTAAATAAAATAATCGGGAATAGAATATAGAACTGTTCTTCAACCGCCAGCGACCAGGTGTGCAGCAGGGGTTTTAATTCTGCGGGACCGTCGAAGTAACCGGTTTGACTAAAGAAGAAAAAGTTTGAGGAAAATAACGTTGTGGCCAGCGCGCTTTTTCCCAGTTCGGCGACCTGCACGGGAAGCAGAATATGGTAACCGATAACCAGCGTGACGAGTAAAACGACAAATAAAGGGGGGAGAATCCTTAAGCTGCGGCGTTTATAAAAGTCTACGTAAGAAAAATCACCCTTAATATATTCTTGGAAGATAATGCCGGAAATTAAATAGCCGGATATTACAAAAAATATATCAACACCGGTAAATCCGCCGGGAATGCCGGGAAATCCCATATGGTATGCGATGACCGGCAGAACGGCGAGCGCCCGTAACCCGTCGATATCTGCTCTATATTTCACAATCCCACCTAAAGTAAGCAAAATGATGCGAAAGTATAAGCAAATCGTTAACATTATTTGAAGAGCGTTACAGTCGATTGGGAGTGATAATGCATAAAATAGGATTAAGCTCAGCCTGCCCGGCGCCGGAGCGTCAAGACAGGGCTTGCGAATCCGCGACGCTGCGGTAAGGTTATTCGTCTATTTTGGCCGTTTGCTCCCTCCATTTATTGTACTGAGACCGTTATGCATATCACTTTACGTCAGTTGGCCGTCTTCACCGAGGTGCTGAAAAGCGGCTCCACGACCCAGGCATCGCAGGTGTTGGCGCTGTCCCAGTCGGCGGTGAGCGCCGCGCTGGCCGATCTGGAAGGGCAACTCGGCGTGCAGCTGTTCGACCGGGTAGGCAAGCGGCTGGTATTGAATGAGCACGGCCGTCTACTGTATCCCAAGGCGCTGGCGCTGCTGGAACAGGCGGGTGAGATTGAGCAACTGTTTCGCCACGACGGCGGGGCGCTGCGCATTGCCGCCAGCAGTACCATCGGCAACTATATGCTGCCGGCGATGATGGCGCGCTACCGGCAGGATTTTCCGGCAACGCCGCTGGAGCTGAACGTCGGCAACAGTCAGGACGTGATTAGCGCGGTGGCGGATTTTCGCGTTGACCTGGGGCTGATCGAAGGGCCGTGCCATATGCCGGAACTGGTGACGCAGCCCTGGCTGGAGGATGAGCTGGTGGTGTTTGCCGCGCCCGACAACCCGCTGACCCGGCAGCCGCTGACCCTGACGGCACTGGCCGAAGCGCCGTGGATCCTGCGTGAGCGCGGTTCGGGAACGCGTGAAGTGCTGGACCATCTGCTGCTGGCGCATCTGCCGCATTTCCAACTGGTGATGGAGCTGGGCAACTCTGAGGCCATCAAACATGCGGTGCGTCATGGCATCGGCATCAGCTGTCTGTCACGCCGGGTAATTGCCGAACAGCTGACCAGCGGCGCGTTGGTGGCGCTGTCGGTGCCGCTGCCGCCGATGATCCGCACCCTGTATCTGATCCATCACCGTCAGAAACATATCTCCAACGCGCTGCAGCGTTTTCTCAGCTACTGTTTACCGCCTGCCGAAGCATAAAAATCTGTGTTGCGTCACATAACTGACAGGAAGTCAGGGTATTAGGGCTATTGCTAATAATTGCCTCTGAATTATGAAGCTATCTTATATCACTGGAATGTTACTAGTGCGCCGGCGGGTATTTGCTACAATCCGCCCTCAATTTTTGGACGAGCAGATAGGGTAAGAATGGCTCAGCAGGATATAAAAACATCGGGGCAGCAAGAACCCGGACTCCGCCGCGAGTTAAAAGCGCGGCACTTAACCATGATTGCCATCGGCGGCTCTATCGGTACCGGTCTGTTTGTCGCCTCCGGCGCTACCGTTTCACAGGCCGGCCCCGGCGGGGCGTTGCTGTCCTATGCGCTGATCGGCCTGATGGTCTACTTCCTGATGACCAGCCTGGGTGAACTGGCGGCGTTTATGCCGGTGGCCGGTTCGTTTTCCACCTACGGCGCCAAATATGTGGAAGAGGGCTTTGGCTTCGCGCTGGGCTGGAACTACTGGTACAACTGGGCGGTGACCATCGCGGTCGACCTGGTGGCCGCACAGCTGGTGATGAGCTACTGGTTCCCCGATACGCCGGGCTGGATCTGGAGCGCGCTGTTCCTCGGCGTCATGTTCCTGCTGAACTACATTTCAGTGAAGGGGTTCGGCGAAGCGGAATACTGGTTCTCACTGATCAAGGTCACCACCGTAATTATCTTTATTATCATCGGCATCCTGATGATTGTCGGCATTCTGAAAGGCGGCGAGCATGCCGGCTGGCAGAACTGGAGCATCGGCGACGCGCCGTTTGCCGGCGGTTTCTCGGCGATGATCGGCGTGGCGATGATCGTCGGTTTCTCATTCCAGGGGACTGAGCTTATCGGCATTGCCGCCGGTGAATCGGAAGATCCGGGGAAAAACATCCCGCGGGCGGTGCGTCAGGTGTTCTGGCGTATTCTGCTGTTCTATATCTTTGCGATTCTGATCATCAGCCTGATTATTCCTTATACCGATCCGAGCCTGCTGCGTAACGATGTCAAAGACATCAGCGTCAGCCCGTTCACGCTGGTGTTCCAGCATGCCGGCCTGCTGTCGGCGGCGGCGGTGATGAATGCGGTAATCCTGACGGCGGTGCTGTCGGCGGGCAACTCCGGCATGTACGCCTCGACGCGTATGCTGTTTACCCTGGCGCGTGAGGGCAAGGCGCCGCGCATTTTCGGTAAACTGTCGAAAGGCGGCGTGCCGCGCAACGCGCTGTATGCCACCACGGTGGTCGCCGCGCTGTGCTTCCTGAGCTCAATGTTCGGCAACCAGTCGGTATACCTGTGGCTGCTTAATACCTCCGGTATGACCGGCTTTATCGCCTGGCTGGGGATCGCCATCAGTCACTACCGTTTCCGCCGGGGCTATATGCTGCAGGGGCATGACCTGAATGCGCTGCCGTACCGTTCCGGCTTCTTCCCGCTGGGTCCGGTCTTCGCCTTTATCCTGTGCCTGATCATCACGCTGGGGCAGAACTATCAGGCCTTCCTGGAAGACAAGATCGACTGGTACGGCGTTACCGCCACCTATATCGGCATCCCGCTGTTCCTGATCATCTGGTTCGGCTATAAGCTGACGCGCGGCAGCCGTTTCGTGAAGTACCGCGATATGGAATTCCCGACGTTCAAATAAGCGTTGTTGCGGAACGCGGCGTGATACGCCGCGTTCTTTTACTCCCTGTCTCCCCTGACTTTTTTTCTTTTCTGATGTATACCTCGTTACAAATTCCTCCTCACGCGGCATAGTCATCGACGTGATTGATAAGTATTATCGTTTGCTCTATTGTTGACGTCCGCAGCATCCCCGAAATGATGCTTTCCAGATTCTTTTATCGCCGCCGCGGGCGGTGATGTCGTCGTAACAGGTACCCGAAATCATGAGCGTAACCACCGATCCTTTACCCGACGCGAGCGGCAAATCCGGCGTCCAGGTTATGGGGCGTTATCAGCATATCCTCCGCCACCGTTTATTGATTATGGGCGTGCTGGGAATCGCGATAGTGGCTTCGCTGGTACTGGATTTCACCATGGGGCCGTCCGGCCTGTCCTTATCCAGCCTGTGGCAGACGCTGATTCATCCGGCCAGCGCCGACGCCGGCACGCGGGTGATCGTCTGGGACATCCGCATGCCTTATGCGCTGATGGCGGTGGTGGTCGGCCTGGCGCTGGGGCTGGCGGGGGCGGAGATGCAGACCATTTTGAACAACCCGCTGGCGAGTCCCTTTACCCTTGGCGTGTCATCGGCGGCGGCCTTCGGCGCGGCGCTGGCGATCGTGCTCGGCATCGGCCTGCCGGGGATCCCGGACCAGTGGTTTATTTCGGCCAACGCTTTTATCTTTGCGCTGCTGGCGGCGCTGATGCTGGACGGCATCACCCGCTGGACGCGGGTGGCGACCTCCGGCGTGGTGCTGTTCGGCATTGCGCTGGTGTTTACCTTTAACGCGCTGGTGTCGATGATGCAGTTTATCGCCAGCGAGGATACGCTGCAGGGGTTGGTGTTCTGGACCATGGGCAGCCTGGCGCGCGCCTCATGGGAAAAGCTGGGCATCCTGCTGGCGGTGTTCGCCGTACTGCTGCCGCTGTCGATGATGAGCTCTTGGAAACTGACCGCGCTGCGTCTGGGTGAAGACCGCGCCGTCAGCTTCGGCATTGACGTACGCCGCCTGCGGCTGACCACGTTGCTGCGCATCAGCATTCTCTCAGCGCTGGCGGTGGCGTTTGTCGGGCCGATCGGCTTTATCGGCCTGGTGGCGCCGCATATCGCGCGCCTGATTTTTGGTGAAGATCACCGCTTCTATTTACCGGCCAGCGCGCTGATCGGCGCGCTGGTGCTGTCGATGGCCTCGGTGGCGTCGAAAAACCTGGTGCCGGGCATCATTATTCCGGTCGGCATCGTGACCTCGCTGGTGGGTGTGCCGTTCTTCCTCAGCATTATTTTGCGTCACCGGGGTAACGTCTGATGAGCCAGGGGCTGCGCATTGAGCATTTTTCCGCCGGCTATCCCAAACGCCCGGTGATTAGCGACCTGTCGGTGCCGCGTCTGGCGCGCGGCGATATTACCGTGCTGCTGGGGCCGAACGGCAGCGGTAAATCGACCCTGCTGCGTTCGCTGGCCGGCCTGAACCCGGCGCAGGGCAAGCTGTGGCTGGATGATAACGATCTGATGGCGATGCCGTTCGCCCGTCGCGCCGAACAGGTGGTGTATCTGCCGCAGTCGCTGCCGGCCGGGGTGCATCTGCACGTGCTGGAGTCGATTATCGTCGCCCAGCGCGCGTCCGGCGGCCGCAGCAATGCCGGCAGCGAAGCCGAGGTGATGGCGCTGCTGGAACAGTTGGGGATCGCCCATCTGGCCCTGAGTTATCTGGATCAACTCTCCGGCGGGCAGAAACAGCTGGTGGGGCTGGCGCAGTCGCTGATCCGTCAGCCTTCGCTGCTGCTGCTGGATGAACCGCTGAGCGCGCTCGATCTGAACTACCAGTTCCACGTGATGGATCTGGTGCGGCGTGAAACCCGCAAGCGTAATATCGTCACGGTGGTGGTGGTACATGATATCAATATCGCGCTGCGTCACGGCGACCATGTGCTGATGCTGAAGGACGGCGACCTGATTGCCGATGGCGTGCCGGAGGCGGTGATCACCCCGCAAAGCCTGGCGCAGGTGTACGGCGTGCGCGGGCGTATCGAGCGCTGCTCGCAGGGAACGCCGCAGGTATTGATTGATGGGTTGGTGAATGCGCCGGTGATTTGATGGTTAACTTGCCTGCAATGGTTACGGAGGACGGCGGTGCTTAATGTTCAGCTTCTAGGTACTATTTTTGCGTGGTTGGCTATCGCGCTGTTTATCTGTTCATTTTTTATTTTGGTATCAAAAAGAAAAAATATACGGAGCTGATTGAGCTATACAAGGCTAATGGTTTTTCTTTCCCTGGCCTTTACGCTTTCTTTTCACTGGCTGGTTTTTTTGGTTGTTTTCCTATGGCTTTATATTTTAAACGTTTATTGGCGGCAAATAGTGTTCGTATGGATGATGGTGGAAACATACCTTTGGCCGCTTATCGCTTTATCAAGTCTCAACCTACGGCTCTCACTGGTTGGGTGCATAAGTTGTATTACCTCTGGTTGTCAAGCATGCTGTTTTTCGTACTGGCAGCGATTTGCGCCGCCTTGGTTAGTTTTTCCCCCGGCTGATATTTTTGTTCCTCTCTGATGGGACAAGGGAGATCAATACGCGATAAAAAGGCCCGTTGCCGGGCCTGATATTACCATCAGAAGTTATAGCTCATCCCTACGGTATAGCGACGGCCGTCCAGCGTGGTGTTGTAGTGCTCGTAATCCACGGTTTTATCGAGGATGTTATACACCCCGCCGGTCAGCTGCAGGTTTTTCGCCGCCTGATAGCTGACGCCGACGTCGACAAAGGTATAGGACGGCGTGCTTTTGGCCATCGAGGTGCGGCTCAGGTACTCCGAGGTTTTACTGCGGAAGTTGACGCGGGTCCACACATCGAGATCGTGCGCCGCCTGCCAGTCCAGCACGGTGTTGAACATATGTTTCGGCATCTGGTTCAGCGGCTGGCCCTGGAACTGGCCGCTTTTCTGTTCCGATTCGGTATAGGTATAGTTGGCGGTCAGCTGCCAGTCTTTGGCGATCTTCCAGCTGGCGGTGGCTTCTACACCGCGCATATTGGCCTTGTCGACGTTGACGCGGTCGCTGATAAAATCGTAATCGATGCCGCCGAGAGAGCAGCCCGGCTCATCCTCGCAGCGTCTGACTTCGGTGATCTTGTCTTTGAAGTCGGTGTTGAACAGGGTGATCCCGGCGTTCAGATTTTGCTGGTTATCCCACAGCAGGGCGATCTCTTCGCTCAGGCTCTTTTCCGGCTTCAGGTCCGGGTTGCCGACAATCATGCCTTTGCTCGATCCGCCGCCGGTGGCCTGGCCCCAGCTGGCTGACGACTGGCGCAGATCTGGCGAGCGGTAGCCGGCGGAAACGCCGCCCTTCAGCGTCCACTGCTCGGCCAGATGCCAGACGCCGTACAGGCGCGGCGTCCAGTGGCTGCCGTAGTTTTGGTCGCGGTCCATACGGATGCCGCTGGTCAGGCTGAAATCATTGGTCATTGCCCATTCGTCTTCGGCGAACAGCGCCCAGCTCCAACGGGTCAGCTGGTTGACGCCCTGCGCAGATTCCAGCTGGTTGCCGCTGTCGCTCAGTTTTTCATAGCGGTACTGGCCGCCGATATTCAGCATATGGTCGCCCAGCGCGAACTGATTCTGGGTATTGAAGATGGTGTTGTACATCTTCATGTTGCGGCCCGGATTGTTGGTCTCTTCACGCTGGATATAGCTGGTGGTATTGCCGATATCGTAGTAGCCGTTGTGCGTCAGCGAGTAGTTGGTGCGGGTATACAGGCTGTCGCTTGGCTGGTTGGGTTTACAGCTGCCTTTGCGGCAGCTCTCCGTCGCCACGGATTTACCCGGCGTGCTGTTGCGGTCCTGCAGCGAGCGGCCGACTTCAAACTCAAACTCATTCTGCTCATCCGGCGTCAGGCTGAAGACAGCGGTACCGCTGCGCATGCGCTGTTCATTATAGCCGTTGACGATTTTGTCTTCGGCGCGGTGGGACAGCAGGCCGTTGACGCGCAGGCCGAGCAGGCCTTCAATCAGCGGGCCGGAGGCGTAGGCGTTGGTCTGATACAGGTCGCCGGAGTCGCGGTTTTCCTGGAAGGTGGCGTCGGCGTGCACCGAGCCGCGCCAGCCCTGCGTGGTGGAGGTTTTACGGGTGATGATGTTAATCACGCCGCCCATCGCGTCGGAGCCGTACAGCGAGGACATCGGCCCGCGCACCACTTCAATGCGTTCGATGGCTTCCAGCGGCGGCAGCCAGCCCTGCTCAATCCCGGCGTTGTCGCTGTTAGGGCGGGTGCCGCGGGTATCCACGCGTTTGCCGTCGATCAGAATCAGGGTGTATTTGGACGACATGCCGCGGATGCTGATATCGCTGCTGCTGCCGCCGCCGGTGACCACCACGCCCGGCACGTCTTTCAGTGCGTCGGTCACGTCGCGATAGGCTTTATTTTCGATCTGCTGACGTGGGATCACCGAGATGGAGGCGGCGGAATCCTGGATCTTCTGTTGGAAACCAGAAGCGGTGACCACCATGGTGTCTTGCGCGGTTTCCGGATCGGCGGCGAGGGCGGCCTGGCTGGTGAGCGCGGCGATAATGAATGCGGTGAGTTTGTTATAGCTTGGCTTTTCCATGAAATAGCAATTCCTGGCCCAGAGCGGCAGAGCAACGTTGTCTGCCAAAAGAGTAAGTACAAATGAAAACCCATTAAATTCCGGGGAATTCAATGGCCCGCGTGAAAACGTGAGGCTATTGTAAGGAAATAATAGAGAATGTAAATGCAAATGATAATCCGTATCATTTGTATATTTGATCAGGGTTTTTGATACGGCACAGTACGTGGCGCAGGGAAGCAGGCGGCAATATGGCGGCCCTCTTCAGCAGAAGAGGGCGCAGGCAGGGCAGAGATTTAGAAGGTGGTAGGGGTATGGGCGCTGATGATACGGCACTCGCGGGCCGAAGTATTACTGAAGCTGTGCGGGATGCCGGTGTTGATGGCGTAACTCTGGCCGGCGCTGAGCGGGTAGCTCTGGCCGTTGATGGTCAGAATGATTTCGCCCTCCAGTACGGTGCCAATCTCCTCACCCTGATGCTTGATTTTTTCTCCGGTGGTGGAGCCGGGCTGATAGGTTTCCAGCATCATCGCCAGGTTACGCGTCGGGCTGCCGTTATGCACCAGTTTCATCGAAACGCCCTGGCTGCCGATTTCGATCAGGTCTTCCGCCTCGATCACCACTTTGGGCTCATCCGGCCGCTCCGGCTCGGCAAAGAACTCGGACAGCGACAGGTCATAGACCTTCAGCAGTTTCTGCAGCGTGCTGATCGCCGGGCTGACCTTGTCCTGCTCAATAGTACTGATCGCGCTGTGGGTCAGGCCGGACAGCTCGGCGACCCGCCGCTGCGACAGGCCTAACTGCTGACGGATTTGCGACAGGCGCTTTCCTGGCGCCAGGGGGATTTCGCTCATAGCGGTACTTCCTTCTGGTGGCTGCGACAGGCAGAGATAAAACCGTTATACGGCGGAAATGCGCCGCACGATTGTGATATCCCGGATATCAGATGTATCCATCATACGGAGGAAAGGGTGGAAAATATATTGCCCATGCTTGTCTCCGATAGGACGGCAAGAATATAGATGAAAACGACGTTAACGGTTTTATTGGCGCAGCTGATGAAAAATCATGCGGCATTGTAACATTCGCGCCATTGCAATGTTAATAGTATGTTTCTCTGAGCGGCCGTTATTTTGAGCGCGGAGCGTAGGACGGGCAATTTGCCGTGCAGTTACACGCCGTCGCCGGCGATTGGGTGTTGAAAAATGACTGAAAGGGTGTAAGGTAAAACCTAAGAAATAACTCAAGGTGATGTCAGACGCTGAAATATCCATCTAAACGAAGGATTTTAGTGCGATCGCCAAAAAGAATTTGCAGTTGGAGGGCTTCTGGATCTTGTCATCCAGAGGTTTTCTGATGCAAAATACCCGTAATGCAGAGATAGCCGACGTTTTAAAGCGTCGGTTATTTTTTTGCATCTAGTTTTGTAAACCGAGCGTTTCATACACAAGCGAGGCCGGACTCCGAGCCGGATAGATAAACAGTTTTGTGCACGATCAACCAAAAACTTCATTGGTCGTGACTCATGAGGAAAAGAAAGATGGGGCAATTTTTCAATACAGCACCGGTGCCCGCCGGTTTCCGCTGCACCCGCGGCGATTACGGACCAGCAACCAAGGTTTCCTTGATGCATATCCCGGCTCCCCTTACCCCTCTTTTAGAATTAAGTCGCCTGTTGCGAAGTTTCCCCGCAACCTTGAGTCTTAGCGTGTCTACTCTCCGCAAGTCTGAAGGTAAGGGGGGGCTGAACAATGTCCGATAACATCATCAGCGCCGCTCCGGCACAACGCACTCAGCTGCGTAAAACCCTGACTCTGGTACCTGTGGTCATGATGGGCCTGGCTTATCTGCAGCCGATGACCATCTTTGACACCTTTGGCATTGTTTCCGGCCTGACCGACGGTCACGTCGCCACCGCCTATGCCTTCGCGCTGCTGGCGATTTTATTTACTGCGCTCAGCTACGGCAAACTGGTGAAGAAGTTCCCATCGGCCGGTTCTGCTTATACCTATGCGCAGAAGGCGATCGGGCCGCACGTCGGTTTTATGGTGGGCTGGTCATCACTGCTTGATTACCTGTTCATGCCGATGATCAACATCCTGCTGGCCAAAATTTACCTGGAAGCGATCTTCCCGGGCGTGCCGTCGTGGATCTTTGTCGTGGCGCTGGTGGCGCTGATGACGCTGTTCAATCTGCGCGGCATCAAGCTGGTGGCGAACCTGAACTCCATTATCGTGGTGGTGCAGGTGGCGATCATGGTGGTATTCCTTGGCCTGGTGATCAACGGCGTGTATCACGGCGAAGGCGCCGGTACGCTGGTGAGCAGCCGTCCGTTCTGGTCCGACAATGCGCACGTGGTGCCGATGATTACCGGCGCGACCATTCTGTGCTTCTCGTTCCTCGGCTTTGACGGCATCAGCTCGCTGTCCGAAGAAACCAAAGATGCCGAGAAGGTGATCCCGAAGGCCATCTTCCTGACCGCGCTGATTGGCGGCGTGATCTTTATCGTGGTGTCTTACTTTGTACAGCTGTATTTCCCGGATATCTCCCGCTTCAAGGATCCGGACGCGTCCCAGCCTGAAATCATGCTGTACGTGGCCGGCAAGTTCTTCCAGTCGGTGATTCTGGTGTTCTCCTGTGTGACCGTACTGGCATCCGGTATGGCGGCGCACGCCGGCGTATCCCGCCTGATGTATGTGATGGGCCGTGATGGCGTGTTTCCGGAGCGTTTCTTCGGCTATGTGCATCCGAAGTGGCGTACCCCGGCGATGAATGTACTGCTGGTGGGGGCGATCGCCCTGTCTGCGGTGTCGTTTGATCTGGTGACCGCGACGGCGCTGATCAACTTCGGCGCGCTGGTGGCTTTCACCTTCGTGAACCTATCGGTGATCTCGCAGTTCTACATCCGCGACAAGATGAACCGCGGTGTTAAAAATACCGTGAACTATCTGATTCTGCCGGTGCTGGGCGCGCTGACCGTCGGCGCGCTGTGGCTGAATCTGGAAAGCAGCTCGATGACGCTGGGCCTGGTTTGGGGCTCCATCGGCCTGATCTATCTGGCGTTCGTCACCCGCAGCTTCCGTCTGCCGGTGCCGCAGGCGAGTGAAGACGTGGCGTAAGCGATAAGCGTTAGCGCTGAATGAAAAAGGGCTGAACAGTGTTCAGCCCTTTTTTTGTGCCCGCAGATTGGCGGAGGGAATCAGCGCATTTCCAGCCGCGGGATCACCGACATGCCGACGCGCAGGCGCGCGACGTCGCTCTGGTTCGGCTCCAGCTGAATTTTCACCGGCAGGCGCTGCACCACTTTGGTGTAGTTGCCGGTGGCGTTGTCGGCGCTGATGGCGGCAAAGGTGGCTCCGGTGGCCGGCGCGATGCTGTCGACGTGGCCGCGCAGGGTGACGCCGGGCAGTGCGTCGACGCTGATGGTGACCGGCTGGCCGCGGCTGACGTTGGACAGCTGGGTTTCCAGGAAATTGGCCAGCACATAGCTCTGCTCAAGCGGCACGACCGCCAGCAGCCGCGTACCGGCGCTGACCCAGGCCCCCTGACGCACCGCCCGCTGGCCGACAACGCCGTCGATAGGCGCCACGATGCGGGTATAGGAGAGATTCAGACGTGCCTGATCGACGCTGGCCTGCGCGGCGGCGATATCGGCGTTCGCCTGCTGCCGGCTGGCCTGCAGCACGCCGACTTGCCTGCGTGCGGATACGACGGCGGCCTGATTCTGCTTAACCTGCGCGGCGGCGCTCTGCATCGAGGAAGCGGACTTCAGCTGTTCATCGGCTGAAATGGCGTGGCTTTTCAGCAGGCGGCGGTAGCGCTCGGCATTTTGACCGGCGTAGTTCAGCGTTGCCTGGCTGGCGCTGACGGCCGCTTCGGCCTGGGCGATATTGGCCTGCTGCTGTTCCAGCTGGGCCTGAATGCTGGCCAGCTTGGCCTGACTGACCTGCAGGCTGGCTTCGGCGGTTTCCAGCGCGACGCGGTAATCGCGGTCATCGATCGTCGCCAGTACATCGCCGGCTTTAACCTGTTGGTTGTCCTCGACGTTGACGTTGCGGATATAGCCGGACACCTTGGGGGCCACCAGCGTATAGTCGGCGGTGACCACTGCATCGGTGGTGCTGTAGTCGTGACGGTTGCTGAATGACCAGATGGCAAAAGCACAGGCCAGCAACAGCAACAGCAGCAGCGCCAGGATGAATGTCCGTTTGGCAGGTGTAAAACTCATAGTTAGGATCTCGATGTTTTAGGAGCTAAAGGTAACAGCGTTTGCGGCGGGTAGACGCGTTTTGGCAGCCAGAGGGTCAGCAGTACCAGCAACAGCGCGCAGCCGATGATCAGTAAATAGGCATCGCTGATGCCGAGGATCAGCGCCTGATGTTTCACCAGCGTTGAAAAATGGCCGAGGTTTTCCGCCGAGCTGACGGTGCCGTCGGGCAGCAGCGGCGTACTGTAGCCGGCGCTGTCGCCGGTGGCGGCGGTCATCAGCCATGGGCGGTTGCCCAGTTGGTCGACCAGAATGTGCGAATGGAACTGCTCGCGCCGGTCGAGGAAGTGGGTGACGAATACGCCGGCCGCCACGCTGGAAAAACCGCGCACGGTATTGAACATGGCGGAGGCGAACGGCCCTTCCGGCGGCGCCACCACGCTGGTTGAGCCCATCAGGATCGGCAAGATCATCATCGGCTGGCCGAACGCCTGCAGCGCCTGGATTAGCCAGAAGTTCTGCCGCGCCCATTCGGCGGTCAGCTGCATGCCCATCAGGCAGGAGAGCATCATCGCGCCGGCGCCCAGGGCCAGCATCCAGCGGCTGTCGACCCAGCGCCAGTTCAGCAGCATGGCGATAAACGGCGCGATAATCAGCTGCGGCAGGCCGACGGCCAGCGCCAGCGGTGCAAACTGGGTGGTGCGGAACCCTTCCACCTGTGCGAAATAGGCGGACGGCAGTGACGAGCCGGACAGCGACAGCGTCAGCACTGCGGCGAGCGCCAGCAGGCCGAAAGCCAGGTTTCTGCGTTCCAGCATCTGCAGCTTGAACAGCGGCAGCGGGTGAAACCACTCATTAATCAGGAAAACGACCAGCAGCGCGGCGGAGGCCAGCAGCATGGCGCCGATCAACGGCGAATTCAGCCAGTCCAGCCGTTCCCCCTGGGTGAGCGCCAACAGCAGCAGCGCAATACCGCTGCAGCCGGTCAGCATGCCGAACAGATCGGCCTGCTTCAGCCGCTCCAGCCGCAGCGGATCCTGCGGCAGCCCCCAGCCGATCAGCAGGGCGGCGATCAAACACAGCGGCACCACCTGCCAAAAAGCGAACTGCCAGCCGACGCTGTCGGTCCACAGCGCCGTCAGCGATGCGGCGACGTTAGGCCCGAAGGTGGCGGTCAGCGCATAGGCGGCCAGGCCGTACAGTTTTATTTGAGGCGGCAGAAAGCGCAGCGCCACCGTCATCAGCAGCGGTGGCAGTGCGCCGCCGAACAGTCCCTGAATCACCCGCAGGGTAATAAACGGCGCGGCGCCGGTGGCGAAGGGCTGCAGTATGCCCACCGCAGCGAAGCCGGTGATGACGATCAGGGCGAAGCGCCGCAGGGAAAAGGTGACGGCCAGCCAGGGCGCTACCATCATCGCCGCCACTTCGGCGGCCTGATAGGCGGAGGTGATCCAGCTGCCCGTGTCATAATCAATGCCGATCGCCGCGCGGATATCCGCCAGCGCCAGACTGGAGATACGATCGTTCAATCCGGACGTCAACGCGGCAATCAGCACGCCGACTAACCCCAGCGCTAAACGCAGGGTAAAAGGGTGCGGCGGCGGCGCGGCCGCAGGCTGGGTTGTCATATGAGTACTCCAGAGAGGGGAATTAATCGATGCGGTGTACTGTATTGTGATACAAGTCGCGATTTATATTATATTGTGATGCATTGTATTGCAATGTGGTACAGTGCGCGCGTCAAAGCATGAGTGTTACAATGGACGTGAACCGCACGAAAAGGAAAAGTGTTATGTCTGAATCGCCAATAGCCCGCGACGACGAAAGGACGAGGGGTATTCAGGTCATCGCTCGCGCAGCGAAGATCCTCAACGCGTTGGGCGAAAAGCCAAACGGTATGAGTTTGGGCGAGATCGCCCAGCGGGTCGATCTGCCGCGTTCTACGGTGCAGCGTATTGTCGGCGCGCTGGACGATGCTCAGCTGGTACGCAGCCACGGCAGCGTCGGCGGGGTACGTCTGGGGCCGGCGCTGCTGCGTCTGATTACCAACGTGCATACCGACGTGGTGGCGATCGCCCAGCCCTGGCTGCAGGCGCTGAGCGATGCGACCGGGGAAACCGTGTCGCTGGCGCGGGCCAACGGCCTGCAGCTGGCGGTGGTGCACTATATTGTTGCCGAGCGCGAGCTGCGCGTGGTGCCGCGGTTGGGCATGAACCTGCCGCTGTACAGCACCTCCGGCGGCCGGGCGCTGCTGGCGCTGGATAACGACGATGCGGCCCGCACGCTGCTGGGTGAGGCCTACCCGGCGATTACTGATTTAACGGTGCGTGATTTTCCCGCGCTGATGACGCGTCTGGCGGAGATTCGCCGAACCGGGCTGGCTTACGATCGCGGTGAGACGCTGGAAGGCATCTCCACCATGGCGGTGGCGATCGACACCATCCTGGGGCGTTTCTCCATCAGCCTGTTGATCCCCGGCCCGCGCCTGCAGAAAAATGAGGCGCATTACCGGACTGAAATTCTGAAGTGCAAAGAGGCGCTGATCGATGAAATCGGCAAAGTGGCGCTGCGTGATGAATAGGAGCCTGAGATGAAAACGTTGTTGGTGGCGGTGGATAATTCGGACGCGACGCAATATGTATTGGCCCTGGCCGCCGAACAGGCGCGGGCGCAGCAGGCGCAGGTGCTGGCGGTATGCTGTATTGATGCGGGTTATGCATTGTTGGTGAACGGCGATGAAGAGGGCGGCGAAGACCCGGCCGATTTTGCCTATGCCAATGACGAGCAGCAGGCGGCTGAAACGGTGGTGCGGCAGGCGCTGGCGGTGCTGAGCGAGGCCGGCGTCAGTGCCAGCGGCAAGGTGCTGGTCGGCGAGCCGGCGGAAGCGATTGTCGCGGAAGCGAAGGCGCAGAAGGCGGCGATGATCGTGATGGGGCGTCGCCAGATGTCATCCTTTAACCGCCTGTTGAAAGGTTCGTGCAGCGTGGCGGTGGTCGAACATGCGCCTTGCCCGGTGCTGATCGACGTGCGCATTGACGAATAACCTGCGGTGGGCCAGGCCCACCGCACTCCTGCCTTACCCGACCAGCTGCTTACCATAATCAAACAGCGCTTTTAGCTGCGCCATTTTGGCGTTGTCGCCTTCATGCAGGTTATACAGCGCTTCCAACTGCAGAATATAGGCCTGCACCCGCTCGGCGTTGAGCACTTCCCGACGGTGCTGCAGCCAGCGTTGTTGTTCGGCATCGTCCAGCGTGTTCGGATAGTTGCGTGCGCGGTAGCGGAACAGCAACTCCTTCATGCGGCCGTCGCCAAAGGCCAGATCCAGCGCCGGCAGGTTTTGCGGCTTGGTTTGCAAAATGATTTTCATCGCCGCTTTATCGGCATCGCTGAAGAAACCATCGTACAGTTTGGCGTCGACGTCGTCGGCCGGGGTGAAGGGCTCCGCTTCGGCATACAGCGCTACCACTTTCTCGCGGACTTCCGGGTGCTGACGCAGAATCTGCAGGTTATCCAGGCAGGCCTGGCGATCGATGCCCAGCCGTTCGGCATTTTCCGGCAGCAGGGTTTTGGCCGGCGCCAGCACCGGGCATTTATTGATATGCACCAGTTTGATCGGCGCCGGCGGCTGATCGGCCGCCAGCTGGTCGCGGCGGGTATATAAGCGTTCGCGCAACTGATCGGCATTCAGATCCAGCAGCGGGGAGATGTCGCCGGCCAGATCGCAGACGATCACCGCATTTTTATTCTCCGGGTGCCAGGCCAGCGGCGCGATCCAGCTGGTGTTGCTGCGTGCCGCGCCGAACATGCCGGAAACGTGCACCAGCGGCGTCATCTCGGCAATGTCGATCAACGCATTCAGCTTGTGCTTGTTGCGGTGCTGCAGCAGGTAGTCGAACAGGCGCGGCTGCGCCTGCTTCAGCAGCTTGGCCATGGCAATGGTGGCATACACGTCCGACATCGCGTCGTGCGCCTGTTCATGCTCGACGCCGTTGGCGCGGGTCAGGTGCTCCAGACGGAAGCTGGGGAAGCCCTCGTCATTTTCCGGCCAGACAATTCCCTCTGGCCGCAGAGCGTAACAGGCGCGCATCACATCCAGCAGATCCCAGCGTGAATTACCGTTTTGCCAGCTGTAGGCATAAGGATCGTGGAAGTTGCGGTAAAAAATATTGCGGCTGACCTCATCGTCGAAACGAATATTGTTGTAGCCGAGGATACAGGTGCCGGGAACGCTGAAGGCTTCGTTGATCTGACGGGCAAACTCGGCTTCGCAAACGCCTTTGGCCAGCGCCTCCTGCGGCGTAATACCGGTAATCATCACCGCTTCCGGATCCGGCAGGTAGTCATCCGCCGGGGTGCAGTAGATCACCAGCGGCTCTTCGATGATATTGAAGTCCATATCGGTGCGCACGCCGGCAAACTGGGCTGGACGATCCAGCGACGGACTTTTGCCAAAGGTCTCATAGTCGTGGATGTAAAACGTATTCTGTCTGCTGTTGTTTTTCACTGTCTGAGCTTGTCCGCGTTTGTCATCTGATTGACAGATTTAAAGGTGTTTCACCCTTGATCCGCTGCGTTTGCTACATGGTAAACCATCTTCGGGCAGTCCAGAAGGGGAATGCGGCCGGTTTTGCTGCGCAGGTTCAGTCTAAAAGGAATTATCGATAGGTTGTATGGGGCAGCGCCCGAACATTGGTAGGAGGGCCTTTGACGTGCCTGAGAGGTTCATCGTGCTATGGAATATGAAACCATTCGGGTATGTGCATGAGTAGACCTCCTCCAAGTATTGAAAACGACTCATGGGATTTTTGAAGGCTATGAGGCAAGACTATCAATAAACATAAGGGTAAAACCAACGGAAATTAAAGTGGCCGCTACCATATGCATACTATAATACCTATTTATCCATGCCTTCAAAGGTTCGGGTAATGATTGCACATATTCATAGGAGATTTTTGGCATTTTGGTACCCCTCCCCAACTTAATAGTTTTATTTTTGAGAAGCTTCCTGAAAAATCCAACGACAAATAGGCTTGTAAAAAAACCGCCCTTGGAATAAACAACGTAAACATCCGGCATGATAAGATCACTGGATAAATACCGGGATAAAACCTCCTCATATCTTTTCTTTGTGAAACCAAAGTACACCATAATAAATATGAAAAAAGTAGTACCAGAGAAACCAAGCACTGTCCCGAAAAACATTAAATAGAAACTCATTGGCGATATCTCATCATTATTTTTAAACAATATCGGCAGCGTAATCACTATACTTTCTGCCCATATAGCCGTTAACAGCCCTCCTACCAGATAGCAATAATGGTTTTAGTCTCCGTCACGAGATAGGTAGCCAGTCGGGTAGATACATCAGCACCCCTCCCAAGAGCATTGAAAATGACCAGATTAAAAAGAGGTGAAAGTAGCGTTTAATCCAACGTGTTTCACTCTCTGGTAAAGCATTGACAAAATCGTAAGATTCATTCCCAAGGTACTCATTTTTGGACAGTTGAATGCGCTTTCGGGTCAGAAGCTGCCAAAAAAATATGGTAACGATCATGCTGCCAAAATATCCCGCGGAAGCGGCAAGCATATCAAATCGCCTCATAAACAAACCATGTGATAAATATTTTGAAATCGTGTTGTTATAATCTTTTTTTATGTAAGAAAAATAGGCAATGCTAAAAATAAAGAGCAACATCCCTAGGAAGGCTATTATTGTACCAAAATTTCTAACTGCATCACTCATAATTTACCTATGTTACTTAAACAAGATATCGGCCATGCCGCGTCCTACACCTCTACCAATAGCTTCACCTGCGGTGGTCCCAGCGTATGCTCCAATACCACTGCCTATGATGGCACATGCTACGCCGGCACTACCGGCCATAGGGGCACTGATAATTCCTAAGGCAACACAAACTCCACCCCCAGCCAGAGCTCCCCAGGTACCTCCAGCTGAACCTAATCCTACTCCGCCAACAAAGGCGCCGTATTCTTTGAAGGCAACATGACCGCATTCATTCTCGCGGCCGGTTGTACAGGCATGATACACGTCATTGGTCGTGCTGGTCGCTGATATTGCCAAACCCACCCATCCAGCATTCTTCATAAATTTAATGGCTCTGCTGGTTCCATCCAGATAAGTCGAATAACCTCTAATCGCGCCCACGCCAACCGTAGACCACTCATGGACAATTGAGCGGCTTGACAAATTCAGGGCGCTTTTGATGCTGTCATACGGACGCAGATTCAGGATTTTACGCGTTAGTCGGCTGAATACAGGTTTATCCAGCATCACTTTGAGCTCCCCAAACAGGCGATTCCGTTCGACAAAAAACTGCTGACCAATTAGCGTACCTTGGGTGCGGAACTGGTTCTGATAGGTAGCTTCTACTTTTCGCAATATTTCATCAATTCGTTCAAAGTAGCGTTTCCCTGAATCACTGGCGATGCCTAATCCGGTGCTGCTGCCATTAAGTATGGTGGCGAGAGTGTCGTAATTGCGCTGCAGAAATGTCGCTTGTTCGGCATCCACCTGCGCCATCGCTTTATTCACCTGGTTTTTGGCCCGGCGTAAATGGTGTAGGGCTGGGCCTTGGTGGGGGTTGTGCGGATCGGCAACGATCAGAATATGTCCCGGCTTCACCCATGGAGTATCGGCATTGAGCTGCAGGTAATAGCGGGCGGCTTCGCTGTTTGGGTTTCTGAACAGCATGTTTGCCTGCGAAGTGAGCGAACCAGGGGTTTCAACAACGCAGTAACCAGGTTCAATCCGTTGACGGGGAGGTAGGCCATGGGGTGACTCCTTGTCATAGTCGATAGGGACTTTTAGCCTATGTACCTTAAACTAACCTTACCTAATATTTCAACGGCTACAGGTCGCTAACCAGCCACTGATCGGCTTCTTCAAACATCTCTTCCAGCAGGCGGTTCAGTTTTTCTTTGTCGCTCTTGCTGACATCCGTATTCAGGCCGTTGGCCTGCATGGGTTTTACCCTCACTTCGGCATCGGGAAAAATCTTGTGCACCCGCCTTGTCAGTTCGTCCTTGATAATCCCGGCCGCGCCCGGCAATCCCTGCACATTACGTTGGTCAAAAATCAGCTCTACAAACATATCATCATCTTTAGGTTACTGTGATTGTGTACAGTATTCTTATCCGTAAGGTGTCTTTCCGTCAAGCAGAGCAGAGTGCACATGCCTCTATGCGTAGATAAAAGAGAGCCAGGAAAAGAGCGGATGATGAAATAGGTTTAATTTCAATGCATTATTCTTAACATGTCGGATGCTTGGCAACGCTGGTTTTTTGCTCGGCGTAGCTTCCTGGCTGGTGATGATGGTCATTCAACGTGCAGAACGTGCCGATGATTGCTGCCCAGAACAGGGCGCACATCAAGAGTACCGCTGACCAGACTTTTTGGTTGTAGCTCATAGTGGTTCCGAAATAAAAGGGAAAAATCACGCGTATTAAGACAGAGATAATATAAATAATCCTTCAACGAACCGATTAAATATCTTGAGTGTGAATATAAGAGTGTAACTAAAGATATTGTATGGATTTCAGTTCAAACCCTAATGAAGCCTTAACGGCGATATTTGTTTTCTCTCCGCATAGTTGATTGATGATGCGTTTAATTATCGCCTTTTAAAATCCGTTTTATTCTATCCTTCTACGAGTAAAACGATATGAAAACTTTGTTGCTGACGGGCGCTACCGGCTTTCTGGGTGGTGCGGTGCTGGAGAAGTTACTAACTGAAAGGCATCCGGTAAAATATCTGTTATTAGTGCGCGCTGAAAATAAAGAACAGGGGCTGGTACGGATTAAAAATAATATGGTCAAGTTTAACCTGACGCCTGAAGTATTAGATAGAATTACACCGGAAAGTATTTTGTTGGGAGATTTGGCCGACGCGGAAAGTTTCCTGATGGATGCGCGCTTAAATAATGTGACGCACGTGATTAACTGTGCGGCGGTGGCGTCATTTGGCAATAACCCGCTGATCTGGAAAGTTAACGTTGAGGGTACGCTGGCACTGGCCAGCAGAATGGCGCAGGTGGAAGGGCTGCAGCGTTTTTTACACGTCGGCACCGCCATGTCCTGTACGCCGGAACCGGGCGCGCTAGTGGCAGAAAGCGGCGAGTTTGCCGAAGACGCCGAGCATCTGGTGGAATACACCCGTTCCAAATCTGCCATTGAACAGCTGATGCGTCAGCAACTGCCGCAGCTGCCGTTGGTGATTGCCCGGCCGTCGATCGTCGTCGGCCACACGCGCCTTGGTTGCCAGCCATCCAGCAGCATTTTTTGGGTATTCAGCATGGCGCTGATGCTGCGCAAATTTATGTGTTCGCTACAGGACAAAATTGACGTGATCCCGGCGGATTACTGCGCCGATGCGCTGGTGATGTTGCTGAACGGCGAACGGCTGGAGAGCGATGTGTACCATATCTCCGCCGGGGCGGAGCGCAGCGTCAGCTTTGCCGATATCGACCGCGCCATGGCCAGCGCTTTGGAGCAGGCACCGGTCGGTGAACACTATGCGCAGGTCAGCTATGAGGCGCTGGTGAAGATGCGCCGTCAACTTAAGGATATCTTCGGCCCGTGCAACGAACGACTGATGCTGAAAGCGATGCGCCTGTACGGCTCGTTCGCCATGCTCAACGTGCGTTTTAGCAATGATAAACTGCTGAAGCTGGGGATGCCGCAGCCGCCGCGTTTTACCGATTATCTCGCACACTGTGTGGCTAGCACCCGCGGCCAGTCGATTCCGCAGCAGATGGCGATAGACTTTAAATAAGCGCGCTTACCAGGATGAGGATGACCAGAACACCCGGCCGAGCACCACCAGCTGATCTTTACGCTGCTGATAGCTGAGGTACTCATCCTGGTACTCCTCACGGTTCAGCGAGCGGATAATCACGCCGCCGTCCGGCTGCTCCAGCAGTACTTTGACACGCAGGAGATTGCCGTGGCGGATGGCGTAGGTTTTGCCTTCACGGATGCGTAAATCGTCGGTATTGATGCCGACCACGTCACCGTCCTGCAGGCGCGGCTCCATGCTGGAGCCGGAGATGCGGATAATCCGCGCGGCATTCACCGGTACGCCCATCTTGTGCAGATAGTAGCGGCGGAAAATCAGCGAAAATTCTTCGCGGTCGACGATCTCATAACAGCCGTCGCCCGCAGAGAAATCGATATCCAGCAGGGGGATCTCCACAAACTCTTCCTTGTCCTGGTTGGTGTCTTCCCACACCACCGGCTTCAGGCGGGCAGGCTGAAAGTCTGACGCCGTATCGACGTTATCAAAGGGTTTGGCCAGCTGCTTTTCATGGAAAACATCGAACCAGCCCTTGGGTAAATTCAGCCTGGCCTCAATCCGCCTGGCGAGGTTGTCGCCAAGATTGCGTGAAGATTTGTCCCCGATGATTTGGCTCAGCGTGGGCGCGGAAGACTCCACCAGGGCGGCGAACTCGTTCTGGTTGGTGCCGTTGCGTGCGTAGCGGGCCATCAGGTCGCGCAAATTATTGCGTCTTATTTCTTTGGTTTCCATGGGCGGATAATCGCACTCTTTAGCAAAAAGGTAAATATTTTATCCGCTAAAAACGCTTGCTAAAAATTTAGCGTTTAGCTAAAACTAAAGTCGTGGTGATGTTCATGCCACCCAGCCTTCGCGTATCATGATGCTATGCGAATATCTTTGAACAACTAACGCAAAGAGGGAATCTGCGATGTTCACTATCGATTACAACAGCTACCGTTCGGTGGCCAGCTTTAACCGCCGTGTGCGCTTTTTGGTGCTGCATTATACCGCGCAAAATTTTGCCGACTCGGTCACCTCGCTGACCGGCAACGCCGTCAGCGCGCACTATCTGGTGCCGGATCCGCAGGATCCCAGCTACCAGGCGGCCGGGTTCGACGGGCTGCGCATCTTTAACCTGGTGGATGAGCAGGAGCGCGCCTGGCACGCCGGCGCCAGCCAGTGGGGCGTGCGCAACAGCCTGAATGACACCTCGATCGGCATTGAGATCGTTAATCTGGCCAGCGGTGACGGCGAAGATATCACGTTCCCGCCGTTTGAGCCGCAGCAGATTGAGGCGGTGATCCAGCTGACGCGCAATATTCTGCAGCGCTACCCGGATATTTCTCCGGTCAACGTGGTGGCGCATTCGGATATTGCGCCCGGCCGCAAGAGCGATCCCGGTCCGCAGTTCCCGTGGCATCAGCTGTATCAGGCCGGCGTCGGCGCTTGGTATGAAGAAGAGACGCGTCAGCGCTATCAGCACCGCTGTTGCTGCCAGGGGTTACCTGACCGGCAGCAACTGTTGGCGCTGTTTGCCAAATATGGCTATGACGTCAGCGCCGCCGGCGATGACGAAGGCTACCGCCAGCTGGTGCGGGCATTTCAGCTGCATTTCCGTCCGCAGAAATATGACGGCGTAATGGATGCGGAAACCGCAGCGATTCTGCAGGCGCTGGTGGAGAAATACGTTGTATGACAGCTCGTCGGGCGCGGTAGTCGCGCCCGGTTTTCCTGCCGCGGGACATATTCTTCTACATTCCCGGTTATCCTTTTTTGTGCTGGCTCCGCTACACTGAGGGTTTTCCGTTATCAGCAAGTGGGCTCACTGTGCGTCTGGATCGTGGCATTTCCTCGTTTGAACATCTGATTTACCGTCATTACCGCATTGTGCACGGCGTACGCATCGGGCTGGCGTTTATTCTCACCTTTTTACTGATCCGCCTGCTGGAAGTTCCGGAAGGCACCTGGCCGCTGATTACGCTGGTGGTGGTGATGGGGCCGATATCGTTTTGGGGCAACGTGTCGCAGCGGGCGCTGCAGCGCATTGCCGGCACGGTGTTCGGCGCCGCCTCCGGGCTGGTGGCGTTGTATCTGGCAATCTATTCATTGCCGCTGATGCTGCTGTGGTGCGGGTTGGTGATGTTTGTCTGCGGCTACTTTACTCTCGGCAAGCGGCCCTATATGGCGTTGCTGATCGGCATTACGCTGGCGGTGGTGTGCGGCGAAGGCAGCGGCGATATGCAAACCGCGCTGTGGCGCAGCGGCGATGTCATCTTCGGTTCGATACTGGCGCTGCTGTTCACCAGCATTTATCCGCAGCGCGCCTATATTCTGTGGCGGATGCAGATGGCGGAGTGTTTTCGCACCGCCGGGCAGGTTTACGGCGCCTATTTGTCGCCGAATGTGGTGGAACGTCCGCGGCTGGAGCTGCGCCTGAAGCGCCTGCTGAATCAGGTGGTGAAACTGCGCAGCCTGATTGCCCCCAGCAGTAAGGAAAGCCATATCTCCGTCGAAGTCTTTGAAGCGGTGCAGACCCTGAGCCGCAATCTGGTGTGCACGCTGGAACTGCTGGCCGATGCCTATTGGGCATCGCGTGAAACGCACTTTATTATGCTGAACGCCAAAAAGCTGCGCAGCGCTCAGCTGCTGACGCTGCATTCGCTAGAGGCGCTGGCGGCGATGATGGAGCACGGCGGCCCCGGTCTGCCACAGCAAACCATTGGCGAGCTGGGGGAGATCTCCGCCGAGCTGAAAACCCTGATGCAGGAAGCCGGCGGGCAGCACGTTGAAGCGCCGATTTACGGCTATGTGTGGCTCAGTATGCAGCTGGCGCAGCAGTTGGAAGAACTGGGCGATCTGCTTAAAGTCTGTACCGCCGACAGCGCGGAATAGTGGGTGAGATCATTAAGCGTGCGCTTCGGGTTTTGGCCGCGACGCTAAAGTGGGTAAGATAGCGGTATTGGGAGTTGTGCCGCACCGCCACAAACCTGTATCTTGAGAACATTGTGGCCGTAAGCAAATGAATCTGTGTATTACTAAAGCAAGGGTATAAAGATGGATAATGCAACTAAGCCGAGTTTCCAGGATGTTTTGGAGTTTGTGCGTATGTTCCGCCGTAAAAACAAGCTGCAGCGTGAAATCGTCGATAACGAAAAGAAAATCCGTGATAACCAGAAGCGCGTACTGCTGCTGGACAACTTGAGCGAGTACATCAAGCCGGGCATGAGCATCGAAGACATTCAGGCCATCATCGCCAATATGCGCAGCGACTATGAAGATCGCGTTGATGACTACATCATCAAAAATGCCGATCTGTCGAAAGAGCGCCGCGAGCTGTCTAAAAAGCTGAAAGCCATGGGCGAAGTGAAGTAACCCAACGTTCCCCACAGGCCAGATCTACAGTCTGGCCTGCTTTATTTTACCTGCCTCAAAGTTATGCGCTTTACTCGTTGCCAGCCGGTGAACCACGCTTTAGTCTGATATTGAAACAACGTTTTAATATTAAACAATGCGTAGGGATCACTCATGACTTATTGTGCAAATGCTTCCCGATATGGCCAGATGCAATACCGTTACTGCGGCAACAGCGGGCTACAGCTGCCTGCGCTGTCGTTGGGACTGTGGCACAACTTTAGCGATGGTCACAGTCTCTCTTCCCAGCGGGCGCTGCTGCGTAAAGCGTTTGATCTGGGAATTACCCATTTTGATCTGGCGAACAACTACGGTCCGCCGCCGGGTTCGGCGGAAAGCCATTTCGGCCGGCTGTTGCAGCAGGATTTTCTGCCGTATCGCGATCAGCTGATTATTTCCACCAAGGCGGGTTACGATATGTGGCCCGGCCCTTACGGCAGCGGCAGCTCACGCAAATACCTGCTGGCCAGCCTCGACCAGAGCCTGAAGCGCATGGGGCTGGATTACGTCGATATCTTTTATTCGCACCGGGTGGATGAACATACGCCGATGGAAGAAACCGCCGCGGCGCTGGCGCAGGCGGTGCAGAGCGGCAAGGCGCTGTACGTGGGGATTTCTTCCTATTCCACCGACCGTACCGTCAAAATGGCGGCGCTGCTGCGGGAATGGAAAATACCGCTGCTGATCCATCAGCCCTCGTACAGCATTCTGAACCGATGGGTCGAAAGCAGCGGCCTGCTGGATGCGCTGGAACAGCAGGGGACGGGCTGCATCGCCTTTACGCCGCTGGCGCAGGGGCTGCTGACCAATAAGTATCTGCATGGCATTCCGGAGGATTCGCGCATGAAGCGCGAGCAGGGCGGTTCGCTGAAAGAGAGCATGCTGTCCGCGCGGAACCTGCAAAGCATTCAGCTGCTGAACCAGCTGGCGCAGCAGCGCGGGCAAACGCTGGCGCAGATGGCGCTGAGCTGGCTGTTAAAGGACAATCGAGTCACCTCGGTGCTGATTGGCGCCAGCCGGCCGGAGCAACTGGAGGAAAACAGCCAGGCGCTGAACAATCTCACGTTCAGCGCGGCGGAGCTGCAGCAGATTGATGAGCACGTGGCCGACGGCCAGCTTAATCTCTGGCAGGCGTCATCCGATCGCTGAACGCCAGACGGCAAAAAGCCCGCTTAAGTTGCCTTAAGCGGGCTTTTCTAAATATGGCTCCTCTGACTGGACTCGAACCAGTGACATACGGATTAACAGTCCGCCGTTCTACCGACTGAACTACAGAGGAATCGTGTGAGCGGGGCGCATAGTAACGAGCCGGACGGGCTTTGTCAAAGCGTCAGAAGGGTTAAACGGTGCGTTCGCTGGCTTAATAATCGATTTGCGCCATTTTTCAGCGTGTTAATACTGGCTCGGGCGGGTTTTTGCACAAAGAAACCGTGCGGTTATCATTGTTTGGCGCATTGCCGCTAACGGTTCTGGCTGCCAGGCCGGGGGAGGGACCCAGACGGCGGACTTTCCGCAGATAAGCCGACTTTTAACTATTTTCCAGAGAGTTAACAAGAAAATAATAACCCTGCTTATACTAATACTTTTTCTTTTGCCTTACTGTTTGTTGGGATTTTTCTGTGTTAGCATGACAGCTTGTTTGGGAATATCCCTGATAAACAGGCCGCTGCGCGTTCGCCTGGCGATCTGCTACCTATAACAGCACGTCTGACGGCGCATATAGCTCGCCGTTGTCGGATTTCTGGGATTTTGAAAGTTATGAAAAAAACCATCGCAGTAGTAACGTTTTGCGCGTTACTGGCGGGTTGTCAGCAGACTGGCAACCGTCCCGCCGCCAAGGCGGAGCCGGCGCAAGCCACGGAAGCATCCTCCATGTTGTCAACCCGGCCGTCAGTGAATGTGGGCAACGACGCCGCCCTGTACACCTGCATGAAAGAATTAAATGCGCTGCAGCAGGTTGCGCCGGCGGCTTATCAGAGCAAAAACGCCGAGTTGAACCAGATTCTGACGCAGGCCAAACTCTATACGCAGGTGCGCGCCAATCTGAGCAGCGAGATCAACGGCATTCTGGACTCCGGCTATCAATACCGCATCGGCAAAGCCTGTAATGACATTCGTACGGCGTTAACTCAGGCGCTGGTTGAGCGGGTGGAAAACATCTGACGGACGGTGCGGTTGGATGACCTCCGCTGTCGGGCGTCATCCTTCTCTCCTGCGCGAATAGACGGCGTAAGTAAAAAAATCGGCATAAAAGTGTGATGGGTGTCGCGTTTTTTCCAACAATTGGATAAAATCTCTCCATTGCTACCCACCTGTTCTGGATCTGTTTACTCATGAACGAAGTCGCCGCTTCCCGCCGCACAGCCTGGCTGCGCGTTGTCGTGCTTGCCGTTTCCGCCTTTATCTTTAATACCACCGAGTTTATTCCGGTTGGTTTACTGAGCGATATAGCACAAAGCTTTGCCATGCAGACCGAGCAGGTGGGGCTGATCATTACGATTTACGCCTGGATTGTTGCCGCCGCCTCGCTGGTGTGCATGCTGCTGACCAGCAAAATCGAACGGCGTAAATTGCTGATTGGCGTATTTATCCTGTTTATCGCCAGCCATGTGCTGACGGCGGTTGCCTGGAACTTCACCACCCTGGTGATTTCCCGCGCCGGCGTGGCGCTGGCGCATTCGGTGTTCTGGTCGATCACCGCCTCGCTGGCGATCCGCGTGGCGCCGGCGGGCAAAAAAGCGCAGGCGCTGAGCATGCTGGCAGGCGGCACCGCGCTGGCGATGGTGCTCGGTTTGCCGCTGGGGCGCGTGGTGGGGCAACTGCTGGGTTGGCGGATGACCTTTATCGGCATCGCGGTGGCGGCGACGCTGGCGTTGCTGATGCTGTGGCGGCTGTTGCCGGTGCTGAAGAGCGAGCATTCCGGTTCGTTGGCCAGCGTACCGGTACTGTTCAAGCGCCCGGCGCTGGTCAGCCTGTATATGCTGACCATCATTGTGGTGACGGCGCACTTTACCGCTTACAGCTATATCGAGCCGTTTATCCAGCGGGTGGCCGGCCTGAGCGATAACTTCACCACGCTGATGCTGCTGTTGTTCGGCGCGACCGGCATTATCGGCAGCCTGCTGTTCAGCCGCTACAGCGAACGCTTCCCGTCCGGGCTGTTTATCAGCGCGATCGGTCTGCTGGCGGTGTGCCTGCTGCTGCTGCTGCCGGCCGCCGACAGTGAGCTGCACCTGACGCTGCTGTGCGCGTTCTGGGGGATGGCGATTATGGCTATCGGCCTGTCGATGCAGGCGAAAGTGCTGAGCCTGGCACCGGACGCCACCGACGTTGCGATGTCGATTTACTCCGGGTTGTATAACCTGGGCATCGGCGGCGGGGCGCTGCTGGGCAACCAGGTCAGCCTGCACCTTGGCATGCCGAGCATCGGCCTGGTGGGCGCGCCGCTGGCGCTGATTGCGCTGGGGTGGTGCGTACTGAACTTCTACCGCAGCGAGCGCCTGCAGCATCACCGCGCCTGAGCCGCACAGACCGGCTGGCGAACCCCCTTCGTCAGCCGGTTAAATTTTCCCCCAGCCAAACCGCATCCCCGCAGTTTTTTATGCTTAATTAATTTCTTTAGCCTGCTAATTAAAAATTTAACTCCGTCCGCGAATCATTAGCATAGACAGCCTATGTCAATGTTATCGAGAGGTTGCGGGTGAGTGATACTTTTGTGATGGATAACCGGCGGGTCGATGCGCAATCGCCGATTCATGAGCAGGACCTGTCGGCCAGAATCGATGCGCGACCCGCCTCGGCCGGGCTATGGCGCTTTATTACCCTATTGTCGTTAGGCGGTTTTTTTGAGCTGTACGATCTGTTTCAGACCGGCTATATCAGTGGCGCAATGATCGCCGAAGGCATTTTCCATCTCGGCGCCGACGGCGTGTTCGGCGTTTCCGATCAGGCGGCGTTTGCCTCGGTGACCTTTCTTGGCCTGTTTGTCGGCGCTAGCCTGCTGAGCCCGTATGCCGACCGCTTCGGGCGGCGGGCGACCTTTATGTTTGCGCTGGCCTGGTACGGCGCATTTTCGCTGCTGCTGGCGCTGCAAAATCAGGCGGAATGGATATTGCTGATGCGCTTTCTGGTCGGCGTCGGCCTGGGCATTGAGCTGGTAACCATCGACACCTATCTCACCGAATGGATCCCGGCGCATTTACGCACCCGCGCGTTCGCCTTTGCTTTCTTTATCCAGTTTTTATCGGTGCCGGCGGTGGCGCTGATGTCATGGTGGCTGGTGCCACAGACCATTTTCGGGCTGACCGGCTGGCGCTACGTGGTGATTATCGGCGCGCTGGCCTCGCTGGTGATTTGGCTGGTGCGTAAAGGCCTGCCGGAGTCGGCGCGCTGGTTGGTGCAGCAGCGGCGCTACGGCGAGGCGCGGCAGGTGATGGCGGCGATGGAGCGGCGCTGCGGCGTGACGGACGCGCCGCCGTTTCCGCAGCGCGACGCGCCGGCGGCGGAAGAGGGGCGACAGGGGCGGTTTCGCGATATCTGGTCGCCGCGCTACCGCGGCCGTACGCTGATGCTGGTAGTGATGAACTTCTTCCAGGCGATTGGCTTTTTCGGCTTCGGCAACTGGCTGCCGGCGCTGCTGTCCGGCAAAGGCGCTTCGGTGACCCACAGCCTGTTGTATGCGTTTTTTATCACGCTGGCCTATCCGTTGGGCTCATTAATCTGCAGCCGCTTTGCCGACCGGATGGAAAACAAGTGGCAAATTGTTCTTTCCTGCCTGGTGACGGTCATTTTCGGCTCGCTGTTCGCCTGGCAGAGCAACCCGCTGTGGCTGGTGCTGTGCGGTATTTTCATCACCTGGTCGAACGCCTGGCTGACCTACAGTTACCACTCTTATCAGTCGGAAGTGTTTCCCACCTTTATCCGCGCCCGCGCGGTGGGTTTCTGCTACTCTTTCAGCCGCTTATCGACGGCGTTCAGCAGCATTATTATCGGCGTGATCCTGCAGTACGGCGGGTCGGCCGGCGTCATCGGCTTTATCGTCTTCAGCATGCTGATGGTGATGGGGGTGATTGGCATTTTCGGGCCGAAGACCCGCGGCCGCGACCTGGAAGCGATTTAAACGCAGATAAAAACAAACGGCCCGGATGTTCCGGGCCGTTTACCGTCAGCGGAACGGTGGCTCGTTAAAGGTGCGCAGCTTGCGGGAGTGCAGCCGTTCGCCTTCGGCGCGCAGCAGATCGATGGCGCGGATGCCGATCTGCAGGTGCTCGGAGATCGCCCCCTCATAAAAACGGTTGGCCTGCCCCGGCAGCTTGATCTCGCCGTGCAGCGGCTTGTCGGAAACGCACAGCAGCGTGCCGTAAGGCACGCGGAAGCGGTAGCCCTGAGCGGCGATGGTGGCGCTTTCCATATCGACCGCCACCGCGCGGCTGAGGTTAAAGCGCAGCGCCGAGGCGGCGTAGCGCAGCTCCCAGTTGCGGTCATCGGTGGTGACCACCGTGCCGGTGCGCAGCCGCTGTTTGACCTCTTCGCCCGGCATGCCGCTGACCTGTTTGGTGGCGTCGTACAGCGCCCTTTGTACCTCAGCGATGCTGGGGATCGGGATATCCGGCGGTAGTACCGCATCCAGCACGTGGTCGTCGCGCAGGTAGGCGTGCGCCAGTACGTAATCGCCAATCGACTGGCTTTCACGCAGGCCGCCGCAGTGGCCGATCATCAGCCAGGCGTTCGGCCGCAGCACCGCCAGATGGTCGCAGATGGTTTTGGCGTTGGAAGGGCCGACGCCGATATTAATCAGCGTAATACCCTGACCGTTGGCGCCAATCAGGTGGTAGGCCGGCATCTGGTTGTTTTTCCATGCCAGATCGGACACGGCCTGCTCCGGCGACAGGGTATCGGCGGTGATGTAGATACCGCCGGCGCAGGAGAGCGCCTGATACGGGCTGTCCGGATCGGCGATCTCGCTGCAGGCCCAGCGGACAAATTCGTCCACATAGCGGGTGTAGTTGGTGAACAGCACAAACTGCTGGAAGTGTTCCACCGGCGTGCCGGTGTAGTGGCGCAGGCGCGCCAGAGAGAAGTCGGCGCGTAGCGCGTCGAAGTGCGACAGCGGGAAGGTGTCGCTGGCCTGAGACAGACCGTCGGCGGTGTCATCGCCGATCTGCGCCAGCTCCGGCACCGGAAAGTGTTGCGCCAGCCCGGCGCTCATCGAACGATCCAGCTCCAGCGTAGAGCCGTCTATCACATACGGATAGGGGATTTCACGCTGCGAGGGCGCCACCTCGATGGCGGCGCCGTATTCTTCCACCAGCAGCGTCAGTTGGTCTTCCAGGTAGTGGCGGAATAGCGCCGGCCGCGTCACGCTGGTGGTGTAGCAGCCGGGATGGGTGAAGCGGCCATAGGCGCGGGTTTTCTTTTCGCTGGGGGCGGTGCCGTGCCAGCTGACGCGCAGCTCCGGGTAGACAAACAGCCCGGCGGCCCGCGCCTGTGCGTCCGGCAGCGTGCTGTTATCAATAAAATCACCGATCGCCGTACGCAGCGCTTCGACCGCGCCCTGGTAGAGGGCTTCCAACTGATCCAGCGCGTCTGCGACCGCGTGGTGACTGCCTGTTTTGCTATGAGCCATAGTACCTCTGAACGTGTTGATGTCCGACTGCGGGTATTGTTAGAAAGTAGCATATTCTCAATATGTTACAAATCCATATCAGCGCCGTGGCGCAGGGCGTCGGCCCGCCTGCGCCCGGCATGCGCAATCAGCACAAAAAACTTTGCAGGATCGGCAGGGATCAAACATGATTTAAAACAGAGTTTCGTTTTATGCCATGGAGCAATGTTGAACTTATTTGCGCAGCTTCGTCAACGGGTGATCGCCACGCCGTGGTACCCCAAACGGAAGAGTTACCGCGTGCTGTTTCGGCGCGAGATCGTGCCGTTGGCGGTGCCGATCTTGCTGGAGAACACCTGCGTCCTGCTGATGGGCGTATTGAGTACGTTTCTGGTGAGCTGGCTGGGCAAGGAGGCAATGGCCGGGGTCGGGCTGGCGGACAGCTTCAACATGGTGATCATCGCCTTTTTCGCCGCGGTGGATCTTGGCACCACGGTGGTGGTGGCGTTCAGCCTGGGCAAACTGGATCACCAGCGGGCGCGCGCGGCGGCGCGTCAGTCGCTGGTGCTGATGACGGTGGTGGCGCTGCTGCTGGCGGCGGCGATCCACCTGGCCGGCGAGCAGATTATTGATGTGATTGCCGGCGCCGCCACGCCGGAGGTAAAGGCGCTGGCGCTCTCCTATCTGCAGACCACCGTGTGGAGCTACCCGGCGGCGGCGATTGCGCTGATCGGCAGCGGTGCTCTGCGCGGCGCGGGCAACACCAAAATTCCGCTGCTGATCAATGGCGGCATGAACATCCTCAATATCATTATCAGCAGCGCGCTGATTTACGGCATTCCGGGCTGGGACGGTCTGGGCTTCATCGGGGCCGGACTGGGGCTGACCCTGTCACGCTATATTGGCGCCGTGGCGATTATTTATGTGCTGGCGATCGGCTTTAATCCGTCGCTGCACATTACCCTGAAGAGCTATTTCAGCCGGTTGCAGCTATCGATCCTGAAAGAGGTGCTGGGCATCGGCATTCCCGCCAGCATTGAGTCGGTGCTGTTTAACGGCGGCAAATTGCTGACGCAGATGTTTGTGGCCGGCATGGGCACCAGCGTGATCGCCGGTAACTTTATCGCTTTCTCGATCGCCTCGCTGATTAACCTGCCGGGCAATGCGCTGGGCTCGGCGTCGACCATTATCGTGGGACGGCGGCTGGGCAAGGGGCAAATTGGCCAGGCGGAGCGGCAGCTGCGGCATATTTTCTGGCTGTCGACCCTTGGCCTGACGCTGCTGGCCTGGGGCAGCGCGCCGTTCGCCGGGCTGTTTGCCGCGTTCTATACCCAGCAGGATGATGTGAAAGAGGTGGTGAAGGTGCTGATCTGGCTGAACGCCGCCTTTATGCCGATTTGGGCCGCCTCCTGGGTGCTGCCCGCCGGGCTGAAGGGCGCGCGCGACGCGCGTTTTGCCATGTGGGTGTCGATGTTGGGCATGTGGGGCTGCCGGGTGGTAGCCGGCTATACGCTGGGGATCGTGCTGGGCATGGGGGTGACCGGCGTCTGGCTGGGGATGTTTATGGACTGGGCGGTACGCGGCGCGCTGTTCTACTGGCGTATGGTCAGCGGCCGTTGGCTGTGGAAGTATCCGCGCAATAAGGACAACGCGCCCCGGGACTAATTTTGCGGATAGCGGGTGTAGGGGTTTTTATTATTGAGCGACGGCAGAAACATGGCGCCAATCAGCGCCAGGTGCGGCATCACAAACCAGCAGAAACACCAGGTGCCGCTGTAGCCGCCGTCATGCAGGCGGCGGATATTGCTGGCCAGCAGCGGCAGCACAAAGATAATGACCACGATCCATGAAAGCGGGTAATTCATTACCACCTTTAGCGCCAGGTAAAACACAAACCACAGGTGCTGAAATACCATCAGCGTGATATAGAATGCGCGGCTGTCCCGGCCTTCGATGCTGAACGACTGTCGATATCCCTGATAGATCACATTTAACAGGTAAATGATAACATCCTCCATGATAGATATATTTTATATATCAATAATTTAATAACTTATAGATCATGAAGGGGAAGGGCAAGCGTTTATCATTTATCTGCAGGTTGCCCCGCCATTTGCTGCAATAACCAATGTTGCAGCGCGATAATATCCGCCCGCTGCGCCGTTTCCTCCGTTGTCACCAGGTAATAGCGCGCGCCGGGCAGCGATTCGTCAAACGGTGCGGTCAGCACGCCGCGCTGCAGCAGGTCGTTCGCCAGCAGCCGGCTGGCGATGACCACGCCTTGTCCCGCCACCGCCGCCTGCAGCGCGTGCGTTTCATCGCTGAAAATCAGGCCGCCGCTGCAGTCCAGCCCGTCAGGCCCGTAGCGCCGTCGCCAGTTTTGCCAGGTGGGCGAGTCGGCGGGTACGTGCCGCTGCTCCACGTGGAACAGCGTGGCGGCGCGTAAATCCTCCTTTTCTTTGATGCCGAGCGACGGGCTGGCCACCAGAATAAAGCGGTCTTCATACAGCAGGGTGCTGTGCAGGTGAGTTTCCGGCGTTTCGCGGTAGCGGATGGCGGCATCGACGGTGCGCTGGGTTAAATCCACCCGCTCAACGCTGGTGTGCAGACGTAAATCAATGGCCGGCAGCTGCGCTTTAAAATCGGCCAGGCGGGGTACCAGCCAGTGGGTGAGAAAATTGGAGGTGGTGGTGACCGTCAGCGCCGGCGGCTGAGCGGCCTGCATAATCTGCGCGGTGGCGGTCTCCAGCGCGCTGAAGGCGCTTTGCGTTGCGCCGTATAACAATTCCCCGGCCTGGGTCAGGCTGACGCCCTGGGCGCTGCGTTCACAGACCCGGCATTCCAGCATCGACTCCAGCAGTTTGATCTGATGGCTGACGGCGGTGGCGCTGACGCCCAACTGTTCGGCGGCCTGCTTAAAGCTCAGGCAGCCCGCAACGGCATGGAAGGCGCGTACGGCGCCCAGCGGCGGTAAACGTGGTTTTCTCATGGCTGAGTTATTCTCATCTATGAATGAAATCTATGACTTTGATTGCCTGATTATACGCGAGATAAGCTTATTGCACTTGCTCACTGAGGGTGAGTTTATCTCATGATTATTGCGTATGATGCAGGAGGACGATGATGATACCGTTAGCCAAACAGCCGGACGCAGGCGCGATCGCGCCGCCGGGTGCGGTGCTCCGGGCGATCGTGCTGAGCGTACTGTTATCTGCGGCGCTGCTGCTGTTCCGGCAGTATGGCTGGGCGCAGCCGCTGCCCGGTGTTGCGCTGCCGTTCAGCCTGGCGCTGGCCTTTACCTGCGGCGCGGCGCTGGGGCGTTACCGTCCGCTGGCGCAGCCGTCGCCGCTGGTGGTGGCGCGCTATGGCTTATTGATCGCTGCCGCAGGGCTGCTATGGATCCTGCTGGCGCTGCACGGACAGCTGGAATGGACGATGCTGCTGCCGGGCGCCTGGCTGACCGGCGCCGGTCTGGGCGCGGTCTACCAGCGTCATCGCGCTAGCGCGCCGCCGGGGCGACATCCTGTTTGGGGGCGCGCCGCGCTGGCGCTGATCTGCGGCGCGGCGCTGGCGGCGACGCAGTGGCTGCAGTGGCAGGCGGCGGGCGGGTTTAACTTCGCTTTGGCGCTGCTGGTGGATATGGTTCTGTTTGGCGCACTGCTGGTGCGCATTGTCGAACGCGACCGTGAAAGCTGACACCGGCGCAGCGGTTAACCCGGTTTTCAGCTAAGCAACGCAAAAATGCATATTTCCTTTCCGGGCCGGTAAGCGTTTTACTTCTCTCAGGCGTCAATCATTGACTGAGGAGGGGAGCATGAAGCGTTTACTGGCTTTTTTGCGGTTCAGCCGTGGGGTACAGGCCGAACCGCAGCAGACGAAGCAGCCCGGCGACAGCGCCGCGCTGTTGGAAACCATGCTGGCCACCAGCCAGCTGTACGGTTTTGAGTTCCATCCTTCGCTGCTGCGTCATTATGGAAAATAATCGCTACCGCCGCGCGATGCGCTACAGCTACTGGAATGAGCTGTGCGTGACTGCCTGATTAAAAGGCGGTATCTAGCTCCGCCTGCACGTTGTAGTCGTCATCGACCAGCAACAGCGTTTTCCATTTATCAAAGGTCAGGCAGGGATGGGAGGTGCCGAAGATCAGGATATCGCCGACCTGCACATCGCTGTCAGGCACCAGCCTCAGCATACAGTGCTGGTCCATGACCTCGCTGCTGGTATAGGCGCCGGGCCTGAACGGCAGCGCCTTACCCGCCCGGTAATGGGCGACCGGCTGCGGCAGCCCGGCGTCAAAGGCGCAGTCACGCTTGCCAAAATTAACAATCGCCAGCCGGGCTTCCGGCACCGATTGCACCATGGCCACCAGCTGCAGAGCGGCGCTGAGATCGCCGCCGAGATCGCAGGCGATGCGGTCGCGCGCCAGCAGCGCATCCTGCGCCTGCTGATAGATGCCGTTGTCATGGGTGATATAACAGCCGGGGCGAATTACAATGCGGCAGTGCGGCGGCTTTTTTGCCGTCAGCCAGACGTTGCATACCACGTCATACCACACGGTGCCTGCACCGGTCAGAATAAACTCCCCGTCGACATGCTCCGCCATATTGCAGGCCAGCGCCGCCGCCGCGCTGAGCAAGGCTTCTATCTGCGGCTGCGGATCGTCGCCGTGCAGCACGCCTTCATACAGCTCCAGCCCGCGCAGCCGCAGGCCCGGCAGCGCCGCGATCTTGGCCGCCAGCGCCAGCGCCTCCGCCGTACTGCGGCAGCCGCAGCGGCCGCCCGGCACGCCCAGCTCCACCAGCACGTCCAGCGTTTGTCCCTGAGCGTGGAAAAAGGCGGCAAGCGAGGCGGCATTGTCCACACTGTCGACGCAGCACAGAAAATCACAGTGCGGATAGCGCTGTTTCAACTGCGACACTAATTGCATATTGGCTTTGCCCACCAGTTGGTTCGCCATCAGCACCCGCTCGATGTCCGCAGACATGGCGGCATGTGCCTGCCAGGCGCTGCCGACGCCAATTGCCCAGGCGCCGGCCTCCTGCTGCCGGCGAAAAATCCACGGCGTCATGGTGGTTTTGCCGTGCGGCGCGAGTGAAACCCCGCGCTTATCGGCATAACGCTGCATCCAGCGGATATTATTTTCCAGCGCGCCGGCCTGAATCACCGCGGCCGGCAGGCAGACATCTTCATGCAGCAGATTGCTGATGCCGGCGGCGGAAACGTGCATCGGCGCCGATTTATGCTTTGCGCTATTGACGGTCGTCATTTGCTCTCTCCCGCCAGCGGTCCGATTGGTTTGGTATCGGTGTGGGTGGTTTCCCGTTCGTCGGTGATCATTTGCAGCACCTCCTCGCGTGACAGTTTATTTTTCGGGGTGAGCAGGGTGACGGCAACGGCGGCCACCAGGCTGACGAGCAGCGCCGGGATCACCGGGTTGCCGAGCGCCTGTGACCAGGCCGGGATCAGAATCACGGTCAGCGAGGTCAGGCTGCCGCCCAGCAGCGCGGCAATGCAGCCCTGCCAGTTGAAGCGCAGCCAGAATTTACCCAGCAGCACGGTGACGCACATGCCCGACATAATCATTGAAATCATTTTGGTGATATAGCCAATGATGTCATTCGACGTCAGGGCGAAAATCAGCGCCAGCAGAATCACCAGCAGCAGGAAAATGCGCGACAGATTGATGGCTTTCTCCGGCGGCGGCATTTTCCCTGTCACCATGGTGTAAATATCACGCAGAATGATGGAAACCCCGGCAATTGCATCCGAACTGCCGGATGACAGGTTGGCAGACATGCCGGCGATCAGCACCACCATGGCCAGCGCGGCCGGCAGGGCGTTGGTGGCGAACAGGAAGGCAAAGCTGGGGTTCTCCAGCTCGGGGTTCATCACGTGCGTCGCCATGCCGATAATTGCCGGCAGGAATGAAAAGCCCATGTACAGCACGCCGGTAATCACGAAAGATTGGCGGATGGAGCGCGTCGAGGCGGCGGAGTAGATGCGCTGACGGTAAGACGGCGTTGCCAGTACGCCAATGCCGATGACGATCGCCAGAGAGAGCGCCGGCCACAGGCCGAGCTTGCCGATGCCGAACAGCGTAAAGGCCTGCGGATCGGTGTTGGCGACCAGGGTGTCCCAGCCGCCGACGTAACTGACGGACAGCGCGGCCAGCACGATAAAGCCGAGGAACAGCACGATGGATTGCAGCGTGTCGATCCAGGAGACGGCTTTATACCCGCCGATGCCGACATAGAAGATAAAGCCGACGGCGATAATGATCTTGGCTACGGTGATATCGATATCCGCCGCCCAGGCCAGATACAGCCCGCCGCCGAGGATATGCGCGCCCAGCCAGCCGATTGAGGCGAGGAAAATCAGCAGGGCCACCAGGTTCTTCACGATGCGGCTGCCGCCGGTGTAGTAGCAGATCTCCTCGCTCATGGTCATAAAGCGCAGTTTCCTGACCGGCCCGAACAGCCAGGCGGTAAGGAGGATGCCGGTTGCGCCGCCGATGCCGTACAGCATGCCGGCCCAGCCGTTGGTATAGCCAAAGCTCACCGCGCCGATGCTGGAGCCGGTGCCGACCATGGTGCCGACGGTGGAGCCCAGGGTCAGCAGCATCGGCAGCTTTCTGCCGCCGAGGATAAAGTCTTCCCCCGTTTTCTGGTGGCGGGTAACGTACCAGCCGATCGCCATCATGACGAAGGCATAGAGTAAAAACCAGATCAGGAAATTGTTGTGTTCCATAATATTCCCTTACGTAGTGATAATGCCGTTAGTTCTGCTTGTATTTGGCGTTAAAACAGGTGATGTCGACCTCGACCATGCAGTCGACGACCAGATCGGCCACGCAGCACACGCGTGCGGGCGGATGCTCGGCAAAGAAATGGCGGAAGACCTTATTGAAGGACTGGAAGTAGCGCGCGTCGGTCAGAAAGACTTTCATATGTACGATATCTTCTTTGCCGAAACCCGCCTCGTTCATGATGTCGAGACAGTTTTGAATCGCCTGGGTGGACTGGGCGACGATGCCGCCGTCGATAATCTCCCCGTCGACCATCGGCGTCTGGCCGGAGACGTACAGCCAGCCGTCTGCGCTGACCGCTTTGGCGAAAGGTAGGTTTTGTCCGCCGGTGCCCGTGGAGCCGGTAATCCCGTAACGTTTAATCATAATGTCCTCTTACTGGTTAATGAGTTTTACTCAGGAACTTCCCGGCGCGCCGGCCGGTCATCTGTTGCTGGCTGTAGGTCAGTACGCCGTTGACGAACACGTGCTCAATACCGTCGGCCCGCTGTTTCGGCTGCTGGAAGGTGGCGGCATCGTTGATGCGTTCCGGGTCGAACAGCACCAAATCGGCAAAGTAGCCCTCTTTGATCAGCCCGCGCTGCCGCATACCGAAGCGTTGTGCGGACATGCCGGTCATCTTGTGTACGGCGGTGGCCAGCGGGAACAGCTTTTCGTCGCGGCTGTAGTGGCCCAATACCCGCGGGAAGGTGCCCCACAGGCGCGGATGGGGGTTGGGATCGCAGGGCAGACCGTCGGAGCCGATCATGGCGCTGGGGTGAGCCAGTACGCGGCGCACATCAGCTTCATCCATCTGGAAATAGATGGCGCCGGCGGGAATCAGCCGGCGGGCGGCGCTGTGAATATCGGTATTCCAGGCGGCGGCGATTTCCTGCAGATTTTTGCCCGCCATGTCCGGGTGCGGCGTGGACCAGGTGATCAAAATGTCATAGTCCGCCGTGACCTGCTGCGGATCGAGGTTGGAGGAACCGGCGCGGTACGGGTAGAGATCGCAGCTGATATCCTGGCTGTGCTGATACTTCTCTATCAGCGCCAGCGTTTCCACCGTGCGTCCCCAGTTTTTGGCGCCTGCGCATTTATGGTGGGAGATCTGTACCGGCACCCGGGCGTGACGGCCAACGTGAAATGCTTCATGCATGGCGTCAATAATCCCGTCATATTCGGTGCGCATATGGGTGGTATAGATGCCCTGATGTTCGGCCAGCAGTTCCGCCAGCGCGCAGATCTCTTCCGTTGAGGCGTTAACGGCGTTGCCGTAGGACAGGCCGGTGCTCAGCCCCAGCGCCCCCTGTTGCAGCGCCTGCCGCAGGGCGGCGCGCATATCGTCGATACTGGCGCTTTGCGCCGGCTCGTTCAGTGACGCGACAAAGTTGTTGCGCAGCGTGGTGTGGCCGATAAGCGTGGCGACGTTCACCGACGGCGTGACCTCGTCCACTTTGCGGCGATAGCTGGCCAGATCCGGGTAACGAAACTCCGCCAGTTCTCCCAGCAGGTTGAGCGGGTCGGGCACGTCGTCTTTCATCACCGCGCAGGCGGCGCTGATGCCGCAGTTGCCGACGATGATACTGGTGACGCCCTGCGAGGTTTTCTCAACATATTCCGGGTGCTTGATCACGATCAGATCGTCATGGGTGTGGACGTCGATGAATCCGGGCGACAGTACCCGGCCGCGACACTCCAGCGTGACGTCCGCATCGTCATTAATAACCGGCGCGATACGGGTGATGCGGTCGTCGCTGACGGCTACGTCGGCGATGTAACCGGCGCCGCCGGAGCCGTCAATCACGGTGGCGTTTTTAAACAGGTAGTGATGTTTCATAGCGATACCTTTAAGCGTTCTGATGGGGATGGGAGCGGTATGCCGCCACAAAGGCCCGCGCCTGCGCCGCTGTGCGTTCCGGCGTTTGTCCGGCCCGGTATAAGTCGTTGCCGAGTCCGGCGCCGCTGCAGCCTGCCTGCAGGTAGGCGCCGAGCGTGTCCGGCGTGACGCCGCCGACGGCGTAGAGGGCAATATCGGCGGGCAGCACGGATTTCAGCGCACGCACATAGCCGGGGCCGAACTGGCCGGCGGGGAACAGTTTGATTTGCCGGGCGCCGGCCTCGATGGCGCTGAAGGCCTCCGTCGGCGTCGCGCACCCCGGCAGCGCCGGCATCGCGTGGTGCAGCGCCCGGCGGATTACCGCAGGCTGCGTCGCCGGCGTCACAATAAACTGGCAACCTGCCGCCGCCAGCTGGTCAACGTCGGCGACATTCACCACCGTGCCGGCGCCGATCAGCGTTTGTCCGCCATAGCGTTTGGCCGCGTGCGTAATGCTGGTTTGCCACGCCGGCGAGTTCAGCGGGATTTCAATCGCCTGAAAACCGGCCTCAATCAGTACGGGAAGATGATCGTCAATTTCATCGGGCGTAATGCCGCGCAGAATGGCGACCAGCGGCAGCGTAAGGTTCATTTTCATAACGGGTCTCCGGATGCGACGACGTCAGACGGCGCCGCACTGTGCGGTGTCGCCTGACGCATGATGATTTCCATAACGGCGATGGCGCCGATGCTGGACAGCGGCCGGGCGGGATCCTCATCCACCAGCAGCGCGTCGGCGGTGAAAAAGGGATCGGCGGCGATCAGCGCGGCCAGCGCCTGCTGCAGGATTGGTTTGCCGCTGATGACCACGCGGGTATCCGGCGTCAGCGCCAGCGCCCGGCTCTGTTTCATCGCCTGAATATCGGCGCAGAGCGTGACGCCCAGTAAATAGCTGGCCTTCTGGTCGTGGGTGGCATCGGTAAACAGATCCAGCAGCCGTACCGAGAAGCAGGCGCGCGACAGGCCGGTATGCCGGCAGGCTTCGGCGCCCTGCAGCAGATAGTCGCGATCCAGCCGGGCGGCGAACTGCCGGTTCAGTGAGCCGGCCAGCAGGGTGTGGTGGGTCAGCACATCCAGTAACTCGCCGGCCATGGTGGTGGCGCAGGCGGCAATACGCTGCTGACGGTCGATTTTGACGAACTTTGAGTGTGAGCCGGGCAGCACGATCACCGCAGGGCCGTGCACGGCGTGTAATGCCAGCAGGCCGAAGGTTTCCGCCTCTTCACCGCGCATCACATCCATCATATCGAGGTTGGCGAGGTTAACCTGCGGCAGGGCGTTTTTTACGCCGGGAATAAACCAGATCGGCTGCGGCGCAATGGCCGGAATATGCCGCGCCACCGCGCCGTTCGCCAGCTGTTCAACGTCGACCGGTGCGCTCAGGTGGGGGATCGGGCAGAGCCCGACATCGGCGGTGATCATGCCGGACGCCACGATCGCGCAGCGATCGAGCGTACAGTTTTCAGCCTGCGCCAGCGCACGATCCAAGGCGTCTTTAATCCCGGCGGTGAGCGTTGCCAGATTGCCGCTTTTGGCGCTGTCGCGCACCCCGACCGCCGCACAGGCGTCGGCGATGATCCTTTTATCCTGCCAGATACGCACCCGGGTATTGGTGGTACCGGAATCAATGGTGACGATGAACATGTCGCTTCCTTAGTGGCTGGAATTTCGGAACGTCATTCCTTTTAATTAGACTATTTTTTATAAATAGGAATGTCATTCCGTTTTTTGTCGATTGGTGAAGGGGGTCACAAACAGCAGGCAGCGAAAGTCAGGTTCGGATGTCAATATACTGAAAACAAACGAATTTTGTAGGATGTGGCATTACGGCTACAATAACGGAAATTTTTCGAATGGGAGTAACGGGATGTCAGGTAGCGAGAGCACGAACTCTTCCAGCATTGATAAGGTTTTAACGCTGTTGGAAGAAATAGGAGACCATCCCGAAGGCATATCGCTGGCGGCGTTGGTCAAGCGTACCCAGATAGCGAAAACGACCGGATTCCGCATCCTGGAAACCCTCAAGGAGCGGCAGTATGTGATGCTGGACAGCGCGACGGAGCGCTATCATCTGGATCTGAAAAGTCTGGAACTGGGGATAAAAGGATTAATGAATGTGAACCTGGTTGAGGTTTCCATTCCGTACCTGAAGAAGCTTTCCGCCAAAACTGAAGAAACCTGTTTTCTGGGCGTCTACAACGACGGCCACGTGGTCTACCTGTACAAAAGCGAAGGGACGCTCTCCATCCAGACCAACGCACAGCTGGGTGCGCGTCTGCCGGCCTACTGCACCGGGATTGGCAAGGCGCTGCTGGCCTTCCAGCCGCAGGAAGAAATCGACCGCGTGCTCAGCAAACCGCTGACGGCGTTTACCGAGAAAACGCTGGTCGACCGCGTGGCGCTGTATGAGGTGCTGGCGGATATTCGCCTGAAAGGCTACTCCCTCGATAACGAAGAGAACGAAGAGGGGCTGACCTGCGTGGCGCACCCGATCTTCAACTATACCGGCAGCGTGGTCGGCGCGCTGAGCGTCGCGGGGCCGACGCACCGTATGCAGCGTAAAATCGAGCGGGTTAACCAGGAGCTGGAGCAGGTCTGCTCATTGATTTCCCGCCGTCTGGGCTACCTGGGGAAATAGGTTTTTCCCGCTGCGGATGCTTGCGGCACGGTTAACGCCGTGCCGTTTGCGAAGGGTCGGCATGGTTAACGAGAACGCCCGGCAGGACGTGCTGAATGATGTTGATGGCCGCAGTACAGGCGGCAGAAACTACCGTTAGCGCAATATTTGTACATACTGTGTAAAGCCGGGCAGTGTTTCCCGGATGCGCTGAAGGCCCGCCGGCGCTTCATGCGTTATTTATCAGGTTGTATAACATAAGGATTGCGCTATGCGTTGGCCTAAACACACCTTGGTAATCTGCACCGCCGCGATGTTATCCCTTCCCACCTTTTTTGCTCAGGCGCACGGCGATAAGCGCGGCGTCGACAGCGAAACGCTGCTGGAATCGGAACACGCCTGGGACGGTACGCGATATTCCGCCTATCCGCAGGGCACTCCGCAGCTTTCGGTGCTGAAGATCACCATTGCTCCCAACAGCAGCCTGGACTGGCATCAGCATCCGATCCCGAATGCCGCCTATGTACAGAGCGGCGTGGTGACGATAGAGAAGAAATCCAGCGGGGAAAAACGACAGGTCACCGCTGGCGAGGTGTTGCCCGAAGTGGTAGATATTGCCCATCGCGGCTATACCACCCAAGAGGGCGCGGTGCTGATTGTGTTTTACGCCGGCAAGAAGGGCGTGCCGCTGTCGGAGGCGGTTGAATAATAGATCTTGCCGGCCCCCGTGGAATAGTGATAACCCAGACGACCTCAACGCCTCCTCACCCTGTTGTGGCGGGGAGTGAGGCATCCATCACTAACCGGATCCCAGACCCGGCAAGCTTGAGAAATTTCACCCGTACGGTTACTGCTTCACCCAAACGAGCCGATCGATCTGGAAGCCTAGCTTCTGAGCCGTTTTCAGGTAATCCTGCTTAACGGCATCAGGCAGGGTCGGTGTGCGCGACAGCAGCCACAGATAGTCACGGTTTGGGCCGCTGACCAGTGCGTATTGATAATTATCGTCCAGTCTAAGGACGTTATAGCCGCCGTAAAAGGGGCCAAAAAACGAAACCTTCAACGCGGCGACGGTGGGTATACCGGTAAAATAGGCTTTGCCTTTGCTCTCTTTCCATGTGTTTTTCACCGGATCATAGCCACGATTAAGCACGCTAATGCCCTCATCGCTGCGCTTGCCGTATGTGGCGGTCACCTGCTCCAGCCCGCGTTCGAAACGGTTTTCCAGACGAGCAACTTCGTACCATTTTCCCAGATATCGATTGGCATCAAAGCCGCTGATGGGCTGAACACCTTTCGGTGGCGTAGGGGATTGACAGGCAACCAGGGTCAAGGCAATAGCAATGCCGGTCGCAACGGGCCATAGTTTCATGATAGCTCCTTTCATCTGCGCGGTTGGATGTACAGCGGGGTACAAACGTTGCCGCTTTCATTCAATCCGCCATTAGTCGTAGTATATTAAGCGCACTTCTTTGTTATAAGGCTTACTTTATGTCTTACTCCATAGGCGAATTTGCCCGACTTTGCGGGATAAATGCGACCACGCTACGCGCCTGGCAGCGTCGCTATGGCCTGCTAAAACCGCTGCGTACCGATGGCGGACATCGCCAGTACAGTGATGCCGATATCCAGCAGGCGCTCAAAATTCTCGACTGGGTAAAGAAAGGGGTCCCTGTCAGCCAGGTGAAACCGCTGCTGGTTCGTCCCGGCGCGCGCCAGACTGATAACTGGCTCACCCTGCAGGATAATATGCTGCAGCGGCTGAAAGAGGGAAAAATAGAGTCCCTGCGTCAGCTTATTCACGAAGCCGGACGCGACTATCCTCGCCCGGAACTGGTGGTAAACGTGCTACGCCCGCTGCGCAGCAAAGTCTCGGCCAACATCCCGGCCATCATGACCCTGCGCGAAATCCTCGATGGCATCATCCTTTCTTACACCGCATTTTGTCTTGAAGGGGACAGAAAAGCGCCGGGCGATACCTATCTGATTACCGGTTGGCATCTGGCTGACCCTTGCGAAATCTGGCTTGAAGCGCTCAAGCGAACCGGCCAAGGGCAGCGCATTGACGTGCTTCCCGTACCGCCAGCCACACTGGCCCCGGAAATTCTCCCGCAGCGGAAATGGCTGCTGGTTACCACCGGTAAGCTTACCTCCGCCCGCCAAAAACAGATTGACCTCTGGCAGCAGGCCGTTTCCCTCGAGGTTATCACTCTGTAATTTCGTTTCCCGACATGCGTCCCTGGGCCTGGCAGCTTCCCGGAGAGGCTGACGGGACAGTATGTGACGCCTGAAAAATACAACGCCTGTGAATCTGGTTTTATTTCAACGTATTGAAATGTTTGAGTAATACAACAATCTTACCTGAAAACTTGTACAAATAATTGTAGTTGTGTAATTTTAGTTATGCAATGGCTCCGTTGCCCAGGCAAGATGAAGCCCATGCGTGCCATACCCTCTGTCTTCAATCGGTTTTAACGGCAAGAAGCACAATAGGTATGGCATATCCGGCGCGTCAGCCGCTCTGGCATGAGCGGTGGATGTCTCAGCAGGATGAGACATATTTGTTTAATAGAACGGAGATCACGCAATTTGGCATCATCGCAGGAACAGCCACATTTTTTATCCGAGAAACGTAGTAACGAGGGTTGCGCCATGAAGACCTACCCCAACATTGGGATCAGCGGATGTTTAACCGGTTCTGCCGTACGGTTTGACGGCGGACATAAACGGATGGCCTTTGTCATGGATGAGTTGGCGCGGTGGGTAACCTTCAAACCCGTTTGCCCGGAAATGGCTATCGGCCTGCCCGTACCTCGCCCGGCGCTGCGCCTGGTAAAAACCAGCGAAGGGGATATCAGTATGCGTTTCAGCCATACGCCGCACGATGATGTGACGGAAAAAATGACCGGCTTCACCGCTGAGTATCTTTCACGTCTGGGCGAGTTGTCGGGTTTTATCGTCTGCGCCAAATCGCCGAGCTGCGGGATGGAGCGCGTGCGCATTTACGATGAAAAGGGTAACCGCGGGCGTAAAGAAGGCGTTGGGCTTTTTACCGGAGCTTTAATGGATAAATATCCGTGGCTTCCCGTTGAAGAGGATGGGCGTCTGCACGATCCGGCTCTGCGGGAAAATTTCGTTGAGCGCGTTTTTGCCCTGCATGAACTCAATACTCTGCGGGCTGAAGGTCTGACCCGCCGTGCGTTGCTGGGTTTCCATAGTCGTTACAAACTTCAGTTGCTGGCGCATCATCAGGCGGGCTATCGTGACCTCGGGCCGTTTGTCGCTTCGCTGCACCAGTGGGAGGATCTGGACGCGTTCTTCGCGGTATACCGCGAAAAGCTAATGGCGATCCTCAAACAACCAGCCTCACGGAAAAATCACACCAACGTACTGATGCATATCCAAGGTTATTTCCGTAATCAACTGAATGCTCGCCAGCGCGGCGAGCTACGTGACGTGATCCTCCACTACCGCGCCGGGCTGTTGCCGATACTGGCTCCGCTGACCCTGCTGAAACACTATCTGGCCGAATATCCGGATCGTTATTTGTTGACGCAGAACTACTTTGATCCCTACCCGAAAGACTTAGCCTTGCGTTTGATGATCAATTGACGAGGCAGGATATCTTTATCAAGGAGCCCGTGTGCGGGTCAGTGTCAGCGCGGTGCTGTTGTACAGGAGAGGTAATAGTGGACAGCTTTGCTATCGTGATGAACGATTGAACCTGTCTGGTTTAGCGTCTGCAATACGTTATCAAGCAAAAAGCCCGCTTAAGTTTCCTTAAGCGGGCTTTTCTGAATATGGCTCCTCTGACTGGACTCGAACCAGTGACATACGGATTAACAGTCCGCCGTTCTACCGACTGAACTACAGAGGAATCGTGTGAACGGAGCGAATCATAGCGAGCCGTCGCAGGCATGTCAAAGGGGGAATACGCATTCTGTGACCGTTTGCTTACAGAATGCGCAATTGCTTGAGTTTTTTGCAGATTTAGCGCATTTCACCGCCAAAATGCCGGCCCTGTATCGGGGCACAGCCGTCAGGATGCGGCGACGCCGCGATAAATCCGCTGGGGGCGGCCGACCTTGCCGTACACCATCTCCGCCGTCAGCTGCTGGTGCGCACTGCAAAACTCCAGGTAGCGGCGGGCGGTGGTGCGGCTCAGCCCCAGTTGCTGCGCCACGCTTTCGGCGGTGTGGCGGATGGCCGGGTCGGCGAACAGCTCGCGCACCTTGGCCAGCGTCAGCGCGTCGATGCCCGCCGGCAGCGTCGCCTGCCGCTCGCTGCGGGCATAGGTGTTGAACATCTCGTCAATGCGCTGCTGGCTGACGCGGGTTTTGCCCTTCAGCGCCTGCCGCCGCTGGCTGAAGCGCTGCAGGGTCTGCGTCAGCCGGTCGTAGGCCAGCGGTTTAATCAGATAGTCGAACACGCCGTAGCGCAGCGCTTCGGCCACCGTATCCATATCGCTGGCGGCGGTGATAAACACAATGCCGCCGCCGTAGCCCTGCAGCGTCAGCTCGCGCAGCAGCTCAATGCCGCGGCCGTCGGGCAGAAAATTGTCCAGCAGGATCAGATCGGGTTTAAAGCGTTCGCACATTGCGCGCGCCTGCGCCAGGTTGCCCGCCAGCCACATCTGCCGGCAGTTGCCGTGCTGCCTGATAAACTCGGCGTGCATCTCCGCCAGCGGCGTTTCGTCCTCAACGATTAAGATATTCAGCCATTCCATATGCTCCCCCTGATGAAATAACGCTTTAGCTGAAGGTAATGGATCTTCTGGCATTGGAGCGCCGTGCCAGATCAATAAAAGCGATAAAAATAATTAAGCAAATAAAAACCATTAAATAACTTATTAATCGCCAACGCTTTGTGAATTAGGTCAATTATTGCCGTAATAATTCCATTTACCATAATTTCCAGCTTACCTCTTTATTGTTATCTCCGGCGTAAAGTGATGGTTTCTAAGATGTTATTTCGCCAGGTTGTTAACTTTATCCGGTGTTTGTATTTGAATTGTTATATTAGCGAGCGAGTTATGTTGGCGGGCACCATATTTAATCGAGTCTACAGAACAGAGCATCAGGCCATTGCCGATATTCGCGCATTCCTGCGCGCCAATGACCTGAATATTGATACGACGGTGGAAGTGTTTATTACCGTTACGCAGAACGATAAATTGATGGCCTGCGGCGGCATCGCCGGCAATATTATTAAATGCGTCGCCATTAGCCCGCAAATGCGCGGCGAAGGGCTGGCGCTGTCGCTGGCGACCGAACTGGTCAATCTGGCGTACGAACGCCATCACAGCCAGCTGTTCATCTATACCAAAACGCAAAACGAAGGCCTGTTCCGCCAGTGCGGCTTTTACCCGATCGCCGATGTGCCGGGCATTGTGGTGCTGATGGAAAACAGCCCGTGCCGCCTGCAGCGCTATGCGGCGCGGCTGGCAACGCAGCGCCGGCCGGGCGAGGTGATCGGCAGTATCGTGATGAATGCCAACCCGTTCACCCGCGGTCACCAGTATCTGATCCGCCGCGCCGCCGCGCAGTGCGACTGGCTGCACCTGTTTCTGGTGCGTGAAGACACCTCGCGTTTTCCCTATGAAGACCGGCGCCGGCTGGTGATGCAGGGCAGTCGCGACATCGCCAACCTGACGGTGCACGAAGGTTCGCAGTATGTGATCTCGCGCGCCACTTTCCCCTGTTACTTCATCAAGGAGCAGGGAGTGGCCGACGACTGCTACACCGAAATCGATTTAAAAATCTTCCGCCAGTATCTGGCGCCGGCGCTGGGCATTACCCACCGCTTCGTCGGCAATGAGCCTTTCTGCGCCGTCACGGCGAAATATAACCGCGATATGCGCCACTGGCTGGAAACGCCGGCGCTGCCCAGCCCGCCGATCCAGCTGGTGGAGATTGAACGGCTGCAGTATCAGGGCACCGCCATCTCCGCCTCCTGGGTACGCAAACTGCTGGCCGCCGGCGATTTCCACGCCGCCGCGCCGCTGGTGCCGGAAGACACCCTTTACTACCTGCAGGATCTGCAGGCGCGACGCCAGTCTAACGCGGCGTCGCCGGAATTTGAGTCCGCACAATCAGGTGAATGATGAAGATAATCCGAGAAGCAATGGCCGGCACGCTGGAATCCAGCGATGTGATGGTGCGCATCGCGCCCTGCGACGGCCCGCAGCATGACCTGCTGATTGCCAGCAGCGTGGAAAAACAGTTCGGCGCGGCGATCCGCAGCACGCTGCTGCAGGTGCTGAACCAGTACGGCGTCGAGCCGGTACAGGTGATGGTCGACGACAAAGGCGCGCTGGACTGCGTGCTGCGCGCCCGGCTGGAAACCGCGCTGATGCGCGCCAGCGACGACGGCCAACTGCCCTGGGAGGTGAGCGATGAAAACGCTGAATAAATCCCGCCCGCGCCGCAGCATGCTGTTTGTGCCGGGGGCCAACGCGGCAATGGTCAGCAACGCCTTTATCTATCAGGCCGACGCGCTGATGTTCGATCTGGAAGATTCGGTGATCCTGCGGGAAAAAGACGCGGCGCGCCGTCTGGTGTACCACGCGCTGCAGCACCCGCTGTATCAGGAGGTGGAAACCATCGTGCGGGTCAACGCGCTGGATTCCGCCTACGGCCTGGCGGATCTGCAGGCGGTGGTGCGCGGCGGCGCCGACGTGGTGCGGCTGCCGAAAACCGACGGCGCGCAGGACGTGCTGGATATGGAGCGTGAAATCAGCGCCATCGAGCGCGCGTGCGGTCGTCCGCAGGGCAGCACCGGGCTGCTGGCGGCGATTGAGTCGGCGGCGGGCATCACCCACGCCGTTGCCATCGCTCAGGCGTCGCCGCGCCTGATCGGCATCGCGCTCGGCGCGGAAGATTACGTACGCAACCTGCGCACCGAACGTTCGCCGGAGGGGATTGAGCTGCTGTTCGCCCGCTGCTCTATTCTGCAGGCGGCCAGAGCGGCCGGCATTCAGGCGTTCGATACCGTCTATTCCGATGCCAACAACGAGGCCGGTTTCCTGCAGGAGGCGGCGCTGATCAAGCAGCTGGGCTTTGACGGCAAGTCGCTGATCAATCCGCGGCAGATAGAGCTGCTGCACAACCTGTACGCGCCGAGCGCCAAAGAGGTGGCGCACGCCGAGCGGGTGGTGAACGCCGCCGAAGCGGCGGAGCGTGAAGGGCGCGGCGTGGTGTCGCTGAACGGCAAGATGGTCGACAGCCCGGTGATTGAGCGGGCGCGTCTGGTGCTGCAACGCGCGGCATTGTCCGGCATTCGTGAAGAAGCAACGCACAGCGGGGAGGCGCAATGAAACGTCAACAAGGTCCGATCGATCTGCAGCAGCTGGCCGGCCTGGCCGTCTATCAGGAGAGTTCAAAAGCCAATCAGCAGGCGGCCAAACCGCGCGACAGAAAGCGCTGCGACTCGCTACAGGAGGCGGTGCGCCGCAGCGGCCTGCAGGACGGCATGACCATTTCGTTCCACCACGCGTTTCGCGGCGGCGATCTGACGCTGAACCAGGTGATGGACACGCTGGCGGCGATGGGCTTTCGCAACCTGACGCTGGCTTCCAGCTCGCTCAGCGAGTGCCATGCGCCGCTGGTGGAGCATATCCGCCACGGCGTGGTCAGCCGTATCTACACCTCCGGCCTGCGCGGCCCGCTGGCGGAAGAGATTTCTCGCGGCCTGCTGGCGCAGCCGGTGCAGATTCATTCCCACGGCGGGCGGGTCAACCTGATCGAGTCCGGCGAGCTGCATATCGACGTCGCCTTTCTCGGCGTGCCGGCCTGCGATGAGTTCGGCAACGCCAACGGCTACAGCGGCGACGCCTGCTGCGGTTCGCTCGGCTACGCCAAAGTGGATGCGCAGCACGCCGATACCGTGGTGCTGCTGACCGAGGCGCTGGTGCCGTACCCGCATCATCCCGCCAGTCTGGCGCAGGATCGGGTCGATCTGATCGTACAGCTGGAGCGGGTCGGGGATGCCGACAAGATCGGCGCCGACGCCACCCGCATGACCTCCAACCCGCGCGAACTGCTGATCGCCCGCCGCGCCGCCGAGGTGATCGCCGCCTCCGGCTACTTCAGCGAGGGCTTTTCGCTGCAGACCGGCACCGGCGGCGCGTCGCTGGCGGTAACGCGTTTTCTGGAAGACAAGATGCGCGCCCGCGGCGTGCGCGCCGGTTTTGCGCTCGGCGGCATCACCTCCACCATGGTGGATCTGCACGAGAAGGGGCTGATCGGCAAACTGCTGGACGTGCAGAGCTTTGACCGCGCCGCGGCCGGCTCGCTGGCGCGCAACCCGCAGCATATCGAAATCAGCGCCAATCAGTACGCCAACCTGACCTCGAAAGGGGCGGCGGTGGATCGGCTTGACGTGGTGGTGCTGAGCGCGCTGGAAATTGACGCCGGGTTCAACGTCAACGTGCTGACCGGTTCCGACGGCGTGCTGCGCGGCGCTTCCGGCGGCCACTGCGACACCGCCGCCGCCGCGCGGTTGGCGATTATCGTCGCTCCGCTGGTGCGCGGGCGCATCCCGACGCTGGTGGATGAGGTGACCACCTGCGTCACGCCGGGCTCCAGCATCGACATTCTGGTTACCGATCACGGCATTGCCGTCAACCCGGCGCGACCGGAACTGGCGCAGCGGCTGCGCGACGCCGGGCTGGCGGTGGTTGATATCGGCTGGCTGCGCCAGCGCGCTCTGACGCTGACCGGCGAACCGCAGCCGATCGCCTTCAGCGACAAGGTGGTGGCGGTAGTGCGCTACCGCGACGGTTCGGTGATTGACGTGGTGCGTCAGGTGGCGGAGTAGCGTATGACAATTCTCGCCCCCGAACAGGCCGCCAACCGCGCCGTCGGCCTGACGGAACTGCTCGCCGCCCGAGAGCGGCGGCGCGACCGTCAGCAGGCCTGGCTGACGCGCCATCCGGCGACGCTGGTGGTGCTGACGCCGCTGGCGCCGGGCGCGCTGAAAGACAGCCCGCTGACGCGGCGCATCTTCAACCTCGGCTGGCAGGCGCTGCGCGCCGAGCAACGGCGGCAGGGGTGGCGCTGCCTGCGCGCCGAGGCGCAGGGGCTGCCCAGCGGCGGCGAAGGCTTTTTGTCGCTGCAGGCGGCGGCACGGCAGGTGAAACAGTGCTGCATCCGGCTGGAGGATATGCATCCCGCCGGGCGGCTGTGGGATATCGACGTGCTGGATGCGCAGGGGCGCATTCTGTCGCGCGACGATGGCGGGCTGCCTGCCCGGCGCTGTCTGCTGTGCGATCGGCCGGCGCGCGTCTGTGCGCGGCAGCGCCGCCACGACGTTGAACGGCTGCTGGCCGCCATGGAGGAGACGCTTAATGCTGCACTCGCTGCCCGCTAGTTCCGCCAGTCCGTCGCCGCTGTCTGCGGCTGAACGGCGCTTTGCCCTGTATGCCTATCGCGCCTTGCTGACCGAGGTCAACCTGACGCCGAAGCCCGGACTGGTCGACCGCGACAACAACGGCGCGCATCAGGATATGCATATCGGCCATTTCTATCGCAGCGCGCGCGCCATCGGCGTCTGGCTGCCGCGCTTTATCCGTCAGGGGCGGCAGGACGCGGCGCTGCCGGCCGATCGCGTGTTGGCGCGGCTGCGGCCGCTCGGCCTGGCCTGCGAAAACCATATGTTCCGCGCCACCGGCGGCGTCAACACCCACAAGGGCAGCGTGTTTGCGCTCGGGCTGCTGTGCTGCGCATTCGGTCGTCTGCCGTCGCCGACGCCCGCTGCGCTGTGCGCGGAGGTGGCGGCTATCTGCCAGGGGGTGACGGCGCGTGAGCTGCAGCGCAACAACGCCGGGCAGAGCGCCGGCCAGCGGCTGTACCGCCGGTTTGGCCTGAGCGGCGCGCGCGGCGAGGCCGAAGCCGGCTTCCCGCTGGTGCTGCACGGCGCATTACCGCGCTATCTGCGGCGGCTGCGGCAGGGCGATAACGCGCAGAGCGCGCTGCAGGACTGCCTGCTGTGGCTGATGGCGCACAACGGCGATACCAATGTCGCCGCGCGCGGCGGCATGGCCGGGCTGCGCTGGCTGCAGCAGCGCGCGGCGCAGTTGCTGGCACAGGGCGGCGCCGGCGGCAGAGACGGTATCGCGCGGCTGCGCCAGTTTGACGCCGAGTGCACGGCCCGTCATCTCAGCCCCGGCGGCAGCGCCGACCTGCTGATAGTCACCTGGCTGCTGGCGCAGATATCGCCACCGGCCTTACAGGAATAATAATGCTGCGTTCAGGAGAACCTCTATGAGTCCGTTGAAACAAAAATTCGCCAAGGCGCTGGCGCCGCTGGTGGTGCTGGCGATCCTGCTGCTGATACCGGCGCCTGCCGGTATGCCGCCGCAGGCGTGGCGCTATTTCGCCATTTTTGTCGCCATGATTATCGGCATGATCCTGGAGCCGATCCCGGCGACCGCCATCAGCTTTATTGCGGTAACGGTGGGCGTGCTGGCCGCGCCCTGGGTGCTGTTCAGCCCGCAGGAACTGGCCGGGCCGGGCTTTAAGGCCGGCAAAGAGGCGCTGAAGTGGGGGCTGGCCGGCTTTTCCAGCACCACGGTGTGGCTGGTGTTCGGCGCATTCATCTTTGCGCTCGGTTACGAGGTCACGGGGCTGGGGCGGCGCATCGCGCTGTTTCTGGTGAAGTTTATGGGCAAGCGGACGCTGACGCTCGGCTATGCGGTGGTGATTATCGATATCCTGCTGGCGCCGTTTACTCCGTCCAACACCGCGCGCACCGGCGGCACGGTGTTCCCGGTGGTGAAAAACCTGCCGCCGCTGTTTGACTCGTTCCCGAACGATCCGTCGTCGCGGCGCATCGGCGGCTACCTGATGTGGATGATGGTGGTCGGCACCAGCCTCAGCTCGTCGATGTTCGTCACCGGCGCGGCGCCGAACGTACTGGGGATTGAGTTTGTCAGCAAAATCGCCGGCGTGCATATCAGCTGGATGCAGTGGTTTATGGCGTTTCTGCCGGTGGGGCTGGTGCTGCTGATTGTCGCGCCGCTGCTCTCCTATTACCTGTATAAACCGGGCGTCACCCACAGCAGCGAGGTGGCCGGTTGGGCCGACGGCGCGCTGGCGGAGATGGGCAAACTGAGCCGCCAGGAGTATACGCTGATCGGCCTGGTGCTGCTGAGCCTGTGCCTGTGGGTGTTCGGCGGGAAAGTGGTGAACGCCACGGCGGTGTGCCTGCTGGCGGTGTCGCTGATGCTGGCGCTGCACGTGGTGTCGTGGAAGGCGATCACCCAATACTCCAGCGCCTGGAATACGCTGGTGAATCTGGCGACGCTGGTGGTGATGGCCAACGGCCTGACGCGCTCCGGCTTTATTGACTGGTTCGCCACCACCATGAGCACCCACCTGAGCGACTTCTCGCCGACGATGACCGTGGTGGCGCTGGTGCTGGTGTTCTACTTTGCCCACTATCTGTTTGCCAGTCTGTCGGCCCATACCGCCACCATGCTGCCGGTGATCCTGGCGGTGGGCAAAGGGCTGCCGGGCGTACCGATGGAGCAGTTGTCGATTCTGCTGGTGCTGTCGATCGGCCTGATGGGCGTGCTGACGCCGTACGCCACCGGGCCGGGGGTGATCATCTACGGCTGCGGCTATGTGAAGTCGAAAGACTACTGGCGGCTGGGGGCGATCCTCGGCGTGCTGTATATCGCCGCCTTGCTGCTGATCGGCTGGCCGCTCCTCAGCCTGTGGTATTAAGCGTGATGTCGGCGGCCCGTTAGCGGGCCGCCGCTGCATTGCGCCGCACGTGACCCTCCTCACACCTTTTCTTGCCGAACCCCGCCATGATGTCGGTTCAGGCTAACTGATTAAAAATACACACAACAGGGACTCTTCGTGATGAAAAAAAACAAGATATTGCTCTGTCTGCCGCTGCTATTTTCCGCCTCGGCGCTGGCGGAAACCGCCGACTATCAGCTGGAGCAGGTGCTGGTGATGAGCCGTCATAATCTGCGCGCGCCGCTGGCCGATAACGGCAGCGTGCTGGCCAACTCAACGCCGCAGACCTGGCCGCAGTGGGAGACGCCGGGCGGCGAGCTGACCACCAAGGGCGGGGTGCTGGAAGTGTATATGGGGCACTATTTCAACGCCTGGCTGAAGCAGGCCGGCCTGCTGCCGCAGCAGGGCTGCCCGACGCCGGGCAGCGTCTACGTGTACGCCAACAGTCTGCAGCGTACGGTGGCCACCGCGCAGTTCTTTACCAACGGCGCGTTCCCGGGCTGCGACGTGGCGGTGCATCATCAGAATAAAATGGGGGCCATGGACCCGACCTTTAACCCGATCATTACCGACAACAGCGAGCAGTTTAACCAGCAGGCGCTGAAGGCGATGAATGACAAACTGCACTCGCTGCAGCTGGATGCCGCCTACCGGCAGCTGGCGAAAATCACCGACTATGCCGATTCCGACGCCTGTAAAACCGACAAGCAGTGCGACCTGACCGCAGAAACCAGCACCATGAGCGCGGTGCCGGGCAAGGAGCCGGGGGTTGCCGGTCCGCTGCGAGTGGGCAACTCGCTGGTGGATGCCTTCTTGCTGCAGTATTACGAAGGTTTTCCGATGGAGCAGGTGGCGTGGGGCAAGGTGAATAAACCGGAGCAGTGGCGGCAACTGATGCAACTGCGTGAAGGCTATCAGGATTCGTTGTTCACTTCGACCGTGGTGGCGCAGAACGTCGCCAAACCGCTGCTGAGTTACATCAACTCGGCGCTGATCGGCAAGGAGAAGGGCGACGCGCCCAGACTGACGGTGCTGGTGGGGCATGACTCCAACATCGCCTCGCTGCTGTCGGCGATGCGCTTCAAGCCTTATCAGCTGCCGCAGCAGTATGAAAGTACGCCGATCGGCGGCAAGCTGGTGTTCCAGCGCTGGCACGATAAGCAACACGACCGCGACCTGCTGAAGATTGAGTACGTCTATCAGTCCACGGAGCAGCTGCGCAACGCCGACAAGCTGACGCTGCAGCATCCGCCGCAGCGGGTGACAATGGCGCTGGAAGGCTGCCCGACCGATAAAGACGGCTTCTGCAGCTGGAGCGACTTTGAAAAAGCGATGAAAACAATGCTGTAACGGCCATCGCCCCTTTCTCCGGTGAGAGAGGGGCTGTACGCCAGCCCGTCACTCGAATTACACTGCTCCCCGTCGATCCTAAACTGCGGAACCGCCGTGCTCACTACGTTTCTTACCGATATCTGCTGGCTGCCGGTCAGCGACTTTCCCGGCCGGGTTATCCGCGGCCGTTTCAGCCTGACGGCCTACCATGACGCACTGTGGCAACAGGCTGCGCTGCCGTTCCCCGACCATCTGTCCGCGGCGGTGGCGAAGCGCCGCGCGGAGTATCTGGCCGGGCGTCTGCTGGCGCGCCAGGCGCTGGAGGCGTTGGGGCATCCGCAACGGGTGGTGGAGCGCGGCGCCGATCGCGCGCCGGTCTGGCCTGACGGTATCGTCGGCGCGCTGAGCCACAACGCGGATACCGCGCTGTGCGCCGTCGCGCCGGCGGCCGATAGCGGCGGCGTCGGGCTGGATGTGGAAACGCAGATGCCGATGCAGCGCGCCGAGCAACTGTGGAGCGGGATCGTCAATCCGGCAGAGCAGGCGTGGCTGCGGCAACAACCGCTGCCGTTCAACCTGTCGCTGACGCTGACGTTCTCCGCCAAAGAGAGCTTGTTCAAGGCGCTTTATCCGCAGGTGCAGCGCTACTTTGATTTTCTTGATGCGCAGATCGTCGCATTGGATCCGCAGGCGCAGACCTTTACGCTGGCGCTGCTGCAGGATTTAACGCCGCAGTGCCCGGCCGGGCGGCGTTTTGGCGGACGCTTTACGCTTGATGGTGACAATGTAACAACACTTATTTTCTTTTAAATCAATCAACTAAATGCATTCCGACGCCGGCTGCGGCGGCGCTGGACAAGCGTATTTTCGCCGCTACAATAAATACTGTTTAAATAAACAGGTGTTGGCGATGACGATCGACCTTTTTGAAGACGCGCTGCCGGCGCCGTGGCGTGAGGAGATAGCGCCCGGCGCGGTGGTGCTGCACGGATTTGTCCGCGACCACGGCCCCGAGCTGCTGGCGGCAGTGCGCAGCGTGGTGGCGCAGGTGCCGTGGCGGCATCTGACCACGCCCGGGGGCTATACCATGTCGGTGGCGATGAGCTGGTGCGGCAACGGCTGGACCAGCGACAGCCGCGGCTACCGCTACGCCGAACGCGACGCGGGCAGCGGCCGCCGCTGGCCGGCGATCCCGCCCATTCTGCTGGCGCTGGCGGACGAGGCTGCGCTGCAGGCCGGCTTTGGCCACTTTACGCCGGATTCCTGCCTGATTAACCGTTACGATCCCGGCAGCAAGCTGTCGCTGCATCAGGATAAAGACGAGCGCGACTTCGGCGCGCCGATCGTATCGGTGTCGCTCGGGCTGCCGGCGGTGTTTCAGTTCGGCGGCCTGCAGCGCAGCGACCGGGCGCGACGCATTCCGCTGGCGCACGGCGACGTGGTGGTATGGGGCGGCCCGTCGCGCCTGTGCTTCCACGGTATTTTACCGGTGAAGGAGGGCTATCACTCGCTGGTGGGATCGCACCGCATCAACATCACTTTGCGCAAGGCGCTGTAAGCCGCGGCTGCTGCGCCAGGCAGGCGACCAGATGGTCGATAAACACCCGCAGTCTGGCGGGTAGGTGCGGCGTCGGCGCATACAGCAGCCACAGCCCGCCGCGATAGTTACTGAGAAACTCCCAGTCCGGCAGCACCTGCACCAGTTCACCGTCCGCCAGCGCCTGACGGGCGGTAAAGTACGGCAGGCTGCCGATGCCGATATGCTGCCTGACCGCATCCAGCCGCACGCCGGTGTGGTTGGCGGCATAGCGCCCGCGCACGTTGACCGTCTGCGTCTTGCCTGCCCGGCGGAAGCGCCAGCGCGCGTCGTTCGGCGTCTCTCCCAGATAGATGCAGCTGTGCTGCGTCAGCGCCTGCGGCTGCTGCGGCGTACCGTGCTGCGCCAGATAGTGCGGCGTGGCGCACAGCAGGTGCTCAATATCCATCAGTTTACGGCCGATCAGCCCCGGCGACGGGCTGTCGGTGATGCGCAGCGCCAGATCCACGCCGTCGTCAATCAAATCCATATAGCGGTCTTCCAGCCGCAGGCGCACGTCCACCTTGGGGTAGCGTTGCAAAAATGCCGGCATATGCGGGTGCAGCACAAAGCGGCCGACCGCTTTCGGCACGCTGATGCTGACCAGCCCTTCCGGCTCGGCGTCGTTTTGTCCGCTGAGGCTGAGCACCGCGTCGGCCGCCGCCAGCATCTGCCGGCAGTATTGCAGGGCGGTTTCTCCCTGCTCGCTCAGGCGCAGCTTACGGGTGGTGCGGTGCAGCAGCCGCAGCGCCAGCGCCCGTTCCAGCTTGCTGACGCTGCGGCTGACGGCCGAGGGCGAAGCGCCCAGCTGGCGGGCGGCGGCGGAGAAACTGCCGCTTTCCGCCACCTGGACGAATACGGCCATCTCGGCCAGTAATGCGGCGGCTTGATTTGTGATCACAGCGCAAAGGTCCATTCTTCTGATAACGGATTATCCTCTGATTATGACATGAATATACTGGGTGCAGGGTCAATTAACCGGGGAATAAACGATGACAGAACGACATTACTATCACAGCGATGCACTGCAGTTGCAGGCGCAGGTGCTGGCCTGCCAGCCGCTGGAGGACGGCAACTATGCGCTGGAGCTGGATGCTACGCTGTTTCATCCGCAGGGCGGCGGACAGCCGGCCGATGGCGGCACTCTGAACGGCGAACCGCTGCTGCGGCTGGTGCCGCGCGGTGAGGATATTCTGCACGTGGTGGCGCGCCCGCAGCCGTTAGGGGCGGCCAGCCTGGAGATTGACGGCCGGCTGCGGGTACTGCATGCGCGCTGGCACTCCGCCGGCCATCTGATCGGCTATCTGGGGGAAACGCAGGGCTGGCGCCCGGTGAAGGCGCATCACTGGCCGGGGGAAGGGCGCATTACCTTTATGCCCGGCGACGGTGTAAAAGCGCTGGAGCAGGCATGGCTGCAGGAGGCGCTGACGCGCCTGATCGCCGCCGATTTACCGCGCCGTCAGCGGCAGGAAAACGGCATGCGCCAGGTCGGCTTCGGCGATCTGCCGGCCTACGGCTGCGGCGGCACCCACGTGCGCTCGCTGGCTGAGCTGGGTGAGGTGACCATCAGCGCGCTGAAAATGAAAAAAGGTCAGTTGGTGGTTTATTACGATCTCAGATAACGGCGCGACATTTCGGCCGGCAATTTTTCTGCCCGTAGCACGTGCTACGGGTTTTTTATGCCGTCATGCCTGCCGCTTGCGTAACTTGTGAGCCGCCTCACGCCGTTTCCCTTATTTTATTCCTGATGCTTGAGAACGCTCTCATTCCTTTTTATTAGTGTTGGAAACCGGTTTCCACATCGTTTCCAATGGCGGTGAGAAATGCATCCAACCATCACTGGGGTAATAACAATGAAGAAAATCATGCTTTGCTGTTCTGCGGGGATGTCGACCAGTCTGCTGGTAAAGAAAATGACGGCGGAGGCCGCCAGCCGCGATCTGCCGGTGGAGATTGCCGCCTATAGCGCGGGGGAATTTGATGAGCAGTTCAGCCGCTATCAGGTGGTGCTGCTGGGGCCGCAGGTGAAATATATGCTGCCGGCGCTGTCTGCGCGCGCGGCGGAGCAGGGCATTCCGGTCGCGGCGATCGATATGATGGATTACGGCATGCAGCGCGGCGATAAGGTGCTGGATTTCGCCCTGGCGCTGATCGCGCAGCAGGGAGAGCCGGCATGACCTCTCTCTATCAGGCGATGGTCAACCTTATCGAGCAGAAGGTGACGCCGCTGGCCGGCAGCGTCGGCCAGCAACGCCATGTGATTGCCATCCGCGACGGCTTTGTCTCCGCGCTGCCGTTTATGATCATCGGCTCATTTATGCTGGTATTTATCTTTCCGCCGTTCTCCGCCGACAGCAGCTGGGCGTTCGCCCGCGGCTGGCTGAACTTTTCACTGCAATACCGTGAACAGCTGATGCTGCCGTTTCACCTCAGCATGGGGGTGATGACTTTCTTTATCTCGGTGGGGATCGGCGCCAGTCTGGGGCGGCACCATAAACTGGACCCGATCATGACCGGCCTGCTGGCGCTGATGGCGTTTTTACTGGTGGCGGCGCCGTACCGCGACGGCGTGATAGATACGCAGTATTTCTCCGGCGAGGGGATTTTCACCGCCATCATTACCGCGCTGTATGCCGGTGAACTGTACGCCTGGCTGAAGCGGCACAATATCACCATCCGGCTGCCGCAGGAGGTGCCGACCGGCGTCGCGCGATCGTTTGAGATCCTGATCCCGGTGGTGGCGATCGTCGCCACCCTGCATCCGCTCAATCTGCTGGTGCAGAGCTATACCGGCATGATCATTCCCCAGGCGATTATGCATCTGCTGCAGCCGCTGGTGTCCGCCTCGGACTCGCTGCCGGCGATCCTGATTTCCGTGTTTATCTGCCAACTGCTGTGGTTCGCCGGTATTCACGGCGCGCTGATCGTCACCGGCATCATGAACCCGTTCTGGATGACCAACCTGGCGCTGAACCAGACCGCGCTGGCGGCGGGCGCACCGCTGCCGCATATTTACCTGCAGGGCTTCTGGGACCACTACCTGCTGATCGGCGGCGTCGGCTCTACGTTGCCGCTGGCGTTTTTACTGCTGCGCAGCCGGGCGGCGCATCTGCGCAGTATCGGCAAGATGGGCGTGGTGCCCAGCGTGTTCAATATCAACGAGCCGATTCTGTTCGGTGCGCCGATCATCATGAATCCGGTGTTTTTCCTGCCGTTTATTCTGGTGCCGATGATTAACGCCACCTTCGCCTATATCGCCACCAAACTGGGCTGGGTAGCGCAGGTGGTATCGCTGACGCCGTGGACCACGCCGGCGCCGATTGGCGCCTCATGGGCGGCGAACTGGGCGGTAAGCCCGCTGCTGATGTGCCTGTTCTGCATGGTGCTGTCGGCGCTGATGTATTACCCGTTCCTGAAGGCTTATGAGCGCACGCTGCTCAAGCAGGAGCAGGAAAAACAACAACCACAGGGCGGAGAAGCCGCCGTTAATTCCTGACGTAAGGGGTCGTGATGAAATATGCATTCCCGCAAGATTTCTGGTGGGGCAGCGCCAGTTCGGCGCCGCAGAGTGAAGGCGAGAGCCTCAGTTTCGGCAAAAGCGCCACCATCTGGGACGAGTGGTTCCGGCTGCAGCCGGAGCGTTTTAACCAGCAGGTCGGCCCGCAGCAGACCTCGGATTTCTACCGCTGCTGGCGCGACGACATCGCGTTGCTGAAACGGCTGAACCACAACAGTTTCCGCACCTCCATTTCCTGGGCGCGGCTGATCCCGCAGGGGCGCGGCGAGGTTAATCCGCAGGCGGTGGCGTTTTATAACCAGGTGATTGACGAGATGTTGGCGCAGGGCATTACGCCGTTTATCAACCTGTTTCACTTTGATATGCCGCTGGCGATGCAGCAGCAGGGCGGCTGGGAAAGTCGCGCAGTGGTGCAGGCCTACGCCGAGTTTGCCGATGTCTGTTTCCGCCTGTTCGGCGACCGGGTCAAGCACTGGTTTACCTTTAACGAGCCGATTGTGCCGGTGGAGGGCGGCTATCTGTATGATTTCCACTACCCGAACGTGGTGGACTTCAGTCGCGCCGCGACGGTGGCCTACCACACCATGCTGGCGCACGCGCTGGCGGTGCGGAACTACCGCGCCCGCGGGCAGGACGGGGAGATCGGCATCATCCTCAATCTGACGCCTTCCTATCCGCGCTCCGCCAACCCGGCCGATGTGCAGGCGGCAAACATCGCCGATCTGATGTTTAACCGCAGTTTCCTCGACCCGGCGCTGCGCGGCAGCTACCCGCAGGAGCTGGTGGCGCTGCTGCGTCAGCATGACCAACTGCCGCCATGCCAGGCGGAGGACGCCGCATTGCTGGCGCAGGGCGTGGTGGATCTGCTGGGTATCAACTATTACCAGCCGCGCCGCATTCAGTGCCGCGACAGCCTGGTCAATCCGGACAGTCCGTTTATGCCTGAGTGGTTTTTCAGCCACTATGCGATGCCGGGCCGCAAGATGAATCCGTACCGCGGCTGGGAGATTTACGAAAAGGGCATCTACGATATTCTCACCAACCTGCGGGAAAACTACGGCAACCCACGCTGCTTTATTTCCGAGAACGGCATGGGCGTGGAGGATGAACGGCGTTTTGAGCAGAACGGGCAGATTCAGGACGACTACCGCATCGATTTTATCCGCGAGCATCTGCAGTGGGTGCACCGGGGCATCAGCGAGGGCAGCCGCTGCCTGGGCTACCATATGTGGACCTTTATCGATAACTGGTCATGGAGCAACGCCTACAAGAACCGCTATGGCTTTGTGCAGCTGGATCTGGCGAGCCAGCAGCGCACTATCAAGAAAAGCGGCGAATGGTTCGCCGCAACCGCCGCCGCCAACGGTTTTGAGGAGCAACGCTGATGGACGATTTGGAAAGTACGGTGATGGAGATTATCGTCAATGCCGGCCAGACGCGCAGCCTGTGTTTCAGCGCGCTGCAGGCGGCACGCGACGGCGATTTTGCACTGGCGCAGACGCAGCTGCAGCAGGCCGATGAGTTTTCCCGCGCCGCACACCGGGTGCAGACCCGGCTGATTGAGCAGGACGGCGGTGAGGGTAAAACGCCGATGACGCTGATTATGGTGCATGCGCAGGATCATCTGATGAATGCGATACTGGCGCGGGAACTGATTGCCGAAATGGTCGAACTTTATCAACGACAACGGCCATCGGCTCAGGGATAATCACTAGCGGGCCGCCGGCCCGTTTGAGGTTGATGACAACGTCGACTGATGATTCGTGATACCCGGGCCTAGCGTAACGAGGGGCGCTTCGGCGGCTTACGCCGCTACGACCCCATTGTCACGCTCTCCCTAATAGTTGGCTTTATCAGTCGTCTGTAGCGGGCCGCCGGCCCGTTTTTCTCTATCAGCAGGAAGACCCGCAGTTATGGCCAATATCAATGATGTTTCCCGCCTGGCGCAGGTATCGAAAGCCACGGTGTCCCGGGTGCTGAGCGGCAGTCGCGGGGTAAAGGAAGAGAGCCGGCAGGCGGTGCTGCGGGCGGTGGAAACGTTGAACTATCGTCCGAACGCCGTCGCCCAGTCGCTCACCAGCCAGAGCACCGGCTGTATCGGCGTGATTTGCGCCACGGAACATATTCAGCAGGCGACCGGTTATCTCCAGGCGCTGGAGAAGCAGCTGAGCCGTCAGCAGAAGCATCTGCTGCTGCGTTTCGCCAATGACGCCGCCGCGCTGGCGGCCGCGGCGGCGGAGCTGAGCAGCGGCTGGTGCGATGCGCTGATCGTGGTCGGCGCGCGTTTCGCGCTGCCGCCGCTGCCGGACAGCACGGTGTGTCTGGACTGTGTCACCGCGTCCACGGCGAAAAGCGTGGGCTTTGACCACCAGTTTGCGGCAGAAACCGCGGTGCATTACCTCGCCAGTCAGCAGCGGCGGCAGATCGCCCTGATTAACTTTGCCGCCGGCGACGCCGCCGAACAGGTGCTGCAGGGCTATTGCCACGCGCTGGAAACGCACCTTATCCCCTATAACCGCCAGCTGGTGGTGGAAGACGAAGCGGTGACGCGCATTGCGCTGCAGCGCCTGCTCAACAGCACGATGCCGTTTAATGCGCTGCTGGTGACCGACGACTGTCAGGCGCAGGAGGCGCTGACGGTGCTGGCGCAGTATCAGCGTCAGGTGCCGGCGCAGGTGATGGTGTTCAGTCTGGACGGTTCGCTGCAGTGGCCCGGCGCGCCGACGGTGCCGTCGATTGAGTATTCGCTGGATGCGCTGGCGCAGCGTGCGCTGGCGCTGCTGAGCGGCGCAGAAGAGCCTGGTTTACTGCGCGGCAGCCTGACGGCGCGCTGAATTGCCTTCGCCTTCCGCTTTTCTCGCCGCTTGCCGGCAAGCAACCGCATAACACTTTCACGCCGATGGCGAAGCTGTGATGCGGTTGCTGTCTCGCCATGGCGGAGAGCCGCCCGCCGTTTTTTATTCATGCCGACCGATGTCAGATATCTTAAAAAACGGCAGGGTATTGATAATCGATTATGCTTAATTTTCTTTAGGAATTTTTTTATCCCTTCATTCATTCGAACAGCGTCCCGGTATTCATGGGTGCAGTCAACGCTGATACCGCCTGATAGCTCACGGAAATAGCGTGGTTGATGGCGGACAATCAAATAGGGTTGATAACAGATGATGAGACATCGCTGTGTGGTACTGACGACGGTGCTGGTCTGGGCCGGTAGTGGTGATGCCGTGGCCGAACCGTTGCCGATCAGCCCGGAAGAACTGCGCCCGACGCTGCGTGATAATGCACGCGATCTGAAAAATCTCTATCAGGAATTGTCTATTATCGGCACGACGCCCGGCATCAGCGCGGCGAATTTCCGTCTGACCCATGACACTTCCGATCCGCTGGAGATTGACTCCTACAAAATATCGCCGACCCATGCTTTTGATATTGGCGTCGACGGCTTCAGACCGTATATCGAAGGCACGTTCGGTTATGTCAAAAGCGATCAGACACTGGCGTTTGGCGACGATGACGGGGTGTCCGATCGCCTGAGCCTGGACACCAGAACCCTGTCGGCCATGGGGGGCGCCGGGGCCGAATTTGATATCGTCCCAGGCACGATTCTGCGCCCGATGATGCTGTTTGGCTATTCACGCACCTCAAATGACACCTCCTCCAGCGGCTCGCTAGGCGATTTGCTCCATGAAGCGGGGCGTGGACTGGCTTTTGATTTTAAAATCAATAGCCTGCTGTACGGCGGCGCGGTGGAAATAGAACAGAATCATCGTTGGGAAAATGATGTGAAGCTGACGGCCAATCTGCGTTACAACTATCTGGTTGATGACAGTTATCGCGCCAGCGACCCGGAGTTGGAAGGGCGCAATGATTTCAGCGTGATGACCGCCGCGACAGAGTTAAATGGCCCGACATACCTGTCGCTGTTCGGTCAGCCGCTGCGTTGGATTGGTTTTGTCACCGGCACCTATATGCCGGAGATAAAAGACAATATCGGTTTTGACTACTTTGTCGAAATCGGCGGCGGTATAGAAATTGTCGACAGCGGCGTCATACCCGGTATTGGCGGCGTCAGCCTGCGCGGCTCCGGCCTTGTGGGGGACGGGGTTGAAGGCTGGAGCCTTGGGCTGGCCGCCGAGTTTTGAGCGTGAACGCGGATGAGGCCGCCATACTACCGTCGGCAGATAAGCACCGGTCGTACCGTTTGCGCGTCATTCTGTCAGTCTGCGTGATGTTCTCCTGAGGTTTTTGCCATATTGACCAGAGCGGCCTGCCGTCTGACGGGCTTTTTCCCTTCATCCTATCCGTTGTCGCGTGTTATCACTTTTCATGCAAATTGTTACTTCACACACATTCTTTACTGAAACCGGTTGCAGAAATGGTTTTCAGTTTCTATTCTGCAACCGGTTTCATTCTTTGAGAAACACGTAGGCGGCAGTCATAACCTTTACGATAAGGTATTAAAATAATGACAAAAATAAGAAACTACGCCCAGCTTGCCGGCGATATTCTGGCGGAGGTCGGCGGGCAGGATAATCTGGTCAGTTTTACCCGTTGCGCCACCCGTCTGCGGCTGGTGCTGAAGGAGACGCCGCCGCAGGCGGCAGAGCGGATTAAACAGCTGCCGGGCGTCATCATGGTGGTGCTCAGCGGCGGACAGTTTCAGGTGGTGATCGGCGTACATGTGGCGGAGGTGTTTGACGCTTTTTCCGGCCTGGTCGATCAGAGCCAGCTAAAGACCGACGGCGCGAAAGTCCGTCTGCTGGACGTGGTCATCGGCTCCATGTCGGCGATTTTCGCGCCGATCGTGTTTGTGCTGGCGGCGGCGGGCATTCTGCAGGGCGCCCTGATCGTCGCCAGACATTTTGCGCCGCAGCTGGCGAACGGCGGCACCTTCGCGGTGCTCAACTTCATGTCCTGGACGCCGTTTGCTTTCCTGCCGGTGCTGATTGCCATTACCGCGTCGCGCTTTTTCCGCTGCAACACCTTTATTGCGGTGCTGTGCAGCTGCGCGCTGATCAATCCGGACTGGGGCGCCATCGCCGCGCGTATCGCGCAGGGCGAAGCGATCACCTTCCTCGGTCTGCCGCTGGCGGAAACGGTGTACACCTCGTCGGTGCTGCCGCCGATCTTTATGATCTGGTGCCTGTCATACGTGGAAAAATATGCCCGCCGCGCGATCCCCGACGTCGTCAGCGAATTATTTACCCCGCTGGTCTGCATGCTGATTATGGTGCCGTTTACGTTGCTGCTGATTGGCCCGATCACCAGTTCGGCGGCGTTCGCCATTGCCGGCGGCTACAACTGGCTGTTTGACACCGCGCCGGCGCTGGCCGCCGCGCTGATCGGCGGCGTATGGCAAATGGTGGTGATCTTCGGCGTGCACTGGGGGATTACGCCGGTGGTGATGGCCAACTTTGACGCGCACGGCCGCGACTCTTTTCAGGCTTTCCAGACCATTGCTGTGGTGGCGCAGATGGCGGCGGCGCTGGCCGTCGGCTTTAAGTCACGTAATCCGCAGTTTAAAACCACCGCGTTTTCCGCCGGCGTTACCGGCGTGTTCGGCATTACTGAACCTGCGCTGTACGGCGTGACCCTGCGCCTGAAAAAGCCGTTTATCTGCGGCTGTATCGGCGGCGCGCTGGGCGCTTTGGTCACCAGCTTCTTCGGCAGCTACTACTATGCTTATGCTGGATTACCCAGCCTGCTGACCGTGGTGAACGCCATCAGCCCGGAGAACCCGATGTCGTTTATCGGCGAGTTGGCGGGCGTTGCCACGGCGATAATCAGCACCATGGCGATGGTGTACGCGGTGGGCTTTGACGATCCGCCGCTGGCGGCGGACGGCGCGGCGCCAGCGGCATCAGCAGCACCAAAGACGCCGGCGGCCGGTGAGCCGGCGGCGCAGCCACGGGCGGTGACGCTGCTGTCCCCGGCTGCGGGGCATTATGTGCCGCTGGAGCAGGTGAACGATCCCAGCTTTGCGCAGAAATTGCTGGGCGAAGGCGTGGCGATCCGTCCGGTGGACGGCCAGATCCTGGCGCCCTGCGACGCGGTGGTTTCCTCGGTGATCGACAGCCGGCATGCGGTCGGGCTGACCTGCGCCAACGGCGCCGAATTGCTGATCCACGTCGGGCTGGATACGGTCAAGCTGCAGGGGCGGCATTTTGACACGCTGGTGGCGGTGGGCCAGCAGGTGAAAGCGGGCGATCCGCTGATCCGTTTTGAGCAACAGGCGATAGAAGCGGCGGGGTATGACGTGACCACGCCGTTTGTGGTGCTGAACAGCGATGAGTTCGCGGTGCGCCTGCTGGACGTAAACAGAGAGGTTGCCTGCGGGCAGCCGGTTATGCAGATTGGGTAACAAACAGGAGCGATGATGAAAAGCGTATTTCCGCAGGATTTTCTTTGGGGCGGCGCGGTTGCCGCACACCAGGTTGAAGGTGGTTGGGATCAGGGGGGCAAAGGCCCGAGCATTTGTGATGTGCTGACCGGCGGCGCGCACGGCGTGCCGCGCGAGATCACCCAGGAAGTGGTGCCGGGTAAATATTACCCGAACCATGAGGCGGTGGACTTCTATCACCACTATAAAGATGACATCAAACTGTTCGCCGATATGGGGTTCAAATGCTTCCGCACCTCGATTGCCTGGACGCGCATTTTTCCCAAGGGCGACGAGGCGGAGCCGAATGAAGAGGGGCTGCGTTTCTACGACGACATGTTCGACGAGCTGCTCAAGCACAATATTGAGCCGGTCATCACCCTGTCGCACTTCGAAATGCCGCTGCATCTGGTGCAGCAGTATGGCGGCTGGACCAACCGTCAGGTGGTCGATTTCTTCGTCCGCTTCGCCGAAGTGGTGTTTGAACGTTACAAACACAAGGTGAAGTACTGGATGACCTTCAACGAGATCAATAACCAGCGCAACTGGCGCGCGCCGCTGTTCGGCTACTGCTGTTCCGGCGTGGTGTACACCGAACATGATAATCCGGAAGAGACCATGTATCAGGTGCTGCACCACCAGTTTGTCGCCAGCGCGCTGGCGGTGAAGATCGGCCACCGCATCAACCCGGAGATGAAGATCGGCTGCATGCTGGCGATGGTGCCGCTGTATCCGTTCTCCTGTAAGCCGGAAGATGTGATGTATGCGCAGGAATCCATGCGCGAACGCTATGTCTTCACCGATGTGCAGCTGCGCGGCTATTATCCGTCCTACGTACTGAACGAGTGGCAGCGGCGCGGCTTTAACATCAGGATGGAAGCGGGCGACGAGCAGATCCTGCGCGAAGGCTGCTGCGACTATCTGGGCTTCAGCTACTACATGACCAACGCGGTGCAGGCCGCCGGCGGCGAGGGCGACGCCATTTCCGGCTTTGAGGGCAGCGTGCCTAACCCGCACGTCAAAGCCTCCGACTGGGGCTGGCAGATTGACCCGGTCGGCTTGCGCTATGCGCTGTGCGAGCTGTATGAGCGTTATCAGAAGCCGCTGTTTATCGTCGAGAACGGCTTTGGCGCCTACGACAAGGTGGAAGCCGACGGCAGCATCAATGATGATTACCGCATCGACTACCTGAAGTCGCATATTGCCGAAATGGGCAAGGCCGTCAGCCATGACGGGGTGGAGCTGCTGGGCTATACGCCGTGGGGCTGCATCGACTGCGTTTCCTTTACCACCGGCCAGTACAGCAAACGCTATGGCTTTATCTATGTGAACAAACATGACGACGGCAGCGGCGATCAGTCGCGTTCGCGCAAGAAGTCGTTCTACTGGTATCAGGGCGTAATCGCCTCTAACGGCGAAACCCTTTAATGGCGGGCTAATCCCGTTATTGATAGCGGTCGTAATACTGAAAAACCTGCCCGGGTGGCAGGTTTTTTATCTCCCGGTGGTGATAACGGCGTAACACGACGGGATTTCGGTCGACGCGAAACGTGATGCAGATGAAACAGTCTGGGCTATAGTGATTAGCATGTGCTCACAACGGAATGTTTACCATGTCAAAATGGCACTGGCTGTTTAGCCAGTTAACCCGCAAACTCTGGTTCCGCGCATGTTTATTCGCGCTTCTGGCGGTCATTTCAGCGTTAGTTTCCATCGTGGTTAAGCCCTTTATTCCGTCCGGCATCGGCGGCGTGGTCGGCGCCGATGCGGTGGATAAAATCCTCAATATTTTGGCCTCGAGCATGTTGGCGGTGACGACCTTTTCGTTGAGTATTATGGTGTCGGCCTACAGTTCAGCGACGACGAGCGTGACGCCGCGCGCGACGCGGCTGGTGATGGAAGACAGCACGACGCAAAACGTACTGGCGACCTTTATCGGCTCTTTCCTGTTCAGTCTGGTGGGTATCGTGGCGCTGAGTATGGGCGCCTACGGGCAGCGGGGCCGCGTGGTGTTATTTGTCGTTACGCTGCTGGTGATTGCATTAATTGTTATCACGCTTTTACGCTGGATCCAGCATCTTTCATTACTGGGGCGCGTCGGGGAAACGACATCGCGGGTGGAAGAGGCTGCGCGCAATGCGCTGGAGAATCGCGTTAACATCCCTTATATGGGGGGCAAAGCGTGGTTACCCGGTTTGCAGCCACCTGCGGAAGTCATGGCACTCTACCCGACAGACATTGGGTATATTCAGCATATTGATATGCAGATGCTGGATGACCGGCTGCAAGAAATTGAAGGGGAGCTTTATTTAACCTGTCAGGCTGGCGCATTTGTGCATCCGGGGCATCCCGTGGGCTGGATTGTTGCACCAACTCCTAACCCCGATACGGCAGCACTATTGGCTGCCATCACCATCGGAGCGGAGCGCTCATTTGATCAGGATCCCCGCTTTGGCCTTGCGGTATTGGCGGAGATCGCCTCCCGCGCGTTGTCGCCGGCCGTTAACGATCCTGGCACGGCGATTGATGTTATCGGCCGCGCGGTGAGACTGCTGGCGGTATGGGGCAGAAACAAGCCGGAACCTGACGCGGTGATCTATCACAACGTGTGGGTCAAACCTATCATGACGGCAGATCTCCTCGATGACATTGTAAATCCCATTGCTCGCGACGGCGCAGGGCTGATTGAAGTACAGCTCCGTTTGCTCAAAGGATTACAGGCGCTCGATCGGATGAATACGGCTGTTTTTGCTGAGGACGTGCGTAGATATGTCGCTATCATCCAGCACCTGGCTGAGCAACAAATGGTATCGCAACAGGATCTTGAGAGACTCAACGTCTGGATACGGCAGTCAGATTTGAACATCATCGAAGCATCGCAATGACGCGATCGCCAGACGGTAAAAAGCCCGCTTAAGTTGCCTTAAGCGGGCTTTTCTAAATATGGCTCCTCTGACTGGACTCGAACCAGTGACATACGGATTAACAGTCCGCCGTTCTACCGACTGAACTACAGAGGAATCGTGTGAACGGGGCGCATAATAGCGAGGCGGCAGGGGCTTGTAAAGCATCAAAAAACGCATTTTGACGCGTTTGCTGTAAGAATGCCCAACCTGCTGCATTATTGAGTGATTGGGCGTGTTTCTGCGGGCGGCGCTGCTTCTTTTTGGTGCAGCGCGCCGGCGTAGCCGGCCTTCGGCGGCGGGCGGCGGTGGCCGGAGTGCGCCGGTTTTCTCTGCCTTTTTAGCCTGTTGGCGGCGTCATTGGCTTTTTCCCCGGATTATGGCCCGGATCTTGCTGTGGGGTTAGCGTTGTTTTTTGCGCATAACGGGGGCTCCATGAATTTCAGACGTCTTAAATACTTTGTCAAAATCGTCGATATCGGCAGCCTGACGCAGGCAGCGGAAGTGCTGCATATTGCGCAACCGGCGTTAAGCCAGCAGCTGGCGACGCTGGAAGGCGAACTTCAGCAGCAACTGCTGATTCGCAGTAAGCGCGGCGTCATGCCGACCGAAGCGGGCAACATTCTCTATGCCCATGCGCAGACGATTTTGCGCATGTGTGAGCAGACGCAGGCCGCCGTCAGCAACATCGGGCTGGCGGTCAGCGGGCAGGTTGCCCTTGGCGTCGCGTCCGGCTGCGCCGCCGCGCAGCTGGCGATGCCGCTGCTGCAGGCGATGCGCGATGCGCACCCCGGCATTCTGCTGCGCCTGCATGAGGATACCGGCCCGGCGCTGACCGATCAGGTGGCCAACTGCGCGCTGGATATGGCGGTTATTTATGGCACCAAGGCGCCGCAGGGGTTTAATACCACGGTACTGGCGAAAGAGGATCTGTATCTGGTGGCGTCACGTTCGGTGCCTAATCCCGGCGACTATATCGATCTGCGGGCGCTGGCGCGGCTGAATCTGTTTTTACCGCACCGGGGAGACAGCGTGCGCGATCAGATTGAAGACGCGATGGCGGTGCGCAAACTGGCGTTGAATGTCGTCGGCGAGATCGAATCGCCGACCATGCTCAGCGCCGCCATCGCCGGCGGGCTGGGGGCAACCATTTTGCCGGAGTCCGCCGCGCGGGCGCTGACCGGCCCGGCCAGAGCCTGGATGGCGCGTATCAGCAACCCGTCGCTGGCATTGCCGCTGGCGCTGTGCGTGTCCGTTCAGCAGCCGCTGTCTGAAGCGGCGCAGGCGGTGAAAGCGCAACTCTTGGCGATGATTGCCGCTCCGGGCCAGCCGAAACGCGCGCTGACGCTGGTGCAGTAACGCGAGGCTGACTTTTCTCCTCAATCTCTCGCCGTGTGAGAGATTTTCGCACGCCTTTTCTGAATTATTGCGCCCGTGTGGCGCATTCCCCGTCCCTATGCCAGCCTTATTGTGCCGCGGTTGGCGGCGCAATAATAATCAAAAAGAGGGAGGGTATATGGAGAAGCTCTGGGGGCATCCATCGTTACCGGTCAAAATCCGGCTGTCGCGGCTGTATGTCGCGCTGACGGCGGCGCTGACGCTGGCCGGCACGGTCGGCGCGGCCTATGCGGAAAACATCAGCGTCGAAAACGGCGAAAAGCGAATCAGGGAGGTGGACTTTGCCGGGTTAGGTAAGGTCAGCGGTAAGGGCAGCGAGTGGCGGGTTAGTGATGCGTTGGCGATCAGCGACGGGCTGTATGTGCTGGATGGCGGCGTGATGAGCGTCGGCCGGCTGGAAGCATCAGGCTCGTTTGTTGGCACTAACAGTTCGACGGAAATTGTCGTCAGCGGCAGCGGTTCGCATCTGCAAATAGAAAATTATCCAAGGATGGAAATCCTCTCGCTGTCCGATCATGGCCGTTTTAGCAGCGCGAGTAATGCGTTAGAAATCCATGGCGGCCTGATAATAGGCAGTCGCGGCACCCTGGATGGCCATGCGCAGGATGATGAGGATGTGGTGGAGAAAGGGTGGGATATTTTTACCCTGGGGGAAGCGCAGGCGCCCGGCGTATTGGATCCTAATATTGTCGTCTTCTTTGATCGGGATACGTATTTGGGCGGGCGCTGGAACTCCCTCATCTTCAACCATACTGCGGATGACTATCAGTTTGCCAACAGCGTCAGGGACGACGAGGGACATGCGTCGATAGCCAATTTTGCCGGCAATACCACCATGTCCGGCGATCTCAGCAATTTCCATGGCGATATCTTCGTCAAAGGCGGCAAGCTGACGATTAATTCTGATGTGGGGCGCTACAAGATTGATCCTCCTTATCAAGGATTATACGTTGAGCGCGGCGGCACATTGATCCTCAACGGCACCATCGGGGGATTTGGCCGCGGCATCGGCTTTACTACCTCGCTGTTTGTTGATCCCGGAGCGGTGCTGGGCGGCGATGCGACCATCGGCCGTACGATTGTCGAGGACGGTGGGCATATTGCTCCCGGCGACGGCAGTACGGGCAAGTTTGATATCAACAGCTATCTGACCTTTAAAGACGGCGCGTTTTATGATGTGGATATCGCCGCAGACGGTCGCAGCGATACCATGGCGGTGGTCGGTCAGACGACGATCGGCAACAACGTGAAGGTGCTGGTGAATATGCTGGATCCCTACACCAGCTACCAGGACGAACAGACCTACCGCATACTCACCTCCGAAAAAGATATTGCCGGCATGTTCAGCGAAGCGGTGCTGGATTCGGCCTTTCTGGAAGCGACCTTTAAACGCGGCCAGCAGTTTATCGATCTGCTGATTAAACAAATTACCCCCGGCGGTGATGTGACGCTGGACGGCGATCGCCACGTTTCTCAGTCGGTCTCCTATGCCGGCGCGGTCAGTATGGGTCAGGATAAAGCCAGCGAGTGGTTGATAGACGGCGGTACCTTCAGCGCTAAAAAGCTGATTATCGGCTCTGAACGCCAGTCGCAGGCGGTGGTGCGGGTGGAAAACGGCGCTAAATTGGTGACCGAACGGGCAAGGATCGACTACGGTCTGGATGATGCCGACTATCAACACCGGCCGATGGCGACAATCAGCGGTAAAGGCAGTGAGTGGCAGGTCAACGACTGGCTGTCGCTCGCCGGCAAGTTGGACGTGCTGGACGGCGCGCAGGTGAGCGTCGGCGATCTGCTGGCCTCTGAACGTCCCGCCGAGGCGAAAAAGTCCGCGGATATTTACGTCAGCGGTGAAGGCTCGCATCTGCACACCCGGGGAAGTACCGACGCCGATGTGCTGGCGCTGGCGAACGGCGGGCGCTTCAGTAACGATAATAAACAGTTAACGCCGCGCAGCGCGCTGGTGATCGGCAGCCGCGCCTCTTTTGACGGCTATTCGGCGGATGGCCCCTACGGTCGTGAAATCTGGCCGCTGCCGACGCTGGGCGAGGCGCAGGCGCCCGGCGTGATTGACCGCGATATTGTGATCACCACGCCAACCGATCATCGGGGTATGCGGGGGGCGATTATTTTTAACCATACGTCGGACAACTATCAGTTCGCCAATACCATCATCGGCAGTGGTTCGATGGCCAACGTGGCCGGGCAGACCACGCTGACCGGCGATCTCACCCGCTACAACGGCGATATCTTCGTTAAGGGCGGCAAGCTGACTGTTAACGGGGATATGGGAACGAAGGCGGATCCCTTACTGGTACAGAGTTTGCAGGTAGAGAATGGCGGAACGTTGCATCTTAAAGGCAATGTAGGCGTCTCCGGTTCTTCAACGATTTCAGTGAAAACCGGTGGCGTACTCACGGGGCAGGCGACGGTTGGTTTTGTGGACATCGAACGCAACAGCCATATCGCTCCTGGTGATGATGGTATCGGTAAAATGACCGTTAAGGGATATCTCGATTTCTTTGATGGATCGTTTTATGACGTTGATATCGCTGCGGACGGCCGCAGCGATACTTTAGGAACGCAGTATGCCACGACCATCGGCAAGAACGTCAAGGTGCTGGTCAATACCCTCGATCCGCACACCAGCTATCGGGATGGGCAAACCTACCGCATTCTGACCGCCGGCGGCGGCGTTAACGGTATGTTCAGTGAAGCGGTGCTGGATTCGGCCTTTTTGGACACGGAGTTGACGCGCGACCGGCAAAACGTCGATCTGACCATCCGGCAGAAAGAGACCGGCGGTGGTGACGACGGCCATACCGGCGGCGGTGACGACGGCGATAGCGGCGGCGGTGACGATGGCCATACCGGCGGTGGTGACGACGGCCATAGCGGCGGTGGTGACGACGGTCATACCGGCGGCGGTGACGATGGCCATACAGGCGGCGGTGACGACGGCGATATCGGTGGTAACCCGAACGCGCCGGGGATCTTCCAGACGGTGGCGACCAGCGACAACCAGTGGAACACCGCCGGGGCGCTGAGCTCGCTGGCGCAGCAGGGGCCGTCGCTCGGCCTGTACAACTCGCTGCTGATGTTGAATGCGGGGCAGGCGCGCGAGGCGTTTAACCAGCTGTCCGGCGAGCAGTATGCGTCGGTGCAGGCGAGCCTGCTGCAGAGCGGTACGCTGGTGGGCAGCGTGGTGAACCAGCATATGCAGACGATGTTCGACGGCGACAGCCTGACGGTGCCGCCGCTGGCGATGAGTCTGGTGCAGGGTCCGGAGCGCGAGCGCAACGGCGCCTGGGGACAGATGTTCGGCAGCTGGACGCGCAGCAAGGGCGACGGCAACACCGGCAAGCTGGACAGCAACACCGGCGGCTTCCTGGTGGGGGCGGACCGTGAGCTGAGCGACGGAGTGCGCGCCGGCGCTTATGCGGGCTACAGCCGCACCCATTTCGACGTTGACAGCCGTGCGTCGTCGGGCCACAGCAACAACTACCACCTGGGTCTGTATGGCGCGGGGCAGCGCGATGCGCTGGCGCTGCGCGGCGGCCTGGGCTACAGCTGGCACCGGATAGAGAGCGAGCGCAACGTCGGCTTCGGCGGCTATAGCGACCGGCTGAAGGGGGATTACGACGGTAATACGCTGCAGGCGTTTACGGAGCTGGGCTACCGGCTGCGCTATGAGTCATCGAGCGTGGAGCCGTTCGTCAACCTGAGCTACGTGCGTCTGCATACGGATGCGGTGCAGGAGCAGGGCGGCGCGGCGGCGCTGAGCGTGCAGGATGAGACGATGAACACCTTCTACTCGACGCTGGGCCTGCGCGGGGCGACGGATATCCCGGTCTCGGGCGTTGACGTCACGCTGCACGGCAATCTGGGCTGGCAGCACGCCTACGGCGACACGGACACTTCGGCGCGGATGGCGTTCGCCACCGGCGACAGCTTTGCCACCAAGGGTGCGCCGGTGGATAAGGACGTGGCGGTGGTCGGCGTCGGTCTGGACGTGCCGCTGACGCGTTCGACGCGTGTCGGCGTCTCCTATCAGGGACAGTACGGCTCGCAGCTGCAGGCCAACTCGGTCAATGCGCAGCTGACGGTCTCTTTCTAAACGCTGCCGTTAGCGCACGGGCTGCCAGATCCTCTGGCAGCCCGTTTCATTTCAAGAGATGTCATTCTGAATTCTGCCGCCTGTATGGCGCATTCCCCATCCCTATGCCAGCCTTATTGTGCCGCGGTTGGCGGCGCAATAATAATCAAAGAGAGGGAGGGTATATGGAGAAGCTCTGGGGGCATCCATCGTTACCGGTCAATACCCGGCTGTCGCGGCTGTACGTTGCGCTGGCGGCGGCGCTGGCGCTGGCCGGCACGGTCGGCACGGCCTATGCGGACGATTTCAGCATAGAAAACGGCGAAAAGCGGGTGGAGGAATTAGGTACTGCCGGATTCGCTCTGGTCAGCGGCAAGGGCAGCGAGTGGCGGGTGAGTGATGAACTGAATTTTTTCAACGGGCTGGATGTGTTAGATGGCGGTAAGATTATCGCCGGTAAGTTGTATTCATATTTAGGGGGGCTGGATAGCCGGGAATCCCAAGAAATCTATATCAGCGGTACGGGGTCGCAGATACAGGTTACCGGTGAACAATTGGTTGATGTTCTCGCTTTAGCCGACCATGGACGTTTCACCAATGAGAGTAAGCAATTGTATGTGGGCGGGCTGCTGGTGATTGGCAGTCGCGGTACTTTCGACGGTCATTCAAGGTCTGATGAAAATGTTGAGGGGAAAGAGTGGACGATGCCGACATTAGGCGCAGCGCAGGCGCCTGGCGATCTTGATCCTGACATTGAGGTCGACACCGGCACCTATACGCAGGGAATGTGGCGCTCCATTATCTTTAACCATACTGCAGATGATTACCGCTTTGTGAATACCGTCATCGGTGACGGAGCAATCGTGAACGTTGCCGGAAATACGGAGTTAACCGGCGATCTCAGTCATTATAACGGCCATATTCTCGCCAAAGACGGCAAGCTGACGGTTAATACCGATATCGGCACGGAAGATGACCTGCTGATCAGAACGCAGCATCTCTATGCCGAAGATGGCGGGACGTTGATCCTTAACGGCACGATAGGGAGATTTGCGCGCAATATCGGTTTTTCAACCTCGCTGTTTGTTGAATCCGGCGGCGTACTGGGCGGCAATGCGACCATCGGCCGCACGGTAGTGGAGCGTGACGGGCATTTTTCCCCCGGCGACGGCGGCATCGGCAAGTTTGATATCAACAGCTATCTGACCTTTAACGACGGCGCGCTCTATGATGTGGATATCGCCGCGGACGGCCGCAGCGACAGTACGGCGGTATTGGGCCAGACCACCATCGGCAAGGACGTCAAGGTGCAGGTCAATGCCCTTGACCCGCATGCCAGCTATCAGGATGGACAAACTTACCGCATCCTCACCTCTGAAAAGGATATCGCCGGCACGTTCAGCGCCGCGGTGCTGGACTCGGCGTTTTTAGACGCAACGCTTGAGCACGGCAAGCAGTTTATCGATCTGATTATTAAGCAGCTCCAGCCCGTCGGCGATGCGATTCTTGATGGCAGCCGGCATATCTCCCAGTCGGTCTCCTACGGCGGTACGGTCAGCGTCGGGCAGAATCAGGTCAGCGATTTACTGATTGACGGCGGCACCTTCAGCGCCAAAAAACTGGTGGTCGGCTCCGAGAGCCAGCCGCAGGCGACGGTGCGGGTGGAGAACGGCGCCCACCTGGTCACCGATGATGCCACGGTGAACTACGGCCCGGACGATACCGACTACCGATACGGCCCGAAAGTGGCCGTCGCCGGTAACGGCAGCGAATGGCAGATTGCCAACCGGCTGGCGCTGGCCGGCAAGCTGGACGTGCTGGACGGCGCGCAGGTGACGGCCGGCGAGCTGGCGGTGGCCGACCGGCCCTGGAACGGCACAAAAAGTTCGGATATTTACGTCAGCGGTGAAGGCTCACGCCTGCATTCCCGGGGGCGCAGCGATATTGATGTCCTGTCATTAGCTGACAATGGCCGTTTCAGCAACGACGGCGGCAGGCTGGCGCTGAAAACGGCGCTGATTATCGGTAGCCGTGGTTATTTTGACGGTCATGTGCCTGCAGATGATGATAACAGTTGGATGCCGCCTATGCTGGGTGGGGCGCAAGCGCCCGGCATCCTTGATCCGGGCATTGCCCTGACCGCGCCGACCATTATTTTTAACCATACCGCGGATGATTATGCATTCGGCAATACCCTCACCGGCAGCGGTGTAATGGCTAATGTCGCCGGTCAGACGATATTGACGGGCGATCTCGGCAATTACTTTGGCGATGTGTTCGTCAAAGAGGGTAAGCTGACCATCAATACCGATCTGGGCACTAATCCTGATTATCAGCTGTTAAAAGAGCATAAACTGCGCGTTGAGGACGGCGGAACGCTGATCCTTAATGGCACCATGGGAATGTTTGCCCGCAATGTCGGCTTTTCGACCTCGCTGTTTGTTGAGCCCGGCGGCGTACTGGGCGGCGATGCGACCATTGGCCGCACGGTGGTGGAAAACGGCGGCCATCTCTCCCCCGGCGACGGCGGTATCGGCAAGTTTGATATCAACAGTTATCTGACCTTTAACGACGGCGCATTATATGATGTGGATATTGCCGCGGACGGCCGCAGCGACAGCACGGCGGTGTTAGGTCAGACCACTATCGGCAAAAACGTCAAGGTACAGGTCAATGCCCTTGACCCGAACGTCAGCTATCAGGACGGGCAAACCTACCGCATACTCACTTCTGAAAAGGATATCGCCGGCACGTTCAGCGCCGCAGTGCTGGACTCGGCGTTTTTAGACGCAACGCTTGAGCACGGCAAGCAGTTTGTCGATCTGATCGTGAAGCAGCTCGGGCCCATCGGCGATGCGCTGCTTGACGGTAGCCGGCATATTTCCCATTCGGTTTCCTATGGCGGTACGGCCAGCGTCGGGCAGGATAAGGTCAGTCATTTACTGATTGACGGCGGTACCTTCAGCGCCAAAAAACTGGTGGTCGGTTCTGAGCGCCAGCCGCAGGCGACGGTGCAGGTGGAAAATGGCGCCCGGCTGGTCACCGGCGATGCCACGGTGAGCTACGGCCCGGACAATACCGACTACCGATACAGCCCGAAAGTGGCTATTGCCGGTAAAGGCAGTGAATGGCAGGTAGGCAACCAGCTGGCGCTGGCCGGGGAGCTGGACGTGCTGGATGGCGCGCAGGTGACCGCCGGCGAATTAGTGGTGGCCGACCATCCTTGGGACAGTACAAAAACGTCAGAGATTTATATCAGTGGTGACGGGGCGCACCTGCACTCTCGGGGAATCAGCGGAGTGGGCGTGCTGTCATTAGCCAACAATGGCCGTTTCAGCAACGACGGCAGTAAACTAGCGCTTAATACGGCGCTGATTATCGGCAGCCGCGGCTATTTTGACGGTTATTCACCTACGGATGTCAATGGTCATGAGATCTGGACGCTGCCGGCGTTGGGTGAGGCGCAAGCGCCAGGCATCCTGGACCCGAACATTGTGGTGGATACCTTAACCTACAATATGGGCATGCAGCACTCCATCATCTTTAATCACACTGCAAGCGATTACCAATTTGCCAATACCGTCAACGGCGACGGCACGATGGTTAATGTGGCCGGTCAGACGACGCTGAGCGGCGATCTTACCGGATACAATGGGTATATTTTCGTGAAGGGCGGCAAGTTGACGGTCAACGGCGACATGGCGACCAATATTAGTTTTTACCCGAGGTACCAGGAGCTGCGTGTGGAAGATGGCGGTACGCTGATTCTCAACGGCACCGTGGGCGCGTTTATCGAGCAATCGTTGGGCAATCCGGGCTTTTCCAGTTCGCTGTTTGTTGAATCCGGCGGCGTTCTGGGCGGCAATGCGACCATTGGCCGCACGGTGGTGGAACGTGGTGGGCATCTTTCCCCCGGCGATGGCGGTATCGGTAAACTGACCGTCAGGAGCTACCTGACCTTCAAGGACGGCGCGTTCTACGACGTAGATATTGCCGCGGACGGCCGCAGCGACACGGTAGGGATGCAGGGCGAAACCACTATCGGCAAGGACGTTAAGGTGCTGGTTAACGCACTCGATCCGCATAGCAGCTATCAGGACGGACAAACCTATCGCATTTTAACTTCTGGCGACGGTATTAAAGGCATGTTCAGCGAAGCGGTGCTGGACTCGGCCTTTTTAGAGACGGCGCTGACGCGCGACCGGCAAAACGTCGATCTGACCATCCGGCAGAAAGACACCGGCGGGGGTGATGACGGCCATACCGGCGGCGGTGACGATGGCCATACCGGCGGCGGTGACGATGGCCATACCGGCGGCGGTGACGACGGTCATACCGGCGGTGGTGACGATGGCGATACCGGCGGTGGTGATGACGGCGATACCGGCGGTGGTGACGATGGCGATACCGGCGGTGGTGACGATGGCGATACCGGCGGCGGTGACGACGGCGATATCGGTGGTAACCCGAACGCGCCGGGGATCTTCCAGACGGTGGCGACCAGCGACAACCAGTGGAACACCGCCGGGGCGCTGAGCTCGCTGGCGCAGCAGGGGCCGTCGCTCGGCCTGTACAACTCGCTGCTGATGCTGAATGCGGGACAGGCGCGCGAGGCGTTTAACCAGCTGTCCGGCGAGCAGTATGCGTCGGTGCAGGCGAGCCTGCAGCAGAGTGGCACGCTGGTGGGCAGCGTGGTGAACCAGCATATGCAGACGATGTTCGACGGCGACAGCCTGACGGTGCCGCCGCTGGCGATGAGCCTGGTGCAGAGTCCGGAGCGCGAGCGCAACGGGGCCTGGGGCCAGATGTTCGGCAGTTGGACGCGCAGCAAGGGCGACGGCAACACCGGCAAGCTGGACAGCAACACCGGCGGCTTCCTGGTGGGGGCGGACCGTGAGCTGAGCGACGGGGTGCGCGCCGGCGCCTACGCGGGCTACAGCCGTACCCATTTCGACGTTGACAGCCGTGCGTCATCGGGCCACAGCAACAACTACCACCTGGGTCTGTATGGCGCGGGGCAGCGCGATGCGCTGGCGCTGCGCGGCGGCCTGGGCTACAGCTGGCACCGGATAGAGAGCGAGCGCAACGTCGGCTTCGGCGGCTATCGCGACCGGCTGAAGGGGGATTACGACGGCAATACGCTGCAGGCGTTTACGGAGCTGGGCTACCGGCTGCGTTATGAGTCATCGAGCGTGGAGCCGTTCGTCAACCTGAGCTACGTGCGTCTGCATACGGATGCGGTGCAGGAGCAGGGCGGCGCGGCGGCGCTGAGCGTGCAGGATGAGACGATGAACACCTTCTACTCGACGCTGGGCCTGCGCGGGGCGACGGATATCCCGGTCTCGGGCGTTGACGTCACGCTGCACGGCAATCTGGGCTGGCAGCACGCCTACGGCGACACGGACACTTCGGCGCGGATGGCGTTCGCCACCGGCGACAGCTTTGCCACCAAGGGCGCGCCGGTGGATAAGGACGTGGCGGTGGTCGGCGTCGGTCTGGACGTGCCGCTGACGCGTTCGACGCGTGTCGGCGTCTCCTATCAGGGACAGTACGGCTCGCAGCTGCAGGCCAACTCGGTCAATGCACAGCTGACGGTCTCCTTCTAACTACAGGCACCCGGTTAACGCGCCGGGTCAACCGTAATCAGGCCCGCTCACGTTCTCTTGAGCGGGCTTTTCCAATTATGGCGATCTGAACGGGAGTGCTTTGGCGGGCCACTGGTTAATTGCCCGCCTGTCCTGCAAGCGGCGTCATTCAACCCGGCGCCTTGTAAACCATGATGATGATGATGCAAGAACATTTATCTTGTCAGGTGATTAATCTACCATGAGCTTATCCGGGCGAATGATGCGAGGCTGAGTATTACATTGACAGGTAAAAAGAAAAGTACCATCAAAGAGGTCGCAGCCTTGGCGGAGGTGTCGATCGGCGTGGTTTCCCGGGTGTTGAACCCTGGCTCTGGCTCCGTGTCTGAACGCACCCGCCAGCGTATTCTCAAAGCCATGCAAACGCTGAACTATACCCCGCAGAGCGCCGCCCGTGAGCTAAAAACCAGTTTGAATAACACCATTGGCCTGGTGGTGGCAGATATCGCCAACGATTTTTTCGCTGAAATTGCCGATCTTATTGTCCGTCGCGCCAGAGAAATGGCGATGAATGTCATTTTGGTCACCACCCAGGAGGACCCGCAGCTGGAGCGGGAAAGCCTGGAAATGCTGATGCAAAAACGGGTAAAGGCCATCATCGCCACGCCGACCAGCGACAACAGCGATATGTGGCAATCCATCAGCGAAATGGGGATCGCGGTGATCTTCATCGATCGCTATCTCAAGGACGTAGCGCACGCCAGCGTCATTGGTTTTAATAATGAAGCTTCCGCCCGTGAGGCCACCTGCTATCTTGCCCGGCAGGGACATCGGCGCATTGGCTGGATCAGCGGGCCGCTGAACACGTCAACCTCTTTGCAGAGGCTGGAGGGGTACCAGCAAGGATTGCAAGCCAGCGGCATTGGCTGGGAGCCGCAGTATGCGGTGGTGAAGAACTTTCGCGATCCGCTTGCCAGCCAGGCGCTTGACGAGCTGCTGGCGCTGCAGAACCCGCCGACGGCCATTATTATCGGCAATACTTCAATTGCGCCGATGATTATGTCGCGCATCCGGGCGCTGAAACTTGCCGTCCCGGAAGATCTGTCGCTGATTGTTTATCACGACAGCCACTGGAGCCGGTTACTGAGCCCGTCCATCAGCGTTATCAAACATCCGCTGGAAGCGCTGGCCGATAAGGCGTTATCCAGCCTGTCTGGTGAGAAGCAGGAACCCTGTGAACTCAACAGCCGGTTAATCAAGCGCGAGAGCGTGCTCCGGATTAAATAGGCGAACCGTTCAACCGCCGGATTTGCCTGATAATGGCGCAGTGATCCAGTTCCCCGTCGCCGGCGGCAATCATCTGGCTGAAGAGCGTATTTATCGTTTCCGTCAGCGGTAGTGTCAGACCCAGTTGCTGAGCCAGCGCCACAGCGCTGCGCGTGTCTTTGAGCTGCCACTTTGCCGCGCCGCGCGCCTTAAAGTCCTCGTTCACCATCCGCGCGCCGTGTTGCTGCAGCAGGGTCGAATCGGCAAATCCGCCCAGCAGTGCTTCGCGTACTTTTGCCGGATCGGCGCCGCCTCGCTGGGCGAGCGTAAAGGCTTCCGACAATAAACTCAGGGTGCCTGCGACAATGATCTGATTGGCGAGTTTAGCCAACTGCCCGGCTCCGACGTCACCGATACGCGTGACGGTTCCCAGATGAGCGAGCAGGGGGCGCAGGCGATCGATGTCCTCAGCATTACCGCCGGCCATTAATGATAACGTACCGTTTTCTGCTCCCGCCGTGCCGCCGGACACCGGCATATCGATATACTCAGCCTGCGCGCTCATTGCCTGACGTTGCTGCTCCATCACTATCGCGGGCGACAGGGTGCTCATCATGACAATCACCGTGCCGTTGGCGATATGCCGCAGCGCGTTAGCGTCGAAAATCACCTCATTGCAGGCCTGCGCATCGCTTAATAAACAGATGATGACCTGACTGCCGGCCAGCAACTGGGCGGAGGAGTCCGCGACTGCAATACCATATTCCTCCAGGGCGCGCGCTTTTTCCCTGGAGCGATTCCACACCGTGACGGTATAACCGGCGGCGGCCAGGCGTCTCGCCACCGGTTGCCCCATGAGTCCGGTCCCTAACAATCCAATGCGTGTTTCGGCTGCCATGTTTCCTCCTGAGATAACCGCCGCGCCGTATAGCGCAGCGGGTCATGCCGTTATTTATAAGCCTGCCAGACTGACCATCTGCTTACGCAGCTCGACGATATCCAGATTGTTGTCAAACTGAACATCGGAGAAGCGCACCGCCTGGTTTTTGGCAACATCGCGAACCAGACGGACGTGGTGCGCCAGCCCCATCGGCAAGAGATCCTGCGCCACGCTGATGCTGGCCGGCAGCGCATTGGCCCAGACGGTGAAGCCGCCTTCGCCATCCAGCATTTCTCCGGCTTTCAGATCGCGCTTGGCGGTCGCCACCGCATCGCCCCGGAAGCTTAATGCCGAACCGGTGGCCTCTCCGCGCAACACCGCAGAAAGAATGCTGATGCTGGTCTCAAGGCCAATCAGGTGGAAGGGGCGCCACATGGAGGCATACCATCCGCTGGGGTCTGTCAGCAAGCCATACTGTTTGAAACAGGCGCGGCTGTACTCATCTTTGGCTTTAAAGGTGACAAATACGCCGTAGCGGATGTTGTTGAGCACTTCCCGCCCGTCCGGCTCCTGGCTGGCGGCAATGTCGACCAGACCGCTGCGGCTCAGCCGCCCGCCGTCAGATTCCGGTGAGAACACGCGCGCCAGGTCATGCACGCCGGCAGGGGGGAAAGCCAGCCCGTTATCGGGGCAGTCCAGCCCGGTGGCGTTGGCCACCGCCGCCATTTCAATCGCCGCTTTGGTGCCGTCGGTGAAAGAGTTGTACATCTTGGGGTTGAAGTCGCCGGCCGCCACTTCCTCTTCGCTCCAGCCGAAAAATCCCCACACGGTATCGGGCGTGGAGTAGCGATAGCGCGGTTCAAAATTCATGCCTTTACCTGCGGCCACGATGTCAAATCCGCAGGCCCTGGCCCAGTCCACCAGCTCACAAATAATGGCCGGCTGATCCCCGTAAGCCATGCTGTAAATGACGCCGTTTTTACGCGCACGTTCGGCGATCAACGGCCCGCACAAGACATCGGCTTCGACATTCACCATCACCACGTGCTTGCCATGTTCGACGGCATGGAGTGCGTGACGCGTGCCTGCCAGCGGGTGTCCCGTCGCTTCGACAATACAGTCAATCTGCTCGCAGCGGAACAGCTCTTCCGCGTCCTCAACCACGCAGGTTGATCCTTCGCGCAGTGCCGCCTCAATATTTGCGGCCTGATACTGGGAATCCGGCCAGCCGACACGCGCCAGCGCCGTCCGTGCTTTTTTCACATCAAGATCGGCGACGGCCACCACCTGCAAGCCGGCAAGATGGCGTAACTGGGCAAGAACCATCGAGCCAAATTTACCTGCGCCGATAATGCCAACCCGGACGGGCTGCGCGGAACCTGACTTTACGGCACCGGCGCGCTCGGCTAACAATGCTGCTAAGTTCATGTGCTACTCCTTTACAAGGTGTGATGTGTCGGATTTAACGCCAGCCAGCGACCTGGCGGCGGCTTTTACTCAGGAGATAAATCAGTAACGGCGAAAACAGCACCAGAATCGATAACAGGTAGAGACCATTTTGCGATTTACCGCTAAGGGAGATGGTGAGCCCCACCAGGAAGGGGCCGAAAAAACCGCCGATATTGCCGATGGAATTAATCAACGCCAGACCGCCGGCCGAACCTTGGCGGGTCAGGAAAGAGGCGGGCAGGGTATAGAACGTCGGGACGCACGACAGCATGCCGACGGTCGACAGCGTCAGCCCCAGCATGGAAATCACCGGCGAATCACTGATGGCGGCAACCACAAATCCGACAGAAAACAGCAGCGAAGGCAGGATGAAATGCCAGGTGCGCTCGTTGGTTTTATCAGAATGGTTTGACCACCAGCACATCACGACGGCGCCAACAATATAGGGAATGGTGCCCAGCAGTCCGACCACGGTATCAGAGTAATCAAAGCGCTTAATAAATTGCGGCATCCAAAAGCCGAGGCCGGTCAGGCCAATCACCGTAAAGAAGTAAGCCATGCCTAAAACCCAGACGCGGCGATCCTTGAACATCGCCTTTAAGCCGGCGTGGCCGACCGCTAATGTCGCCTGCCGCTCTTTTTCCATCAGCGTCTGGTAGGCCCGGCGCTCTTCAGAACTGAGCCAGGAAGCCTTGGCCGGTTCGTCGGTGAGGTAAAGAAAGACAATCAGCGATAAAATGACCGGCGGGCAGCCTTCAAGTAAAAACAGCCACTGCCAGCTTTCCAGGCCGCCGACCTGATGAAAATTGTCCAGAATATAGCCGGAGAGGGGGTTGGCGATAATCGCCGCCAGCGGCACCCCCAGGTAGTAAATGGAAAATACCTTGGCCAGCTCCTGTTTAGGAAACCAGGTGGTGAGATAGAAAATAATGCCCGGCGCCAGACCCGCTTCGGCCACGCCGAGTAAAAAGCGCAAAATACTGAGGCTGACCACCCCTTGGGCAAAGGCCATCGCCATGGAAATCACGCCCCAGGTGATCATGATCCTGGCCAGCCAAAAGCGCGCGCCGTAGCGTTCCAGCAGCACGTTGCTGGGGATCTCAAACAGGATATAGCCAAAAGAGAAAATGCCGACGGCAAAACCAAACTGCTCCGGCGTTAACCCGAGAGCGTGGTTCATGGTTAATGCCGCCATGCCGATATTGGAGCGATCAATAAACGCCAGCAGATACATCATCAGGATCAGCGGCATTAAACGCATCCGAGCTTTTTTGATCGCGCCACTCGCCAGTGGCGAGATTTCTGTCTGAGGCTGGCCCGGCGTAACGTCAGCGCCGGCCAGTGAACTGTCATACTCTTCTACGTGTTTCATGATGAATCCCAGTAGTGTTTTAACCCCCGGAAATATCACGGAAAATGCATAGATACCGCGATGCCTGAATAAAAGTAAAACGTTTTACTTTTTTGTGAGTTTTACGACAGACCGTTAAACAGTCAAGGGGATGTCGCAGAGAAGTTAAAAAATTGTGACTAAGTTAACGTGTCGCCTTGGCGGCTAAAAAGCGCGCCGAGGGTGAAGACTTACCGCTGGCGGCAGGGGAGGCGGGAACTGTTGTTTGATACTGAACGGCTGAAGATAACGTCGGTTGCCGGGGCATCTGCCGGCACAGAGAAATGGAAAAGCAAAAAGCCCGCTTAAGTTTCCTTAAGCGGGCTTCTCTAAATATGGCTCCTCTGACTGGACTCGAACCAGTGACATACGGATTAACAGTCCGCCGTTCTACCGACTGAACTACAGAGGAATCGTGTGAACGGGGCGCATCATATCCAGCCGCTCCGGGTGTGTCAACGCTAATTTAGCGCTTTTGATTCAACTGTTCAGCAACTGAGCAGGGCGGGCGTAGTTAGGCCTCGCCGCCACCGTGTTCGCTCTGCCAGCGCTGCAGCCGCGCCAGCGGATCCTGGCGGTAGAAGCGGCAGAACTGCGGGTATAGCGTGGGGAAACGCTGGGCCAGCAGATCCGGCGCGCTGAAGAAATATTCCGACAGCACCGCAAAGCACTCGGCGGGATCGCTGGCGGCATAGGCGTCGATGCTGGCGGCTTCCTCGCCGACCAGATCGATCTCGTCCTGAATGGCCTCCATCGCGCCGTGCAGTTCGTGCTCCCAGGCCGCCACCTCGCGCAGCGGCATCGGCGGTACGCCGTTGGCGACGCCGCCGTTGCGCATATCCAGCTTATGCGTCGCTTCGTGGATCACCAGGTTAAAGCCGGACAGATCGAACGAGTCCTGCACGTCCTGCCAGTTCAGCACGATGGGGCCTTGCTCCCAGCTCTGTCCGGACTGCACCACCGGCCCGGAATGCACCAGCCCCAGATCGTCCTGCCACTCCTCTTCCACCACAAACGGGGAAGGATACAGCAGGATTTCATTGAAGCCGTCCAGAACGTCGACGCCCAGCTCCAGCACCGGCAGGGCGAACAGCAGGGCAATGCGCATCTGCATCAGCGGCGTCAGCGGTAGCCCCTGCAGCGGCACGATGCGTTTTTGCTGCAGCAGTTTCTCGGCAAGCGCCGCCAGTCGGCGGCATTCATCGTCATCAAGCGGCATCAGCAACGGAATCGCCAGCGCTTCCTGCCATTGGGCGGGCGTCAGCGCCGGGGAGGGCGTGGTTTTCCATGGCCATCTAATCATCAGGGCACTCATCAATGCTTATAGGTTCGGTAGCGTCAGGCTTGCTTGAGTAAAAATGCCGCAAAATCAGCCGTGATAGCAAGTGTTTTAAGCGAGAGGCATCGCCGCCAGGGCAAAAATGCGTATAGTGACCATTCAAACACTTAGCGCCGTTTGCGTCAGCGACCGCAATCACAGTTAAGCGATATGATGACGACGCGATGTCGCAGGTATTTATTGGCAGATTTGCGGAAAAAAGTTTCACCGGTAAAACTTTATCGCGCAATCATTTATTTTATTCTACCGGACGCGCATTGCGTTTGTTCACTTCTTGACAACATTTTGGCCGGTTGCTAATAGTTAATCCATATATTAAATAATAAACAAAGTTCAATATATGAAACTAATGCCGGGGAGTTATGATAATGGCACTACGGTGGATGATGAGGCGGAAATTCTGGCTTCATTTCAGCACCGCAGCCGCGAGGTTTATCAAAAATTCAATTCTGACGGTGATGTTCCCTATGGGGAATTGCCGCGTCAAACCATTGATTGGCTATATTCTCCCCATTCGGTTGTCGGAACGCTGATATTTATTCACGGCGGTTACTGGCAATTTTGTAATAAAGAAGATTTTGCCTTTATCGCTGCGGTGCCGCTGACTCTGGGGCTGGACGTGGTGTTGGTGGAATATAGCCATGCGCCGCAGGCGACGCTGACGGATATCGACGGGGAAATCGGCGCGGCGCTGAGCGAGATCCAACGCCGGCTGGCGCAGCGACCGCCGTGCGGGCCGGTCTATCTGGCCGGGCATTCGGCCGGCGGGCAGCTGGTTGCCCGCTGGCAGCAGCATCCGCTGGCGGATGCTGTGTTCCCGATCAGCGGTATCTTTGAGCTGGAGCCGCTGCTGTCTACCTACGTCAACCACCGCCTGCAGCTGACGGCGGCCGAAATCGCCGCGCTCAGCCCGGCGCGGCATATTCCCGCACGGCTTACGCCGATGACGCTGTTCTACGGCGCGCAGGAGCTGCCGGAGCTGATCGGCCAAAGCGAACACTACTGCCAGGCGCTGCGTCAGCAGGGCTTGTCGGTCGGGCTGCAGGCGGTGGACGGCGCCAATCATTACAACGTGCTGGACGCGCTGTTTGCCGCTGACGGGGCGTTAATTCATCTACTGGAACAGGGGGAAGATGGCCGATGAGAACCATCGTCGACACCGGGCTGCCGGATATCGGGCAGCCCTTTTCATGGGCGACACGCGGCGGCGGTATGTTGTTTACCGCCCACGGCCCGGTGCGTGCGGACGGCACGATTGAAACCGGCGCGGCGGAGCGGCAGATAGCGCTGACGTTCGATAATCTGGCGCAAACGCTGCGCGCCGCCAACAGCCACAGCGATAACGTGCTGCAGGTGATTGTTTATCTGACCGACGTGAATGACGTCAAACTGCTCGATGAAATATATAAACGCTATTTTAATCCGCCTTATCCCAACCGTTCGACGGTCATTGTCGATAAACTGGTGGTGCCGGGAATGAAAATAGAAATCACCGTCAGCGCCTGCGATTAAATTATTTAAATAATCTGCTTATTAACGCCGTGCCATTTTTATTTGGCGGCGTTATTTATTCCATTTACCTGCCGGCCCATTAATGATGGGCTAAGGATAACTATGTTCGCACATCTGCAACCTTCCGCCGCCGATCCTATTATGTCGTTAATGGAGGCCTATTTACGGGATGATAATCCGCAAAAGGTTAATTTAGGTATCGGCCTGTATTACGACGAACAGGGCAATATCCCGCTGATGCAGGCGGTGCGGCAGGCGGAGCAACGCTTACTGACGCAGGGTCATCCGCACGGTTATCCGCCGATTGAAGGCAGCGCGGCCTTTGCCGCGCAGGTACAGCGTCTGCTGCTGGGCGAGGAGGTCTCCGCATGCGGACTGGCGACGGTGCAGACGGTCGGTGGTTCCGGGGCGCTAAAGCTGGCGGCGGATTTTCTGCGTGATTATCTTTCCCGCGAGGAGATCTGGCTGTCAGACCCGACCTGGGCCAACCACGGGGCGATTTTCGCCGGCGCCGGCCTGCAAACGCACAGCTATCCCTATTTTGACGATATCGCCGGCGAGCTGCGCTTTGAGGCGATGCTGGAATGCTTCAACGGCCTGCCGGCCGGGGCGGTGGTGTTATTGCATCCCTGCTGCCATAACCCGACCGGCACCGATCTGACGCCGGCGCAGTGGCGCACGGTGATTGAGGTGATGCAGCAGCGTCGCCTGCTGCCGCTGTTTGACATCGCCTATCAGGGATTCGGCGATGGTCTGGAGCAGGACGCCTATGCGCTGCGCGCGGCGCATCGGGCCGGGCTGGACTGCCTGATCGCCAACTCATTTTCCAAAAACGCGGCGCTGTACGGCCTGCGGCTGGGGGCGTTGACGCTGTGCTGCGGCGATGCGCAGACGGCGTCGAATGCGCAAGGCGCGCTGAAAACCCTGATCCGCCGCAGCTACTCCTGCCCGCCGACCCACGGCGGCCGAATTATGGAAACCATTCTGACGGATGATGCACTGCGTCACCTGTGGCGCAGCGAACTTGACGCCATGCGCGATCGCATCCGTCAGATGCGCCTGCGGCTGGCCAGCGGGCTTGAGCAGGGCGGTTCGGCGCTGGACTACCGGCGAATTCGCGACCAGCGCGGCATGTTCAGCTACACCGGCCTCAATCCGCAGCAGTTGGAGACGCTGCGGCAGCGCTACGCCATCTACCTGGTGGCGCCCGGTCGCATGTGCCTGCCGGGCCTGAACCTGAACAATATCGACTATGTCGCCGACGCCATTCTGGCCGTTTCCCGCAGCGTGTGAACAAGGTGGATTAACGATGAAAGATCAGGCGCGTTTTGATGAAATCGCCCGGCGGCAGGGCGGGCTGAAAAAGCAGCTGACGGCCGGGCAGATGTCGATGCTGGCCATCGGCGGCGCGATAGGCACCGGCCTGTTTCTCGGCAGCGCTTACGCGATACAGATGGCCGGGCCGAGCGTACTGCTGAGTTACCTGATTGGCGGCGTGGTGGCGCTGCTGCTGATGGGCTGCCTGGCGGAGATGACCTCGCAGCACCCGACCTCCGGTTCGTTCGGCGATTACGCGGAGTTTTACCTCAGCCCGCTGTGCGGTTTTTTAGTGCGTTACTCCTACTGGTCGTGCGTGGTGCTGGCGGTGGGCACCGAGGTGACCGCCATCGGCATGTATATGCAGTTCTGGTTCCCGGATACGCCGGCCTGGCCGTGGGTGCTGCTGTTCTCCGCCGCGGTGGTCGTCATTAATCTGGTCGGCGTGAAGTCTTTCGGCCAGGTGGAGTATGCGCTGTCGGCCATCAAGGTGCTGGCGATTGGCGCGTTTATCGCCATCGGCGTCGGCATCCTGATCTTTTCCGCCAACCCGCATTTTGGCCTGCACAACTTTACCGCCGGCGGCGGCTTTTTCCCGTTTGGCCTGAGCGGTATGTGGTTTGCGGTGATCGTGTCGATCTTCAGCTACCTGAGCATTGAGATGATTGCGGTAGCCGCCGGCGAGGCGAAAAATCCGGTGGTGGCGGTACGCAGCGCCTTTAAGGGCACCATCTTACGGCTGTTTATTTTCTATATGTTGTCGATTGCGCTGATGCTGGCGATTGTGCCCTGGCGCCAGTCCGGTACCGGGGAAAGTCCGTTTCTGGTGGCGATGAACGTTATCCACCTGCCGGCGGCCGGCGGCATCTTCAACTTTGTCGTGCTGATTGCCGCCCTGTCGGCGATGAACAGCCAGCTGTATATCACTACCCGCATGATGTTTTCGCTGGCGCGCGCCGGGCAGGCGCCGGCGGCGCTGGGGCGCGTCAGCAAGCGCGGAATCCCGCTCAACGCGCTGGCGATGTCATGCATCGGCATTGTGGTGTCGATTGTGCTGAGCCTGGTGGCGCCGGAACAGTCCTTCGCCGCGATGATGTCGATATCGGTGTTCGGCGCCTGTTTCACCTGGCTGATGATTTTTATCACTCACCTGTTTTTCCGCCGCCATCACGGCGGGATGCCTCTGAAGTTCCGCATGTGGGGCTTCCCCTATACCACGTTGCTCGGGGCGGGGCTGATGCTGGCGCTGATGATCTCCACCGCCTTTACCGACTTTTTCCATATGACGCTGTGGTTCGGCATCCCGTTTACCCTGCTGCTGGCGGGCATCTATCTGTATCGCCTGCGCCGCCGGCCGGCGGCCCACGCGGTGAGGCCGACGCCGGGCATGGAGTAGCGGGGGCGGACGCGCCTCCTGCAGGAGGCGCGAAGTGTCCGTTAAGATACCGGAAAATTATGATGTGAAATCATAGACTACTTGCACAACGACACCTTTTTCACTTTTCAGTTTCATGACCATGACCATGACCATGACCATGACCATGACCATGACCGTTTCCACGGGGTCTTTGCCTTTCCAGCATTCATTGTCAATATTACAGTTATCCTGACGCTGGTAGCCAATGGATGTCAGGTAATTATCAATTTTGCTGGTATCCTCAGTCGCGTAAAAGTTTACGGCGTACACATGCGTTGAAGGACCTGTAATGTTGGCGAAGTCAAAGTCATAACGGGGGGAGATTCGTGGCATTTTTTTCAGGATATCTGGGGTATAAAATGCATACTCTCGCTTATCCTGCTCGGTATAGTGTGCACTGCCGGCAAACTCCATCTGGATTAACGGCCAGGAATAGAGCAACCCCGCGACAATCAGCACTGCCACGATGCCAACGATTTTCGACGACTTTTTCATAATGGCAAGATTCCCCCCCGTGCTCTGTCGATAAATGAGCCATTGCGAGACGCTACTACAACGTTGCCAGATTTGAAATCGCTATAAGGCCGGATTGTCTTCATAATGTGCTGCTGACTGCCTGCGAGTCCAGGCTGTGCCGACGTGACTATTAAAGATAACCGTCTGTGCGTGTCTATCCCGGCAGGGAAAAATGAATACCTGAACGGATTACAAATCGTTGATGCTGAGGGCCGCATTTTCCGCAAATACTTGGCTGCAGACGCCAGCGTGGCGCCTATTCCTGTACTTTCCGGCCGCTGTATTCCTGATTTCGGTTATCCGTTTAAGGCGGGCGGCCAATATGGTATCCAGGTGGAAACTTTCTTTACCGATGCCCGGCGGCCCGGTGGGAACAGCTACTCGGCGTCGTTCAGACTGTACCGCGAGCAGGGCGTGCTCAAGGTGGCCAGGGCAGGGTGACGGGGCGTCCGTGGCGGCAGGGTCAGCGTTAACCCCGCCGGCGGATTACAGCTGGCTTTTCGGCACCAGACGATCGCCGAAGGTCAGGCGCTGGCGGTCTGGCTCGGCTTCGCTCAGCGGCGCGACTTCCCGCAGGGTGGTTTTGCAGCGCGTCACCAGATCCTGATACTCCTGGGTGCCGACGCGTTTCCAGGCCAGCTCCTGTTCGCTCAGCTCGCGCAGCACCCGCGCCGGGCTGCCGAGCACCAGCTTATTGGCGTCGAACACCGCCGCGGCCTTGATAAACGAACAGGCGCCGACGATGGTGTTTTCACCGACGACCGCGCCGTCCATCACCACCGCATTCATGCCGACCATCGCGTTGCGGCCGATGCGGCAGCCGTGCAGGATGGCGCCGTGGCCGATATGACCATCCTGTTCCACCACCGTGTCCTGCTGCGGGAAACCGTGCATCACGCAGTTGTCCTGAATATTGGCGCCGTCCTCAATCACCAGCCGGCCAAAGTCGCCGCGCAGGCTGGCGTTGGGGCCGATATACACCCCTTTGCCGATAATCACATCGCCGATCAGCACCGCCGTCGGGTGCACATAGCTGCTGGGGTCGACTACCGGCGTCAGGCCGTCAATTTGATACACAGGCATGTGGCTACTCCTCAATAGGTGACGTTATCGCGCGGCAGGCCGCCAAAGCGCCGGTAATAGCCGGCGGCGGGCGCCGGCAGGGCGCCGATGGTGGTTTCCGCCAGCGCGCTGACATACTCCGTCGCGGCGCGGTCGACGCGCTGATAAATATTGATGCACAGGTTGCGGGCGATTTGTCCCTCCCACTGGGCGGGCAGCAGCGCATCCGGCAGCAGCGGGTCTTTCAGCACCACGCGGCGGAAGAAGTGAATTAATAATAGCTTGATCTGGAAGCAGCGCCGGGGCGTCAGCACCGCGTCGTCCGCCTCGCGCAGCAGCGCCATCAGCGGGCGGAAAGAGACGATAAACTCATGGTAATAACCGGCGACCTGCTCCAGCGCCCAGCAGTCGGCCACCCGCTGGCGCAGGGTGGTTTCGGAGCGGGCGTAGGGGTAGTCGGCGCGGAAGTAGATCACCTGTTCGCTGGCGTTCAGCTCGCCGAGCAGGGCGGTGACGTCGGTCTGCGCGTGCGTCGGCGCCGCCATCAGGTTACTGGCCAACTGGCCGAACCCCAGCCAGCCCAGCTCCTTCTTCAGCCGCGCGCGCTCGCTTTTTTCCGCCGTTTCCAGCAGCAACAGCTCCCATTTGCCGTCCCATTCCGGCTGTTCACTCAGGTAAATTTTGGATTCGGCGTGGCGAAACTGGCGCATGCCCTGTTCGGTTACGCGGTAATAGCTGCGGCGGCCGATTTTCTCCACGTCGAGCCAGCCCTCTTTTTGCAGCCGGAATACCGAGGTGCGCACAAAGCGATCGCCAAACCCCATCGATTCCAGCAGGGCGCTCAGGCTGCCCAGCCACACTTCGCCGCCGCGATGGCTCAGCGCATCGCCATACAGGGAAATAATCAGCGACGTGCCGCTAATCGGCTGAGCCTCTAAAGCATGGTGGATAAAGTCATCCAGTTTTTGTTCCATATTTTTCCACGAGTTAGGCTACGGTGACTCACCACATTACCATATCCCCCGGCGGCTGCCAGCGGCGGCGCCATCCCTGGCGTCGGCGGCGTCAGCGGGGACGCAGGTCGACCACCCGCAGCGCCTTGCCTTCCGAGCGCGGAATATCGCCGCAGTTGGCGATGCTGACGTCGGTGCTGACGCCGACGATCGATTTGATATGGTGGCGCAGCTGGTGGCAGATATCGCAGCGCTGCTGGTGGCTGAGACTGAGCGCCGACTCTTTGAGCTCCACCCGCACCGCGAGCGTATCCAGGTGGCCGGCGCGGCTGACCTGCAGCTGATAATGGGGCGACAGCTGCTCGAACTGCATAATCTGCTCTTCAAGCTGCGACGGGAAGACGTTGACGCCGCGGATGATCAGCATATCGTCGGAACGACCGGTGATTTTGTCCATGCGCCGCATCTGGCGCGCGTCGCCCGGCAGCAGGCGGGTCAGATCGCGGGTGCGGTAGCGGATCACCGGCAGCGCTTCTTTGGTCAGCGTGGTGAACACCAGTTCGCCGTGCTCGCCGCCCGCCAGCGGCGCGCCGCTGTCCGGGTCGATAATTTCCGGCAGAAAGTGGTCTTCCCAGATGGTGGGGCCGCCGCCGCTTTCGGCGCACTCCATCGCCACGCCCGGCCCCATCACTTCCGACAGGCCGTAAATATCCAGCGCCTTGATGCCCATGCGGCTTTCTATTTCATGGCGCAGCGCTTCGGTCCACGGCTCGGCGCCGAACACGCCGATACGCAGCGAGCAGCCGCGCGCGTCGCCGCCCAGTTTGCGCTCCAGCTCGTCAATCAGCGTCAGGCAGTAGGACGGGGTGACCATAATCACGTCGGGCTTAAAGTCGAGAATCAGCTGCGCCTGCTTTTCCGTCTGGCCGCCGGACATCGGGATCACCGTCGCCCCCAGCCGCTCTGCGCCGTAGTGGGCGCCCAGTCCGCCGGTAAACAGGCCGTAACCATAGGCGACGTGCACCTTATCCCGCGGTGTGGCGCCGGCGGCGCGCAGGCTGCGGGCGACGATGTCGGCCCAGTTGTCGATATCGCGCTGGGTATAGCCCACCACCGTCGGCCGCCCGGTGGTGCCGGAGGAGGCGTGGATGCGCACCACCTGTTCCATCGGCACGGCGAAAGTGTCGAACGGGTAGTTATCGCGCAGATCCTGTTTGGTGGTGTAGGGGAACAGCGCCAGATCGCTCAGCTGGCGTAAATCGTCAGGGTGGACGCCGGCCTGATCGAATTTGCGTTTATACATCGGCACGTTTTGGTAGGCGTGGTTCAGGGTCCATTTCAGGCGCCGCAGCTGCAGTGCTTCAATCTCATCGCGCGAGGCGAATTCAATGGTGTCGAGGGGCTGGGGATTGGTTGTCATTATTTTGGCCTCAGTGTTGGACGCGTTCAATAATCATGGCGATGCCCTGACCGACGCCGATGCACATGGTGCACAGCGCATAGCGGCCGTCCCGCCGTTCCAGTTCGTGCATGGCGGCCAGCGCCAGTCTGGCGCCGCTCATGCCCAGCGGGTGTCCGAGTGCGATGGCGCCGCCGTTGGGGTTGACCTGCTCGGCGTCGTCCGGCAGGCCGAGCTGGCGCAGCACCGCCAGCGCCTGGGCGGCGAACGCCTCGTTAAGCTCAATCACGTCCATTTGCCCCAGGCTCAGCCCGGCGATTTCCAGCACCCGGCGGGCGGCCGGCAGCGGGCCGATGCCCATCAGACGCGGCTCCACGCCGCAGGCGGCGGTGGCGACAATGCGCGCGCGCGGCGTCAGCCCCTGCTGCTGCGCCATTGCCTCCGAGGCGACGATCAGCGCCGCCGCGCCGTCGTTAACCCCGGACGCGTTGCCGGCGGTCACGGTGCCGGGCTGGCGGAACGGGGTTTTCAACGCCTGCAGCTGCGCCAGCGAGGTTTCGGGGCGCGGGTGCTCATCGTCACTGACCTGGGTAAGCGCACCTTTTTTCCCCGCAATGCTGACCGGCACGATTTCCTGCGCCAAAATGCCGGCGGCCTGCGCCCTGGCGGCGCGCTGCTGGCTGCGCAGGGCGAAGGCGTCCTGATCGGCGCGGCTGATGTTGAACTGTGCGGCGACGTTTTCAGCGGTTTCCGGCATCGAGTCGGTGCCGAACTGCTGCTGCATCAGCGGGTTGACGAAACGCCAGCCGATGGTGGTGTCGAACAGCTGCGCCTGACGGCTAAAGGCGCTGTCGGCCTTGCCCATCACTAGCGGCGCACGGGTCATCGACTCTGCACCGCCGGCCAGCACCCACTGGGCTTCGCCGGCCTTGATGCTGCGGGCGGCCATTGCCAGCGCGTCCAGGCCGGAGCCGCACAGACGGTTGATGGTGGTGCCGGAAACGCTCTGCGGCAGTCCGGCCAGCAGCAGCGCCATGCGCGCCAGATTGCGGTTATCTTCCCCGGCCTGGTTGGCGCAGCCGAGGATCACATCGTCAACCTGCGTCCAGTCGGCCTGCGGGTGGCGCGCCATCAGCGCCCGCAGCGGCAGGGCGGCCAGATCGTCGGCGCGCACCGTCGCCAGCGCGCCGCCGTAGCGGCCAATCGGCGTGCGTACGCCGTCGCAGATGAAGGCGTGGTTCATGGCTGTTCCTCCAGGACCTGATGGCCAAGGCGATGGGCGCGGCCGCGGAACCAGGCCACGGTTTTCCCCTGTTGGTTGATAATCTCCACGTCGTACAGCCCGCTGGTTTTTCCCTGATGGCGCACTTCGGCGCTGGCGATCAGCCGGTCGCCGGCCAGCGCAGGGCGGATAAAGTCGATGCTGCAGCCGGCGGCGACCGCCGCCAGCCCCTGACTGTTGCAGGCGTAGGCGAAGGCGGTATCGGCCAGGCTGAACAGCTGGCCGCCGTGGCAGGTGCGGTGGCCGTTCAGCATCTGCGGGCCGACCTCCATACTGACCTGCGCAAAACCGCAGTCGACCGCATCCAGACGCATGCCCATCGCCTGGGCGCAGCTGTCTTGTTGAAACATATGTTCGGCGCAGCGTTGCGCCAGCGCGCGCGGCGTATTGGCGTTCATTGTTCGGCTCCTGAAGGGGAAGGGCGTGACCGGCGGCGCAGCGGCGCAGCAGCGGCATCGGGCGGTAGCGCTCTTCAAGGTAGAAGCGCTGCAGGTTTTCCAGCGTGGCGAGGATCTGTTTCCAGCCCAGCGCCTGTCCCCAGGCCAGCGGCCCGCGCGGATAGTTGACCCCGAAACGCATGGCGTTATCGGTATCGGCCGCGCTGGCGATGCCTTTGTTGACCACGTCCAGCGCCTCGTTGACCAGCATGGCGACGGTGCGCATCACCAGCAGACCGGGATAATCCGGCAGTGTGATGACCCGTTTGCCCAGCGACTGCAAGCATTGAATCACTTTGGCGTTGTCCTGAGGGTTGTTTTGCGCCGCGCAGCCGATCGCCAGGGTATTTGCCCGCCGGTAGTCGGCTGACAGATCGAACAGCACCACCGGCGTGCCGATGTCTTCGGCGACCTGACTGGCTGACTTGCCATTTGTTAACATAAAAGTAACATCATCGATCATCGCCAGCGGGCTGGTCTGGCCGGGTTGTTTGACCGACGCCGCATTTTCCGTCAGCAGCGCGGCGAAATCCGCCAGCGGCGACCAGTCGCCGTGCAGCGTGACCCGAGCAGCCGGGCCGGCGTTAGCGGCAGCGGCGTAGCTGGCCTGCGGCGCATCGACATCGTCGCCATAGCGGTAAAAACCACGGCCGCTTTTGCGCCCCAGATGGCCGGCGGCCACCCGTTCCTGCTGCAACAGCGACGGGGTGAAGCGCGTGTCGTTGAAGAAGGCGTGGAACACCGATTGGGTGACGGCGAAATTAACGTCCTGACCGATCAGATCGGTCAGCTGCAGCGGCCCCATGGCGAAGCCGCCGGCGTCGCGCAGCACGGCGTCCAGCGTCGCCGCATCGGCGAGCTGCTCCTCCAGCGCCCGCAGCGTTTCGGCATAGAACGGCCGGGCGACGCGGTTGACGATAAAGCCCGGCGTCGAACGGCACACAACCGGTCGTTTGCCCCATTGCTGCGCCAGCTGGCTCAGGCGATCGCGCGTTGCGGCGCTGGTTTCCAGCCCGGTGACGATCTCTACCAGCTGCATCAGCGGCGCCGGATTGAAAAAGTGCATGCCGGCCATGCGTTGCGGGTGGCGCAGCGCGGCGGCGATAGCGGTAATCGACAGCGACGAGGTGTTGCTGGCGAACACCGTATCCGCCGGACAAATCGCTTCCAACTCGCGGAACAGGCTCTGTTTGACCGCCAGCTTTTCCGCTACGGCCTCGATCACCAGCGCGCTGTCGGCCAGTTCTTCCAGCGCTTCGGCGATGCGGATGCGGGCCAGCAGCTGTTCGCTGGCGCGGCGATCCGCCTTGCCGGCCTCGACCCGGCGCATCAGGCGCTGGCTCAGTGTCTCGCAGGCGCGCTCGGCGGCGGCGCGGTCAATATCGAACACGGTGACCGGATGCCCGGCGGCGGCGGCCACCTGCGCGATGCCGATGCCCATGGTGCCCGCGCCAATCACCGCAACGGGTGAGGTAAGGGGAATTGCGTTCATGATTATTTTCCGCTGAAGACCGGTGGGCGTTTGGCGAAGAATGCGCTGACGCCTTCGCGATAGTCATCGCTGCGGCCGCCAAGGCGCTGCAGGTCGCGTTCCAGATCCAACTGTTGGTCCAGCGTGTTGGTGGCGGCGCTGTAGATGGCTTTTTTGATCAGCCCCAGGCCGTAGGTCGGCTGGGTCGCCAGATGGCGCGCCAGCGCCCGGGTATGGGCCTCCAGTTCGCTGCCGTCCACCACCTGCCAGATCATGCCCCACTCCTGCGCCTGACGGGCGCTGATTTTATCGCCGAGCATCGCCATGCCCATTGCGCGCGCGTGGCCTGCCAGACGCGGCAGGAACCAGCTGCCGCCGGAGTCCGGCACCAGCCCGAGTTTGCAGAAAGATTGGATAAAATTGGCGTTGTCGGCGGCGATAACGATATCGCAGGCCATCGCCAGCGCCGCGCCGGCGCCGGCGGCTACGCCGTTCACCGCGCAGACGATCGGTTTGGGCAGCGCGGTCAGACGGCGGATCAGCGGGTTATAGAAACGCTCGACCGACAGGCCGAGGTCCGGCGCCTGCTGGTCGGCGTTGACGGTGCGATCGTTCAGATCCTGCCCGGCGCAGAAGCCGCGTCCGGCGCCGGTCAGCAGGACGCAGCGCACCGCCTCGTCGCGTTCGGCGAGGGTCAGCGCTTCCGCCAACTGGTGGTGCATCTCATCGTTAAAGCTGTTCAACCGGTCGGGGCGGTTCAGCGTGATGGTCAGTACGCCGGCGTCGAGGTGAGTGAGAATCAGGTTGTTGTCCATGGATCAGCGCCCTTTATAGTGTGGGGTACGTTTTTCGAAGAAGGCGGCAATGCCTTCACGGCGGTCTTCGGTGGCGGCCAGCGCGGCAAACTGCTGGCGCTCCATGGCCAGCCCCTGCGTCAGCCCGGTTTCCTCCGCCTGGCGCAGCGCCTGTTTGGCGGCGCGCAACGCCAGCGGCGCCTGTTGCGCGATACGCGCGGCCACCTGCTGCGTGCGCTCCAGCGTCAGCGCGTCGACGCATACCTCGCTCGCCAGTCCGCTCTGCAGCGCCAGGCGGGCGTCAATGGCCTCGCCGCTCAGCACCATCTGGCTGGCGCGGGATTTGCCGACGCAGCGAATCAGCCGCTGAGTGCCGCCGGCGCCCGGCATCAGGCCGAGGGTGATTTCCGGCAGGCCGAAGCGGGCGCTTTCGCCGCAGATGACGATGTCGCAGGCCAGCGCCAGCTCGCAGCCGGCGCCGAGCGCATAGCCGTTGACCGCCGCCAGCAGCGGCTTGCTGAACTGGCCCAGCCGCTGCCACAGCAGCGGGCGCGGGTCACGCAGGGTGGCGGGCAGATCTTGCTGCTGCAGTTCACGCAGGTCGGCGCCGGCGGCAAAAAAACGCGCGCCGCCGGCGATCACCACCGCGCCGGTGTCGTCGTCGGCCTCGGCCTGTTCCAGCCGTTCGATCAGCTGTTGCAGGCAGGGGGTGCTGAGCGCGTTACGCGCCTGCGGTCGGTGCAGCGTCAGGGTAAGAACGCGGCCCTGCCGCTCGTGCAATATCCAGGGGGTAGTCATCGGCGGCTCCTAAACGTCGAAATCCAGCGTCACGCCGTCGCCTTTCGGCCACGACTGACAGCTGAGGATGTAACCGGCGGCCAGCTGGTCCGGCTCGAGGCTGTAGTTGACGCCCATCTCGACTTCGCCGGCGGTAAGCTTGCATTTGCAGGTGGCGCAGACCCCGCCTTTACAGGCGTAGGGCAGGTCCGCCCCCTGACGCAGCGCGGCGTCGAGAATGCTGTCGTCCTGCGCCGTGACGTCGATCTCCTGCCGGCGACCGTCGAGCTGAATCGCCACCCGGGTGGCGTTGCGGCTGGCGGCATCGGCCGGTCTGGCGCTGACGCCGCTGGTGTTGAAGCGTTCGCTGTGGATGCGCCCGGCCGGCATGCCGGCCTGTTCCAGTACGCTGTGGGCATCGTCCATCATCGCTTCCGGGCCGCAGATAAACGCATGTTGATAGTCGCGGTAGTCGAGCAGCGTGGCGCCGATGGCCTGCAGGCGTTCGCGGTCAATGCGGCCGCTGAGCAGCGGGCTGTCCAGACTCTCCTGGCTGAACAGGTACAGCGGCTGGAAGCGTTGCGGGTAGCGGTTTTTCAGATCGGACAGCGCTTCTTTGAACATCACCGAGCGACTGCTGCGGTTGCCGTAGATCAGCGTGAACTGGCTGTCCGGTTCCAGCAGCAGCGTGGCTTTGATAATCGACAGCATCGGCGTGATGCCGGAGCCGGCGGCGATGGCCAGATAGTTGCCGTGGCGCTCCGCCTGCGGCTGGTAGCCGAAGCGCCCCTGCGGCACCATCACCTCCAGCGCGTCGCCGACCTTGAGCCGTTGATTGACAAATGAGGAAAAACGCCCCTGATGAATGGCCTTGACGCCGATTTGCAGCAGCCCGTCCTGCGGCGCGCTGCAGATCGAGTAGCAGCGGCGCAGCTCTTCGCCGTCGAGGCTGGCTTTCAGCGTCAGGTGCTGGCCGGGGGTATAGCGGTAGGCGCTTTTCAGTTCGTCGGGCACGCGCAGGGTAATGGCGACGGCGTCCGGCGTTTCGCGTTCAATAGCGGCGACATTCAGGCGATGAAAAACCGTCATGATGTTCTGCGCTCCTAGATGCATTTGAAATAATCGAACGGCTCGCGGCAGGCACAGCAGCGGTAGAGCGCTTTGCAGGCGGTGGAGCCGAACTCGCTGATTTTCTCGGTATTGTCACTGCCGCAGCGCGGGCACTGCACCGGGCCGTGGCTGTCCGGCCTATCGCAGGTATGGCCCTGCGGCGGCGCGACGCCGTAGGCGCGCAGCCTGGCGCGCGCGTCGGCGTTCATCCAGTCGGTGGTCCAGGCGGGATCGAGCCGGATAGCGACCGTCACCGGGCTGAAACCGGCGGCGGCCAGCCGCTGTTTGATCGCGTCCTGCAAAAATTCGCTGGCGGGGCAGCCGGAATAGGTTGGCGTAAAGATAATGCGCCAGCCGTCGCCGTCACGTTCCACCTTGCGCACCATGCCCAGATCGGTAATCGACAGCGCCGGCAGTTCCGGGTCGCTGATCTGCTGTAGGCAGTGCCAGATCTGCGGGATCTCGGCGGGTTCCAAGTGGGGGAGGATCATCAGTCACCTCGCTACCAGTTGCAGTTGGGGTAGGCGCGCTGCAGGAACTGCATCTCGGCGAGGATAAAACCGAGGTGCTCGCTGTGCTGGCCCTGTTTGCCGCCGAGGCGGAACGCCGGCTGCTCCGGCAGCGTCAGCGTCGCCTGGCGCAGCGTATCGTTCACCAGTTCCTGCCACGGCGCCTGCAGCTGACGCGGGTCGGCGGCGATGCCCTGTTCGGCCAGCATCAGCTCGGTGTCATCGGCGTGGAACAGTTCGGCGGTAAAGCGCCACAGCGCATCCAGCGACTGCTGAATTTTTTGATGGCTGGTTTCGCTGCCGTCGCCGAGGCGGATCATCCAGCCCTGGCTGAAGCGCAGATGGTATTCCGCTTCTTTCAGCGATTTGGCGGCGATGGCCGCCAGCTGCGGATCGCGGCTGCGGCTGAGTTCGCGCTGCAGCAGCAGGTGGTAGGCATCCAGCAGGAACTGGCGCACCAGCGTATCGTTGAAGCCGCCGTTTGGCTGTTCGGCCAGCAGCAGGTTATGGAATTCGCGCTCGTCGCGGCCGAAGGCCAGCTGGTCTTCACTGCATTCGGGGCCGATCAGCGTCGCGGCGTAGCTGAGAATATTGCGCGCCTGGCCGAGCAGATCGAGGCCGATATTCGCCAGCGCCAGATCGATCTCCAGCTCCGGCGCGTGGCCGCACCAGGCGCACAGGCGCTGCGCCAGAATCAGCGGCGTATCGCCCTGACGCAAAAGATAGGTAATACGGGGATCGCGTTGCGTCATGGCCGCCTCACATGTTCTTGATGCCGTCGGGAATGGTGTAAAACGTCGGGTGACGGTAGATTTTGTCCTCCGACGGATCGAAAAAGGCGTCGCGATCTTCGGCCTGCGAGGCGATCAGGTGGCAGGACTGCACCACCCAGATGGAACAGCCTTCGTTACGCCGGGTGTAGGCGTCGCGGGCATTTTCCAGCGCCATCCGGTCGTCGGCGGCGTGCAGGCTGCCGACGTGACGATGCGCCAGTCCTTGTTTGCTGCGGATAAATACTTCATACAGCGGCCATTCGACGTGAGTCATGGAAGAATCCTCTTGTTAAGCCGCTCGCGTGCGGTTTTTTTCGGCGTGCGCCATGGCGCCTTCGCGCACCCAGGCGCCGTTTTCCCAGGCCTGACGTTTGGCCTGCAGGCGTTCGTGGTTGCACTGGCCCTGGCCCTTGATCACCTGGTACAGCTCGCTCCAGTCGATGTCGCCGAAGCGGTAGTGGCCGCTGGCTTCATCCCAGGTCAGATCCGCATCGGGGGCGGTCATGCCCAGCGCTTCCAGCTGTGGAACGGTGTTGTCGACAAACTTCTGCCGCAGCTCGTCGTTGCTGTGGCGTTTGATTTTCCACGCCATGCTCTGCGCGCTGTGCGGTGAGTCGTTGTCGCTGGGGCCGAACATCATCAGCACCGGCCACCAGAAGCGGTTAATGGCGTCTTGCAGCATGGCCTTTTGCTGTTCGCTGCCGTGCGCCAGCGCCATCACCGCCTCATAGCCCTGACGCTGGTGGAAGCTCTCCTCTTTACAGATTTTCACCATTGAACGGGCATACGGGCCGTAAGAGGCGCGGCACAGCGCCACCTGATTGACGATGGCCGCGCCGTCGACCAGCCAGCCGATCACGCCGACGTCGGCCCAGTTCAGCGTCGGGTAGTTAAAAATGGAGGAGTATTTCATCTTGCCGTCGAGCATCTTTTGGTAGATGTCCTGACGCGAACAGCCCAGCGTTTCGGCGGCGCTGTACAGGTAGAGGCCGTGGCCGGCTTCGTCTTGCACCTTGGCCAGCAGCACCGCTTTGCGCCGCAGGGTCGGGGCGCGGGTCAGCCAGTTGGCTTCCGGCAGCATGCCGATCACTTCCGAATGCGCGTGCTGGCCGATCTGACGGATCAGGTTTTGCCGGTAGGCGTCCGGCATCCAGTCTTTGGCCTCGATGGAGATATCGGCGGCCAGCTTGGCGTCGAAATGCTGCTGATGTTGTGCGTCGGTGGTCATGGTTACCTCATTGATGATTCGTATTTTTAAAGTGAATAATAAAAATGTGAATCACTTTAATAACCATAAAGCTACAAGTTGATAACCTAAAGATCAAACAAGGTTCTTAGGGTTTTGCGACGGCCCTCACAACTAACTTTCTTATTTTATTGATTTGTATTTACTTTTTTGTGCCTTAAATTCGCACGGCTGCTGACGTACGGCCAGCTTTACACTCCCGTTGTTTGTTTTTTGTTAAATTTTAACTTGGCGATGACTGGAAAATATGTGATACGTAATTACGCTTTATGACGTCACTTTATGAATTCAGGAGAAGCCGCATGCAGCAGTTGAACAGTTACCTCTCGGGGCGTTGGCTATACGGCCAGGGGCCGGCTCGCGAGATCCGTCACGCGCTCACCGGCGAGCCGTTGTATCAGGTTTGCTCTGAGGGGCTGCCGCTGGCTGACAGCCTGAACTATGCGCGGGAGCAGGGCGGCCGCGCGCTGGCGGCGATGACCTTCCAGCAGCGCGCGCAGATGATGAAGGCGGTGGCGAAGTATCTGCTGGCGCATAAAGAGACGCTGTATGAGATCTCCTACCAGACCGGCGCGACGCGCAGCGACGGCTGGGTGGATATTGAAGGCGGCATCGCCACGCTGTTTGCCTACGCCGGCCTGGCCGGGCGCGAGCTGCCGGACGACACGTTGTGGCCGGAAGACGAGCCGATTCCGTTATCGAAACAGGGCCAGTTTATGGCGCGTCACGTGTTGACCTCGCGCCCCGGCGTGGCGCTGCATATTAACGCCTTCAACTTCCCCTGCTGGGGCATGCTGGAAAAACTGGCGCCGACCTGGCTGGCCGGTATGCCGGCGGTTGTGAAGCCCGCCACCGCCAGCGCGCAGCTGACGCAGGCGATGGTGCAGCTGATTATCGACAGCGGTCTGGTGCCGGACGGGGCGCTGCAGCTGATTTGCGGCGGCGTCGGCGATCTGTTTGACCATCTGGACTATCAGGATGCGGTGACCTTTACCGGCTCGGCGCAGACCGGCCGGCAGCTGCGCGCCCACCCGCGGCTGCTGGAAAAATCGATTTCGTTCACCATGGAGGCCGACTCGCTGAACTGCTGCGTGCTGGGAGAGGATGTGACGCCGGAGATGCCGGAGTTTGCGCTGTTTATTAAAGAAGTCTGCCGTGAGATGACCAGCAAGGCGGGGCAGAAATGTACCGCCATCCGCCGGGTGATGGTGCCGGCGACGCAGGTTGAGGCGGTGAAACAGGCGCTGTTGCAGCGCCTGGCCGCGGTGAAGGTCGGCGACCCGCGGCTGGAGCAGGTCAGGATGGGGGCGCTGGTCAGCCTGGAGCAGCGGGATGATGTGCAGCAGAAAGTTGAACTGCTGCTGCACAACGGTTGTGAACCGCTATGCGGCGCCAGCCTGCAGTCATTCAGCGCGCAGGGCGATGACGATCGCCAGGGCGCGTTCTACCCGCCAACTCTGTTGTACTGCGCCGAGCCGCTGCGTAACGGCGCGGTGCACGATATTGAGGCCTTTGGCCCGGTCGCTACGCTGATGCCGTACGACAGCGGCGAGCAGGCGATTGAGCTGGCGCTGCTGGGGCAAGGCAGCCTGGCCGGCTCGCTGGTCACCGCCGATGCCGCCGTGGCGACGCGCTTTATCCGCGCCGCCGCCTGCGCCCATGGCCGGATGCTGGTGCTGGACCGTGCGGCGGCGGAAGAGTCCACCGGCCACGGTTCGCCGTTGCCGATGCTGATGCACGGCGGGCCGGGACGCGCCGGCGGCGGCGAGGAGCTGGGCGGCCTGCGGGCGGTGAAACACTATATGCAGCGTACCGCGCTGCAGGGCAGCCCGAGCATGCTGGCGGCGATTGGCAAGGAGTGGGTGCGCGGCGCCGAGGCGCTGGAATCGCCGGTTCATCCGTTCCGCAAGTATTTTGAACAGCTGCCGATCGGCGAAAGCCTGCTGACCGCGCGCCGCACGGTCACCGAGGCGGATATTGTCAACTTCGCCTGCCTGAGCGGCGACCATTTCTATGCCCATATGGATAAGCTCGGCGCGGCGGAGTCGCTGTTCGGCGAGCGCGTGGCCCATGGCTACTTTGTGGTTTCCGCCGCGGCGGGGCTGTTTGTCGACCCGGGCGTCGGGCCGGTGATCGCCAACTACGGCATGGAAAATCTGCGTTTCATCGAACCGGTGAAGATCGGCGACACCATTCAGGTGCGGCTGACCTGCAAGAAAAAGATCCGCAAGCCACAGAAAAATGCGGAGGATAGGCCGCACGGCGTGGTGGTGTGGGATGTGCAGGTGCTGAACCAGCATCAGCAGGCGGTGGCGCTGTACAGTATTTTAACGCTGGTGGCGCGGCAGCAGGGAGATTTTCCGTCAGCCGAGGCGCAATAAGCCGTTTCTCTTTATCCGGGGCCGTTGCGGCCCCGTTTTTATTGGCGTTGTCGTCAGGCGTGGCAGACCTGGTTCTTACCGTTTTTCTTGGCCTGATAGAGCGCCGCATCCGCCTGTTTAATCAGTGCGACCGGCGTGCTGCCGGCATCGCCAGGCGTTTGAACGGCAACGCCGATGCTGACGGTAATCAGGCCCAGCGGGCTGCCTTCGTGGGGGACCTGCAGCTGTCGTACGTGCTCCAGCACCCGCTTGGCGCAGCCCATCGCGCCCGCCAGGTCGGTATCCGGCAGGATGATTGTCAGCTCTTCACCGCCATAGCGTGCGACCAGGTCGCCGACGCGATTGGGCATGGCGTTCAGCAGCCGGCCGATCTGCTGCAGGCAGCGGTCGCCGGCGACGTGGCCGTAGATATCGTTGTACTGTTTGAAATAGTCGATATCCAGGATCAGCAGCGCCAGATTGCGCGCATAGCGTGCGGCATGGTTGCTGTGATTGGCCAGCGCCATATCGAAGCGGCGGCGATTGGCCAGCCCGGTCAGGCCGTCCAGCAGCGCCAGCTCTTCCAGCGTCTGATTCATCTGCGTCAGTTGATCGCGGGTGCGCACCAGTTCTGCTTCCGTCTGCAGGCTGTGATTGATTTGCCGGATCAGCGTAATACCCAGCGCCAGCAAGATCGCCAGCAGTATACCGCCGCCGAGGGCGAACAGGCCGGTGTCCTTGCGCCAGCTGCTCAGCACATCGTGCTTCGACAGCCCGGCGGCGATCACCAGCGGGTAATGCGGTACGCGGGAGTAGCCGTAAATACGCTCCACGCCGTCGAACTGCGACACCAGCGTGGCGTTGCCGAATGCCGAATACGGCAGAATCTGCCGGAACAGTACGCCGAGGGCCACGTTTTTGCCGATACTTTCCGGCGCGTAAGGGCGGCGGTATAAAATGGTGCCGTCCGCCAGCAGCAGGCTGAGCGTATCCTGGCTCTGAAGGGTGAAATCATCGTAAAAGTTGCGGAAATAATCGACATACAGCGTGGCCAGCACCACGCCGGCGAAACTGCCGTCCGGGTTATTGAGCCGGCGTGAGATGGGGATCACCAGATCGTCGGTGGAGCGGCTGCGGATCACTTTACCGATATAGAAATTATTATCATTGTGGTGTTTATGATATTGGAAATAGGCGCGGTCGCCGTTATTGGCGTGGGCGCCGGTCCGGCCGAACGAGGTCACCACCCAGCGCCCCTGTGCGTCAAAGATAAAGCTGCCGTGCAGCTGCGGCGAATTATTGACCTGATCGCGCATCACTTTTTGCAGGCGCCGTTGCTGCGCGGCGCTGAGGCCGTCATGTTCGGCGCGCTCTTTCAGTTCCAGCAGGCCGTTATCCACCTGTTTGAAAGTGTCGTAGGCATGCTGCGCCAGCGAGCGCGCCAGGTTGGAGGCGCCGTTATCCGCGCTTTGCAGGTCGAGCTTGCGGGCATGCCAGCCTTGCCAGATGTTAAATACCAGCAGCGTAACGACGACGATAACTACGAACACGGCGGCCTGAAACAGTAACGGCGAGGTGCTGGATTTCGCTGACTCTGAAGGCGGTTGCGTCATATCATCCTGATTATCGGGTAGTGATTAATACGAGTAAGGCGTTGGGTGACGCTGCGTAGGCACCCACCGGCCAGGCGGGCGCGGAAGAGATAAATTTAGTACAAGTTAACTGATTAATACAGGAAGGGGAGCGGTGTCGGACTACATTATCATTACGCTGTTGACGCTGACGGTTTATTATCCGCTGACGCTGGGGGGACTGGCCGTGATAATGGCAATCGCCGTGCGGCGTCGGCGGTCACCCTATTGGCGGCTGGCGCTGCTGCTGCTGACGCTGCTGTTTGTGCTGTTCGCCATGGCGGCCTACAGCTGGCATCACTCGCGCTGACGCCCGCTGCAGGCCTATGGGCTTATTCCACGTTAATCATCCAGTTGACGCCGAACTGGTCGGTCAGCATGCCGAAACCTTTGGCCCAGAACGTAGGCTGAAAAGGCATGGTGACCGTGCCGCCCTGCGCCAGTTTGTTAAAAATTTCTTTACCTTGCTCCACGCTGCTGGGGTTTAGCGACAGCGAGTAGCCCCGGTGGGCGCTGTTGTCGCCGTCTTCCTGCGGGCAGCCGTCGGAGGCCATCAGCGCGCCGTCGCCGATCAACAGGTGCGCGTGCATCACCGCTTCCGGATTGACCTCCGGCATGTCGTCCTGTTTCGCTTCGGCGGGCAGATCTTTATAGCGCATCAGCATTTCCAGTTTGGCGCCCAGTTGCTCGACGTAAAAATTAATCGCCTGTTCGCAGTTACCGTTAAAGAACAGATAGGGTTGAATCTGCATGGTATGCCCCTCGGATTAGTTCCAGCGTCCACCGCCTGAGGGCGCTGAAAAATGGTTACGCCCGGCAACTGTTGCCGGACGTGATTGATCAGTGTAGCGCCTGGCGACAGGAAGACCGCGCGGGGGATCACGCTCTGCGTATGTGACGTGATTAAACGAAAAAGCGGGACAGTGCATCCCGGTTTTTGCCGATTATCTGCACGAAAAGCCTTCCTATACTCAACGACTCAACAGCACCTTCATTCAAGGAGTTTATGGTTATGGGAAGTCAATCTCTTGATGGCAAAGTAGTACTGATCGCCGGCGGCGCGAAAAACCTGGGCGGGCTGGTGGCGCGCGATCTGGCGCAAAACGGCGCGGCGGCGGTCGTGGTGCATTATAACAGCGACGGCAGCCGCCCGGCGGCGGAAGAGACGCTGGCGGCGGTTAAGGCCGCAGGCGCGCAGGCGATCGCCGTACAGGGCGACCTTTCACGGCCGGCCAACGTCGCCCGGCTGTTTGAAGAGGCGGTCAACGCTTTCGGCAAGGTGGATATTGCGATCAACACCGCCGGGCTGGTGATTAAAAAGCCGATCGCCGAGGTGACCGAGGCGGATTACGACACCAGCTTTGACGTGAATGCCAAAGCGGCGTTCTTCTTTATTCAGCAGGCGGGGAAACACCTGGCGGACAACGGTCGGATTGTCACCATTGTCAGTTCGCTGCTGGCGGCCTATACGCCGTTTTATGCGGTTTATCCCGGCAGTAAGGCGCCGGTAGAGCACTTCACCCGCGCCGCGTCGAAAGAGTTTGGCGAACGGGGAATCAGCGTCAATGCCATCGGGCCGGGTCCTATGGATACGCCGTTCTTCTACGGGCAGGAAAGTGAGGAAGCGGTAGCCTATCACCGCAGCGCGGCGGCATTGAGCAAGTTCTCTAAAACCGGCCTGACCGATATTGAAGATATTGCGCCGATTGTGAAATTCCTGGTGACTGACGGCTGGTGGATCACCGGGCAAACGCTGTTTGCCAACGGCGGCTATACTACCCGGTAATTGACAATATCGTTCAACCTGGTCGCGGCGTCACGCTGCGGCCACAGCATGAGGCGCCGGTGGATAAAATAGGGAGACTGCGGGTATTTATCCAGGTCGCCGAAGTGGGCAGTTTTGTGCGTGCCTCGGAAATAATGCTGATGCCGAAAACCACGGCGTCATCGGCGATCCAGCAGCTGGAACACGAGATGGGCGCCCGGCTGTTCCACCGCACGACGCGGCGGGTGCAGCTGACCAGCGACGGCGAGCGCCTGTTGGAGCGCGCGCGCATCCTGCTCGATGAGATGGCGGCGCTGGATCGGTTGTTCTTGCCGTCGGATGCCTCGATCGGCGGCCGTCTGACGGTGGATGTGCCCAGCCGCATTGCGCGGCGCATTATCGTGCCGGCGCTGCCGGATTTCTTTACCCGCTACCCCGATATCCAACTGTTCCTCAGCGCCAGCGATCGCCATATCGATCTGGTGCAGGAAGGGGTGGACTGCGTGGTGCGGGTGGGGGAACTGCATGACAGCAGTCTGGTCAGCCAGAGCCTGGGGCGGTTGGGCATGATCAACTGTGCCAGCCCGGCATACCTGCAGCAGCAGGGCGTACCGCTGCATACCGATCAGCTGACGGCGCATTGGGCGGTGGGCTATGCCCAGCCGAGCCTGATGACGGCTAGCGTCTGGCAGTGGTGGCAGCATGGGGAACGGATGGAAAAGGCGATCCCCAGCCGGGTGACGGTGAATAATGCGGAGAACTATATCGGCTGCTGTCTGGCAGGGATGGGGCTGATTCAAATCCCGCGTTTTGACGTACAGCACTATCTGGATGACGGACAGTTGGTGGAAGTCTTGCCGCAGGCGCGTGCGCCGGCGATGAACCTTGCGCTGCTGTATCCGCACCGTCGCCAGCGCACGGCGCGTTTCAGCGCCTTTGCCGACTGGTTCGGCCGGCTGATTGCGCCGTTTTGCGAAACGGCGCAATCGGACAACTAGTAGAGGGACGCTTCGCCTGCGGGACGCGTCTTGAAACGGCGATGCAGCCACATATACTGGTCAGGGGCGAGTAAAACCTGCTCCTCTACCACTTTATTCATGTAGGCGGCCGCTTTGGTGTCGTCATCCAGCGGAAAATCGTCCAGCGGCCGCTGAATGATCAGTTCGTAGCCTTTGGCGTGCGGCAGACGGCGCGGCACGAAAGGTACGATGGCCGGCCGGCCCATGCGCGCCAGCAGATAGGTGCCGGTGGTGGTGGCGGCGTTCGGCACCGCGAAAAACGGCACAAACACGCTGCTCTTCCGGCCGTAGTCATGGTCCGGCGCGTACCAGATGATTTCGCCCTGTTTCAGACAGCGAATCATGCCTTTTACGTCCTTGCGGTCGATCATGTATTTGTTGGCGCGCAGGCGGCCCCAGGTCTGTACATACTCCATCAGCTTGTTGTTATGCGGGCGATGCACGCCGATGCCCGGGTTCTGCATGCCGAAAATGCGCGCCCCCAGCTCCAGCGTCAGGAAATGCATGCCGATCAGCAGGACGCCTCTGCCGCCTTCGCGCGCTTTTTGCATATTTTCCATGCCGCTGACGGTAAACCAGCGGGAAATCCGCCAGTCGGGCCAGAACCAGGCCATGCCGACCTCAAACAGGCCCATGCCGACCGACTCAAAGTTGCGGGTCACCAAGGCTTCGCGTTCCGCGGCGGGCATATCGGGGAAACACAGTTCCAGATTACGTCGGGCTATTTTTACCCGGCACGGCATAAAGCGTTTGGCGACTCTGCCGAGCAGATGGCCGAGGCGATAAATAAGCGGGTAGGGGAGAAGAACTAACAGATAGAGTATGCCGAGACCGATCCAAAGCAGCCAGTATCGAGGGCGCAAGAAAGAGCGCTCAAAAGTTGGGCTTAATAACATTTGCTTTCAACTTCCTGCTGTTACGTTTTTTTCTCAAAGATGGATTTGGTGAATGATAATAATATAATTTGAATCAACCGATCGACTTTTTCCCTTTAATGCCATTTCACACCCGGTGTCGGCGTATGTGAAAGTGGCCTGATGATTCAGACGACGTGAAATAGGTAACGCGCTGATTTTTGACTATAGTAATAGAGTGCAAACGCGTCGTTTCGTTGGGCACCCTGTCGCTGCCGGCGGCGTATGCGGGCGGCGGAGCAGGTGAAACATAAGGCGGAAAGACGCGCTCACACGCGGTGTGATGCGGGGCTTCCAGATTATGTTATGCTAAGGAATTGAAATGTTTGTTAAAAATGACAGTAAAGATCGTGTAGAATCGGCATGCGGCAGCGCCAGAGGGTGCGCATGTGAAGTGCGCGCCTGTGTGAAGGACGCTGTCGATTGTTCTTGTCGTTATGTCAAAGACAACCCGTGGGCTGGGGTTGGCGCCGGCGCCGTTGTTGGACTGGTCGTCGGTTTCCTTTTAGGCAAAAAGTAAATAGGGAGAGTACAAATGGGCATCATTTCTTGGATTATTTTTGGTTTAATCGCCGGTATTCTGGCTAAGTGGATTATGCCGGGCAAAGATGGCGGCGGCTTTATCATGACCATCATCCTGGGTATTATCGGTGCAGTTGTCGGCGGTTGGATCAGTACCTTCTTCGGTATGGGCCGCGTCGATGGCTTTAACCTGGGCAGCTTTGTGGTTGCCGTGATCGGTGCCCTGGTGGTGCTTTTTGTCTACAGAAAGATCAGAAGCTAATCCGGTGCTGATCAATGAGGGTCGCCCACGGCGGCCCTTTTTCGTTTTATTACAGGTGACGATCGCCCGGCGCATGGCCGGCGATCTGAGAAGGGGAATACTATGGGTTTGTTAGATGGCGCATTAGGCAATGTTTTAGGCAACGTGCTGGGTAATGCATTGGGTAATGGCGGTAAAGGCGGGATTGATATCGCGGCCATTCTGCAGTGGGTTGAGCAGCAGGGTGGTTTGCAGGCAATCCTGAACAAACTGCAGCAGGGACAGCTGGGCGATATCGTCGGCTCCTGGCTGGGCAACGGTGAAAACCAGTCCATCAGCGGCGATCACGTTCAGCAGGCGTTGGGCAGTGACGCCATTGCGCAACTGGCCGCCAAACTGGGCGTTGACAGCCACCAGGCGTCTGAAACCGTGGCGCAGCTGTTGCCGACGCTGGCGGATAAAGCCTCGCCAAACGGTGAAGTGAAACAGGACGAACTGGCCAACTACGTCGGTAAACTGTTCAGCTAAGCCTCGATGCCCCGGCTTGCCGGGGCATGTTTATCTCCTGCCATCTGCGTCTGCGCCGCAGACGACTTACAGAATTTCCTCGCTTTATACGCAAAATATTCCTTTCACCGCCGCTGGCGGAACCCTGGTGGTTTGTGGCAACCTTTTGGCTGCCGCATAGATGTGTGCGGCAGGTCGGCGCGTAAACCCGCCGACGATTAACTAAAAAGAAGAGGAACGTAGCGTGACAGGGATTATCTCAATACTGACGTGTTTATTGGCCTTGGTGACCATTGCGCCGATTTCAACGCATCCGGCCTGGTGGGTTCGCGTATGGGATTTCCCCCGTTTGCAGATACTGGCGCTGGCGTTATTGACGCTGTTGCTGAATGTGACGCTGCTGCCCTGGTCATCGCCGTGGGTCTGGGGCCTGGCGGTAGTCAATCTGGCCTGTGTGATTTATCAGGCGCGCTGGATTTATCCTTATACGGCGCTGAGCAAGCCGCAGGTGCTGGATTTTACCGGTTATGAGAAAAAGCCGCGCGTGCGCATACTGGTCGCCAATGTGCTGACGCCGAACCGCCATGCGGAAAAGCTGCTGGCGCTGGCGGCGGCGGAGCGGCCGGACGTGCTGGTGGCGGTGGAAACCGACGGCTGGTGGGAGCAACAGCTGGCGCCGCTGGAACAGGATTACCCCTATACGCTGAAATGCCCGCAGGACAACCTGTACGGCATGCACGTCTATTCGCGTCTGCCGCTGAGCGACGCGGAGATTCAGTATCTGGTGGATAAGGAGATTCCGTCGATGCATATGCTGGTGCAGTTGGACAACGGGCCGCAGGTGCGCTTGCACTGCGTACACCCGATGCCGCCCAGCCCGACGGAGAATGATGAATCGGAAGACCGCGATGCAGAACTGGTGCTGGTGGGAAAAAGCGTGGTCGATGCCAAAACGCCGGTGATCGTCACCGGCGATCTGAACGATGTCGCCTGGTCCACCACCACGCGGTTATTCCTGAAAATCAGCGGGCTGCTTGATCCGCGCCGCGGTCGCGGCATGTACAGCACCTTCCATGCCGGCTATCCGTTTTTACGCTGGCCGCTGGACCACGTTTTTCACAGCGATGATTTTGTGCTGGGCAGCCTGCGCCGCCTGCCCTCGATTGGCTCTGACCACTTCCCGATCATGGCCGAACTGGTGTACTCGCCGAAGAAGGGCGCACAGCAAGAGAGCCTGCAGCGGGAGAGCGAGGATGAGGCGCTGGCTCAGGAGAAACTGGCCAGCACCGACGCCACGCCGGCGGACGTCCACGCCCCCGGCGCCTGATGCCTTGCCCCACCGCAGGGTGGGGCAAGGGTTATAGGGTGAGCATAATCTTGCCGATGTGCGCGCTGGATTCCATCAGCCGGTGCGCTTCGTCCGCCTGCGCCAGCGGGAAGGTCTGAAAGATTTGCGGTTTGATGGCGCCGCGCTCCAGCAGCGGCCAGACTTTTTGCTGCAGGTCGGCGGCGATTTGTGCTTTATCCTGCACGCTGCGCGCGCGTAAGGTGGAGCCGGTATGCGTCAGGCGCTTCAGCAGCAGCGGCATCAGGTTGAGCTCTTTCACCACGCCGTTTTGGGTGCCGATTTGCACAATGCGCCCCTCCATCGCCGCTGCCTGATAGTTTTTCGCCAGGTACTCTCCGGCGATCAGATCGACAATCACATTGGCGCCCTTACCGTTGGTCGCTTTCATCGTCTGTTCGACGAAGTCTTCCGTGCGGTAGTTGATCGCCGCATCGGCGCCGAGCGCCAGGCTGGCGGCGCGTTTTTCTTCTGAACCGACGGTGGTGATCACATGGGCGCAAAACGCCTTGGCCAGCAGGGTGGCGACCGTGCCGATCCCGGAAGTGCCGCCGTGGATCAGAACGGTTTCACCGGCCTGCAGGTGACCGCGCTGAAAGACGTTCACCCAGACGGTGAAGAAGGTTTCCGGAATGGCGGCGGCTTCTGTCATGCTGAAGCCTTTGGGAACCGGCAGTGTGTTGCTTTCATGCACCTTGCAGTATTCGGCGTAGCCGCCGCCGGCGATCAGGGCACAAACGCTGTCACCGACGTGATAGTGCTGGACGCCTGTGCCGACGGCGACCACCTCCCCGGCGATCTCCAGCCCCGGGATATCGGATGCGCCCGGCGGTGGCGCATAGTGTCCGCGCCGCTGCAGTACGTCCGGACGGTTAACCCCTGCGGCGGCGACCTTGACCAAAATTTCTCCCTGCGCCAGTTCTGGCAGCGGGCGCACGGCGGGCTGCAGCATTTCCGGGCCGCCGGCGGCGGTAATCTCAATAACGCGCATCTGCTCGGGCAGGTGTGTGACGGTCATGCGGTTCTCCTTATTGAATGAGGCGATGCTACTCTCAGTGTAGATAAGCGTTGCGGGACAGCATGATGAGAATGTTACAGCAAGCCGATGCGGAGGATGTAGAAGAAAGGGCGCTTGACGGTCAGAAAGCAGTAAAGCGCCGCCGGAAGCGGCGTAGGATTAATCATTAGGAGGAATGCGAAATCCTTTCAATGAAACAACGAAGTGCTCTTTTCCCTTGGTAATTTTGGCGCCGCGATCGCACCATAAACTGGCGAGCTGAAAGAAATCATCGCTGCCGATATCGTACGCCAGCTCAATTTTTTTCGCCGTGCCGGAACGGATAAGTGTTTCCGCCTGCTGATGGTTAACTGCTTTTATTGTAGCCATAGACGATCCCTGGAATAAACCGATAAGGATAGGGCGCTTATTATCATATGGCTTTATTGTGACGGCAGTGTGACGTTAATGTTACGGCATGGCGGAAGGACAAGCCGGGCCTTTCCCCGGCAAGGTATCGCTTAGCGGTCGTTTGGACGCACCAAACTGCTTTTTTTGACGCCTTTGAAGTGTTTATACATCGCAAAACCTGCGATGCCGGCCAAACCGGCCAAAAGTAATAAGTATTCAGTCGCCATAACATGACCTCGGTAAAATGCCCTGGAAGGGGCATATTTGTGACGGAAGTCACGTTGAACGGCAATGAGAAGATTCCTGAAGCGCGGATCCGGAACGCAGAGATAAAAAAAGCGCCTATAGGGAGGCGCATAAAAATTTACAACACAGCTTGTAGTGTCCATCACCAGGAGGCGTGGTGAACATACCGGTATCTTATGGCCTTGGACAGTAAGAGGATATAGGGATAACTCCGAAAGCCGTCGCGGGGAGGAGATAGGTAAAAATAACGCGCTGTGAGCTAAAAACACGCATAAGGCGTAAAAACTGAACAAATGACGGACTTTAACGCCGCCGATGACGAAAAGGGTTGCTATTAAACGCCCGTCGTGCGTTAATGCAGGCGGCCTGTTGGTACAGACCTATTTATGCACGACATTTTGAGTAAAGTAGTTCAAATCTAGAGCGTTATCCCTGATAACCTTCTTTGACGAATTTCCTTTCCGGTGCCTCCATAAGTAACTGATAACCGGCTATTTAACGCTGCCGATGGCGGCTAACATATTTTATTAAAGGAAATCGACATGTCCAACATGATCAAAGGTCAAGTGAAGTGGTTCAACGAGTCTAAAGGTTTTGGTTTCATCACTCCTGCAGACGGCAGCAAAGACGTGTTCGTACACTTCTCTGCAATCCAGGGTAACGGCTTCAAAACTCTGGCTGAAGGCCAGGACGTTCAGTTCTCTATCGAGAACGGCGCTAAAGGTCCATCTGCGGCTAACGTTACCGCTATCTAATCGGCATCCACGCTGATTAACTAAAAACCCGCCAAGGCGGGTTTTTTTGTGTCTGGTGGAAAAGATTTTTTGTTGGATGAAGAGCACTTCTCTAGTGGCGCTTCGCATAACCAATCGATCGCCTACAGGCCAGGCCTGTAAACCAGGGAAGGCGAATCCAACCCCTGTTTCACCGTGGTTACTCGGTATACTCACTGCGATAAATTTCGACACTCACTAAATTTAATTCCGTTGATTGATAAAAAGATACGACATCTTTGCTGTGTGGAGAGCGCCAGCATTCAGCTTCTGTCTGGCATTGCTTCTGTGGTTCATAACCTTCAGAAGTCAGGTAGTCGCGAATCTTGCTGGTATCGGTTGTGCCGTTGAACTGTATACCGAATACAAACGCCTGCGGACCACTGATATTGCTATAATTAAACTCATAATCTTTTGAAATTTTTGGTATTTTTTTTAACAGGTCCGGTGTGTAATATTCATACTCCCGCGTATCTTGTTCGGTATAGTGGGCGCTGCTGGCAAATTCCATCTTCACGTATGGCAAGACCGCTGTCAGTACCATACCGGCGGCTAATATTACGCCCATCGCTACAGCTACACTTTTTCTCACAGACCACTCCTGTTGTTGTCGGCACCTAAAACTATAAAGGTTTTATCATGCTGGGGAAGCATCACGTTCCCAGACTGAAAATCGCTATAAGGAACGACCGTACGCATAAACGAGGGAAGAACGCTTTTATACGGTTTAGCGTTAGGGAATTTTTCTGGATCGGGGAACAGGAGGGGCAGAAACGTCTTGTTTTTCCAATTGCCGATTTTGCCATAATGATCCCAGCGCCTTAGGGCTTTTGCTTTACTGACTGGACGTAACAGGTGGAAAGGGTTATGGACAGATACTACGCGATAAAACCCTAACAGGTCAGAGACCAGATCTTCACCACTGAATCCGCTGTCGGTCACCAGATTATTAGGAAATGAGCTTTGGAACGACTCAAATCTTAATGCCATCGACATCATCATCGCCAGAGCGATGCTTTTCTGTTCATAATCGTGGCGGCCATGTTTGACCTGCCACGTCATTACCTTCCCTGAGCGAACAAGGCCCCATCGTGATGTCATGCCCTGAGAATACGTGACATCGTAAAACTCTTTCCCCGATGCTTCTCCTTGCGCAATTTTATTCAGGAGATAACGAATATCTGTACCTTGTGCATGTCCAAGATCCACCCATCCAAGTACTTCCGTATAAACTAAGCCTCTATTTTGGAAAGGGGCTTGCGAACCATCAATGATGTCTGACCTTTTGCTCATCCTTGGCATCCTTTTATTCCATTGTACGTTCAATGTAACCGGATGGAATGGTGCTTATCAATTCCCTCACATCTCAATTTTATACGACGACATCACAATTTTTTGACTGCACCGTAGCAACATATCTGCTGCCTGTATATCTGCACCAGTATGTATCCGTTGCGCTACGATAATCATTTAAGGTGTTGTGGAACTATTTGTTTTTATTATGATTAATGTGGGCGTTGCCGGGTTTGAAAATGAGATTTGCCGATGAAAAAAAGCCCGCCGATTCTGGCGGGCAAAAGTTCCTTGTTACTTCTTCATTTGCAGGCACCTCTCTGGGGGGAGACACCGTGATACAGACTACCCGTAGGCGGTGTAAGATTCTGCCGGCAGAGTGTTAAGAATGCGAAAAGTCGCGGCGGCAGATAAAATAGTAGCCGGATGCCAGTCAGTGGCGCACGGTGTTATACACTGAGAGCAACGAATGAGGAGAGGTAGCGATGAAAGTCAACGATCCGGTAACGGTGAAGACCGACGGCGGTCCGCGGCGTCAGGGGACTATTCTGGCGGTGGAAGTCTTTAATGAGGGCACGATGTATCTGGTGGCCCTGGAGGATTATCCGGCCGGCGTATGGTTCTTCAATGAGATAGACAGCCGCGACGGCACCTTTGTCGAACCGCGCAATGCGCGGAAAGATTAGCTGAGCTGACCAGTTTCTGCGTTCAGAAAGTAGTTTTTCCGGTTATTTTCACCCTACGTAATGATAACGTCATGCCGGTATACTGGCGCTGGTCATCATTAATATGAATAACCCGCTGCGGCAAAAAAATGTCGCAGTCAGGCGCTTCATGTTTAATGACAAAATACGTAGTCATACGTAATTTTGTGGTTATTCGAACCAGGCTATAGCCGATTATTGCGGTGATATTCCCGTCATTAACGACTATTGACAAATATTCCGCTGGTCAGCGTATCGGTTAACCGCACCACGTGATAGATGATCTGTTTATTATGCGTTTTAATCTTGCGTTTGATATTCCCTTTATGGGAGGAGACCGTCTTTGCTTTAATTTGCATCTGGTCGGAGATCTGGATGGTGCCCTGTCCGGACATCCACATACGCAGCATATTTGATTCGGTTTGGCTTAGCGTGACGGGCGTTTGGTCCAGAGTGGTCTTCTCTGAGCGGGTGGCCGGCTTGCGTTCCAGGTAGTGGCTCAGCAGCTGGTTCATCGTCTCCGGCTTGATCGATTTCGACGAGATGATGACATTTTTACGTACATATAAGTAATCGTCAAAATGCACATTGGTGATGGCCATAAAGATGAAGAACAGCGTATCCGGATGCAGCGAGATCACCCGTTTAATGCGTTCCGTTGCGTTGCTTTCATGGATGAAGCAGTCTTCGTTAATAAATACCAGACTGGGTTTCAAACGCGTGCACTTCTCGTGCAGATTATCAATGTCGGTCGCGGCGTTTATTTGCCGTTTTTTCACACCGTTTGATGTCAGGTAATCCGTTAGACCCAATCGCGTATAGCTGCATGAGTCCATAATGATCGTTGGCATATTGCACCCCCACTTAAATCCGTTTTACCGCGGTAATAATGAGAAAAAGCCTGAAAGCCAAAAGGCAAAAAAATCAAAATATCACTAATTAAGAATGTTCTACCAACAAACGCGAAGCGGCTCAATGATATTTTCTGACTAACCTTATCAAACCGATGAATTCATAAGTTTGACTTAAGTTAGCATAACGCTTCGTCAGCGTCCCCAGATCACAACATCCGTCCTGTAGCCTAAGACAGCTAAGCCTCGCTCGCCTGTTCATCGAGTCTGTTTATCATGTCACGATTTTAAATTTTAGATTGCTAGGAAAATTCTTAAAAAAAATTCATGTGTTGTTTTTTTGATTGTTATCGGCCTGTTTTTTGTACGTATTTTTTCTTTCCAGACGCCATTGGTAGCAGAAAATTCCTATAATTCACTGGGTTAGGTGCGTTATCGATTTTGTTGAGAATAGTAATCTTTTCATTTTGTATCATTATAGCCCTTTGATTGTCACATTCCCTTAATATTTCCGGCGTATTTTTTGCCCATCAAAACAATACGGAACAAACAATTAGCTTTTTGTTGATGATTCGTTAATGAAAATGTGACAGAGGAGCACCTACCCATTGGTTTTCCTGAACTATTGCCGCCGAAATTTTCTGTGTGACGCTTGCGTCCTGCGAACGTTCCGCTTAATTTGCTTGGGCTAACCCATTCTATGAAGAGGTCGACGGTGAGGAATAATCCGTTTGGTCAATGTATCGGCGATGCGTTGCCTGAGTGGCAAACCGCAGATGAGCCGGGGCTACAGGCGTTATGCGGGCGATTCTGTCGCCTGGAGCCGCTGGATGTCCAGCGTGATGCCGCGGCGCTGTTTCACGCCTACCAGTTGGCTAATAACGACCGCGACTGGACTTACCTTCCTAATGAACGTCCGCAAACGCCGGATGAATTTACCCGTTATCTGCAGGGCCAGGCTCAGGCCGTCGACCGGAAAACCATGACGGTGATCGATCAGCGCAGCGGCAGAGCGATTGGCCACTGTGCTTTTTGGCGTATTGACCGGGCCAATGGCGTCGTTGAGCTGGGCATGATCAACTGGTCGCCGCTGATGCAGCGCCAGGCAAGCGGTAGCGAAGCGATTTTTCTGATGCTGCGTCATGTTTTTGACGATCTGGGCTATCGGCGCTGCGAGTGGAAATGCGACCACCTTAACGCGCCGTCGCGTGCGGCGGCGCTGCGCTTTGGCTTCAGTTTTGAAGGCACCTTCCGTCAGGCCGTGGTGGTCAAAGGGCGCAACCGGGATACCGACTGGCTGTCAATGCTGGACCATGAGTGGCCGCAGCGCCGTGCGGCATTCACTGCCTGGCTTGCTGTCGACAACATTGACGACGATGGCCGGCAAAGGCAGCGGCTGCAGGCGTTTGCCACGTGGCATGCAGACCATTCTGCCGCAGTTAGTTCGCTGTAAACCGGCAGACCCGTAACGAATCCAGCGCCAGCGCGATATCGCTTTCTTCAGTCATCCAGTTAACCAGCGCGGCGCGGATCGCCGGCTGGCCCTGATAGTAGGTGGCGGTACAGCGTATGATGCCGTGCCGGTCGAGCCGTGCTAAAAAGTTATCGCGCTCTGCCTCAGCATCGTCGGTGATGTCCGTCAGTGCGAAACACACCACGTTAAGATTGACCGGCGCCAGCAGGTAGAATCCCTCACTGGCCGTCAGGCCATCGCCCAACTGTTTAGCCAGCAGGATATTGCGTTCAACCATATCGCGTATACCGTCACGGCCATAGGCTTTCAGCGCCATCCACAGCGGCAGCGCGCGAAAGCGCCTTGAATTTTCGGGCGTCAGGTGCAGGTAATGATCCGGGCGCAGAGCCGGCGCTTCCATATAGGCTGACACATTCTGGAACACCTGCATCTGCAACGCCAAATGGCGGGTAAACTGGATGGCGCTGTCATAGGGCACGTTCAGCCATTTATGTGCATCGACGGTGATGGAGTCTGCCTGCTGCCAGCCTTCCAGCAATGGGGCGCAAGCGGGCGAGCAGGCGGCGACGCCGCCGAATGCCGCATCGACGTGCAACCAGAATCCATAGCGTTCGCGCAGCGCCAGCAGGCGGGAAATATTGTCGAACGCCGTGGTATTCACCGTTCCGGCGCTGGCCAGTACGATGGTCGGCGTGGCGGGGTGTGCGGCCAGATGGCGCTCCAGCGCATCGGGGTCGATGGCTTCCGAATCCGGCAGGGTGGCAATAGGCGTCAGAGCATCGCGGCCGATGCCCAGCATGCCGAGCGCTTTCTCACTGCTGGAGTGCGGGCAGGCGGCGAGTACGTGCACCATGCCCAGCGCCGCCACGCCCTGCTGCGCCACGTTGACGCCGCGCTGGGCGCCCAGCCATTGGCGGCCAATCGCCAGTCCGCAAAAATTGGCCATCGTTGCGCCGCTGACCAGGCTGCCGCTGAATGCCGCCGGCAGACCAAGCAAACTTTTTAGCTGTTCAATCGTTGCCAGTTCGATGGCGGCGGCGATGGTGTCATGACTGAGCAGGCTGTTTTGGTCAAAAACGCTGACCAGCCAGTCGCCGGCCAGTGAGGCGGGCGTGGCGCCGCCGGTGACAAAACCAAAGTAACGTGGGCCGGCGCTGGCGGAAAGCCCGTCGGCGTAATGTTGCCAAAAGTGGTCCAGCGCAGCCTGTGCGCCCACACCCTCTGCAGATAAGCGATCGTCGCCGGGCCTGAGCTGTTGCGCCGCTGCCGGTGGGCAGACCGGGCGTTCATTCAGGCCGGCCAGAAAGGTTTCGGCCAGACGGCGGGTATGATCAAGGATCAGCGGAAAGCGGGTTAAATCCTGTTGCAGGGTTGGATGCATCATCGGCTCCGGGTCAGAGTAGGGAGTGTTAAGCGTAGAGTAAACGGGTTGTCAGCCGGTGAAAATCGAGAAAGAATGACGCTTTTGGATAGAAAGGCTAACCAGTGAAATTTGACCGTTTGCCTCTGCAGTGTTTACCGACCTTTATTATTGCCGCGCGGTTGGAAAATTTGCGCGCTGCGGCGCTACAGGTTCATTTGACGCATGGGGCCGTCAGCCAGCAGATTCGGCAGCTGGAGCAGGCTCTGGGATACCGGCTATTTGAACGGCGCGGCCGCGGTGTGCGTTTAAACAGCGCCGGACGCGAACTGCTGGCGGCCGCAGAGCCGGCGATGCAAGCGCTGGAGCAAGGGGTGCTGCGGGCTCGCGCTGTCGCCGCCGGCCGGGGGCTGCGCATCAGCGTATTGCCGTCATTTGCCCATTATTGGCTGTTGCCGCGTCTGCCCGCGTTTCAGGCGGCGCATCCGGATATTGTGTTGGATATTGACGCCTCCCTGACGGTGCAGGATTTGGCCCACCAAGGATTTGACGCAGCGGTTCGCATCGGCGCTGGCGAATGGCGCGGCGTGCAGGCGCAGCGGATTGCTGACGGTGACGTTATCCCGGTTGCGGCACCTGACCTGGCGCAGCGCTGGCAAGCGGCGCTGTTGCAAGGTGACGAGGAACTGCCGTTACTGGAGCATGATGTGACGCCGTGGCGCACATGGTTTCAGGCGCGGGGAATAGGGGAGTGCGGACAAACGCTGGCGTTGTTCAATGATGCGGGGCTGCTGCTGCGCGCCGCAGAACAGGGGTTTGGTATTGCGTTGGTGAAGACCCTGCTGGCCAAAGATATGCTTGCCGCCGGCAGGCTGGTTGCGCTGGCCGATGCCTGGCGGCCGGAAGGCGTCGATTACTACCTGGTCTGGCCGCAGGCCAATGATCACCCTGCCGTGCAACGGCTGCTGACGTGGCTGCAACAGCAGCTGTGATGGTCGCTTCCGGCAGATTACCGGCGGCGGTAATTATTTTGCCGCCAGGTTGACGCTTCGTTTAATAAAAGCTGCTTTACTTAATAATCCCGCATTATTATACTTCGTGAAAAATCTATCAGGAGAAATTAATTGGACAGTTTTAGTTGCGATGAAATAAATAAGGCAAGCTGAACTATCTCCTTCTGATATGTTGCTTGCCGATTCTGGCGGGCAGCACCTTCCCAGTATTTCTGTGTTGTGCATCCCCGAATAATAACGCCGTATCCACCGCCTGTGCGTTGTGGATGATTAAATTCGGATATCGATATGGCACTTTTCCGCTTTAGCCTGTTCCCTCCAGGCCTCCCTTTGCACGCGCGCTGAGCCAGGCTCGGCGCGCGTTCGACCATGCTCTGCGCAGCCTGGTCAACTGATTCTGATTAACGTGCTTCACCCGCTGGGTGATAAGGAGGCGTCATGGACGATCATCCCGGATTTTTATTGTCTGCGTTACCGGCGGAATAATATTCCCTGTCGGTAGGTGTGATTAAATAAATGACTTCTGCGCGACGCCATTATTTTATCGGCGGGGGTGCCCTTGTGCGCAGAATAAATATAAGAGTATAGCGTTATGACTTTCTTCAACAATAAATCTCATCGCCCTTCACAGGGCCATGAGACGTATGCCATCGCGCAAGAGGCAAAAAACAGCATTGACCAGACGCTGGCGCAGCTAAACTGCAACCGTCTTGGCCTGACACAGGATGATGCGCAGGAACGGCTTGCCTATTACGGTGAGAATCAGGTCGCCCATGAAAAAGCGCCCCATGCGCTGTTGCAGCTGTTCGGCGCTTTCAACAATCCGTTTATTTTCGTTCTGATAGTGCTGGCGGCGATCAGTTTCTTTACCGACTACTGGTTGCCGGCGCAGCACGGTGAAGAAACCGATCTCACCGGCGTTATCATTATCTTGATTATGGTGGCGCTGAGCGGTTTGCTGCGCTTCTGGCAGGAATACCGCACCAATAAAGCGGCGGAAGCGCTGAAAAGCATGGTGCGCACCACCGCAACGGTTTTGCGCCGCAGCAGCTTCAGTGAGCAGTCGCTGGTGGTGGAAATCCCACTGCGTGAGCTGGTGCCGGGGGATATTATTCAGCTGTCGGCCGGCGATATGGTGCCGGCCGACGTGCGGCTGCTCAGCTCGCGCGATCTGTTTATCAGCCAGGCCATTCTGACCGGCGAAGCCATCCCGATTGAAAAATATGACACGTTGGGGAGTGTCAGTCAGAAGTCCTGTGACGCCGAGGCTGCCAGCGAAAGCGAGCTGCTTGAGATGGCCAATATTTGCCTGATGGGCACCAACGTCGCCAGCGGCTCCGCCAGCGCGGTGGTGGTGGCCACCGGCGGGCAGACCTATTTTGGTTCGCTGGCGAAATCGATCGTCGGTAACCGGGCGCAAACGGCATTTGACCGTGGGGTCAACAGCGTCAGCTGGCTGTTGATTCGCTTTATGCTGGTGATGGTGCCGGTGGTGCTGCTGATTAACGGCTTTACCAAAGGCGACTGGGGCGAAGCGGCGCTGTTTGCGCTGGCGGTCGCCGTCGGCCTGACGCCGGAAATGTTGCCGCTGATTGTCAGTTCCAATCTGGCGAAGGGCGCAATCGCCATGTCGCGGCGCAAAGTGGTGGTGAAACGGCTGAACGCCATCCAGAACTTTGGCGCGATGGACGTGCTGTGTACCGATAAAACCGGCACTTTGACGCAGGACCGCATCATTCTGGAGCACCATCTGGACGCCAGCGGAGCTTCGGATCGCCAGGTGCTGCATCTGGCCTGGCTGAACAGCTTTCACCAGAGCGGTATGAAGAATCTGATGGATCAGGCGATCGTGCGTTTCGGTCGCGGCAAGCCGGAGATAGAGGCGCTGGGGCGTTACAGTAAGGTGGACGAACTGCCGTTTGATTTTATCCGCCGTCGCCTGTCGATCGTGGTGCAGGACGAGCGGCAGCAACAGCTGTTGATCTGTAAAGGCGCGGTGGAGGAGATGCTCGCCATCGCCAGCCATGTGCAAGAGGGGGATTGCCGGGTGGCGCTGGATGAGACACGTCGCGCGGCGCTGATGGCGCTGGCCAATCAATATAATGAGGACGGCTTCCGCGTGCTGCTGCTGGCGACGCGCGAACTGGGCGTACAGGGCTGCACGCTGCCGCTCAGCGTGGAGGATGAGCGCGATCTGGTGATCCGGGGGCTGCTGACATTCCTGGATCCGCCGAAAGAAAGCGCGCAAGCGGCGATCGGTGCGCTGCAGGAACATGGCGTGGCGGTGAAGGTGCTGACCGGCGACAACCCGGTGATTACCTGCAAAATTTGTCGCGATGTCGGGCTGGAGCCGGGGGTGCCGCTGTCCGGGCCGCAAATTGAGCTGATGGACGATCGTCAGCTGGCGCAGGAGGTGGAGCTGCGCACCGTGTTCACCAAGCTGACGCCGCTGCAAAAGTCCCGAGTACTGAAAATGCTGCAGACGAATGGTCATACCGTCGGTTTTCTCGGCGACGGCATCAATGACGCCCCGGCGCTGCGCGATGCCGACGTGGGTATTTCGGTGGACAGCGGCACCGATATTGCCAAGGAATCGGCGGATATCATCCTATTGGAAAAAGACCTGATGGTGTTGGAGGAAGGGGTAATCAAGGGGCGTGAGACTTTTGGCAATATCATCAAGTATCTGAATATGACCGCCAGTTCCAACTTCGGCAATGTGTTCTCGGTGCTGGTTGCCAGCGCATTTATCCCGTTCCTGCCGATGCTGGCGATTCACCTGCTGATTCAGAACCTGATGTATGACATCTCACAGCTGTCGCTGCCGTGGGACAAAATGGATAAGGAGTTTCTGCGTAAGCCGCGCAAATGGGACGCCAAAAATATCGGGCGCTTTATGATCTGGATTGGCCCGACGTCGTCGATTTTTGATATTACCACCTATGCGCTGATGTGGTTTGTGTTTGCCGCCAACAGCGTTGAGCACCAGGCGCTGTTCCAGTCGGGCTGGTTTATTGAAGGGCTGCTGTCGCAAACGCTGGTGGTGCATATGCTGCGTACCCAGAAGATTCCGTTTATCCAAAGCACGGCGGCGCTGCCGGTGCTGTTGATGACCGGGCTGATCATGGCGATTGGCATTTATATTCCGTTTTCACCGCTCGGCACCTGGGTGGGGTTGCAGCCGTTACCGTGGGAGTACTTCCCGTGGCTGGCCGCGACGCTGGTCAGCTACTGCGTGGTCGCGCAGCTGATGAAGCGCTTCTATATCCGCCGCTTCGGCGCCTGGCTGTAAGCGGCGACTGCCGGTTACCATAACAGGGTAATCAGCAGCCCCAGCATAATCGTCAGGGTGAAAGAAAACAGCGTACCGAGCATCACATACTCGGTACGCATTTTATCGTCGCTCTGTCGCAGGTCGCCAAAGCGGAAAATTGACTTGGCCGCCAGCAGAAAGCCAATGGCCGGAATATGCCCCAGCAGCACAAAGGTCAGGATCAGCGTTCTTTCCAGATAGCCGATCTGTTTGCCGGCGCGCAGCAGTGAATCGGTGTCCGTCTTGGCGTTCGGCTGCATCTGCGGCGTCCAGCTGGCCAGCAACTGCCCGATCAGCAGCCCCATCGGCATATAAATCAGTCCGTATCCCAGCGCCGTCAGGCCGACGCGCCAGCCGTCGAAACGCTGCCATAACGCCTCGAGCAGCGTCGTTACGTGCGGCACGATTGCCAGCCACAGCAGAATAATCACCAGCAGATGCAGGCCCTGATCCAGCAGGAAGCTTGCCGCCGGTTTCATCGGCGCCATCAGCGTCACCTTGGCCAAATCAATCACGTAGTGGCTGATGCCGACCACCAGCAGCGCCAGCAGCACATCCGCCGACGAGACGCCGCCGTGCAGCAGACCGAAGCCGGCGACGGCCCAGGCCGCCACGACGCCGTGCAGCAGGGCGTGCAACAGTAAAAAACGCGACCGGTGGCGGTATTGGGCCTTATCCTGCACCCAGGCGCGCGGTTGCAGAGGGAAATCCGCCAGCAGATGGAGCACCAGCAGCCAGATCAACAGTGGCGCATAGGTTAAAGCCATACTTAAATGATCCTGTTAATTGCATCAATGAACCGGATAATTTCATCATAGGCCGCGCGTTTGAGCGTTGCGGAGACGGTTGATGCTGCCTTGCGCACCGCGGCGGCCGCCTGCGCGTTGGTTGTTGTCAGCATACGCGCCTGGACGACCTGCGCTTCTGCCTGTGACAAACGGCTAAGGGTATGATCTAGCATCGGCAGCAGATCGCTGACAATGGCATTGGCGCGTTCATTGTCAATTTTCAGAGCCAGCCTGCAATTTTTTGTCATCAGGTCCAGCGCGTTGCCGGAATTGAGGAAGGCGCTGCCGTAACCGTCGCCCCGGCCCCGGCGTTTGCCCAGGCCGACGGCGATGCGCGCGTCCCAGAGCGCGGCATGATGTTGCGCTTTTAAGGCGGTACGCAGGTAGACGGCCAGCCACAGGCCGTGCTCGGGCTGTCCCACGGCCTGAAAGGCGTCGCCGCGAAAAATTTCAAACTGCGTCAGCAGGCCGGCCTGTTGAAGCGCCGTGAGTTCGGTGTGTAACTGTGCGATGTAACGTGGGGTGTCAACACGTCGTGAGTTGACGAGGTCGCCGGTGATAACGCTGATTTGCGCTTTCATAGTAGGCTGTCCAGAAAACGAATGGACATTTAAATTCGCATCTGAAGACGAATTTGTCAATTATTCGTACTCAGATACGAATTGTGATGATATTCGTATCCAGAGACGAATTTTATGTATGGAGAATATGAGTAAAACCAGGCGTACCAAGGTTCAGAAGCTTTTCATCATCACTTCACGCGGCTGTTCTGCGCCATACTTGATCAGATGTTCGAATGACTTTTCCGTCTGCTTAAGTTGCTGCAGGAATGCCTGCGGCGAGAGATCGTGCTGTTTGCCGCTCATATAGGCTAATGCCAATTCTTTGGCCTGATAACGTGAAAAATTGTACATGGCGCCCCCCTTGGCGATGTCTGGTTGTCAGTGCGGCGATTGTAGAGTGCTGCTTAGAGCATGAACAGTGGCTTTACCGTATCGATTCGATAGCTGAAACTTTAACGATGTGCGGCGCGGCCGCTCAATAACATATGAATTTCCATATGTGTTATTGACAGCGCGTCGTGCAGGGTTAAGATTGGCCGGGCAATAGGATAAGGAGCCTGCAGAATGATGCTGACGCCGTTACAACTGTTTAAAAACCTGTCGGACGAAACCCGACTGACTATGGTGCTGCTGTTGCGGCAGGCTGAAGAGCTGTGCGTGTGTGAACTGGCGGCGATTTTAACGCTGCCGCAGCCTAAAATCTCCCGTCATCTGGCGATGCTGCGCGCAAGCGGCCTGCTGCTGGACCGCCGTGAGGGCAAGTGGGTCTATTACCGGCTTTCGCCGCATATGCCGGCCTGGGCGGCGGGCATTATCGAGCAGGCTTACCTTAGTCAGCGGGAGCAGGTGAGCAATCTGGCAAAACGCGCCGCCGCGGACGGGCGGACGGTGTGCCGCTAACGTAAAAATTTTAACTTTTCATATTTGAAATTTCGAATGTGAAACCAAAAAGACAAGGAGCACGTATGTGGCTGGCGGGCGCGATTTTTATCCTGACCATCGTATTGGTTATCTGGCAGCCGCGGGGGCTGGGCATCGGCTGGAGCGCTTCGTTGGGCGCCGTTCTGGCGCTGCTGAGCGGGGTGGTGCAGCTTGGCGATATTCCGGTGGTGTGGCACATCGTCTGGAATGCTACCGCCACCTTTATCGCGGTGATTATCATCAGCCTGCTGCTGGATGAGTCCGGCTTTTTTGAGTGGGCGGCGCTGCACGTTGCGCGTTGGGGTAAAGGACAAGGGCGGCGGCTGTTCAGCTATATCGTGCTGCTGGGGGCCACGGTGGCGGCGCTGTTCGCCAATGACGGCGCGGCGCTGATCCTGACGCCGATAGTGATTGCCATGCTGCTGGCGCTGGGGTTTGGTCCGGCGGCGACACTGGCGTTTGTCATGGCCGCCGGTTTTATTGCCGACACGGCCAGCCTGCCGCTGGTGGTTTCCAATCTGGTGAACATCGTCTCGGCAGACTTCTTCCAGCTTGGCTTTAATGACTATGCGGCGGTGATGGTGCCGGTGAATATCGCCGCCATTATCGCCACGCTGGCGATGCTGCACCTGTTTTTCCGCAAGGATATTCCGGCCCGTTACGATGTGGCGCTGCTGAAGGCGCCGCATGAGGCTATTCGCGATGTGTCGACCTTCCGAGCCGGCTGGGGCGTATTGCTGCTGTTGCTGGTCGGCTTTTTTGTGCTGGAGCCGCTGGGCGTGCCGGTCAGTCTGGTGGCGGCGGTGAGCGCGCTGGTGCTGTTGCTGGTGGCGAAAAGCGGCCGGACGATCGCTATCGGCAAGGTGCTGCGTGGCGCGCCGTGGCAGATTGTGATTTTCTCGCTGGGGATGTATCTGGTGGTATACGGCTTGCGCAACGCCGGGCTGACCGATCTGCTGTCGGTAGTGCTGAACCGCCTGGCGGAGCAGGGGCTGTGGGCGGCGACGTTGGGCACCGGTTTTATCACCGCTTTCCTGTCTTCGGTGATGAACAATATGCCGACGGTGCTGATCGGCGCGCTGTCGATTGACGGCAGCAGCGCTGGCGGCGTGATTAAAGAGGCGATGATCTACGCCAACGTGATCGGCAGCGATCTGGGGCCGAAGATTACGCCGATTGGCAGCCTGGCGACGCTGCTCTGGCTGCATGTGCTGGCGCGCAAGAATATCAATATCACCTGGGGTTACTATTTCCGTGTAGGTATTGTCATGACGCTGCCGGTGTTGTTCGTGACGTTAGCCGCCCTGGCGCTGCGTTTGTCAGTCTCACCGTAAAAAGGGGCAACCATGAAAACGATCACCATCTACCATAATCCGGCCTGCGGCACGTCGCGCAATACGCTGGCGCTGATCCGCAACAGCGGCGTCGAACCGACGATCGTACTGTATCTGGAAACGCCGCCGAGCCGTGACGAACTGTGCCGGCTGATTGCCGATATGGGCATCCCGGTGCGGGCATTGCTGCGCAAGAACGTCGAGCCGTATGAACGGCTGCAACTGGCGCAGACGCACTGGCGTGATGAACAGCTGATCGATGTTATGCTGCAGCAGCCGATACTGATTAACCGGCCGATCGTGGTGACGCCGCTCGGCACCCGGCTGTGCCGGCCGTCGGAGGTGGTGCTGGATATCTTACCGGACGCGCAGCAAGGCGAGTTTATCAAGGAAGACGGAGAAAGGGTGGTTGATGAGCACGGGCGGCGGCGGCGTTAGGACTGGACGGCAGAGCTGAGGCCCGCTCTGCCGGGTCTGTCAGCCTAAATCGCCGCCGGCCACCGGCAGCACGGTGCCGTTAATATAGCTGGCCGCGTCGCTGGCAAGGAATAAAATGGCGTCGGCCTGTTCGTTTACCGTGCCGTAGCGGTGCATCAGGCTGCTGTTTAAGGTCTGATCGACCACCTGCTGATACCACGCCTCCTCCTGCGGTGTCGGCGTTTCCCGGTTGCGCGGCGTCAGACGCGGCGGCGCTTCGGTGCCGCCCGGCGCGGTGGCGTTGATGCGGATGCCGGCGTCGGCGTACTCAAACGCCAGCGACCGGGTGAGCGCGTTCACCCCGCCTTTGGCGGCCGAATAGGGCGCGCGGTTGACGCCGCGGGTGGCGACCGAAGAGACATTGACGATCGCGCCGCCGCCCTGCGCCAGCATGTGCGGCAGCACGGCGCGGCAGCCCCACAGCGTCGGGAACAGCGAACGCCGGATCTCCGCCTCAATCTGCGCCGGCGCATACTCGGCGAACGGCCGCGCCCAGATGGTGCCGCCGACGTTGTTCACCAGTATATCCAGCCGGCCGAAGCGTCGCTGCGCCTCATCGATGGCCGCCTGCGTCTCCTCCCAGCGTTCCAGATCGGCATGAATCGCCAGCGCGTCGCAGCCCAGCTCCCGCAGCGCCGCAGCCGCCTCCTGCAGATAGGGCGCGCGGTCGATCAGCGCCAACTTCGCGCCTTCCCGCGCGGCCTGTTCAGCGACCGCTTTGCCGATCCCCTGTGCCGCGCCGGTGATGACCATTACCTTGTTGCTAAAACGTTGCTGTTGCATCAGCGACTCCTTACGCCGTCTGGCTGGGGGCGAATTTTTCATAGTGGAAACTGGCCGGCGTGAAGGCGCGTCGGCGGAAATCGTGCAGCACCGCCTCGACCATCGGCGGCGGGCCGCACAGGTAGACGTCCACGTCGCCGTCGTGCAGCTGGCTGTCATCGAGATGCTGGGTCACGTAGCCTTTGCGCACCGCCTGTGAAGCGTCGCTGGCGACGCAGGTCAGATAGCTGAAATCGCTCAGCCGTGCGCGGTAACTGTCCAGCTGTTCCAGCTTCACCAGATCGCAGTCGTGGGTGACGCCGTAGATCAGCCGCACCGGCAGCCGGACGTCGTCCTGCGCCAGCTGCTCCAGCATCGACAAAAAGGGCGCCAGCCCGGTGCCGCCGGCGAGAAACAGCAGCGGCCGCGTCACGCTGCGCAGATAAAAACTGCCCTGCGGGCCGTGCAGACGCACGCTATCACCGGGGCGTGCCCGGTCGCTCAGGTAGCTGCTCATCATGCCGCCCGGCACATTGCGCAGCAGGAACGACAGCCGGCGCGCATTGGGCAGAGAACTGAACGAATAGGCACGGCGGGCGTCGCGGCCCGGCACCTCGATATTGACGTACTGGCCGGGCAGAAAGGCGACGCCGCCGTGGGCGTTATCCAACTGCAGAGTCAACTCAAGCGCGCTGTCCGACAGCGCGGCGACGCTCTCCACGCTGGCGGCGAAGGTTTCGCAGCCGGTTTTACACTGCGTGGAGGCCATCGGCACGTCGATCACGCAGTCGGACTGCGGCACCATCTGGCAGGTCAGCACCTGGCGTTGTGCGGCTTCCTCTGCGGAGAGGGCGTCATCCAGATAGTCATCGCCCAACTGGTAGTCGCCCTGTTCGCAATGGCATTTACAGCTGCCGCAGACGCCGTCAGCGCAGTCCATCGGCAGATTGACCTGCTGGCGATAGGCGGCGTCTAGCACGGTTTCATCGGGATTGCATTGAATAAAGCGGCTGACGCCGTCTTCAAAGTTAAGCGCAACGGTATAGCTCATCATCGCCTCCCATTAAATATGATAAATATCAATCACATGACTGATATAGTCGTTATTGAGACGGATCGTTTTGCTCAGGATCTGCGGCTGTTCGCCGCCAAGCGCGATGCGGCAGCGGCAACTGCCGAAAAACAGATCGGTTTTCTGATAGCGGTGGCTGTAGGTGCTCCAGTTGTAGCGCACGTCCACTGCGTCCGCCGTTTCGCCGATCAACTCCACGTTGCTGATATGGTGGGTGGTGCGCGGTTCCGGCGTGCTGGCCGCTGAACGCTCGGTCTTGATGCGGTAGACGCGGTCTTCCAGCCCTTCGCGGTTCGGGTAGTAAATCAGCGATACTTCGCGCTGCGGATCGCGGGTGAGCCGGTCATCCTCGCCCCAGGAGGGCATCCAGTACTCGACCTGCGGGCTGTAGCACGCCAGCCACTCATCCCACTGGCGGTCATCCAGCAGCCGCGCCTCGCGGTATAAAAACTGCTCAATACGTTGTTGCTGGCTCATGACTGCACCTCGGTGTCGTTCAGGCTGCGCAGCAGGGTCTGCTGCCAGTGATGGTGGTGGGGGACATACAGCGCTTCATCCTCGGCGCGCACGCCGCTCATCAGCGGCCGGATCGCCATCGCCTGCGCGTTGTCGTCGGGGCCTTCCAGCCAGCGCGTGGCCCCGCGGCTGATATCGCTCCAGGGCATGTTGCCGGCGAGATAGCCCTGCTGGCAGGCGCGGAACTCTTCCAGATCGTCCGGCGTGCCCATGCCGCTGACGTTAAAGAAGTCCTCATACTGGCGGATGCGCAGGGCGCGGTCCTCGGCGCTTTCTCCCTTCGGCGCGAAGCAGAAGGTGGTGACCTCGGTTTTATCCACCGCGATGGGGCGCATCACGCGAAGCTGGGTGGAGAACTGATCCATCAGGTAGAGGTTGGGGTAGATGCACAGGTTGCGGGTATGGTTGACCATAAAATCGGCGCGCGTCTCGCCGAAGCGGTCGCTCAGGCGGCGGAAGTGTTTGAATACCGGCCGCACCTCCGGGTTCAGCGCCCGGGTCCACAGCAGCATATGGCCATGTTCGAAGCCGTAGACGCCGCCGGTGCTTTTCGACCAGCAGGTGGCGTCCAGCGTCTGGGTACTGCTGGCGTCGTGGCTGCGGCGCGACATGGTCGAGACATAGTTCCAGTGCACCACGCTGACGTGATAGCCGTCGACGCCGTTTTCCATCTGCAGCTTCCAGTTGCCGTCATAGGTATACGAGGAGGCGCCGGTCAGCAGTTCGATGCCGTCTTCCGCCTGATCGACAATCAGGTCCAACACCTGCCGGGTATCGCCCAGGTATTCCTCCAGCGGCAGCACCTTGTCGCTCAGGCTGCCGAATAGAAACCCGCGGTAAGAGGCAAAGCGCGGCAGGTGTTTGAGATCGTGAGAGCCGGCCTGTTTGAAGCACGGGGGATAGCCGCCGCTCTTTTCGTCTTTGGCCTTGAGCAGATTGCCGGCGTTGTTAAACGTCCAGCCGTGAAACGGACAGGTAAAGGTGGCTTTGTTGCCCTTTTTGCGGCTGGCCAGCATCGCACCACGGTGCGAGCAGCTGTTGATCATCGCATGCAGTTCTCCCTGCTTGTCGCGGGTAATGATCACCGGCTGGCGGCCCATCGTCAGGGTATAATAGTCGCCCGGCTCGGCGACCTGGCTTTCGTGCGCCATATATACCCAGTTGCCTTCAAAAATTGCCTTCATTTCCAGTTCAAATATCGCCGGGTCGGTAAATATGCCGCGGTGACACTGGTAGACGCCTTGCTCTTTATCTACCCGCAATGCATTTTTTATTTTCTGTTCCAGCGTGGAATAAATAGCAGCAGTTGTTGATGAGTTCATACTAATGACCTCGTTAATCACGTTGCGTAGGGTGCCCTGGGGAAATTTATTCCCCATGGCGCAGGTATTATTGTTGTTCTTTTTCCGGTTTAACTTTCCAGCGCGCGCGGGCGTTTAATTCGCTGTTCCTCTGCGCTGTCGCCGGCGGCGTAAATCATGAAATCAAAGCGGATTTCGGTATGTTCGCCGGGCAGATCGCGCTGTGCGGCCAGCGCCGGATCACTGATTTTGATCGGATCGGCGATCAGTTCATCGCGGGTAGCGAAGGCAAAATCGTCCCACAGGTAGCGGTCGCCGTTCAGGTTGATCTGAGTGGTGAGGTGCTTGTGGCCGGGAGCGGAAACAAAAAAGTGGATATGCGCCGGCCGGTTGCCGTGGCGGCCAAGGCGATCGAGCCAGGCCTGCGTCGGGCCGTCCGGCGGGCAGCCGTAACCGGAGGGCAAAATACTGCGCACCGCGTAGCGGCCGTCGGCGTCGGTTTTCACCCGGCGACGCAGGTTGTAATTGCTCTGCGACTTATCGAAGAACGAATAGTTGCCCAGCGTATTGGCGTGCCAGATATCGACGATGGCGCCGGCCAGCGGGCGGCCGTGCTGGTCGCTGACCTGGCCGTGCAGCCACATGACTTCGCCGCTGTCCGTACCGTCGTCCATCCGTGCGTAGCCGTCGCTCAGCGGCGCATTGGCGACATACAGCGGCCCTTCGATGGTGCGCGGCGTGCCGCCGTTCAGACCCTGCTGGCGTTCTCGCGCGTCCTCACGCATATCCAGATAGTGCTCCAGCCCCAGGCCGGCCGCCAGCAGCGCCGCTTCCTGACGGCCGCCGAGCTGATGCAGATAGTTAATCGCCCGCCAAAACTCTTCGGCGCTAATATCAAAGTCGTCGATCAACTGACAGATATTACCCAGCAGCTGGCGGGTGATGGCTTTAAAACGCGGATCGCCGTCGTTTCCGGTTAAACCGCTGCTGATATCCAGCAGCTTGCTGACGTCTTCAGACTGATTGAAGGATACGGACATTGCAGACTCCTCATTATAATAGAGCCGTAAATAACGGCGATGGCCGGCAGCGGCGCATCGCAATTATTCGGGCTGAGCTCGGGTTTACGGCGCCGAAAATAACCGGCTAACCCGTGGAGATGAATTATTTCTGCTTTATTTATCGTCGTCGTAAATGGATGACGGATGTCGGCACAAGGCCTCAATATGCATTTCCATATACGGGAACAGCGGCAGCGCCGATAAGATATCGTGCAGTTCGCTATTACTTTCCACGTCAAAGATACTGACGTTGGCGTATTTTCCCGCCACGCGCCAAAGGTGGCGCCATTTTCCCTGCGTCTGCAGCTCTTGCGCATAGCGCTTTTCACGCAGTTTGATCTCATCGGCGACGGCGGCCGGCATATCGGACGGCAGTTGCACGGACATTTCAACTTTGAACAACATCAGGCAGGCTCCTCTAGGTGCGCTGATAAAAACGCAGTTTGTCTTCATCGACCTCAATGCCGAGGCCCGGGCCGTCCGGCAGCGTGACCTGTCCGTCGGCGAAACTCAGCGGTTCGGCGATGATGTCGTCTTTTAGCAGCAGCGGACCGAACATTTCCGTTCCCCAGGCCAGCTTCAGCGTTGACCAGGCGTGCAGCGACGCCACGCTGCCGATGCTGCCTTCCAGCATGGTGCCGCCGTACAGCGCGATGCCGGCCGCATCGGCGACGTGCGCCAGTTTCAGCGCCTGCGCCGGGCCGCCGGCCTTGGCGATTTTCAGCGCATAGGCGCCGCGGAAACCGCCGGCGGCCAGCGCGTAGCCGTCATGGGCGTCGGCTACCGCTTCATCGGCCAGAATCGGCAGGGTGAACCGTTGACTCAGCTGCGTCAGCGCGGCGCGGTCCCACAGCGCCACCGGCTGCTCCACCAGATCGATGCCGATCTCCTGCAGCGCAGCCATGCCGCGCACCGCGCTGGCGGCGTCCCAGGCCTGATTGACGTCAACCCGGATACTGGCGTCGGCCCCCAGCGCCCGGACGATCGCCGCGGTGTGGCGCAGGTCGTCGGCCAGCGGTCTGGCGCCGATCTTGAGTTTAAAGGCGTTATGGCGGCCTTCCGCCAGCAGGCGCTGCCCCTCGGCGATATCGCGCTCGGTGTCGCCGCTGGCCAGCGTCCACAACACCGGCAGTTGCCGGCTCTGCGCGCCGCCGAGCAGGGTGCTGAGCGGCTGACGCAGCGCTTTGCCCTGCGCGTCGAGAAACGCGGTCTCCAGCGCCGATTTGGCAAAGGTATTGCCTTTGACGCTGGCGTTCATCAGATTGACCAGCGGCGTCAGGCCGTCAAACTGCTGGCCGGTCAGCAGCGGCGCCAGATAGGTATCGATGGCGGACTTGATCCCTTCCGGGCTTTCCGGGCCGTAGCTCAGGCCGCCGATGGTGGTGGCTTCGCCCCAGCCGACCAGGCCGCCCGCACAGGTGAGACGAACGATGGTCAGCGTCTGGCAGCCCATGGTCGCCATCGACAGTTTGTGCGGCCGGATGGTGGGAATATCCAGCAGCCAGCTTTCAATGCGTTCAATACACAGCGTCATGGGTTATACCTCTGTCAGAAAGTCGAGTACGCGGTGGGCGAACAGTGCCGGACACGCAATATTGCTGATGTGCGAGGCGGGCAGGGTCGCCAGTTCCGCCTGCGGCGCGTTCGCCAACAGGAAGCGTGCGTCGTCCGGCGTGGTGACCGGATCCAGCTCGCCGGCGATCGCCAGCATCGGCTGCGGCATGTGGCGGACTTCGGCCCGCAGATCCGCCTGCGCCAGCGCGTCGCAGCAGGCGGCATAACCGGCGGCGTTGCCCTGTGCCAGCTGCGCGGCCAGTGCCGCCACCTGCTGCGGTTCGCGGCGTTGGAATTCCTCGCTGAACCAGCGCGCCGGCGACGCGGCGGCAATCTCCGCCAGGCCGTCACGGCGCACCGTCTGCGCGCGCTGATGCCAGCCTTCGGCGCTGCCGATGCGCGCGGCGCTGTTGGCCACCACCAGCCGCTGCAGGCGCTGCGGCTGATAGCGGTTGAGCCACAGGCCGGTCAGTCCGCCCATCGAAATGCCGCAGAAATGGGCGCGTTCAACGTCCAGGCTGTCGAGCAGGGCGACGACATCGCGGCCAAGGATCTCCAGCGTCAGCGGGGCGGCGGGCAGCGGCGTTCCGCCGTGGCCGCGCTGGTTATAGCGCAGCACGCGGAAATGGGCGGTAAAGAGCGCCATCTGCGACTGCCACAAATCCAATGTAGTACCCAGCGAATTGGACAGCACCAGCAGCGGCGCGCCGGCCGGGCCGTCAAGGCGGTATTCAATCTCCATCACACCCTCTCGATAATCATGGCGATACCCTGACCGACGCCGATGCACATGGTGCACAATCCGTAGCGTCCGCCGCTTTGCTGCAACTGATAGGCGGCATTCATCACCAGCCGGCCGCCGGAGGCACCCAGCGGGTGGCCGAGTGCGATAGCGCCGCCGTGCGGGTTAACCTGCGGCGCATCGTCCGGCAGCGACAGGGCGCGGGTCACCGCCAGCGCCTGCGCGGCGAAGGCCTCATTCAGCTCAATCACGTCCATCTGTTTGAGGCGCAGGCCGGCGCTTGCCAGCACTTTACGCACCGCCTGCGCCGGGCCGAAACCCATAATCGACGGCTCGATGCCGGTGACCGCGCTGGCGACGATGCGCGCCAGCGGCTGCAGGCCGTGCCGGCGCATACCGCGTTCGCTGGCCAGCAGCAGGGCGCAGGCGCCGTCGTTCAGCCCGGAGGCGTTACCGGCGGTGACGCTGCCTTGCGGATGCACCACCGGCTTGAGTTTTTCCAGCGCCGCACGGCTGGTGGCGCGCGGGTGTTCATCGCGGCTGAAGCTCAGCGCCTCGCCTTTTTTCTGCGGAATGGTTACCGCGATCAACTGGCTGGCGAAGAAGCCGCTTTCCTGCGCGGCGGCGGCGCGCTGCTGGCTGCGCAGGGCGAAGGCGTCCTGATCCTGCCGGCTGATGCGGAACTGCTCCGCCACGTTTTCGGCGGTTTGCGGCATGGAGTCGACGCCGTACAGCGCTTTCATCTGCGGGTTGATAAAGCGCCAGCCCATGGTGGTGTCTTCCAGCCGCATGGTGCGGCTGAAGGCGCTTTCCGCTTTGCCCATGACGAACGGCGCGCGCGACATGCTCTCGACGCCGCCGGCGATCAGCAGGTCGCCTTCACCGCTTTTAATCACGCGCGCCGCCATTGCCGTCGCATCCAGGCTGGAGCCGCACAGACGGTTGACGGTGCAGCCGGGTACGGAAACCGGCAGCCCGGCCAGCAGCAGCGCCATGCGCGCCACGTTGCGGTTGTCCTCGCCGGCCTGATTGGCGCAGCCGAGCAGCACATCGTCCAGCGCGCTCCAGTCCAGCTGCGGGTGGCGTTGCTGCAGCGCCTGCAGCGGCAGCGCCGCCAGATCGTCGGCGCGGATCCCGGCCAGGCTGCCGTTCAGCTTGCCGAACGGGGTGCGCACCGCGTCACACAGATAAGCGTGAGTCATCGTGTTGTTCTCCGTGTTGCAGGGCAAAAGTCAGCTCAACCGGGGTGACCTCCTGGAGCTGGCGCGGCGTCAGGCCGGCAAAAATCTCGCGCACCACCAGCCCGTGGTCGGTGACGTCGATCACCGCCAGGTCGCTGTAGATGCGGGTAATGCAGCCGACGCCGGTCAGCGGATAGCTGCACTCTCTGACGATTTTGCACTCGCCTTTTTTGGTCAGGTGCTCGGTCATCACATACACCTGACGCGCACCGATCGCCAAATCCATCGCGCCGCCGACCGCCGGGATTGCCCCCGGCGCGCCGGTGCTCCAGTTGGCCAGATCGCCCCGTTCCGACACCTGATAGGCCCCCAGCACGCAGATATCCAGATGGCCGCCGCGCATCATGGCGAAGGAGTCGCCGTGGTGGAAAAAACAGCCGCCCGGCAGCAGCGTCACCGGCTGCTTGCCGGCGTTAATCAGTTCGGGGTCTTCTTCTCCGGCCGCCGGCGCCGGCCCCATGCCGAGGATGCCGTTTTCACTGTGTAAAAAGATCTCTTTATCGGCGGGCAGATAGTTGGCGATCTGGGTCGGCATGCCGATGCCCAGATTGACGTAGGCCCCTTCCGGAATATCACGCGCGATACGTTCGGCCAGCTGTTGATGCGTCAGTTTTGACATGATGGATCCTCAGGCCGAAAGCCGTTGTGGGGTGGACGGTGCGCTGACCACGCGCTGCACGAAAATCCCCGGCGTGATCACCGCTTCGGCATCCAGTTCACCCAGGGGCACCAGATGATTGACCTCGGCAATGGTGCAGCCGGCGGCCATCGCCATGATCGGGCCGAAGTTGCGGCCGGTCTGGTTATAGACCAGATTGCCCCAGCGGTCGGCGCGCTCGGCCCGGATCAGGGCAAAATCGGCCTTCAGCGGCAGTTCGAACACATAGTGCCGGCCGTCTATTTCGCGCACCTCTTTATCTGCCGCCAGCTGGGTGCCGTAGCCGGTCGGGGTATAGATACCGCCGAGGCCGGCGCCGCCTGCCTGAATGCGCGCCGCCAGGTTGCCCTGCGGGATCAGCTCCAGCTCCAGCTCCCCGCGCCGGTAGAGGTCGTCAAACACCCAGGAGTCGGACTGGCGCGGGAATGAGCAGACGATTTTGCGTACGCAGCCGGCTTTCAGCAGCGCCGCCAGCCCGAAATCGCCGTTGCCGGCATTGTTGCTGATCACCGTCAGGTTGCGCGGGCGGCGGCGGATCAGGGCGTCCAGCAGGGCATAAGGCTGGCCTGCCGGACCGAAGCCGCCCACCATCACGCTGGCGCCGTCGGGAATATCGGCAACGGCGGCGTCGGTGGACTGCACGCTTTTATTAATCATTTCTTCTCCTTGGTAGGCTGATTCTTTAACGCCATATGGCCTGGCTTGAATTCAACTTAGGGGAGGAAAAAATCACCAGCAAGTGCGAATATCAGATCTTTGTGCGATTATCGGACGGTTTGTTATTTTGATGTTAATTTTGTGATGCAGCTAACTAATTCACCCATTTGCTGTAGCAGACGGTTGCACTCGCCGGCGTAAGACGCTATTTGCATGATTATTAACGGAAAGGAGAGGCGGAATGAGCGATATGCCGGAATTAGGCGACGGCGAACTGCAGCGGCTGCAGGAGATCGGCGAGCTGAGCAATGATAAATATAAGGGCGACCCCAACTTTATGGCGTCGCTGGCGCGCGGGCTGGAAGTGCTGCAGGCTTTCAAGCCGCAGTATTCGCAGATGTCGGTGTCGGAAATCAGCCAGATTACCGGCATTCCGCGCGCGGCGGTGCGGCGCTGCCTGTACACGCTGAAGGCGCTGGGGTTTGTGCACTGCCCCGACGGCCGCCACTACCGGCTGCTGCCGCGGGTGTTGACCCTGGGGCACGCCTATCTGTCCTCTTCGGAGCTGGCGAAGGCGGCGCAGAATTCACTGGATTACCTGAGCAAGCAGCTTAATCAGTCCTGTTCGGTGGCGACGCTGGACGGCGACAATATCCTGTATATCGCCCGCGCCTCGGTAAAGCGCATTATGACCATCGATCTCGGGCGCGGCAGCCGCCCGCCGGCCTATGCCACGTCGATGGGGCTGGTGCTGCTCAGCGCGCTGGATGAAGCGCAGCTGGAGGCGTATTTGTCGCGGGTGACGCTGGAGCCGCTGACGCCGCATACCGTCGTCAGCGAGGCGCAGCTGCGCGAACAGCTGGCCCGGGTGCGGCGCCAGGGCTATGCGATTAACGACCAGCAGCTGGAGATTGGCCTGCGTTCCATCGCGGTGCCGATGCACTCGCGCAAAGGCGGCGTGGTGGCGGCGATGAACGTCGGCGTCAATGCCTCGCAGGTGTCGGCGCAGGAACTGCGCGAACGGGTGTTGCCGCTGCTGCAGCGCACGGCGATGGAGCTGGCGCTGCTGCTGTAGAGGTTAACTTTTTATGGCGTACGCCGTTACCGGAATCAGTGCAGGTTGACGGGGAGCGTGCGCGTTGATAACTGCTCCAACAGCGTCGCCGACGGAATAAAGAACAGGCTGCCGGTCACCGCGTGGCTGAAGTCGAGCAGCCGGTCGTAATTGCCCTCCGGCCGGCCGATAAACATGTTTTCCAGCATCTGTTCAATCGGTTCCGGCGAGCGCGCATAGCCGATAAAATAGGTGCCGAACTCACGCATGCCCGGGCGGCCGAACGGCATGTTATCACGCAGGATCTTTACCTCATTGCCGTACTCGTCTTCAAGGGTGGTGAGTGAGCTGTGGGAGGAGGAGGGCTTCACATCGTCGTCCAGTTCAATATTGGACTGCTTATGGCGGCCGATAATACCTTCCTGCTGCTCCACGCTCAGGGCGTTCCAGCCCGTCATATCGTGCAGATACTTTTGCACCAGCGCGTAACTGCCGCCGCTAAACTCGGCGTCTTCTTCGCCAATCACCGTAAAATCAACGGCTTCTCGGCCTTCCGGGTTTTCCGTACCGTCGACGAAGCCGATCATCGCGCGCTGGTCGAAATAGCGGAAGCCGTGCACTTCATCAATCACGCTGACGGCGTCGCCCAGTTTGTCCAGCAGCTGGGTCGCCAGTTCAAAACAGAGATCCATATCATCGGCGCGAATATGCAGCAGAATATCCCCCGGCGTGGCGACGGCGACGCGTCCGCCGGCGCCTATTTCGCGAAACGGGTGCAGCTGCGCGGGGCGCGGCTGGCCGAACAGCGTATTCCAGGCGCCGGAGCCGAAGCCGCAGACGCAGGATAATTTTCCGGCCGGCGCTCTTTTCCCGACCGAGCGAACCAGCGCGGCGACGTCGGCGCACCAGTCGCGTACCGTGTCGTAGTGTTCAGGGGCGGGGTTAAGGGTGGCGACAATAAAAATGGCGCTGCGCGTTATCGGGCTAAAAACTGCTTGTGAATCATAATTATGGTTGTTCATGAGTCCTTTGCCGTAAAAGTGAGAATGCCACTGATATTTTAGAAGTAAAAAGTAGCGAGCGCCAAAATCGTCACGATATCGATTGGATATTTCCTCCACATCATGAATGTCATGTTATTTCATTTAAATACAGTGAGATAGGTCGATATCGTGAGTGATAGACCGTATCTATTGCGCCATAAAGTTAACCAATTTGACGGTATGTTATCCGAAGGTAAAATGATTTTACATCGCAGAAAATAGCCGGGCGCAAATAAAAACATTGATGAGTCAGTGTCCGGTTGTTGATTAAAAAGACATCGAGACAATTATGAAATTCAAGTCAAAAATAAAGCCGTATAAAGCGGCCGCGGGCGGTTGGGGCTCATTGGAAGCCACCACGCGGTTTGTTTTTGATAGCAAACAAGCGTTGAAGAACATGGTCAATCTGATGCGGATGAATAAATCCAAAGGGTTTGACTGCCCGGGCTGCGCCTGGGGTGACGATAATAAAAGCACCTTCAGCTTCTGTGAGAACGGCGCCAAGGCGGTGACCTGGGAAGCGACGCGGCGTCACGTCGATCGCGAATTTTTCGCCGCGCACCGCGTCAGCCGCCTTTATCTGGAAAGCGATTATTTTCTGGAGTATCAGGGCCGGGTGACCGAGCCGATGCGCTATAACGTCGCCACCGATCATTATGAACCCATCAGCTGGGATGACGCCTTTGCCCTGATTGGCAAACACATCAAGGGGATGGAGAATCCGAACCAGCTGGAGCTGTACACCTCCGGACGCGCCAGCAATGAAGCCTCGTGGCTGTATCAACTGTTCGGCCGGGTGCTGGGCACCAATAATTTCCCCGACTGCTCCAACATGTGCCACGAAGCCAGCGGCTTCGGCATGCGGCAAAGCCTGGGCGTTGGCAAGGGCACCATCCGCCTGGAGGATTTCGACCAGGCGGACGGCATCTTTGTCTTCGGCCAAAACCCCGGCACAAACCACCCGCGCATGCTGCACAGCCTGCGCCATGCCGCAGAACACGGCGCGCGCATCGTCACCTTCAATACGCTGCGCGAGCGTGGGCTGGAACGCTTTGCCGACCCGCAAAAACCGTTGGAAGTGGTGACGCCGATGGCCGGCGAAATCAGCCATCGCTATTACCAGCCGAACCTGGGTGGCGATATGGCGGTGGTGCGCGGCATGGTGAAAGCGCTGGCGGAAACCCACCACGCGCGCATCGCCGCCGGGCAATCCGGTCTGTTCGACACGCAGTTTATCGCCGACCATACCGAGGGCGTGGAGCGCTATCTGCAGGAAGTGGCGGCCACCAGCTGGGCGTTTATCGAGCGGCAGTCCGGCCTGAGCGAGGCGCAAATCCGCGAAGCGGCAGAGATTTATCAGCACGCCGAACGGGTGATTTGCACCTGGGCGATGGGCATCACTCAGCATAAACATTCGCTGGCGACGGTGCGTGAGATCGTCAACATGCAGCTGCTGTTCGGCCAGCTGGGCAAACCGGGCGCCGGTCTGTGTCCGGTGCGAGGCCACAGCAACGTGCAGGGCAACCGCACCATGGGCATCGATGAGCAGCCGCCGGCCGCCTTTCTGAACAGCCTGGGCGCGCACTTTGGCTTCGAGCCGCCGCGCGCCCACGGCCACAATACGGTGGATGCGCTGAGCGCCATGCTGCGCGGCGAGGTTAAGGTATTGATCGCGCTGGGCGGCAACCTGGCAGCGGCGGCGCCGGATAGCCGGCGCACGGAAGAGGCGCTGCGCAACTGCGATTTGACCGTGCATATCAGCACTAAACTTAACCGCAGCCACCTGGTGACCGGCAAAAAAGACGCGCTGATTCTGCCGGCGCTGGGGCGCACCGAGCAGGATGTTCAGGCCGGTGGCAAACAGTTTATCACTGTGGAGGACTCCTTCAGCATGGTGCACGCCTCCGAAGGTATTGGTAAACCGCTGTCTGACAGCCAGCGCTCTGAAACGGCGATCGTCGCCGGCATCGCCAACGCGGCGTTCGGCAATACGCCGACCATCAACTGGCTGGAACTGGCCGGGGATTACAACAAGATCCGCGACCATATTGCCGCCACCATTCCGGGCTTTAGCGACTTTAACCGCAAGTGCGAGCAGCCGGGGGGCTTTTACCTGGGCAATGCGGCCGCCGAGCTGCGCTTCCCGACGGCGTCTGGCAAGGCGCAGTTCAGCCATGCGCCGCTGCCGGCCACGCTGTTCCCGCAGTTGGCGACGCAGCAGGACGTGCCGTTCGTACTGCAGACGTTACGCTCCCATGACCAGTACAACACCACCATTTACGGCCTGGATGACCGTTACCGCGGCGTTTACGGCCAGCGCGAAGTGCTGTTTATGAACCCGGAGGATATCGCTGCGGCCGGCTATCAGGCCGGCGATCTGGTGGATATTGAAACCATCTGGAACGACGGCGTGCAGCGAGCGGTCAGCGGCTTCAAACTGGTGAGCTACGCCATTCCCCGTGGCAACCTGGCCGCCTATTACCCGGAAACCAACCCGCTGGTGCCGATGAACAGCATCGGCGACGGTACCGGTACGCCCACCTCAAAATCCGTCCCGGTAAAAATTACCCGCACCACGAGCAGATCAACTCAGCGGATTGCATAACCTGTTTCCCGCGCCGTCGGTGGATGATCAAAAAAGCCTGTTTCGACAGGCTTTTTTATCGTTGGCGGCTCAGGTCAGGTTGAAGTGGCGATCCGGTTTATGCAACGCCGGCAGCGGCTGCTGATCGTTCATTTCCATCAGACTGCGTTCAATACCGTTACAGATGGCGCTGAGCGGCAGATCGTTGGCGGTGGTGCCGAACGGGTCTTCCAGCTCTTCGGCCAGCGAGTCCCAGGACAGGAAGGTGTAGGAAATAAATACCGAGACGAACGGCGTCATGTAGTGCAGATCGGCCACCAGCGCGAAGGGCAGCAGGGAGCAAAACAGGTACACGGTACGCTGCAGGATCAGGGTATAGGCAAAAGGCACCGGCGTATTGGCGATGCGTTCGCAGCCGCCGAGTACGTGGGCGAGTTCGTCGAGTTTATTATCCAGCATCTTGTAGGTGATGTCGCTGAGCCGGCCGGCCTGACGCAGCCGGCCGATTTCATGGCCGAGCAGCAGCAGGATACGGTTGGTCGGCATCGGGCTGGCGTTCACTTCTGCAAACGCCGGCTTCGGCAGAATGCGGTACAAATCGGCGGTCGCATCGGTGTGGCGCAGCTGGTGCTTCAGGCTCCAGGCGAAGGCTATCAGATACCGGGCGATATGGCGGTGCAGCGCTTTCTCTTCCGGCAGCAGGTTTTGCAACTGGCGCAGCAGGGTGCGTTCGGCGATCAGCAGCGTGCCCCATAACATACGCGCCTCGACAAAGCGGCTGTAGCCGGCGTTGTTGCGGAAGCCGAGAAAAATGGCGATGGCGATCCCAAGCAAACTGAAAGGGGCAACGGTTAAATGGATGCCGAATTGCTCATACCATTGATAAAAGACAATGGCGATAATCGACATCAGGACATTTAAGCCCAGACGAAAGGTTATTTTTGACAGCACCGAGCCGCGCCAGTCAAACAGGCGCAAAAACCAGTGCTGGTTTGGACGAATGATCATAAGGTCAATATTTCCTGATTTTTACTGAAATATTTTATGGGATTAATAATAGGTTATATTTTAACGGATAGTGGCGTCATTGAGAATAAGCTATTTAATCAATGACGGATTTTTATTATCCATCCGGATGACGGACAGCTTCCTGATTAATTTATTACGCCAGAGGTAATGTTTTTCTCCGAAAAAAAATAAAACCGGCCCTGCCGGGGGCCGGAAACAGCGAGCTTATGCGCTGCCGGAGCGCCACAGACGCTGCGGATGCGTATAGACGGTGGCGCGCCCCGGCTTGCTGAAGCCGACCAGGGTCAGATTGCAGCGCTCGGCCACCTCAACCGCCAGGCTGGTGGCGGCGGAGACGGCGAACAGAATTTCAATGCCGCACGCTGCGGTTTTTTGCACCATTTCATAGCTGGCGCGGCTGGAGACCAGCACCGCGCCGGCCTGCCAACCCTGCTGGCTGCGGTATCCCAGCAGCTTATCCAGCGCCACGTGACGGCCGACGTCTTCATAGCCGCCGCTCAGGTTGCCGTCCGGCTGCAGCCAGGCGGCGGCGTGGGTGCAGCCGGTCAGCTGCCCGACGGTCTGATAGCTTTTCAGCTGCGCCAGCCCGGCATCAAGCTGTGTTAAATCAAAACGTTGGCTGAACGGCAGCGGGGCGATGGGGCGGGTGACGTCCTGCAGCTGCTCCACGCCGCAAACGCCGCAGCCGGTGCGTCCGGTCATGCTGCGGCGGCGCTCTTTCAGCTGCATAAAGCGCCGGCTGGAGAGTTCGATATGCACTTCGATGCCGTTGCAGGCAGGGTGCTGCTGAATATCATAGATCTCGTCGGCGGAGGCGATAATGCCTTCCGACAGGGAAAAACCGACGGCGAAGGCTGCCAGATCCTTCGGTGTCGCCATCATCACCACGTGGGAAATGCCGTTATACACCAGCGCGACCGGCACCTCTTCCGCCAGCCAGTCGTCTTCCGCCTGTTGCAGGTTATCGCGCTGCCAGACCGGGCGTTTAACCATGCACGCATCGGTGTTATTCTCGGGGGCATTAGTTATTAAATGTTTATTCATCATCTCTTCTTGCCGGCTGTGATTCAGATAACGACGCGGCTAAACGGTCGAGGGTTTATTATACATGGATGACGGTGGATATTCCCAAAAAATATTGGCGAATTTTTATTGCGGATTGTTTTTATAGGGGAGGCTAATACTATTTTTTAATGGCTGGCTATAATTGGAGCGCCGGAAAAAAAAGAGGCGATAAAAGTCATTGGCGGCTCAAAGATATGGCATAAAGCATACTGCTCCGGAAAACGATAATCGCCACCCTAAGTGTTTGCCGTCAACCCACGTAACGCCGCTTTGACGCTGAAATTTCGCTCCTGCCATTCCATTTACTTCACGCTGCACTATTCTTAAGTCACGCTGATTTTGCTCTTGGAGGCACGACGTGTCTTACCTGTCCGGGCGCTCGTTGCTGGCTTTACTGTTCTGGTGCGCGCTCTATTTTCTTACCGGCTATATCTCTTTGTATATGGATGCGCCCGTCAGCCGGGTCGCCGTCGTCTGGTTCCCTGCCGGGGTAGCGGTCAGCGCATTCCTGATTTTTGGCCGGGGCTATTGGCCGATGCTGTTTCTGGCGCTGTTCCTTACCCGGGTGCTGCTGGATGTAGCGCTGCGGCATACGCTGGAAACCTCGCTGGCCCTCTCCGCGATTTCCCTGGCTAACGACCTGGCGGTGGCATGGTGCGTCAGGTATTTCGCCGCCGCGCGCGATCAGCTGCGCCGCGTGGGCGTCTGGCTGCTGGCGACGCTGGGCACCAGCGTGATCTCCGGCGTACTGGGCGGCGGCTGGCTGGCGTTAAGACACGAGATTGATTTTGTGCAGACTGTCTGGATGTGGTGGGCGTCCAATGTGGTCGGCACCATTTTGCTGACCACCATTCTTATGGGGTTGCTCTGGCGTTCCGGGCCGTTCAACGTGCGCCGGCTGCTATCCGGCGGTGTGCTGTGGCTGCTGTTGTGCCTGAGCGCCTGGTACGTTTTTCATCAGCCTGTCGGCGGAACGCACGGAACGGCGCTCCAGTTTGCCCTGGCCTGCCTGCCGGTGATGCTGATGATTGCGATTCCGGTAATGAGCGGCAACCGGTTCGGCGCGTTCGCTTTCCTGTGTTTCAGCATCATCGTGATTTACTACTCCTGGCAGCGCTATGGCCCATTTTTTATCCCCGGGCTGCGCGACGGTGAACCGTTGCTGTTGGCGCAGTGTTACCTTTCCGCCACGGCGCTGCTGCTGAGTTTTGTCTACGTGCAAAAGCGTGCGGCGGTAACCGCGTCAGAGGCGGAAGAACGCATGGCCGGCTTCGGACAGGGGAAGGCGGCCTACCATCTGGAGCCGCAGAGCGGGCGGCTGACGTGGGATGAAAACATCCATACCCCGCTGAGCCAACAACTGGCCGCGATAAGCAATGTTGAACAATTGTTTGCGCTGCTGTCGGCAGAGGACAGCAGCGCCATGCAGCAGCGTTGGCAGCAGGTGTTGCAGCAGGGGGGCAACAGTGAAACCTTCCGCTTCCATCTGGCGCTGCCGCCGTCAAACCGGATTGCGGTCAGCGAAAACCGTTTGCTCGGCCTGCGCGGCCCTGCTGGCGTGGTGATTGTCGGCTACTGGAGCGAAGAGCCGCACAGCAAAGTCTCTATTCACTCACCGCAGGGGGCGTAAATATGTTACAGCTTGCCTTGTTGCTATCCGGTGCTGATTTCGTAAGAAGGAATGCCCCGCTGCTGGCGGTAATCGGGCTGTTGTGGGGCGGGTTGGGCGTCTCCATATTTATTGACGGTTTGCAGGGCATTCGCTATTTCCCTCTGCATATCTTTGGCATTCTGCTGCTGATTGAGAGCCTGGCGACGCTGATGCTGGCCCCTGGCGGCGTCGGTGCGCAAAAGGCGGTGCTCTATTTTAAAGGCGGCATTTTTTGTTTTGTTGCGCTGCTGATTTTATCCGGGCGTAACAGCAGTAATCTGTTACTGGCGGTCATTTTTGGTTTTGCCTTCTTTATTACCGGGCTGTTTGTGATGGCCTCGGCCTGGGTGGTGCGCTATCACGGCTGGCGGCGGGCGTTTGCCGCCGGCGTTGCGCAACTGCTGTTCGCGCTGTTTCTTTTCTTCCCGTACCCGACGCACCATCATGGCACAGTTTCGCAGTTTCTTGGCGCGATTATGATGGCCGGCGGCCTGCAGTGCCTGCGGCTGGCCTGGCGTGCATTCCGCCTGCGCGACGGCGCGGCGGTGTTTAATTTGCTGGCGCCGGGCGGGCTGCTGCCGGAAACGGCAGCGCCGCCGCAGGAACCCGATCCGTTGCCCTATGACGGCTCGCTGGTGGTGCATATCTGGACGCCGGAAGGCTCGGCAGCCAGTAAACCGATCCGCCGGCCGGTGTTTAACCGCTATATTGCTGCGGTTGACGCCAACGGCGTGATTTCTACCGGCCATGCGGCGCTGGAAATGCCGCCGGAACTGTATATCAGCCTCTATCCGGCGGTGGATATCGACCGCTCGCCGTCGGAATTTTTCAACACCCTGAAGGCAATTCAGGAGAACAACGTCGCCGGGCAGTACCAGCAGAGCTACGCCAGCGAGTCGGCGGCGTGGTGTGAGTCCGACCGCAAGATTGTCTTCCACGACTTTAATCCCGAAGGGCTGCGGCGCTACTGGGCCAGCTATCGCCAGGCGGAGGTGTACAACCTGACCTGGCGTAACTGTTCCAGCAGCGTGGCCTACGGGCTGGAGGCGGCGTTGGACGGCGTTTTTGCCCGCGGCGGCTGGCTGACGTTTTTACGCCTGTTTTTTATTCCCGAACTGTGGATTGCCGCCCAGTTGCGCAAGCGCGCCACCACCATGGCCTGGACGCCCGGCCTGGCGCTGGACTATGCCCGGGCGCTGCACGCCATTGTGCATCCGGCGCGCCTGTCATGGCGACGCCGGCGGCGTCAGGATGACGCTTCCTGATGCTTCGCCCGGTGGAGAACGGTGCGCCCTGGCTGGCGGAATACGCCCGGCTGGCCGGCGTGGTCTGGCTGGATAATGACCGCTTTCAGATTCGCAACGTACGCAATTTTCGCTACCGCAGCGTTGCTGAACCGCTGCCGGCGTGGGACGATCGCAGCTTTCGCCTGAGTGAACTGAACGCCACCGATCTGGTGCTTTCTTACTGGGGCGGCAACGCCATTGCCCACGTATTCCTCAGTTTTGGCTTTAGTAACGGGGAGTGGCTGGCGATCTCGATTGAGACCCGTCGCAGGGAGGATCAGCCGTGGTCGGCCATGGGGGGATTTTGGCGCAACTACCCGGTGATCTATGTCGTGGCCGACGAGCGCGATCTGATCGGCGTGCGCAGCGATGTGCGCCACGAACGGGTCTGGCTGTATGGATTAACGCTGACGGCCGAGCAACGTCGGCTGCTGCTGCGTGATTACCTGCTGCGTATTGAGCAGGTGAATGCACAGCCGGAGTGGTATCACACACTGTGCAATAACTGCACCACCAATATTCTGCGTCACGGCCGGGCGGTATCGCCGGCGGTCAAGTATGACTGGCGGCTGCTGCTCAGCGGCTTTGCCGACCGTTACTGTTACCGCATGGGGCTGCTGGACAGCCGGCTGCCGTTTGCCGATCTAAGGCGTCGCAGCCGGTTGCAGCGTCCGCCCGGCGCGCTGATTGACGGCGAGTTTTCCCGGGCGATCCGCCGCGGGCGCTCAACGTGATGCCGTCCGGCGGCTGAGCGACAGCACGGTAAACAGCGCGCACAGCAGCGCGGTCATATACGGCAAACCATGGGTAGCGGCTTCCATCGCTGCGCCTCCCAGCAGCGGGCCGAGCAGGGCGCCGGCGCCCCAGGCGACCGACATGGCGGCATAGATGCCCGCCAGCTGCGCGCCGCGAAACCGTGAACCTACCCAGGTGATGGCGACGGTATAGATGCCGACAAAGACCCCGCCCCAGACAAACAGCAGGCAGTAGGCCAGCAGCGGCGTGGTCAGCAGCAGCGGCCACACCAGCGCACCGAGGGCTGAAATTGCCGCCAGCAGCGTCATCAGGCGGCGGCGATCCACCTTGTCCGCCAGCCAGCCCAGCGGCAGCTGCAGTACGATGGCGCCAAACATCAGCACCGAGATCAGCAGCGTCGCCCGTGATTCACTCCACCCCAGGCTGATGGCGTACAGTGACAGAAAATTCATTCCCGCCACTTCAATCGCGGCGTTGAGCGCGGTGGCGACGATCGCCAGCAGGGCCAGCTGCAGGCTCTGCCGCAGCCCGATCGGCGTCAGCTCCTCGCCTGGCTGCCGCACCATACCGGCTCTGGCGATCAATGGCACGGCGGCCAGGGCGATCAGCGCGCCAACCACAAACGGCCCGGCACTGTCGCTGCCCATCATCGTCAGGATCAGCGGACCGGAAGCGAACCCCAGCGACATCCCGGCGGTATACAGCGCCATGGTTTTCCCTCTGGCCTGCTCGACGGTGGCGTCATTCAGCCAGGTTTCGGTCAGCACCATAATGATTTCGGTAAATATGCCCAGCCCGAAGCGCAACACAAACCATGCCGGCAGCGGCAGCCAGGGAAACAGCAGAAACAGCAGCGCGATGGCGCTGAGCGAGGCGCACATCAGCGCCAGCGGGCTGAAGCGGCGGAACAGCCGCGGCAGGAACGGGGCGACGGCGAATACCCCAAGGGCGTGCATGGCGGCGTTAAGCCCGATAGTGGTCTCGCCATAGGCGTTATCCGCCAGCTGCAGCGCGATAAGCGGTGCGCTGAGCCCGTAGGTCAGGCTGAAGACCGACACGGAAAAAATGACGGACAGAATGTTACGGTGCGCCTGTTGCATGGACGATCGATCCTTTCTGCAGAGAGCGGCCAGGGGTGACGGTGTGAGGTGTGAGAAGTATAGCAAGTGCGGAGAAAGGCGCGCCGGCGATGCACCGGCGCGGCGCGCGGTTATTTCCTGATGGGAACCACCAGAATATCCGTATGCAGGGTATTAATGGCGTTTCTGGCGGAAGAGAACAGGTTGCCCCAGAGATCCTGATGGTGGCCGAAGATAAACAGATCGATGCCTTTTTCTGCGGCGGCGTATTTCAGCTCATAAGCCAGCTCGCCGCGTCTGATAATAACTTCCGCGATCGGATAGGAGGCGGCCTGCAGCAGCGGCTGCATCTCCGTTCTGATCTTCTCCTCAAACTGGGTTTCGGAGAAGTTCGCCACCGGGCGGCCCAGTTCCGAATAGTAAGAGGCGTGATGCTCATCGACATAAATCAGCGACAGCTTCGCCCCGAGCGCCGAGGCGAGGGCGATGCCTTTGTCGATAAGCAGGCGTTCCTCATCCAGCAGTGAGGTGGCGACGGCGATATGCTGGTAGCTGCTCATAAGGCCTCCTGATTGGTCACTAACGGTACAACGAGGACATCGACGTCGAGATGATTAATCGCCTGCCGCGTAGTGGAGAACAGGTTGCTCCACACGTCGTGATGGTGGCCGAAAATAATCAGATCGATACCGCGCGCGTCGATTTCTTTTCTCAGTTCCGGCAGCAGTTCGCCCGACACGACGATCGAATCAGGTATCGGATAAGACGATTGCTGGGCAATGGCGGCTAGCTGCTTGCTGGCGGTGACTTCGGCGGGCACCTCGCCGCTGTAGTGGTAGGTCTGCAGGCCCAACGCCGAGTAGTAGGGCGCGTGGTGAATATCGACGTGAATTAATGACAGCTTGGCATCACAGGCGTCGGCCAGCGCCGCACCTCTTGCTAACAGTTGCCGGTTGTCGCCGTTAAGGTCGACGGCAATCACGATATGTTGGTAGCTCATGGCGCCTCCTTGGGGTTCTGACCCAATGCAGAGAGCGGTCCCACGCATCCATCCGCTGTTGGCGGGGTATGTAATTAGTTTAGTACAGAAATTACCTGCGGCCCGGCGACCGTTGCAAACGCAGCGCTAAAGGGGGGCATCGGGAGCGTCAATACGGCGTTGCAGAAAATCGATAAACGCCCGCACCTTCTCGGAGACATGGCGGGTATTGGGATAGAGGGCGTAGATGCCCTGTCTGGGAAAACGGTGGTCGGGCAGCAGCCGGATTAAGGCGCCGCTGGCGATGTCCTCCCGCACCAGCCAGGCGGGCAGTAACGCTACGCCCGCGCCGCTGCGGGCAAACGCCAGCAGTGCCGCCGCGCTGTCTGCCATGATTGTGGCAGGGGGGCTGGCCCGGAACAGCACGCTGTCGCCGGCCGGCGTCACCACCTGCCAGCTCAGCGGCGCGGCCAGACGGCTATGGGCGATCCAGCGCGCGTTTTGCAATTGCTGCAGGTCCGCGATTGTCCCGTCATGATGCGTCGTCAAGTAATCCGTTGAGGCTACAGGGAAAATATCAAACCACTCCAACAGTTTTGCATGGTGCGTCGAGTCCGCCAGCTGGCCAAGGCGTATCGCCACGTCAAAACGCCCGGCGATCAGATCGTCGTTTTTTGACGAGGAGACGTGTTGAATGCGCAGCTGCGGATGCAGAGCGGCAAACGCCGAGAGCGCGGGCACCACGACGTTGGCGCCATATTCCGGCGTGGTGGTGATGCGCAGTATGCCGTGCAGGCCGCAATGGTCGCTGCGCACATCGTCCAGAATTTTTTCCGCATCCTGCAGCAGCTGCAGACAGCGCAGATAAAAACGCTCGCCGGCATCCGTGACGGCAACTTTCCGGGTGCTGCGGGTGAGCAGGGAGACGCCCAGCTTTTCCTCCAGCTGCTTGATATTAAAACTCACCACCGCCTTGGTCAGCCCCAGCGTCTGCGCCGCGCCGGTAAAGCTGCCGGCTTCCACCACCGCCACAAATATCTCCAGGCGCTGCATATTCAACATGGGTTTTCCTCGCGTGGGTGAATAATTGTCAAAATAATTTTGACAGTGTAACCGCCAGGCGCCGATTTATCTTTTTTTTTATGATTTTATACTACGCGCACTGTGCTGTTTTTTATGGAAAACCTATGAATTACCGGGTGCGTGTCGCCAGCGTCTATCTGCTGGGATTTTTTATCGATCTGGTCAACATGTTTATCGCCAACGTTGCCTATCCGGATATCGGTCGGCAGCTTGATGCGCCGGTCAGTCAGCTGGCGTGGGTGAGCAACGGCTATATTCTGGGACTGACGCTGGTTATTCCCCTGAGCAGCTGGCTGGCAAAACGGATGGGATCAAAGCGCCTGTTGATGCTCTCGCTGGGGGTTTTCATTATCGGCACCTGCGGCGTAGCCGCCGCCGGCAATATTGGACAGCTGATAGCCTGGCGCGTGCTGCAGGGGCTGGGCGGGGGGCTGCTGATCCCGGTCGGCCAGACCATGACCTACGCCCTGTACCGCAGCCATGAGCGGGCCAGGCTCTCTGCCGTCGTGATGCTGGTGGCGCTGATGGCGCCGGCGCTCTCTCCGGCTATCGGCGGGGCGCTGGTCGACAACGTTAGCTGGCGCTGGGTATTTTTGGCCAGCCTGCCCCTGGCGTTCGCCGCATTGATCCTCGCCGCCTGCTGGCTGAAGCCCGACGCCGAGGCCGGCGCGGCCGAACGGCTGGACTTCAGCGGCCTTATCTCGGGTTGCCTGGCGCTGAGCCTGATCCTGTTAGGGCTGACCAACATGGGGGAGTCTGGCCGTCTGGGCGTGGGGGCGATGCTACTGCTTGCCGGTCTGGCGCTGATGGGCGGTTATGTGCGCGCTTCATTACGCAAAACGCAGCCGCTGCTTAACCTGCGCCTGATGCAGGAGCCGATGCTGCGAACCGCGATGCTGATTTATCAGCTGATTCCCGGCATTTTTACCGGCGTCAGCCTGGTTGCGATGCTGTATCTGCAAAATCAGCTGGGTATGCACGCCACGCTGGTGGGGGTGATGATGCTCCCGTGGGCGATCGCCGCGTTTGCCGCTATCTCCCTTACGGGCAAAACGTTTAATCAGCTTGGGCCGCGTCCGCTGTTTATCATCGGCTGTCTGGTGCAGGGGAGCGGTATCGGCTTACTGTCGCTGATTGGCAGCGGCGATGACGTGGTGCTGGCGGCCTCCGCCTACGCGTTGATGGGGTTTGGCGGCAGCCTGTGCAGCAGCACCGCGCAGAGTTCGGCGTTTATTCAGGTAGACGATACTGAACTGGCGGATGCCAGCGCGCTGTGGAACATTAACCGCCAGCTCAGCTTCTGTTTCGGCGTCACGCTAATCAGCTTATTGCTTAACGTATTACTCAATATGACCGGTATGCCGGCAGCGCGGGCTTACCACCTATGTTTTGTCCTGGCGGCGGTCAGCACCGTCATCCCCGTTCTGCTCTGCCTGCGGATCGCCAATCGCAGCGTTATTCTTATGCTTAATCAGGAGAAATGATGAACCGTTATTTTCAGGAAGTTTTAGATGCCCATACGCTGATTCGCCGCTGGCTTGGCGATGGCGACAGTCCGGTGGCCATGTGTGACGATTTATTGGCGCGTTTCAGCCTGGATTATTCGATGGTGACGCCGGGCGGCGCACTGCTTGATTTCCCCTCGCTGACTACATTTTTCCGCGCCCAGTGCGGCGCGCGGCCGGGGCTGGAGATTGAAATTGACAACATGCAGCTGATTGCAGAGAGCGCCGCCGGGGCGACCGTGACCTATCAGGAGCGGCAGCAACTGCCGGGCCAGGAGGCGACGCTGCGCTTTTCGACCGTGGTGTTTGAATTGGGGGCGGATAATCGGGTGGTATGGCGCCATCTGCATGAAACCATGCTTCCCCTGTAAGCGCGCTGCCCGCGTAACGCCGATGGTTTGAGCCACGGCGGGTATGGAGCGGGCGGCGTAGCCGAAAGCGTCAAGAAAAGTGAACACCGGACGCCGGTAGCTGGCGTACATTCTGCGAGGTAACTCTCGTTTATTGTTAAGCAGTTGTTGCACGTATGGGCTATTGTTTTCTCTCAGTTTAGTAATCGGAACCCTGTTTCATATTTGAAACTGCGCGGAGAGAACAGATGAATCAACGGGAAATAGAGAGCACGGTTGTTACCGATTTTTCCAAGCGTATGAGCTACGGCGACTATCTGTGCCTGGACCAGCTGCTGGACTGCCAGCACCCGCTGTCCAACCCGCAGCACCATGATGAAATGCTGTTTGTGGTGCAGCATCAGACCTCCGAACTGTGGATGAAGCTGATGCTGCACGAGCTGCAGGGCGCGCGCCAGCTGGTACAACAGGATAAACTCAGCCACTGCTTCAAGATCCTGGCGCGGGTGAAGCAGATCCAGCGTCTGCTGTTCGAACAGTGGGCGGTGCTGGAAACCTTAACCCCGTCGGAGTACGTCGAGTTTCGCAATGTGCTGGGCAATTCGTCCGGTTTTCAGTCGCATCAGTACCGTTCGATTGAGTTTTTGCTGGGGAATAAGAATGCGGCGATGCTGGAGGTGTTCCGCAACGACGAGGGGAAATACGCCGCGTTGAAAGCGATTTTGGACGCGCCGAGCCTGTACGATGAGTTTCTGCTGTACCTGGCGCGCAAAGGGCTGCCGGTGCCGCAGGCCTGCGTGGAGCGGGACTGGACGCAGCCTTACCAGCGCAACCCCGATTTATTGCCGGTGTTTAAAATCATTTATGACAATCCGCAGACTTACTGGGAAGCCTATGAAATGGCGGAGAAGCTGGTGGATATTGAGGAGAGTTTCCACCTGTGGCGCTTCCGGCATATGAAAACGGTGGAGAGGATTATCGGCTTTAAGAGCGGCACCGGCGGCTCCAGCGGCGTCAGTTTCCTCAAAAGGGCGCTGGAGCTGACCTTCTTCCCGGAGTTGCTGGATGTGCGCACCGAGATCGGCAACTGATGGGGCAGGGCGCCGGCGGGTTACATTGCCCGGCGCAATTCCTGCAGGCGATCCAGACAGGCCTGCCAGTATCCGCAGATGATAAGGCTGGCAAGGTGATTTTCGCAGAAGCGATCCATGCGGAGATGGGCGGTCATCAGTTTGCGCAGCAGCGTCAGGTCGGCCTGCGCCAGCGTGCGCCGGCAGGTGAAACGCGGATCGCCCCCGCGGGAAAACTCATTCGTCCAGTCGTAGACAAAGATAAACCGGCTGTGGCTCAGGGCCTGAATATGGCGCAGCAGAGGCTCATGAGGTACATCGTCAAATCGCCATTGGGCGCCCGGCGGCGGCGTAACGCCCGCAGCGCTGTCCAGCACGGCGTCGATGTCTTCTTTACTCAGTGGGGGGATGGAGGTCATAGGGGAGAGGGCCGTGTTTCTATTGTGGGGTTATAGGAGTTTAACCATTTTTCCCAGTATAGGTACTGTTTTGCAGGATAGACGGCAATGTCATCTTCTTCGTAAGCAGTTCGGACCGTAGTAGCGGAACAGATTGTAGTGAAGCCCTGAATACTCGCCTCATCAATGAGTCTCGCCCCTTCGGGGCCAGCGCTGAAGCGCTGTGATCTTACTCAGCAATAGTGGACACGCGACTAAGTGAGTAAACTCTCAAGCAAGAGGTGACTCACATGACAAAACCAGCATCAACCACCAAAAAGCCACGCAAGCAACATACACCTGAATTCCGCGACGAAGCCCTGAAACTGGCTGAACGCATTGGTGTGGCCGCAGCCGCCCGCGAACTCAGCCTTTATGAGTCGCAAATTTACACCTGGCGTAGCAAGCGGCAGCAACAGGCAACGTCCTCTGAACGTGAGAGCGAACTCGCCGCTGAGAATGCCCGCCTCAAACGCCAACTGGCTGAACGGGACGAGGAGCTGGCCATTCTCCAAAAGGCCGCGACATACTTCGCCAGGCGCCTGAAATGAAGTATGTCTTTATCGAAAAGCATCAGGCTGAGTTCAGTATCAAAACCATGTGCCGGGTACTGCACGTCGCCCGCAGTGGCTGGTATGCCTGGCGTCAGCGTCGTCACCAGATAAACCGGCGTCAACAGTTCCGACTTGTCTGCGATGCTGCGGTTCGACAGACCTTTGCCAAGGCAAAACAGCGTTATGGAGCGCCTCGTCTTGCTGATGAACTGCCGGAGTACAACATCAAGACTATTGCCGCCAGTCTGCGTCGTCAGGGGCTGCGGGCGAAAGCCTCGCGCCGGTTCAGCCCGGTCAGTTACCGTGAGCATGGTCTGCCACTATCCGAGAATCTGTTGAAGCAGGACTTTTACGCCAGCGGCCCGAATCAGAAGTGGGTGGGTGACATCACGTATCTGCGCACCGGTGAAGGCTGGCTGTATCTGGCGGTGGTGATTGACCTGTGGTCGCGGTCAGTCATTGGCTGGTCGATGTCCTCACGGATGACGGCACAGCTTGCCTGCGATGCACTGCAGATGGCGTTATGGCGGCGTAAACGCCCGGAAAATGTCATCGTGCACACAGACCGAGGTGGTCAGTACTGTTCAACGGATTACCAGAGCTTACTGAAACGGCATAATCTGCAGGGCAGTATGAGCGCTAAAGGCTGTTGTTACGACAATGCCTGTGCGGAAAGCTTCTTTCACTCACTGAAGGTGGAATGTATCCACGGGGAGGACTTTGCCAGCCGGGAAACAATGCGAACATATTTTAAAGATAATATTGAGTGAGTAGTGTAAAACGGTCGCAGCTCACACAAGGCTGCGACCTTACAAATTTAAATTTTTATAGTGAAAACTTGTTCCACTCAAGGCCGCGGTCGTTATTATACTTACTCGTCATTGCAGGTTTTCGATGGCCGAGCAATCTCTGGGTATCGATATTCATTTCCGGTAAATCCTTTCAGATAGCGATCGTTGCTCATGAAAGCTACCATGTTACCCCCTTTTATTTCATTCTGGCTTACGGGCGAGGTAAATTGCCGTGACAAAGTTCCGTTGCACAACCCCCCGAATTCCTCATCCGCAATGCGTCCGATCTCACTCAGGAACCGGGTTCGTTCTTCTTCAGGTAAAAGGGCTACCGGGGAGAACGTAGCTGTTAGCGCTACAATTTGCTTGGTTGTCAGTGTTGGGGACCACCTGATTTCTTCATATACAACATTCTTGAAACCTGCCGATCGCAACTCAGCCATCCGTAGGTCTTTATCGAGCGCGAATGGTTGACTTGATCCGGCCGCATGGGAGGGGCTCAGGCTCAATGGATGGAAAAGCGCCTGAGTATGGCGCTGGAATGGATCCATGTCGGCCGGATCACCAAAAACAGTCCACCACATAGCCCACCATCCTCCTGGCCGCAACAATCTGAACACTCTGGTAAGTGCTGTATCCGGCTGGAGCCAGTGAAAAGCCATGGCGGCAATGCCTAGATCAAACGAAGCAGAAGGCAGTAAACTGTCTTCGAATGGGTACTGCATGACGGTTAAAGACGAACCATAGTGATTCAACCGTTTCCCCAAGGTGGCAGCAAGCCGTGAGTCCGGCTCTATAGCGGTAATTTTGCAGCCCAAGGCAAGCAAAGGCTCTGTTGCCTGCCCTGTCCCCGCTCCAATTTCAAAAACTCTGGTCTCTTCCTGGACTGCACCATGTTCACGCAAGACCTCATAGACACGCTGCGGATAATCAGGACGTGCATTATTATACAATTCGCTGTTTGCCCCAAACGTGCGTCGACCTTCTGCAAGTGAAATTATATTGGACACTGTGCGTTTCTCATTATTGATTTCTTTCAAGTATCTCTTAAGCAATTATTATTTTCAATCAGGTGATCTTACCCTGCGCTCCGGCAGGCCGTTGAGTTCGCTGTGGTACCAGTACACCTCGCTGCTGTCGCCGTGGCGGTCGACGCGGGCCAGCGGCTCGTAGCTGTCTTCCTTGTACAGATACTGGGTGCTGCGCTGCGGCTGGTCGGGACTGTGCTCGCCCACCATCTACAGGCCGTTCCAGTGGAACAGGGTGGTCTGCGGCTCGCCGTGGTGCGGGTAGAGGGTTTTCCGGGTGCGGCGCCCGAGCGCGTCGTAACGGTATTCGGCGCGCTGGTAGCGGCTGTCGCCGTCGAAGGTGACGGCGGTCAGGCGGTGTTAGGTGTCATACCTGTGGGTGCCCATAAATGATATTAAAAAACCGGAAGACTCAATAAGAGTTCATCCGGTTATTTTTTATATCTTGAGTGAGGATTTCAGAATATCTTCATCATCTGTTAATAGCTCTCTCATTCTATCTAAGTTGTTTTTTACTTCAAGTGTTAGTTTTTCGGCTGTAAACAAAGAGGATCCGCCAAGTACTTTTATTTTAATTAGCTTCATTAAGTGAATTAGTCGATAACTAAGCTCAATAGGCGGGGTAATGTTTTTTTCTATTTCATCAAGCGTTACACCTTCACCGCTCATAAATCTGTCGTGAACATTTAATCTTATTTTCTTATGTAGACCCTCACCAGAGTTTAAAGCTTCTTTTATTTTTTTTATGGACTCTTGCTTTTTGCTTACTAATTGTTTTTTAATTGCTAGCTCAGCTCTTAACGCTAAAGAGTACTCTATCCAGGTCCAATACTCGTAATCATTATTGAATTTTATTTTTGATAGTTCATCACATATCTCCATGGAGGTATCTATATCGTCGTTTGTATATGCGAAAAAAGCCACTTTTGTCAGTGTTTCTAGCGTCTTTTTTTCTGTTTTAGTACTGTTTGTGGGGAGGTTAATTATCATTTTTTTTAGTTTTTCATTATGTGATGATAAACTTATTAGGATGTTTTTCACGTTCATCACAATTACCTTGATTATTCAAATGTTATTTTAACCTTGGAGCCATCAGGGAATGGCTTCAAGGCATTTGCTATAGAGGAACCTGCTCCGCGGTTATCGCTAGGGTCAGTATACCGTATGCTAGCACCTTTTCCTCCCTCTTCAAACATAGCCATAGGGAATTCATCCCTATCATATCCTTTTTTTGTTGGAAACCCTTTTAGTGACTCAGCCCTATTGGTGCTTGCTGAGGTTAGACTTATAGTATAGATATCTTGTTTTTTTAAATTAATGACATCGTTAATGTGACCAAAGGTTTGTTTATATTCTTTCCGAGGGTAACGTAAGCACAATATCGAGAGTAATGCCATCACCTTTGTGATGAGTTCAACGCACTATTAAAAAACCGGAAGACCTATCAAGAGTACCTCCGGTTATATTTAAATTTAGAGATGAAAGATTACACTGGTATCAGTGGTGTGTGGTTTGATTAATCTGATGCTATGTAATATTTTGAATGTTCAAGAGTTTGGTTATTCATCTCATTCCGTTATTATTTTGAATATAGCTCAGAGAAGTCTATTTCTTTGTATTCTGAGTCGTTTTCAATTAAGTAATCACTGTTGTTATATAAAGATTTCCATATGGTGATGTAAAACTCCTTAACACTAATGTTTGTGGGTAAGTCTATTTCTGGTATTGCTGATTCATATAAACGTGTTAGTTTTTTTTCATCGTAGACGTTAATTGCATATTTCAAGCTGTTTTTTATTCTATCTTTAATGAACTCCGGGAAGGAATTAACGCCAGGAAAGATTCTTTCATTCACAATTGTAGATATGACTTCCGGGTTATTCATATTTAAATTGAGAATTGAATTGCTAATGCTTGGATCCTCAGATAATGTTTGCCAGATCATGGAAACATATTTGTCGTTGATTTTTTTCTTCATATTAACCTCGGTATTTAATCGGCAATGCCAAATATACTATACATCTTTCCTGTGTGACGATTGAAACTAGCTCTAACCATAGAGGTCTTAAAGTATTCTTGGCCTCCAACTTTATATCCCTCAGCAACTATATTTTGCATTTGAAAATCGACTTTGCCATTTGTGTGAATTTTGGGATCGTAAACCTCAAGTGCTTTTTGAATGGCAAGATGGTGATCTTCATGGGTTAAGAACCTTGTTGAATCGACGGGACGTCCAGCTACGGCATCCGGTGTGTATCCAGTGGTAGCTCTATAATGTTGCTGCTCAAGCGTAGTTCCCGCACCATGACGCCGTAATCCATGGATACCTAAATCACCGTGCACTGCTTCAAAGTGTTGTATTTGACTTTTTGCGGAGCCACAAGGACTCAACCCCAACGGATCCACCCAGCTAATCGGATCTGGGGTATACGCATAGGTATTCACCCCGCCCGCCAGCCCGATCGGATCTGACTGGGTAAACCTGCCGCAGTTCGGATCGTAGTAGCGGAACAGATTGTAGTGAAGCCCGGAATACTCGCCTCATACATGAGGCTCGCCCCTTCGGGGCCAGCGCTGAAGCGCTGTTCAAATCAGCCGTTGGCTGATTTGTCTCTGTCCAGATACTGGCCCTGATAGCGCAGGTTTTGCGCCGTGGCGAGGGTGCCGCTCTCGGCGTCGGTGGCGCCCCAGACGGAGAAGCGGCCGTGCCAGACGACTTTACCCTGCGCGTCGGTCATGCGCTCCGGCAGGCCGTTGAGCTCGCTGTGGTACCAGTACACCTCGCTGCTGTCGCCGTGGCGGTCGACGCGGGCCAGTGGCTCGTAGCTGTCTTCCTTGTACAGATACTGGGTGCTGCGCTGCGGCTGGTCGGGACTGTGCTCGCCGACCATCTGCAGGCCGTTCCAGTGGAACAGGGTGGTCTGCGGCTCGCCGTGGTGCGGGTAAAGGGTTTTCCGGGTGCGGCGTCCCAGCGCATCGTAACGGTATTCGGCGCGCTGATGGCGGCTGTCGCCGTCGAAGGTGACGGCGGTCAGGCGGTGTTCGGCGTCGTACTGAAAACGCTGCTCGACGCCGGTGCTGCCGTCGCGACGCCAGCTGAGGCGGCCGAAGCCGTCATAGCCCCAGCGGTGGCCGTTCAGGCGCTGCAGCAGGTTGCGCCAGACGGTAGTAGCCGGGCCGTCACTGCGGTTGCCGGCGGGGTCGTAGTAAAAACGCTCCTCGCGCTGCGGCAGAATGCTGTGGGTCAGCTGTCCGCGAGCGTCATAGCCGAAGCGGCGCTGCTGGAACTGCGGCCCGTCGGTGAGGTTGTCATTCTCAATCAGCTTCTTAAATAACCACCAATTTTCACACCGCTTGGTGATACTCCCTCCCATCTACTACCAAAAAATAAAATAGCAGAAAAGTTCCAATGGGAACTTTTCTGCTGAAAGTTATTCTGTTGATCCATTGCTTATAAGCAATTTTTTCCAGTTTTCAAGATATTTTCTGAATTCCTCAATGGATTTTATATTTAACTCTTCTTCAGAATACTCATTGAAAATATTCACACCATCACTTTTTATAGTAACGGTATGAGCATTTCCTGTTCCTGACCATGTTTCCACTGCCCCTGAAGCAACTTTATTACAAGCTGCAATATACTCATTCACACCAAACAAACTACGTTGTATATCTCCAGATAAGAAATCAGCCAATACATGATGCTCATAATCTATATCTAAAGATGGATATCCTTGATTATCAATAAAAAATCTCATGATGCCTCCACTGTTAATATATTGGGTAAGCTGTATTTATATTTCCGGAGGGAGTCAGCCACCCCTCTATTTTTACACCACTTGGAGATAAGCCTGACCATTTTCCATTGGGTAATACTGTTCCGTTGTTATAAGCGCCTCGAATTTCATTCATTACCTGAGCTCTATTCCATGATTTTGGGAAGAACGACGATTGTGGCCCTTTTTGTATCCATTGCCCTGTAGCTGAATTAAATATTTCTACTTTTCCTTGATAAACACCCTGAGCATTAGGAGTGTTAGTAGTTTGCGTGATCCTTGCTTTACCCTGATGGCCTATACTTGCTTCATGGTGGAAACCTACGGCATTTCCTCTTCGGTTTATTTCACCATGAAAAACATGTTTAGCATTAATTTTGGGAGCACATCCTGCCAACCCCAACGGATCCACCCAGCTAATCGGATTCGGGGTATACGCGTAGGTATTCTCCCCGCCCGCCAGTCCGATCGGATCTGACTGGGTAAACCTACCGCAGTTCGGATCGTAGTAGCGGAACAGATTGTAGTGAAGCCCGGTTTCCCTGTCCAGGTACTGGCCCTGATAGCGCAGATTCTGCGCCGTGGCGAGGGTGCCGCTCTCGGCGTCGGTGGAGCCCCAGGCGGAGAAGCGGCCGTGCCAGACCACCTTGCCCTGTGCGTCGGTCATGCGCTCCGGCAGGCCGTTGAGTTCGCTGTGGTACCAGTAAATTTCACTGCTGTCGCCGTGGCGGTCGACGCGGGCCAGCGGCTCGTAGCTGTCTTCCTTGTACAGATACTGGGTGCTGCGCAGCGGCTGGTCGGGACTGTGCTCGCCGACCATCTGCAGGCCGTTCCAGTGGAACAGGGTGGTCTGCGGCTCGCCGTGGTGCGGGTAGAGGGTTTTCCGGGTACGGCGCCCCAGCGCGTCGTAACGGTATTCGGCGCGCTGATGGCGGCTGTCGCCGTCGAAAGTGACGGCGGTCAGGCGGTGCTCGGCGTCGTACTGAAAACGCTGCTCGACGCCGGTGTTGCCGTCGCGGCGCCAGCTGAGCCGGCCGAAGCCGTCATAGCCCCAGCGGTGGCCGTTCAGGCGCTGGAGCAGGTTGCGCCAGACGGTGACGGCCGGGCCGTCGCTGCGGTTGCCGGCGGGGTCGTAGTAAAAACGTTCCTCACGCTGCGGCAGGATACTGTGGGTCAGCTGCCCGCGGGCGTCATAGCCGAAGCGGCGCTGCTGGAACTGCGGCCCGTCGGTGAGGTTGTCGTTCTCAATCAGCTTCTGCTGCACCACCAGGTCCTGACGGTCCCACTGGTAGCGGCGTTCGAACACCAGCGGGTGGCTGCGTTCGCTGCTGGCGCGGCGCAGGGTGATGCGTCCGACGCTGTCGTAACGGGTCTCCTGGGTGACTTCGCCGAGGGTGCAGGTCACTTCCCGGTGCAGCTTGTCGCGCTGCCAGCCGGCGATATCGAGCCGCTGGCCGGCGGTCTGCAGTGCGGTCTGCAGCAGGTGGCCACTGCCGTAGCGCAGCTGGGAGAGGGTGCTGCCGTCGGGCATGTGGGTGGCGCTCAGGTTGCCGAGCGGGTCATGGCTGTGCTGCCAGCGGCCGCTGTGGTTCTCTTCGGCGCACAGGTTGCCGGCGGCGTCGCGGCTGAAGCGCAGGGTCTCCGGCCAGTCGGGCTGCTCGCCGCGCGCCTGCGCCTGCTGCCACAGCGCCAGCGGGGTACGCCGTACTTCCAGCGTTCGCGCCTGGTAGTGGTATTCGGTGCGGCTGTCGGCGGTCTCTTTGGCGGTCAGGCGGCCCAGCGCGTCATAGCTCAGACGGGTGTGGAGCGGCTGCGCCGCGTCGCCGTCCTGCGCCAGCGGGTACTCGGTTATGGCGCTGACCTGTCCCAGCGGGTTGTAACGGTACTGCCTGCGGCGGCCGGCAAAGTCGCTCTGGGCCAGCAGGCGGTGGCCGGCGTCGTAGTCAAACTGCCAGCGCTCGTTGTTGGGGTTGACCAGCGCGGTGAGACGGCCGAAGCGGTCGTACTTAACTTGAATTTTATTCGCTATTGGTGATGTACTAACTTTAGGTAAAGTAGGTGTGGTTGATTAATATAAGAGAGGGTGTAAAACTCCCACCGTTGTTATAAAAATAGCGCCCCCGCATTTTATTACTTATGCTATTTAATAGTAATATGGGAGCGTTATAAAAATTAATGATATCACCCTCCTATTTTAGTATGTCAGGATTAAATACTGCTAATTTTTTATTTTTCATGCCGCAAACCCATCCGCCCTTTTTATATATTTCAAAGATCCAGTCCATTAATTCGCTTTTTTCTCCTAAATATCTGCTGATTGATACCGTACCTAAAGCAAAAATAGCATCTTCTCGAGCATCTGAGAATATAAAGTCATCATATGCTGTGTTTGTTTTTTTTATTTTCATTTTCCTATAGGTTAATGTGTTTTTTTTATGTTTGTCATGATGTTCTTCTAAGAACTTTGACACGAACTCGTCTGCTTCAGAAAACTTACTGTCATTTCTCATTTCTTTCCTGTGGTTTTCTACCACATCCTTCCATATTTTAAATCCTGCAGGAGGGTTTTGGTCAAATGCTATTCTAAAGGCGTCGTTTAAATTACTGACTAAAATATAAGGTGCATTTATTCTCTCTGATATCCCACTGAAAATTTCATTGGAAAATAATAACTCCAATGGTTCTTCCACAAAATAACTCCCCATCACCAACCTCCAGTATTAAATATTTTCACCCATAATAAATTCACCTTTGCGTTGCCAAGGCTGCCACCGGAAACATCCATATCGAGAGGACGTATAGGGTATCCATTTTGTAGTCCTTTTCTAGCTATATTTTGGATCTCGGCCACTTGTTGACTAATAATATCTTTTGACTGATTTAAATCGATTTTATCAAGAGCGCCTTCTACAGATTTAGTGTAACCACTATGATTCCCTTGGTGCCTTGCCATTGCACTTGTCGCCTCATCTTTTTTTCTCAAGAATATACCGTTTTTAGCATCATCAATATAATAGCCTATTTTTTTTAATGCGGGGTGATTAGCCAGTTCCTTAGGAATAATGTGGTGCGCTTGATATCCTTTCCATGACGTAGATCGGGGTAATCCCATCTTTGCCATCATATTTTTGCCAAGGGTGGTTGAACATCCACTCAACCCCAACGGATCCACCCAGCTAATCGGATCCGGGGTATACGCGTAGGTATTCTCCCCGCCCGCCAGCCCGATCGGATCTGACTGGGTAAACCTGCCGCAGTTCGGATCGTAGTAGCGGAACAGATTGTAGTGAAGCCCGGTTTCCCTGTCCAGGTACTGGCCCTGATAGCGCAGGTTCTGCTGTGTGGCGAGGGTGCCGCTTTCGCTGTCGGTGGCGCCCCAGGCGGAGAAGCGGCCGTGCCAGACGACTTTACCCTGCACGTCGGTCATGCGCTCCGGCAGGCCGTTGAGCTCGCTGTGGTACCAGTACACCTCGCTGCTGTCGCCGTGGTGGTCGACGCGGGCCAGCGGCTCGTAGCTGTCTTCCTTGTACAGATACTGGGTGCTGCGCTGTGGCTGGTCGGGACTGTGCTCGCCCACCATCTGCAGGCCGTTCCAGTGGAACAGGGTGGTCTGCGGCTCGCCGTGGTGCGGGTAGAGGGTTTTCCGGGTACGGCGCCCGAGCGCGTCGTAACGGTATTCGGCACGCTGGTAGCGGCTGTCGCCGTCGAAGGTGACGGCGGTCAGGCGGTGCTCGGCGTCGTACTGAAAACGCTGCTCGACGCCGGTGTTGCCGTCGCGGCGCCAGCTGAGCCGGCCGAAGCCGTCATAGCCCCAGCGGTGGCCGTTCAGGCGCTGGAGCAGGTTGCGCCAGACGGTGACGGCCGGGCCGTCGCTGCGGTTGCCGGCGGGGTCGTAGTAAAAACGTTCCTCACGCTGCGGCAGGATACTGTGGGTCAGCTGCCCGCGGGCGTCATAGCCGAAGCGGCGCTGCTGGAACTGCGGCCCGTCGGTGAGGTTGTCGTTCTCAATCAGCTTCTGCTGCACCACCAGGTCCTGACGGTCCCACTGGTAGCGGCGTTCGAACACCAGCGGGTGGCTGCGTTCGCTGCTGGCGCGGCGCAGGGTGATGCGTCCGACGCTGTCGTAACGGGTCTCCTGGGTGACTTCGCCGAGGGTGCAGGTCACTTCCCGGTGCAGCTTGTCGCGCTGCCAGCCGGCGATATCGAGCCGCTGGCCGGCGGTCTGCAGTGCGGTCTGCAGCAGGTGGCCACTGCCGTAGCGCAGCTGGGAGAGGGTGCTGCCGTCGGGCATGTGGGTGGCGCTCAGGTTGCCGAGCGGGTCATGGCTGTGCTGCCAGCGGCCGCTGTGGTTCTCTTCGGCGCACAGGTTGCCGGCGGCGTCGCGGCTGAAGCGCAGGGTCTCCGGCCAGTCGGGCTGCTCGCCGCGCGCCTGCGCCTGCTGCCACAGCGCCAGCGGGGTACGCCGTACTTCCAGCGTTCGCGCCTGGTAGTGGTATTCGGTGCGGCTGTCGGCGGTCTCTTTGGCGGTCAGGCGGCCCAGCGCGTCATAGCTCAGACGGGTGTGGAGCGGCTGCGCCGCGTCGCCGTCCTGCGCCAGCGGGTACTCGGTTATGGCGCTGACCTGTCCCAGCGGGTTGTAACGGTACTGCCTGCGACGGCCGGCAAAGTCGCTCTGGGCCAGCAGGCGGTGGCCGGCGTCGTAGTCAAACTGCCAGCGCTCGTTGTTGGGGTTGACCAGCGCGGTAAGACGGCCGAAGCGGTCGTACTGATAGCGTGTCTCGATGCCGGCCGGGTCGACGGCGCAGGTTATCTGGCCGCGCACGTTGCGCTCGACGCGGCGTTCGGAGAAGGCGTCGATGTTCTCGCGGCAGGGCAGACCGGCGTGGTCGTAGTCGTAGCGGGTTTCCCGGCCGTCGGGACGCACCAGCGCCTGCAGACGTCCGGCGGCGCTCCAGCGATAGCGGGTGGCGTTGCCTTCGGCATCGCAGGTGCGGAGCAGATTGCCGGCGTCGTCATACTCGCGGCGGCTCTGGTGGCCGGAGCAGTCTTCGTCGCGGGTCAGCTGGCCGAGGGCGTTCCACCAGAACTGCTGGGTATTGCCGAGCGGGTCGGTGCGGGTCAGCAGGTCGCCCTGGTCGTTCCAGGTAAAGCGGCTGACGTTGCCGAGCGGGTCGGTCATCTCCACCACGTCGCCGAACGGGTTGTAGCGATATTGCCAGCAGGCGCCGTCGGGCAGCACCTCTTTTAACGGCAGCGCCCAGGCGGTGTGCCAGGTGGTCTGGGTGGTGTTGCCGAGCGGGTCGCGCACCAGTATCAGGTTGCCGCGCTCGTCATAGCCCAGCTCCCAGCGCTGGTCGTCGGGGGTGATGACGGCGCTGAGGTTCTCGCGCAGGGCGGCCCAGCGGAAGCGCCAGCGGGCGCCGTAGCTGTCGGTATAGTCGGTAATGCGCAGCAGGCTGTCCCAGCGGTGTTCGGTGGTGCCGCCGGACAGGCAGGTGACGCTGGCGCGGCGTGCGGCTTCGTCCGCCTCCAGCAGCCAGTGCTCCAGACACTGCAGCTGCGCGTCCAGCACCAGATACTCGCTGACGCGCCAGTGGTCGCCGTCCGCCGCGCGCTGCCAGCGGTAGCTGACGCGCAGATCGGTGGCGTAGCTGTGCCAGGCCAGCAGGCCGCTGGCGTCGTCCCAGCCGTAACGGCGGGTGACGATGGCGTCGGCGTCGCGCACCGCAATCAGCTGCCCCTGCGGGTTGTAGTCATACTGCACCAGCAGGCGTTTTTCCTGTCCGACGTGCTGATGCACCGCAAGCAGACGGCCGTGGCGCGCGTCGTAGCTGAGCTCGACGTCCAGCGCCTGGTTGTCGCTGGAGATGGTGACCAACTGGCCGGCGCTGTTCCAGGCGAAGTGGTGGCAGTTCTCGTGGCGGTCATAAATGCGCGCGATGCGCCATTCGCCGACGCGGGCCGGGTCCGGCTCGTACAGCTGGTGTTCGCCCTCGGCGGTCTGCAGCAGCATCACGCCCTGCAGCGAGCAGTAGAGGGTAAAGCCGTCCTCGGTAAAGCGAATGACGTCGCCGGGGGTGATGTTGCCGAGGCCGGTCTCGCGGCCGGAGGCGTCGCGCAGGATAAACTGCGGCTGGCCGTTGTCGTCCAGCATGCGCAGCAGGCGGGTTTCGAACGGCAGCATCCAGCCGACGCCGAGCAGGCCGGCGGCGCGGTTGCGGCTGTTGTACAGGCGCTGCCAGTAAAGCGGGATGCGGTCGGGGAGGGTGAAGTCAAGCTCTTCCTCGCCGGCGAGGATTTTGGCGCCGGTGGGGATATGCACCGGGTGGCCGGTCTGGGTGGCGGCCACCAGCGTTGTACCCACGGCAGCGCCGGCGGCGTTGCCCGCCAGATCGGCGGCGGCCACGGCGGCCAGAGCGCAGCCGGCATCCTTCAGCGCCAGACGGGGCATTACGCGGCGGAACAGCGACTGGCCGAGCGCCAGGCCCTGCTTGCCCAGGCCGCCGATCAGGCCGCCGGCAAAGTAGGCCAGCGCGTTTTTACCGCTGCGGATATCGCGCACCACGATGCCGTCGCCGCCAATGCGTACGCGCGGGTTGTCCGCCACCTCGATCTTGGCTTCACAGGTGCTGCGGTCGCCGTTGCGCGCGGCTGGGTGGCCGTTGATCAGCACCTTCTTCGAACCTTCGGCCAGGAAGTTGACGTTCTCCGCCATATGGCCCTTGGTGCAGGCGACGGTGTCTTTGTTGGCCGGGGTGGCGTACGGGCTGGCGCTCTCGACGGTGGGCTGGGTGATGTCGTCCCAGACGTCGCCGAGCCAGTTTTTCACCGATTCGCCGTCGATGCTGGCGATCTTGTCGATCAGCGGGCCGGGATGCATCACGCTGGAGATGATGCCGCCGGCCACCGCCAGGGCGCTGTCGATAAGATCCGGGCCTTCTTCAGCGCCAACGTCGGGACTGTTGAGAAAATCGTGGTCGACGGTGCCGGCGGCGCGGGCCGCCGGTTTGCCGTTCATATGGACGTTGTCGGAGCCGCTGGTGATAAAGGCGTCGGGCGGGCCGGTGCCGATCAGCGTATCCACCAGCGCGCCGGCGGCGGTGCCGATTTTCTCCGGAATGCCGGACACCATGGCGCCGGCGACTAGGGCGAAACCGACCGGCGCGCCGAGCCCGGAGGAGATCAGCGCGGTGGCGCCGGCGTAGATGCCGGCATAGATGGCGCCCTCAACTAGGCCGCTGACAAAGTCGGCCAGCAGCGAGCTGTGCACCAGCGGGTCGCCGAGACTCGCGGCGGTTAAATCAGACATCGCTTACGCCTCCGCTGCGTTGCCGGCCGGAATAAATCCCTGGCGGATCTGTTCCCAGGTGGCCTGCGCCTCGGCGGCGAAGGCGGCGCTGGTGCTGAAGGTCAGCACCATCAGGTGGCTTTCCAGGCGTACGACCAGCAGTTGCTGCTCGATGGCGATGCCCTGGTTTTCAAAACGCACGCTGACCGCCCGTGCCGGCAGCGGGCCGAAGCTGCTGTCCTCCACGGCGCGGGCGCTGAATTTCTTCATATCACGCTTCACCTTGGCCAACTGCTGTTGCAGGTAGGCTTCCTCCTGGCCCGGTTTGACATCATAGGCGCGGGTGACCACCAGCGTGGCGCGCGCCTGCGGCAGTTTGAGGATGGTGACGCTGGTATCCTGCGCCGCTTCCGGCAGCGTCAGGGTGCCTTCGGACAGGGCGTAACGGGTCTGCTGCGTCATGCGTTGCCCTCCGAAGAGCTGTTGAACACCTTGGCGACTTCCTGCGTGATCTCCGCCGGGGTTGGCGTCGGCGTTTTACCTTTGGCCGGTTTTTTGATGTTGAGATCCAGCGTGCCGCCGGTGTTGATTTCGCCCTGCGCGCTGGCGTTGATTTCAAACTGGGTGCACTGAATCGAGACGGTGCCGTTCGGATTGAGCGTAAGCTTGCTGTCGCCGCTTACCAGCGTGATGCCTTCGCCGGAGCTCAGCATGATCTGCTGCTGCGTCTTCATCGCATAGTCGCCGCCCACCAGTTCACTGCGGTTGTACTGGGTCGACTGGCGGTATTCGCCGTTAACCTGGCTTTCATGGTTTTTAGTGACGATAAAGTTGTGGTGGCCGCCGACGGAGTGGCTCTCGTCATTCTTGACGTTGGTATCCATATTGCGCTCGGCCTGGATCCACACCTGCTCGGAGCCGGCCTTGTCCTCAAAGCGCAGGGCGTTGGCGTTGTCCGGCGTGCCGTCTTTGGAGCGGCTCATAAAGCCCATCTGGGTGGCGGCGGCCGGCAGCGCCCACGGCGGCATGCTGGCTTCGTTGTACACGCGGCCGATGACGATTGGCCGGTCCGGGTCACCGTTGATAAAGTCGATCACCACCTCGTCGTTGACGCGCGGGATCTGCACGCCGCCGAAGCCCTGGCCGGCCCAGGCGCTGGAGACGCGCACCCAGCAGGAGCTGGTGTCGTCGCCTTTGGCCAACCGGTCCCAGTGGAACTTCACCTTGATGCGGCCGTATTTGTCGGTCCAGATCGACTCGCCCTGCGGGCCGACCACGCGGGCGGTCTGCGGGCCGTGGGTTTTCGGCCACGACGCGCTCTGCGCCGGGCGGAACTGCACATCGGCCGGGATGACGGTGAAGTCGATGCGGTGCAGGCTGCCCTGCGTATCGCCGCTGGCGTAGCTGTTTTCGCGCAGGGTATAGCGGGCGGAGAGCGTCAGGTATTCGCCGTTATCGGCAAGATAGGGCGCTTTGATCAGCGTAAAGGTGTTGCCGGGGGCGATGCCCAGCGCGGTAGCGGTGCCGGTCACCTGCTGATGCTCGGCCTGCCAGGATTCCTGACGCACGCGCGCGTAGAACTCGCCCTGCTGATGCTCGGTATAGCGGCCGGGCCAGTCGTAGACGTCAATCTGGCCGGGGGCCGGCGAGGCCGGGTTCTGCCGCGCCTGGAACAGCCAGGCGTTGGGCTTGCGGAAGTCGTAATCGTCCACGCTGTAGATGCCGGGGGTCACCTGATCGGCCAGCGTCCACTGGCTGATGCCTTCTTCACTGGTGACGCCGCCGGACGGCGTGACGTGGTACGGAATGGTTTCATAGCCGGGGAACGGCTGGTGATGGTGCGGGTTATCGGCCAGCACCATGGTGTGTTTGTCCTGCTCGTGCTTGAAGTAGTAGTAAATGCCTTCCAGCTCCATCAGGCGGCTGATGAAGTTAAAGGTGGATTCACTGTACTGCACGCAGTAGCCCCATTGGCGATACTCGCCGGTCAGCTGGTCTTCCAGCTGAATGTTCTGTTCGGCCAGCAGCGCTTTGACGATGTCCGGAACGGTCTGTTCCTGGAAGATGCGGAAGTTGCGATCCTTGAGCATCGGCCACAGGTCGGGCTGTACGCGCAGGGCGTACACCGAATAGCGGGTGCCGCTGATCTCTTCGCTGCTGACGGCGATGGCGGTGATCTTGCCGTTGAGATAGCGGGGCGGGCGCAGCAGGCCGGGGATCGGGATTTCCAGCGTCAGCGGCTGGCCGAGCAGCGCCTTGCGGTCCAGACGTGCGTCGGTGCTCAGCAGTTCGATGCGGAAATCAAACGGCGTGGACAGGGCTTCGGTGCCTTCCAGCGAACGAAACAGCAGTTGTTCAGGGCCAAGCGGCGTATAAGCTGTGATGCGGTCTAACATAGAAACATCCTTGGTGAATGACACTCCTCGTTACGGCGGCGTGGCCTTGGACCGGGGTAGTGATGTCAATCGCGTGGAGGTAAAACGGCGCCGTCTGACGGCGCCGGAATAGGGGACAATTAACCGGCGTCGGTCGGCGCTACCAGCCAGGTGCCGGCATGCTCGATCGTCAGCTGTTGGCGGCGCAATCTATCGTCGTTACGGTGGATTTCCAACTGATAGGTGCCCGGCGCCAGATCCAGGCTGGCGAAGCCGTTAGTGCTTGGCTGCAGCGACTGGACTTTGCCGTCTAGCGTCACTTTTTCACCCGGGCGCAGTTTGAAATAGACCATCGCCACCGGCGCAGGCGGCGGTGCGGCTTCCTGCGCAGCGCTGTCCAGCTGCGGCGCGCTTTGCTGCGGTGACAGCGTCTTGTCGGCCGGCGCGCCGTTTTCCGCCGCCGCGGTCGGCGCGGCGTCGTCCGGAGAGCTGCTGAGCCAGGAGATGATGCCAATCACCAGCAGCGCGGCAACGCCCGCCCCGATCATCATCGGCCGGGAGAACGTCATACCGCCGACGGTTATGCTGCCGGCGGCGGCAGTGCCGGTAGCCGGAGTGCTGGCCGGCAGCGGGGGTTCCGGCGCGGCGGCCGGCGTGCTGATGATTTCTGCTTCGTCGGCCACCGGCAGGTGCAGCAGCTCGGCCATTTCATCGATGGTTTGCGGCCGTTCTTCCGGTTTCAGCGCCAGCGTCTGGTCGATTACGCGCAGCAGCTCCGGCGAGTAGCCTTCGGGGCGGCGTTCGCTCAGCGGCTGGTAGCTGTCTTCAATGCTGCGCACCACGCTGACCGGCGGCGGGTTGCCGACGATCAGGGTATGCAGCACCGCGCCGAGCGCATAGATATCCGTCCACGGGCCCTGCTCGCCGTCGCTGTTTTCGGTGTATTGCTCGATGGGCGCGTAGCCCGGCTTCAGCATGATTTCCGTTTCGTCGGACAGGTTGCCGATCTCTTTACGGGCCGAGCCGAAGTCCAGCAGCACCGGCAGCTGATTCTCCTGGATTTGGATATTATCCAGCGAGATATCGCGGTGCAGGTAGCCTTCCTGATGGATGGTGTCGATCGCGCTGAACAGCGGCGGCAGCAGCCGGCGGATCCACGCCTCGTCAATCATCGCCGGCTGCTGCAGGCGGAAGTTTTTCAGCGTGGTGCCGCTGTAGAACTGGGTGCCCATATAGGCGGTGCCGTTCTCTTCCCAGAAGCGCAGCACGTGCAGCAGCCCCGGGTGGGAGAAACGGGCCAGCAGGCGCGCCTCCTGAATAAAGCTGTTCAGGCCGGCCTGAAAGGTTTTGCTGAAACGTTCGCCACGCAGGCTGAGGGTCAGGTCGTCATTGCGTTTGGCCAACTGGGTCGGCATGTATTCTTTAATGGCGATGGTGCGTTCAAGCTGGTGGTCGTAGGCGCGATAGACGATGCCGAAGCCGCCTTCGCCGATCACTTCCTTGATCTCGAACTCATTGAACCGATAGCCGATCGGCAGGCTGTTTGAGTTCGGTTTTTTGATCCCGTTTCCGGACATAGTGACTACTCTCTGTGATCAACTGGCCGCCGCGGCGGCCGGGGCGTTAAGCCTGAAATTGACAAATAAACTCGTTGTTTTGCAGCGCGATATGCAGCTGGCGGTAGCGCTGGTCGTTGGCTCTGGCCGACAGCAGGGTATGGCTGATCTGCGGCAGCAGGGTATTGGTCAGGATGGCGTCGACCATACGCCCGCCGGATTCCACCTCGGTGCAGCGGCTGACGATCTGTTCGATCACCGCGTCGTCGAAGGTGGTGGTAATGTCGTGGTTTTCCGCCATCCGGCGTTGGACGCGGCCCAGTTGCAGACGCACGATGTTGCCCAGCGTGGCGTCGGTCAGCGGGTAGTAAGGTACCACCAGCAGACGGCCGAGCAGCGCCGCCGGGAACACCTCCAGCAGCGGCTGACGCAGCGCGCCGCTCAGCGCTTCCGGCTCCGGCATCAGGTCAGGGTCGCTGCACAGGCCGGCGATTAAGTCGGTGCCGACGTTGGAGGTCAGAATAATAATGGTGTTGCGGAAATCGATATGGCGGCCCTCGCCGTCCTCCATCCAGCCTTTATCGAACACCTGGAAGAAGATTTCGTGCACGTCCGGGTGCGCTTTTTCAATTTCGTCCAGCAGCACCACGCTGTAAGGACGGCGACGCACCGCTTCGGTCAGCACGCCGCCTTCGCCGTAGCCGACGTAGCCCGGAGGCGCGCCTTTCAGCGTCGATACGGTGTGCGACTCCTGGAACTCGCTCATATTGATGGTGATAACGTTCTGCTCGCCGCCGTACAGCGTTTCCGCCAGCGCCAGCGCGGTTTCGGTCTTGCCGACGCCGGACGGGCCGGCCAGCAGGAAGACGCCCACCGGTTTGTTCGGGTCGTCCAGCCGGGCGCGCGAGGTGCGTACGCGGCGGGCGATCAGGTCCAGCGCGTGGCGCTGACCGATGACCCGCTCGTTCAGGGTGTCGGACAGCTGCAGCACCGCTTCGATTTCGTTTTTCACCATGCGGCCCAGCGGGATGCCGGTCCAGTCGGCGACCACGGCGGCGACGATATTGGCGTCCACCGCGGCGAAGATCAGCGGCGCTTCGCCCTGCAGCGTAGCCAGCTGCTGTTGCAGCACGGCCAGTTGGGCGCGCAGTTCATCTGCCGACGGCGCCGGTTCTGCGGCTTCAGCCGCCTCGGCGGTTTCCGCCGGCGTTTCCGCATCGCTGTCGGTTGTGGCGTCGTCGTCCGGTGCCGCTTCCTGCTGATGCAGTCGGGCGCGCAGATCGATGATTTGCGCAATCAGCCCCTGTTCTTCCTGCCAGCGTTCGGTCAGCTGCGTCAGCTGCTGCTGCAGCTCGCTCAGCTGCGCTTCGATCGCCGCCGGGCGCTGCGGATCGCCGATGCCGACCTTGGTTTCGCGGCGGGCGATATCCAGTTCAATCTGCAGCGCGTCGATGCGGTGGCGGCAATCTTCCACCTGAGCCGGCTCGGCGTGCTGGCTGACCGCGACGCGGGCGCAGGCGGTATCCAGCAGCGCCACGGCCTTATCCGGCAGTTGACGCGCCGGGATATAGCGGTGGGAGAGACGCACCGCGGCGTCGACCGCTTCGTCGAGCAGCAGCACGCGGTGGTGCTGTTCCAGCGGGCTGACGGTGCTGCGCAGCATCAGCAGCGCTTTCTCTTCGTCCGGCTCGTGCACCTGCACCACCTGGAAGCGGCGGGTCAGCGCCGGGTCCTTCTCGATGTATTTTTTGTATTCCGCCCAGGTGGTCGCGCCGATGGTGCGCAGCTGACCGCGCGCCAGCGCCGGCTTCAGCAGGTTGGCGGCGTCGCCGGTGCCCTGCGCGCCGCCGGCGCCGATCAGCGTATGAATTTCATCGATAAACAGAATAATCGGCGTCGGGCTGGACTGGACTTCGTCAATCACCGTCTGCAGGCGTTTTTCGAACTCGCCCTTCATGCCGGCGCCGGCCTGCAGCATGCCGATATCCAGCAGGTACAGCTGCACGTCGCGCAGCTGCGGCGGTACGTCGCCGGCGACGATGCGCAGCGCCAGGCCTTCCACCACGGCGGTTTTACCGACGCCGGCCTCGCCGGTCAGCAGCGGGTTGTTCTGCCGGCGGCGCATCAGGATATCGACGATCTGGCGGATCTCTTCGTCACGGCCGCTGACCGGATCGATTTCGCCGTTGCGTGCGCGCGCCGTCATATCCTGCGCATATTGCGCCAGCACGCTTCCGCCGGACTGGCCCGGTACGGACACGGCAGCCGGTTCGCCGGCGGCGCTTTGCGCCTGAGCGTTTTCCGACGAATTGCCGACAATGGCGGCAAACTGGTCCATCAGCAGATCGGCGTTGATGCGTTCGAACTGGCCGGAAATGGCTTTCAGCAGATGGCGCAGGCTGTAGGTTTTCAGGATCCCCAGCAGTAAATGGCCGCCACGTATGGCGTGCGCGCCGAACTTCAGCGAGCCGTAGACCCAGGCGCGCTCGACCGCGCTGTCGATATGTTCGGACAGATCGGAGATGGCGCTGGCGCCGCGCGGCAGGCGATCCAGGGCGTCGACGATATCGCGCGTCAGTTGGTCTTCGTCGAGGGCGAAGTGGCGGATAATCTGCTGCAGATCGCCATCCTGCGCCTGCATCAGCTGATGCAGCCAGTGCGCCAGTTCAACATAAGGGTTGCCACGCAGCTTACAAAAAGCCGTGGCGCTTTCCAGGGAGGTGAAAAGCAGGCTATCCAGTTTGCCAAAGAGTACCGAGCGGCTGATTTCTGACATGGTTTTCCTCGTAGGGGCAGGGCAAGTCCTGCCTGCGTTTTAAACATATCGATGTAATTGACGGACGCGGCAGTGCGCGCCCTGCTAAATATCTTCCAGCGGTTCCGGGCTGAAAATCAGATCGCCGGCGTCGTGCTGACGCCGTTCGGCGGCCATCCAGCTGCTGAGCCCCAGCCGCTGAGCGCCGCCGAGCTGGGTGCCGATCAGCTGTTCTTTTGCCAGAATCAGCCGGACTTCCCAGACAAATTCGATGCCCAGATACTGGCGCACCCAGTCGCGCAGCTGTTCGCACAGTTCGGCGCCGGGCAGGAAACGGTCGTATTCCTGCTGCGACATCGGGCCTAGCTCGATGCGGAACTTGTGCTGCACGTCGCGCACCGCCACGCCGAGAAACGCCGACTCGCCCAGCCGCGGTGCGCCGCGCCCGGCCTTAAGCCGCGCCTGTTCACGCGGGTCAACGCGCAGCCAGTGCGGCACGTTCTCCACGATGCGCACCGGCACCTGGAAATAGCCGCGTAAAATTTTGCTCAGGCCTTCCGGGTCGCGGCTGTGGCGAATCAGATGACCGGCCATAAAATGCTTGGCGTGCGCGTTGATGCTGTCGCGCTGGCGCTGCGCCGGCTGGCCGTTGCCGATCAGGCTCGACAGATAGTCGTTAAAGCTGCCGTTGTCGGGCCGGTCGAGCGACACCGTCGGCTGCGCATCGGCCCAGGCGCGGTAAAACAGCAGCGTCAGGCGGTGATGAAACAGGTCGGCGAAGGCCGTCAGGGTGGTGTCCTGATGGTGGTAAATCCGTTCGCGCGCGTATTCGGTCAGGTGCAGCGGCAGCGGGCCGTTGGGGCCGAACAGGCCGAAACTGAGGATCGACACGTCATGCAGCGGGCTGCCGCTGCGCGGCGTGACCTTGGCCAGCGTCGACGGTGCGAAAGAGAGCGACGGCTCCTGCCCCAGACGCAGCATTTCATGGCGCGGCAGCGGGGCGCGCCCCAGCAGATAAGCCTGGCCGCCCTGAGCGTCCAGCCGGCGCAGCAGCTGGAACAGATCGTAACGGTAAGGCGCGGCGCGCAGCCGCAGCCAGAAGTCGTCCGGCAGGCGGTGCAGCGCGTTGATCTGCGGCGCGTCGCTGGCCGGCAGTTCGGTTACGCTTTCACTCATATCAGCGTCCTTTTGCCCATGCGCGCCTGCCAGTGGGCGATTTCACCGCGCTGCTGACTGGACAGCGTCATTTCGGTAAAGGTATTCATCGCCACTAGCCGTGAGAACAGCCGTTCCAGCACGCTGCCGAGCAGATAAGGGCTGTTGCCGGAGAACGCCTGATCGTCAACGGTCAGGTCGATGGCGATGCCGCGGGCGAACACGATCGGCCCCGGCTCCGGCACCCGGCGGTACACCGGCCGCAGGTTGCAGCTGCGCACGCCCTGAATCTGTTTGGCGATTGCCGGCTCGCTCAGGTTGCCGTACAGGCCGAGCAGCTGACGCAGGCTGGCGGCGCCCTGTTCCGGATCGCCGTCCATCAGGCTCAGGTAGTTAAGCTGCAGTTGGCTGATCAGCCGCCAGGTGATCATGCCTTCCGCCAGCGCCGGCCGCGGCGGCGTCGGCCCTTTGCGCAGAAATACCCGCTTGATTGGGATAGAGTCCGGCATCACGAAGTTGCCCTGATCCTGCTGCATCAGCATCAACGGCAGATCGCGGCTGGTGCACAGCACGTCGGCCGTCAGGTATTTGAGATCGCTGTGCCAGGGCGACTGGCGCTCATCCACCAGCGAGACGAACACTTCGGAACCGACATAGCCGGTGCGGGTGCCGTAGCGCCGGGCGTGAGAGGAAAGGGTGCGCTGTTCGCGCCGCAGCGAGAAGTAGGCGCCGTAGTTGCCGTCGTCTTCGCTCAGCGTGCTGTAAAACGGCCGGAACTCCTGCTCATAGCGTTTCTCGCTGGCGCTGCCGCCCAACCTTTGCACCGAGAACACTTCATAATCCAGCGGACGGATATTATCGACCACCAGATGGTATTCGTGATTTTTTTCGTTGAGGGTGATGCGTTCGGCCACCTTCGGGAACAGGTTAATCACCGGCGTGCAGTGCAGCGCCAGATGGCTGACGTCAATCACCCGCTCCAGCGCGGCGTCGTGGCGGTCCAGCAGTACCACGATCTCAAACTGGCGCAGCGTTTTCTTGCCTTCGCGCACGCTGCGCAGCAGCGGCTGCAGCCCGCTGATGCTGAAGAACTGGAAGCGCGCCGGGAAGGCGAAGTATTCCTGCAGCAGACGGTAGCCGTCGAAGTTGCGCAGGTCGTTCGGCAGCAGCGCCTGTTCCGGGGCGAAGCCTTCCTGACGCAGCGCGTCATCCGCCAGCACGCGCCGCTGCGGCTGCGCCTCCACCGTCTGGCACAGCATGCCGACGCTGTGCTGCATCAGCAGCTCCAGCAGTTGCTGCGCCTGCATATCCGGCCCGGAGAGGTAGAACATCAGGTTGTCGAGATCCAGACTGTTCAGCGTGACGGTGTCATAGCACTCCAGCCGGATGCGCAGCGCGCTGACGCAGCCGCGGTTTTGCAACCCGAGGGAGGAAAACGGAATATCGGCCGGAATGCCGCCCAGTTCCACGCTGGCCAGCCGCACCGGCTGCAGCGTGACGTCGTGGGCGGTGGTATAGCTACAGGTGATGCCGTTCTTTTTCAGCGTCTGGCTGTCCATCATGGTGCCGCGCGGTACGGTAAAACCGTTGCTGATGTCGCCTTTGCTGCTGTCCGGCTGCAGTTCGGCAATCGCCATCGACGGCGTCGGCGACAGATAGTTCGGATAGATAATTTCCAGCAGCCGCTGCGAGAAACGCGGGAATTCCGCGTCCATTTTCAGCTGTACGCGCGAGGTCAGGAAGGCGAAGCCCTCCATCAGACGCTCGATATAAGGATCCGCCACGTCGATGCCGCGCATACCGAGACGCCCGGCGACCTTCGGGTACTGTTCGGCGAACTCCGCGCCCATCTCGCGCAGATAGGCCAGTTCGCGGTTGTAATACTCTAACAGTTTACTGTCCATCGCCTTACCCTATGTCTTTCAGATCGAAGTGACCGTTTTCCAGGTCGACGTCGGTTCTGAACAGAAACTCCAGCGGATAGGGCACGCACCATAGGCGGCCCTTGATTTCAATCGATAACACGTTGTGCAGCTCCAGTGAGCCGGTGTCGGAGATGCAGCGCACCTGCAGGCCCTCAGGCAGAATGCGCGGCTCGAAATTCAGGATCGATTCGGTCAGTGCGCGCTGGATATCCTGCCATTCAATGTCCGACATTCGTTTGCCCGCCAGCGAGGCGACGCCGTAATTCACCGTGGAGCGGCGCACCTGAGGAAAATCGCCGAGGTCGAGATTGGATTCGCTGTTGACGCAGTTAAACAGCCACTGCAAATCGCGCAGCACGCGCCGCCGCAGTTCACTGTGCGACACCAGATTGCGGATCTGCGCTTCCTGTTTTTTATGCGGTTCATCATCGGTCAGCAGGTCGAGCAGCACCGGCTGCATCTTGTCGCGTGACGTCAGGCGCTCACTGTCCTGCCGCTGGCGATACCCCTGCCGGCGCAGATCGTCGCCGTTATGAGCGCCCCACAGGCGCTTGTCGTTCATCTCAGGCGTCCTGATCGAAGCTCAGCTGGCGCAGGCTGTGCAGCGGAAACTCGTCGCTGTCGCTCAGCCAGGTTTTCAGGCCGTAACCGAGATAGTGCGGGCTGTCGCCGAGCGGCTGCCATTCGGTGCGCTTGCCGAGCAGCAGAGCGTCGTCGCTGTCTGCCGCCAGCGGATAGCGCGCCGGCAGCTGACATACCTGCTCGCGGCCGTCGGTCAGGCGCACCAGCGCGTGGCTCCAGACCAGATCGATGGCGCTTTGCGGCGCCTGGAACTGGATTTCGGCGATGGCGGAGAACGGCAGCCAGTAGTACACGCCGTTGAGCGCCAGTTCACACACCGGGCCGAGGCGGCCGTCGCCGTCGGTCAGCCAGTCGAAGGCGACGGTTTTTTCGTTATCGCCGTCCGCCAGCAGCAGGCTGCCGCCGCTGGCCGGCGCCTCTTCCAGCGCCTGGTCGCGCAGCGCCTGCGCCTGTGCGGCGTCGCCGGCGACGTCCAGCTGCAGGGCCTTGACCATCTGTCCGATCCAAGGCTGATCCTGCTTCAGCAGCGCCGGTGCGGCCTGGCCGGCAAACACCGCCTGGCGCTGCAGTTCGGCCTCGACCGACTGCAACAGCAGCAGGGTGGTCGACTGCGCCATCGGTTTCAGCGCCTGCCAGGATTTCAGCTGCGCTTTGGCGCGCTGCCAGTTGCCGCTCAGGCACAGCAGCTGCACCAGCGCGGCGCGCAGATCGGCGTCGGCCGGGCGCGCTTTGATATCGGCTTCCACCGCCTGGGTGGCTGCGCTGACGGAGCCGCCTTGCAATACGTCGGTTAATGATTTCACAACAAAATACCTCTTAATCAGTGGGCGGCGTTCTGGACGGTCAGATAACTGCCGCTGGCCGGGTCAACCCGGTCGGCGGCCAGTTGGTCCACCAGCCGTACGCTGAGCGGCTCGCGATAGGCGCTGAGCAGCGGCAGCCAGGTTTCACGCACTTTGGCGACGCGCTGTTTCACCCGATCGGCATCGGCGGCCTGCTGGCGGGGGAACTCGGCAATCAGCGTGCCGCTGAAGAACCAGGCGTGCTGAGCGGCGTCAAACGGCAGCACCAGATAGCTGCCGGCCACCTGCGGATTGGCCAGCACCATGCGCTGGCGGTTGGCGCTGACCACGGTCAGCGTCTGGCCGGCCACGTCAATATTCATCAACGGGTAGCCCTGCAGGAAGCTGATGGTCGGCGAACTGCTCTTGCCATTGCTCTGCAGTTGGACTTTATCGCTGCCGCTCAGCCAGCCGTCGCTTTGGCAGGTGAGGTTACCGCCGGCAGGTACGAACATCGCGCTGCCGGCGTTGCTGCCCTGCCAGTAGGTGCGGAACTTGCAGCCTTTCGGCAGCTCGAACACCTGCGCCGGCGCGGCATCGGCCTGCGGCGAACTGACGGCGACCGCTGCCGGCGGCATGGCGTTTTCCTGCTGTGCTTCCGGCGAGGCTTCCGGCTGCGCCTGCGGCGCCGTTTTAACCTGCGGTTTCCAGCGCTGGCTTTTCAGCGCATCGCCGGCTGCCAGCGTGTTGCCGGCCTTATCGGTCAGCGTCCACGGCAACTGGCCGACTTTGGGGCACTGCTTCGCCAGCAGGCTGCCGACCCGCGGCAGGAAGCCGTCCAGGATGGCGGCGTCCTTCGCGTTAGCGGAGACAATACGCAGCGGGATGCTTGGCGCACACCAGCTTTCCGGTTTGTTGTTTTTAACGTTGTCGATAAAGACTTCGAGTTTCTGGCTGGGAGAATACACCAGCCGGTAATTTGCCGCGTGAACGGCGGGTACCGCCATCAGGGCGATCACACCGGGCATCCAATATTTCATCGTTAACCTTAGCTGTGTTATGCGGTTCAGTCGCGCGTGAGGAAACGTTCTGCATCCGCCAGCGAATGCAGCAGCGTGGTCTCTTGCGGTGAACCAATCCATACGGCGATAGCGCTGTAGTTATCGCTGTTGTTGTCTTTCTTCCATGCTTGCTGCATCAGGGCGATCCACTCGCTGGGGGAGTTGACCATATGCAGCGATTGCTCCAGTTCGGCCTGGGTAAAGCTGTGCCAGAAGCCGTCGGTGCACAGCAGGAAAACGTCGCCGTCCTCTAACTGCAGTACGTCGCTGTAGGTAGCGTCGCGCTCTTCACTCAGCCCCAGCGCAAAGTACAGCAGGTTGCTGTTGATGCCGCTGGTCTGGTAACCGGCGTCCTGCATCTGCTGGATCAGGCTGTGGTCGGTGGTAACCGCGTGCAGGTAGCCGCGGCGGAACAGGTACAGGCGACTGTCGCCGGCGTGGGCCCAGTAGGCCAGCTGGTAATCCCGGTCGATAAACAGGCTGACCAGCGTGGTGCCCATCTTGCTGTACTCTTCGGACTGATTCTGCTGCTGGTGGATGGCCGCATTCGCCTGCGAGATATGCTGGCGGATGCTCTGCGCATCCAGATGTTTTTCGCCGTTAAAATTGTCCAGGATGGTGTCGCGCGCCAGTTTGGCAGCGACTTCGCCGCCGGGAAAACCGGCGATGCCGTCGCACACCACGAAACAGGCTGCACGGTTGCCAACCACTTCGCCGGTCTGATCCTGATTTGAGGCGCGGCCGCCCTGATTAGAGGTAGAGGCTATGGTGATATTCATTACACGTCCGGTTTGGTTTGGGAGTCTTTGTACTGATTCACTTCAACATCATAGGCATGCAGGAAGGCTTCACCAAACAGCGTATGGAAGTCATCTTCGATCTCGCCCGAGGTCTGCTGGTAATTTTTTACAAAATAGTCCCACAGCGCCGCTTTACGGTTGGAAGGCAGCGCCAGCCGCGGCGCGGAGCCTTCTTTACGCGCTTCTTCTTCCAGACGGTCCGGGTTAAAGGACTGCAGCATGGCGGCGATGATGGCGCGAATGCCGGCGATCATCCCCAACTGGTGCGCCTGCAGATCGATCAGCGCATCGCGCACCGCCTGCTCCGGTGGCATAAAGCCCGGCATCTGGCTGCCGAACATCTGCATCAGCACGGTTTTACCGGACGGCAGCAGTTTGAACGGGTTATTGGCCTCGTCGAGGATCATGGTCATCTCTGCCTTCACGCCGCGCTTGAGGATAGAGCGCGAAGAGAGCAGGGCGACGGTGCCTTGAGAGAACAGGCTCAGCAGGCGACCGACCTGACGCACCTGCTGCTCGTCAAAATGTGGCTGCGGCTGCAGGTCGTCCAGGCCGATGCCCTGCAGCAACGCTTTGAGCAGCGGGCCTTCCAGCACGTCGCCGTTAGACGCCGCCGAGCCTTGGGCGCGGGCGTTCTGATAGGCGATAGGATCGATACCCAGCCGGTTGCCCGGGCGAGAACGCTGCTGGGGTTCCACATGCGGCGCGGCTTCAGGCGGCACGAGCGGTTCCGGCTGCGCGCGCGGCGACTCCTGCGGTGCGGCGGCCTGCGGCTGTGGCTTCGGCGCTGGTGTTGGCTGAGCCTGTTGTTGCGGTTGCGGTTGCGGTTGCGGCTTGGCCTTTGGCGCTGCCTGCGGCTGCGGTGCAGGCTGAGGCTTTGCCGGTTCAACCGGGGCTGCCGGCGTTTGAGGTGCGGCCACGCTTGGTGCTGCTTCCGGCTGTGTCAGCGGTACGGCGCCGCCCATCAGCAGCCCCAGCGGATCGTTGCTGTTTGATGCGCCAGGCGTGCTGGGCGCGGAAGAACCGCCGAACAGCGCCAGCGGATCCAGCTCTTCATCTTTATTGCCGCTCTCCGTCACCGCCGGCTGTGGGCGTTTTGACGCTTCCGGTTTGGCCGGTTTCGGCTGGTTTTCCGTCAGCAGCGCGCTCGGCGTGGTATCGGTCAGGATATTGTCGCGCTCGAAGGTGCTGTCGGTTTTGAACAGTTCGGCCGGGTCAGTCTGTTTTTGCTGCAGCTGGTGCAGATCGACATCGCCGTCGAGTTGGCCCAGCGGGTCGCTGGGGTTCAGTTCGCGCTGTGGCCGGTCGAGCAGCGGGTTATGGTCGGGCTGCACTGCTGGCTCCGCTTTCGGCGGTACGGCCGCGGCGGCGCTTGCCGGTGTGAACTCTTCCACCAGGCTGTCCCAGATTTCGTTGGGGATCGGCGCGGCACCGTTTGCCTTGGCGGCCGGCGCCTGAGGCACCGGTTGCGCAGCGGCTGCCGGCTGCACCGGCGCGGCCTGCTGATTCAGATCGTTGACCTGGATCTGATAATCATCGATACCGAGGATATCGCCATCCTGCAGCTCCACCTGACGGCCGCGCTCCAGCGGAATGTCGTTCAGCAGGACGCGGGTGACGTTGCCACGGTTGGTGATGCGGCACTCGCCGTCAGCGGAAATATGCACAATGGCCTGCAGGCGGGAAATCGCGCGCTCTTCATCCGGCAGAACCAGGTTGTTGTCCACGCTGCGGCCGATGGTGCCGCCCGGCGGCAGGAAGTCGCAACTGCTTTGCGGCGGGTTTTGGCCATTTTTGTTTTTTACAATAGAAAATCGCATAAGGCATTCCTGCTGATTAGGTTTGATGCAAACTGTTTTCACGCCCATGGCTGCGGGTAGTGATGAATAAAGAGGTTATTACTGTTTTGGTTGCCGTGTTTCGGACGTGCCTTCAAAGTTAGTGACAGGGGGCAGTAACAGAAAATAGGCGACCATAAAGAATATGCTGCCGTACCAGACTTCAGGGTAATCGGGGAAGTCGATAGCCGGGTAAATGTGGTCAAAAATAGCTTCGCCATCAAGACAGATGGCGCTTTGCAACGCAATGCAGACGATTGTTACGCCAAAGTGCGCAATAAATAACGGAAACCAGTGCAGGCGTATGGTTTTTTTTCGTAGAAAGTAGAGTCCCAGCAGTACCGCAATGGAAATAAAAAAATAGCTAACAGGGAATCCGTAGGAGTAAGGGTAAGTTGATAATGGTGTTGTCATCGTTAGCCTTGTCTTTTGTTTTTATGTTGGTTTTTTTTACTATCACTCTTTAGCTTCTTGTAATACGTGTTTCGTGGTAGTAGAACAGAGTAGGCGATGGTAAAAAATAACCCACCGTACTGCACGACTTGGTATTTGATAAGTTCAACGGGGTAGAAAAGACTAAAGAAGTAATTGCCGTCACCAAAAACAATGAACTGCACGGCTCCGCAAATAACAACAATAACTGTCGATAAAATAAAAAGTGAATGGCTATGCTTTTTTGTGACGTATTTATTTAAATGGAAAAGTAAAACAAACAACGCTATGGAGATGGTAAAGTATGAAAATACAAATCCATATGAGTAGTTAAAGGTGGAGATAGTGACGTCATTGTTCATTACCAATCCATTAATTTTTGTATTTATATTTTTCGATGATGCTATCAAGTTCCCGGCTGTGATAGAGGTCAATGCACTTAGTTAGCGTCATCGATTCGCCGGACATACTGTCATAATGCCTGGCAAGAAACCGTTGAGCCAGACTGCGCACTGCGCTATGTGCCTCAAGTGAGTATTCGCCAAACTCACTATAGCCTCTTGCCGCTGCGGCCGCGTCGTTTTTAACCTCTGTTGCCGAATAGCCTTTGGCAATACAAACGCTGATAGCGTAATTCTTCAGATAGCTCACTGCATCACCGTGGTAAGATCGCGGTGCAGCATAGGCAGATAAAGAGGTGAAGAAACAGGCCAGGCTAAGGCAACTAAGAAACGATAATTTATTATTTTTCATAACTATCTTTCCATGTTTTACGTTGTCATTTCCCATGCTGACCGCCACCGTAAAGTGTTTGTTTTATTTACTGATGACTGCGTATTTCTTGAAAATACTTTTGGCTTGTTCTGATGTTGGTAATGAAAGACAGGCCAATGTGTTATAGCTTCCGGGCACTGAACCGCTACTCTTTTTTTGCAGGTACTGATGTATCAGCACTTCGCTGCTGTCAAAGGCCTCGATCGGTAGTTGACTAAATTCAAGATAAGCACTGGCAGAGCGGAATGCATCTTGCCGGGTGCTTTCTGAGTCAGTAAATTCACCGATGCAACGACTGATTAGCCAATTGTCATAGATTTTATTTTGTGGCAGGTTTTCTATTTTAATATTTTCAGCGAATAGTGATGTTGAGAATAATAAGGTGATTATTGCGATGGAGAGAGTATTTACTTTAATATCCATAGTGACGCCACCTCTGGAACAAAACTACCGTTTTCAGGATCGCCCATAAAATGGCAGGAGTCAGAACAAATATCACCATTCCATAATGTGACATGTCCTCTGGCATTGTTCCATCCATTACCAAGAATGACCATGATTCCTTTTTTACCTGAAAATTTTGCTGGGGTAGGGGATCTTTCAGTAATGTCGGGTTTACCAAAACGCTCTTCTAAAAAGCGAATCATATCATTGACTCTATAGATATACCACTTCTTATCTTTTCCAGAAACGGCTGCATATCCTGAATTTGCAGGGATGGATATTCCTGTATAATTAAGTACATAACTCATTCGGATGGGACAGGCATTTTGAAAAATTCCTTTTTCAATATTGCTTTTAACTTTTCCACCGATCAGTGCGCCGACCTGGCTTACACTGATATTAACTTCAGAAAATCGAATCCATGCTGGGCCAAATGTGGGTCTTTGCATGCTGCATTTCCTTTGCTTATATATAAACCCCCGGCTGCAGCCGGGGGGATACAGATTAAGCTTCGCGGTTTTCTTTGATGTTCCAACCTGCGCTGCTTTCTGCGCCTTTACCACCTTTATCGCTCTGCTCCCAGTACTGCTGTTTAACTTTAGCAGCCTGGAAGGAGTAGGTTACGCCGACGGTGTCTTCACCGCCTGAACCGGTGTACTGCACAGCGGTAACCAGTACATCGTCCAGGGTGATTTTTACATACTCAACCTGAGTACCGCCGGCTTTACAGACGGACAGTTCGATTTTGGTCAGGTGCTTACCGCTGGAGCAGTGCTTCAGCAGAGCCGGGGTGGATTTATCAACCAGCGCGTTAACGTGCAGGTCGTTAAAGCACACTTTACCGGCGCCGCCGCCGCCGCCCACGCTCATGTTGCCCGGTTGGGACGCGCCCCAGGAGAAAGAAGTGATGTCGGTCCAGCCTTTGTGGTTGGAATCTTTAGATTCACCGCTGGCGCCTTCAACTTTCAGGAACATATCAATAGCCATAGTTTATTCACTCTTTTTAAGGGTTAATAATATCAACGTTGCGTTGAAAAAATCAGGTAATAGCAGCAGGAATTGGAAAGTTGGCAATGCACTACCATTTAACGCTCCTTGTGCCATGCACCTTATGAAATACCGAAAACTATCGGTATTTTTTATCGAGATACTATTTTAAAGAATAATGCCTCAATAATTATTTATGCGGTTTATCGTTACTATTTTCAGAACGTTGATATAACCGCAAATAGTCAAAGGTTATACCTTGACTGTTTGTGTCAGCTTTATGACAAAATTTATGGTCCTTGGTTCTGAGCCAGCGAATAAATACGGTGGCTGTACCATCTTCGCATTTGATATCAAACGCTATGCATCACCTTATTAAGCAATGCCATGCGAAAAGTTTCTGTCTGAATAAAGATCTGTGACAGAATACCGGCGTCAATAGACCATAAATATAAATCGGACTTCCTACGGATGAGCGGGCCGCATTACCGCAGCCCGTCATCGTCGCATCAGGACGCGTCGTTTTTCTTCAGCGAAGGCAGTTTCGACACCAGACGCAGGGAAACGGTCAGGCCTTCCAGCTGGTAATGCGGACGCAGGAAGAACTTGGCGCTGTAGTAGCCCGGGTTGTCTTCGATCTCTTCCACCTGAACTTCCGCCGCGGCCAGCGGTTTGCGGGATTTGGTTTCCTGCGAGGAGTTGGCCGGGTCGCCGTCCACGTAGTTCATGATCCAGTCGTTCAGCCAGCGTTCCATATCGTCGCGTTCGCGGAAGGAACCGATTTTGTCGCGCACGATGCACTTCAGGTAGTGCGCGAAACGGCAGCAGGCGAACAGGTACGGCAGGCGTGCAGACAGCTGGGCGTTGGCTGAGGCGTCGGCGTCGTAATATTCCGCCGGCTTCTGCAGTGACTGTGCGCCGATAAAGGCGGCAAAGTCGGAGTTTTTGCGGTGCACCAGCGGCATAAAGCCGTTTTTCGCCAGTTCCGCCTCGCGACGGTCGCTGATGGCGATCTCGGTCGGGCACTTCATGTCCACGCCGCCGTCGTCGCTCGGGAAGGTGTGGCACGGCAGGTTCTCTACGGCACCGCCGGATTCCACCCCGCGGATCGCGGTGCACCAGCCGTACTCTTTGAAGGAGCGGTTGATGTTGGTCGCCATCGCGTAGGCGGCGTTGGTCCAGGTGTAGTTGCCGTGCGTTGCGCCGTCGGTGTCTTCTTCGAAGTCGAACTCATCAACCGGGTTGGTGCGGATGCCGTAAGGCAGGCGCGCCAGGAAACGCGGCATCACCAGGCCCAGATAGCGGGCGTCTTCCGACTCGCGCAGGCTGCGCCAGGCGGCATATTCGGTATTCTGGAATATTTTGGTCAGATCGCGCGGGTTGGACAGCTCCTGCCAGGATTCCATCTGCATCACGCTTGGCGCGGTGCCGGCGATGAACGGGCAGTGGGACGCGGCGCTGATCTTGGCCATTTCGCCCAGCAGTTCAACGTCCTGCGGACTATGGTCGAAGTAGTAGTCGCCCACCAGGCAGCCGAACGGTTCGCCGCCGAACTGGCCATACTCTTCTTCATAGATTTTCTTGAAGATTGGGCTTTGGTCCCAGCCCACGCCCTTGTGGCGCTTCAGCGTGCGGCCCAACTCTTTCTTCGAGATGCTCATAAAGCGAATTTTCAGCAGCTCATCGGTTTCCGAGTTGTTGACCAGATAATGCAGGCCGTGCCAGGCGCCTTCCAGTTTTTGGAAATCTTCATGGTGAATGATTTTGTTGATTTGCTGCGACAGCTTTTCGTCAATTTCCGCGATCAACGCCTGAATGGTGCGATAGGCGTCGGAGGAAACGGTCACGGTGTTTTCCAGCGCCTGCTGCGCCAGCGTTTTCACCGCGTTGGCGACGGCTTCTTTCGCCTGATCGGTCTTCGGACGAAACTCTTTGTTCAACAGTGCGCTGAACTCGTCGTTGGATAAGGTTTCGCTGGTCTGTAACGCTTGTTGTTGCTGAGGCGAGTTGCTCATCAATTAATCCTCACGCTCGTTAGTGTCGTCTTTTTTCTCCGCCGGTTTCGGCGCATTCGTCAGAGATTTCAACAGTTCCGGGTTTTGCAGGATCTGGGAGATCAGCTCTTCGGCGCCGTTTTTACCGTCCATGTAGGAAAGTAGGTTAGACAGCTGGGTGCGTGCTTCCAGCAGGCCGTCCAGCGAATCAACCTTGCGGGCGATGGCGGCAGGGGAGAAGTCGTCCATGCTTTCAAAGGACAGATCGATATTCAGCTTCCCTTCGCCGGTCAGGGTATTGTCGACCTGATAGGCCACGCGCGGCTTCAACGACTTCATGCGTTCGTCGAAGTTGTCGATGTCGATGTCGAGGAACTTGCGCTCATCAACGCTCGGCTGCGGGTCTACCGGCTTACCGACCAAATCCGCCATCACACCCATTACAAACGGCAGCTGAATTTTGCGTTCTGCGCCGTAGATTTCGACATCATATTCAATCTGGACGCGTGGCGCGCGGTTGCGGGCGATGAACTTCTGTCCGCTGCGGGATTTCGAGTTTGCCATGAGTTACTCCATCTAATGACGATTAGGAACGATTGCCATCGGTGACGGCGTCGTTCAAATTCTGGCCTGTGTCTGTGACTACAGGCAACGATAGTGGTCGAAACGAAAAACGACAAGCTGGGGTTCAGTTTCAGTGATTGTCGTCGTTATCAGTGCGCCCAAGAATGGTTTCCAGTTGGTTGAGACCATCGGGCGCCAGGTCGCGGACGATTTGCATAAAGTCCAGGGCGATCAGGCGCTGCACGCGGTCAATCATCAGCGGCGCCGGATGGCTGGGCTCATTCAGTTGAAAATAGTTTTTTACTTTTTCCAGCATCAGCTGGGCATCGTCGCGCGACTGAATCTGCGCGCTGCGCCAGTTGAGCACCGCCGTTGCGGCCGGTACGGTGCTGACGGGCTGCTCGGCGTGCTGTTCGTCGTGTGGTTCCGTCGTTACGACGTCCGGCACTGTGGTGCCGCCGGCCTGCGCAATGACGTTGAACATTTTCAGCAGGGAGTGCATCTCCGGCAGCGCGCTTTCGCCCAAGTGGCGCGTCACGATATCGCGAATGGCGGCCAGCTGCTGAAGGATAGTGCGCACCAGCGCCACCGCCGGCTGTTCCGGCTGGCCCAGCTCATCCTGCAGGCGGGCGCGGCCGCCGGGGAAGGTGGCGCACTCCTGTTTGCTGCCGTCGAGCAGCGAGCAGGCGTCGCGCAATGTAATCTCGCCGGCGGCGCTTTTCAGCAGCCAGGCGGATCGTACACAGCCGGCCAGGGCGGATTTGTCGCCTAGATCCGCCAGCACGTTAATGCGGAACAGCGGGTCGGCTTCGCCGTCAAATTCCAACTGCGGCAGCAACGGTTCCCAGTAGCGATCCAGTGCCTGATGAATCAGCGTCAGGCCGTCGGCATAGCCTTGCAGGCCGCGCAACTGTGTCCAGGCGCGCGTCAGCGGCAGCATCACCCGTAGATCCTTGGTGCGCGCCAGCAGTGCGGTCGCCAGGCGTTCCACCTGTACCCAGTCCGGCGCTTCGGCCGGAATAATGGTGTCGCCGAACTGTTGCTCAGCCTTGCCGGCACAGGCCTGCTCCATCGCTAAAAAGTCAGCGTCATATTCCAGATTGTCGCCGCAGGGAGAATCCGCGTTAATCGGGGTCAGCAGGGTTTCGATAGCCATATACAGTCTCTAGATAAATGAAAACGCTGTTAATCAAACATTTGCGGATATTGACCGCCGCGGCCGGGGCGGGCCCAGCCATTAGGCTCGAACAACAGCGAGAACAGCTGCACCGTCAAGTTGCCGCTGTGCACATGGGTGTAAAGCGGATGGCCATCGGCCTGATTGGTCCACCAGAAGCTGGTGTACTGCGCCGGGTCGAAACAGTCGGCGGCCTGCTGCCAGCCAAGCCCCGGCAGGTCCGGATGGCGAAAACCGATAATCGACAGGATTTCGGATTCGCTTTCTGCCGGCGGCGTCGGCAGCGCCGGTATCTTCAGCAGGCTCTGGTCGATCTGCTCGGCGGAAAAGCCGTTGCGCACGCCGTTGAGCAGGGTGTGCCCCAACTGCCGGTACCACTCCGCCGCCATATTCAACTGCTGGATATGCCACTCTTCCGGCGTAAACAGGCGGATGGCGCAGATCGGGTAGTGGCGTCCCACGCGGTCGCGCGCCGGCAGCAGGCAGCCCATTTGGATATATTGGCTGCCGAGCGTCGCGGGAATGACAAAATTCCACACCGGCGCATTGCTGAACGGATTGCTGGCATTCTCGGGCAAGTTTTGTTTCTGGCTGACTAAACCATTGTGAAACCACTGAGCCCAATTGCTGACCACTAAGTCGGGCAGGCGGCGCTGTAAAAAATCACCGGCGGTGGGAATCTTTCCATACCAGCCGATGCTCGCTGTCGGGCTTTGGTCGTTGCTCATGGTGATGAATGTCCTTTCGGGGCTACGGGCAAGAGAATGCCGGCAGCTGGAACGGATTGCGGATACTGTTGGCGGTGAATTCCAGCGTGACGCGGTGGCCGTCGAGGTTAAACGTCGCCTGACGGCTCAGGCTGCTGCCGCCGGCCGACAGGCTCGCCATATCGACCATGCGATTCAGCGCCCAGGGGCCGCTGGTCAGCAGGCTGGCGGTGGTGCCGTTCGCCAGCGCCAGCTGCAGGTGCACCTGATTGGTATTACGGGTGCCCGGCCAACTGACCACCAGCGGCACCAGCGGACCATGGCTGTATTTGAACAGCTGCCCGTCAATATCCAGCGTCATATTGAGAATATCGTTATCCATCCGCACCGGACGCACCGTCACGCGGTACGACGGCGTAGCGGTGCCGTTGGCAAAGAAGGCGTCGCGAATACGCTGCGCCTGCTGGAACGAACGCAAGATACCTTCGCCGCCCGGCAGCGTTTTACCATCAACACCCGGTGTGAAACGCCAGTTGGCGCGGGTGGTGTCGACTTTGCCCTGCAGGTTTTCACGGAAGAAGCTGTCCATCAGCCCGCTGTTGGGCGCGAACATGCGCGCCAGGTCATCCGGTGTGACGTCACGTTTTGAACGCGAGGAGAGGGGATAGCGGCCAGCTATCGCCTGTCGGCAGAAGCTGCCGACCTCAAAGCTGATGCGCTTTTTTACGTTCTCCATCTCCTTGCGTTGGGTATCGCTGCTGGCGCCGATCGCCAGCGATAACAGCATCTGTTTAAACGGCGTTGGTAAACGGCCGGACTCCGCCTGCAGGCGTGGGATCACGTCGCTCGGCGGCGCCGACATGCCGCTGTTGGCCGCACCCTGAACTGCCGTCAGATAGCTGTACAGCTCGTCGACCTGTTTCAGAACGCCGTCAAATACAATCGTTTTGCTGCCTTCGCCCTGGCCCTGCGCCAGTTCCAGCAGCGGCGCGAAGTGCGCCATCACCACCTGTTCCGGCTGGGCGGAGACGTCGCCGTCGGCGTTGTTCGGACGGTTGGTGAACAGGGCCTCCAGCGTACGGTTGGCGCTCTGGTTGATGGATTCGCCGGCTTTATTCGCCAGCGAACGTGCTTCCTCACCCTCTTTCTCTTCCCGCAGCGTGACGTTTTTACCGACGTTGACCAGCAGGTTGCGCATCGGCGACGGGTTGCCGGACAGCAGGCGTGCGCTGCTGATGCGCTGCGTCAGGTTGCCGATGTGGGCCAGTTGAATATCCCCCAGCAGTTCATCCCAGACGTCGATAAAATCCTGCATATAAAGCTGACGCACGGTTTTTGTCAGGTCGGCGCTTTTCTGCTCTGGCGTCTGGGTGTTCAGCACCCAGACATCTTCTTGGCGCAGCGTATCGGTCACTTTGTCGATATTGCTGTCGAACGCTTTCCAGTATCCCTGTGGCGTAAACAGGCCCGGGATGCCGTCGGTGATTGGCTTGCCGCTTTTACGCGAAAACGCCAGCTCGGTCTGCGGGCCGGCGAGATCCACCAGACGAACCGGCTTAATTTCGGTCTGATTCAGCAGCAGACGCTTCAGACGGCCATATACGCGCTGCGACAGCGGTGCGCGGTTGATGGCGGCCTGCGCCTGGCTAACCAGCGCCTCGTCCTTGGCGTAAGGCGAAGCCTGAATCTGGCCGTCAAGCAACTGGCTCAGGTGCCATTCCAACTGCTGCAGCTGTTTTTTGGTGCTGCCCTGCGGCAGGTTGCGCTGCAGGTTAAGCATCACCCAGGCGCGCAGGAATTTACCGTCGTACTGCTTCGGCAAATACAGCATCTGGTAAGCCTTCAGCGCTTCGTAGCTGAAATCGGCGTCGCTGTGGTTGTCGTTGCGCAGGGTGGTGGCGATCTGTTGCGCCACCTGCGGCAACAGCAGCTCTTTCAGCGTCTTCTGATACAGCGCGTTGCTGGCGTCGCTGACCTGATCGCCGCGATACAACCCCATACGGTAGGTAAACGGCGGATCGCCCAGCGAGAAGTTCTGGCTGTCCGGCAGATGCAGCACGCTGTTCAGGAACGGCAGCAGGGCGAACATATCGCCGGAGTCCAGCTGCGTCAGCCCCTGACCCTGACGCTCCACCGAAGGCGCCTTGGCGGAGACCTCGGCCAGATAGGCTTTGTTATTGCCGTAGCTGGTGAACCAGAAAATCCCCAGAATCACCAGCACCACCGCCAGAGCGATGTAGCCGGCCCAGTGCAGCGCGCGGTTGCGGTATTCCCACCAGCGGTTGCTGCCGGCCAGCCCGGACTCCTGGAAGATCACCGTCTCCAGCGTCTCTTTGAGGAAGAAGCTTTGCCCTTTGGCCGCCGGGATCGGCGCGTCGTCGTTGACGCTGTCCCAGGAGGTCTGTGCGCCGTTGCCCTGAGCGTTGTTGGACGGCAGTTGCAGATAGCGGTTCAGCTCACCCATTACCCGGTCGAATGGCAGGCCTTCCTGGGTGCCGCTGGTAAAATAAATACCGCGCGGCGTGAAGCGCGTTTCAAAGCTGGAGGTGGCGAACACCATGTCCAGGTACTGCGCCAGCAGCGGACGTAGTGCGGCGAACTCCTGTGGGAACAGGTAACTTTCCGAGCGCTGGCGCGCGTCGTGTTCCATCAGCAGCGTATCCGGCAGCGCGGCGTCGAGACGCTGCTGCAGCAGCGTATACTGCTGCTCAAATTCGCCGCTGAGGTTGAAGTCGGGCTGGCGCGAACGCTCATACGGGAAGGTGAACCCCCAGATCTGGTCGCGCAGCGCTTTGTCAAAGCTGCTGAAGTAGGCCATAAAACCGTTTAGCAGGTCGGTTTTGGTCACCATTACGTACACCGGAAAATGGATGCCCAGCTGTTCGTGCAGTTCAATCAGCCGCTTGCGTAGTGCGCTGGCCTGCGCGTTGCGTGCTTCAGCGCTTTCCGTCATCAGGTCGGCGACGCTGATGGTCACCATCACGCCGTTGATCGGCTGGCGGGTGCGGTACTTTTTCAGCAGGTTGACGAAGCTTTTCCATTCGCCGGCGTCTTCTTCCCGCTGGCTCTCCTGGGTGGTGTAACGGCCGGCGGTGTCCAGCAGCACGGCGTCGTTGGTGAACCACCAGTCGCAGTTGCGGGTGCCGCCGACGCCGCGCAGCGCCGACTTGCCGAAGCGGTCCGCCAGCGGGAAGTGCAGGCCGGAATTCACCAGCGCAGTGGTCTTCCCGGCGCCCGGCGCGCCGATAATCACATACCAGGGCAACTGATACAGATACTGGCGGCTGAAGCGGGTCATCCAGCGGTGTTTATCCCCCTGGCCGGGGGCAAAACGCGCTTTTTTCAGCAGTTGAGCGGCTTCGTCAAAGCGCTGCGCCAGCAGTTGATCCTGCTGCGGCTCCGCCTTGGCGTCGGCGTCGTCAGCCGGCGTCTGCTCGCTGGCGCGCAGGTTGCTGAGCAGCTTACGGTTGAACCAGGCGCTGTAGATGCGCGGCACAATGCGGCACAGCATCCAGATCAGGTAGATTACCGCGATGGTGATGATGCGGTTCAGTTCCGGCTCCAGCGGACGGTAATCGCCGATGGCCACCAGCGGGCCGATCATCCAGATGATGAACGCCAGGGCGCTGATGCCGGCAAACCCCCATAACAGGCGGCTGGTGATGATGGAGAATAACGTACTAAGCATTACTTTCCGTTTCCTTGCTGCAGTCCGTTGATTTCCGCCTGAGTATTTTCTGGCGCAACCAACAGCGTAATTTCAACCCGGCGGTTCAATGCACGGTTCTCTTTACTGTTATTCGGCGCGACCGGATTGCTTTCGCCGCGGCCTTCCGCTTTCACCCGCTGAGGGTTATCAAGATGTTTTTGCAGCCGTTCGCTGACGGCTTCGGCGCGCGCCAGCGACAGTTCCCAGTTAGAGGCGAAGCGGGCGCTGCGGATCGGCTGGCTGTCGCTGTAGCCGGTCACCAGAATCTTGCCGCTGACGCCGTTCATCGCCTTGGCGATGCGGTCGATGACCGGGACGTACGCCGGGCGCACGCTGGTGGCGGCGGAGTTGAACAGCCCATCGCCTTTGAGGATCACCACGCTCTGCTGCGCCTCATCACGCACCACCACCAGACCCTCGGCGATTTCCTTGCGCAGGAAGCTCTTCAGGCTCAGCACCGGCGGTGCGGCCGGCGCCGGGTTGCCGATCGTCACCTGCGGCAGGTTGGTCTGGTAGATAGAAGCCAGCACCGGGCTGGTGGCATCGCCCAGACGCCAGTTCAGTACGATAAACAGCAACGAGGCGAGGAAACCGGTCAGCGCCGCGCAGGCCCACAGCGGCACCAGCGGCCGCCACAGTTTTTGCTGCACCGGCAGGTCGACCGCGTTTGGCGACAGCGGCGGGGCATAGCCGCCGCGTACCGAGCGAATCAGCTGCAGCAGGCGCTGTTTCATGGTTTCCAGCTGCGAACGGCCGTTTTCCATCACCCGGTAGCGGCCTTCAAAGCCCAGCAGCAGGCAGTAGTTGACCAGCTCCAGCAGGTTGATGTGTTCGCGCGGGCTTTGTGACAACTTGGCCAGCAGTTGGAAAAACTTTTCGCCGCCCCAGGTCTCGTTATGGAAGGTGACCAGCAGGCCGCTGCCCGACCAGACGCTGTTGCTGCCCCAGGGGGTGAGGGCGGCGGCTTCATCCAGCGCGGTGCACAGGCAGTAGCGCGCGCCGATAATCACTTCATACGGCAGATTGGCGCGTTGGCCGCGGACTTCAAAACGGCGAACTTCATCGATCAATTGCTGACGCAGCTGCGCCGGATTGGCGTGCGTCGCCGACTGCCGGATTTGCGAGATCGCATTCAGCAGCGGATTGGCGGCGGCCACCAACGGGTTGTCCCACTGTGCGGCCTGGATGTTTTCCTGTGTCATAGCTTATCGGTCCGTATGGCTGCGAATAGCCCAGAATTCCATGTCCAGACCCGGGAACTCCCCAGCCAGATGCAGGGCGAAGGCGCTGGATTTTTCCATCTGCTTCCACAGATCGCCGCCTTTCTCCAGTTCGAAGTAGGTATAGCCGGCGTGGTAGGGAATTTGACGCGGCGCGGCGGGCATGGTGCGCAGGCCGATGCCCGGCAGCTGCAGCTGCACCAGATCGCGGATGCGCGTCACCGGGGCAATTTTCATCTGCGCCGGGAAGTGGGTCAGCAGCACGTCGGCGGCGACGTCGGCGCGCACCGCCAGCACGAAGCCGAAGTCGCGCATCATTTTGGTGTCCTGCACCGTCGCTACGTTCAGCCCGTGCGAGCGTTCGACCAGCGTCAGCTGGATCGCATTGTCCTCCAGCACCACCGACAGTCCCTGGCGCAGCAGCAGCATCAGCTTGCCGAAGCTCAGCGCCGGATTGTCGTGGTCATACACCGGCAGCCGGCCTTCCGGCGTGCGCTGCGGTGAAAAGCTGGACAGCTCGGTGGCGAACTGCAGCCACTCGGCAAACAGGCGTTCCGGGTGCAGATGTTCCAGGTGCCAGGCATGGCTGACTTGGCCGAGATAGCGGTTCACCAGCTGCAGCAGCATAAAATCGACCATTTCGGAACTGCCGCCGCGGCCCGGCTGCAGCAGGCGCTGGCTCATCTGTTGGCTGCGTTGTTGCAGCAGGCCCTGCAGATCGTTGATAAAGGTCTTCAGCACCGGGCTGCTCTGACAGTTGAGCGTCGGCGGAATCAGATCCGGCTCCAGGCGCAGGCTGTTGTCGCCGCGCTTTTCCAATACCCGGGTGACGGTCATCGCGGTCCATTCGGCGTTCAGATCGCTTTCCAGCATCAGGCGCAGGCGCAGGTTGCCGAACTGCAGCGCTGCGCTGCCGACGGAGACCGCATTGAGATCGTCCACCTCGTTTTCGTAAGCCAGATAGCGCGCCAGCGCGTCCGGCGCTTCCTGGAAGATAACGTCTTCACGGCCGGCGCGGTACGTCGGCAATGCCAGGACAACATTTTCGCCGGTTTTGTTTTCGGCAATGGCCAACGGAGCCGGCGCCTGTTGTGCGCCGTTGAAACGGAACGGGGTCCCGTCCGGCATAATGCCGCTGGCGGCGGTCAGGGCGACTTTCCCCTGACGCAGCAGGGTCTGATCCAGCTCAAGGGTCAAAAAGCCCCAGAAACACCCGTTATGCGCCTGTCCCCAGTTACGCACGTAACTCTCGAGGTAGTTTTCCGCCTGCTGGAAGTGGTGGGGACGCAGGAACATCCCTTCACTCCAGACCACTTTATGAGCATCTTTCATCATCACACCTATGTAGAGGACGGGCGCGCCCGCCCCAAATAATCAGTCTTCGTCTTTGACGATGCGCAGACCGTTAACATCGGCCACGACGTGCGCTTGCAGCTCATCCGGCGAAAATTGCCAGACCTTATAGAAATTGGTTTCGGTCGGGGCGGGCAGCGGCAGTGAAATGCGCCAGGCTTTGCCGTCCAGATTCTGGTATTCGGCGATGACGCCGATATAGCGCGTTTCCAGGGTGCTTTGGCCATTCAGTTTTTTACCGTTTTGGCCAGGCGTCAGGAAAAACTGGTCGCGGTCCAGCAGGCTGTTGCCCAGTACGCTTTTGGCGTCGTTTTGCAGGCTGAAGAAGTCGGCATCCATAAATTCCGCATCAGAGCGTAGCAGCAGCACGCGCACCTTGATTGGCGCGGGGCGCTGGCCGGCGCCGGCATTGACCTGCGGGGTGGCGTCAAACGTCAGGCTGTAGCGCGAAGGGACGCTTTTCGCCGAAGACATACAGCCGCTGAGCAGCAGCGTGCCCAGCATCAGCAGGCTAAAGCCCCACAGGCGCGGGGCGAATGATGATTTCATTATCAATGACTCCCAGCGGAAGGGGATTACTCCAGGATCCAGGTGGCCGATTTGGCGTCTTTACAGGCTTTTCCGTCGCTGCCGACCTGAACGCAGTTTTGCGGTTTGGCGGCGGCGCGTGCACGGCGCGGTCGGTCTTTTCGCAAGGTCGATTTGTATTTGTTTTCGGGCACGCCGGCGTTGTTCTGGATATAACCCATCAGGTCGCCGCCGCGTACGGCGGAGATGGCCAGCCATTCGTTTTCTACTTCGCCGAGCGCATAGAAGGAAGCGGCGTTGTCGAGGCGCGTAACGGCGGCGCCACCGTAACCCGGCTGGGTCATGACGCTGGCGGCATACAGGCTGCGATACTCTTCATTAATCGGTTTGAACTGTTTCGGTGCGGCGATCGCCATACGGTGCTGCAGCTTCACGCCGTTGACTTCGCTGGTGACCAGGGTATCTGAACTGATAACCGGCGGCGGCGGCGGCGTCGAACAACCGGCAAGGATCAGGGTGGAAAGCAGTGTCATCGTAATCCGTATTTTCACAATATCCTCTTTTATCTCTTGTTTTCGGCTAGAAGCGCTGTGGTGAATCAACGTTCATCGTCGCTGCGGCAGCGCATTGGCGATGTGGACGGCGGGGAACAACGCGCGTTGCCATAGGGAAATGGTTCTGGACTGATTCCGCAGCATGTTGATGCGGCACCGGGCGTGTACCCGCGGTGCGGCGCCAGTCCGGATGCATTTCAGTTGGGGTAAAGGGGTCAGGCGGCGGGATGACATGAAGCAGGCAGGAAAAACGGCCGCCAGCATCCCACCGTGAAACGGCAGCGCCTGGTTGTCGCGTTTTCCCTGCGGTGGAGTGGGGCGCAGGCGCGGGGAAGCCGCCGTTTTTACTTGGGTAAAAACGGCGGCTTCCCAGAAGATAAAAGCCCCGCTGGTGGCCCAGACAGGGAGAAACGCCGTAGCGTAACAACTTGGTAGCTTTCATTGTGTGTGTAAGGCTTCCTGTGGATATCAGCGCACTGTCACGCAGCACCGCTCAAAACAATCCCGTTTTAGGTATAGATATCAGGCTACGTCACAAGAAATACGTGCAAACGACAGGGAGGTTGAAAGGTAACGTTCCCTAAATCAAATAATTACGCGTATGCACAGCATTGCTCAGGCACCCGCTCTGGCGGAAAAACGCTCATGCTGTGGGTTACGCGTTATTTATCAGGCTGGAAAACAGCGAATAATGTGATGATTTTTGCTTAATGATTAGCGGGCAACCAAAAACGGCAGACATCGCGCTGACTGGCGCCTGTGGGGCGCTACGCACATGATCCCGCTCGCTGTTTAATGATAAGCGCCGCAGGTTGTTTTTACCGATTTAGGCATAGCTACCGCACGGGATTAACGCGCGATCCCGAGGGCGTACCTGTTACAAACAGCAGGATTATCTGTCCGAATATTTAACAAATTTTACACATCCACGGGTTTGGCTGCAGTTTACAATAGCTATAGGCATTTGCAAAATGACCGCGCTTAACCCATTTTGGTGAGGATAACTTACGCAATTTTTATTTTTTATGCAATATAAACAGCGAGTTAAAATACATCCCATTTTCCCCATGTATGTATTGGAAAATTGGTAATACCAAAAAATAATGTGTCATGCGCCTCTTAACCCTCTTAATTCAAACTATTTTTTAACGAAAATTAACTTTTCGCTGATTTTCTATCCTTACCATTCACATGATAAATCTAAAGAAATATATAAATTAATCGAATGTTATTTCGGATAAATCTCATTTATGGTGGATGTAATGGCGGGCGAGGCTGGTTATAAAACAAACATGCGCTAAGAGGGGAAGCAGTCGTTGTTGCGTTTTTTTCTTGTAAAAAAGCTAATGAGTTGAGTTAAGTCTGGGGGGCCGGGGAAAGCCTCCCCGGCGGTAACAGGTTGGTTATTCCGCTGCGACGCGAACGATCAGTTTACCGAAGTTCTTTCCTCTGAGCAGGCCGATGAAGGCCTGTGGGGCATTCTCCAGGCCGTCGATGATATCTTCGCGGAATTTGATGTGTCCCTGATCGACCCAGGTTTCCATCTGCTGAAGGAACTCACCGAAGCGCGGTGCATAGTCGTCAAAAATGATAAAGCCCTGCATGCGAATACGTTTACGCAGAATCAGCGCTTGCAACATTGGCAGGCGATCCGGGCCGCTGGGCAGGGCAGTGGCATTATATTGGGCGATAATACCGCAGACGGGGATGCGCGCTCTGGCGTTCAGCAACGGCATGACGGCGTCAAACACTGCACCGCCGACATTTTCAAAATAAACATCAATGCCGTTCGGGCAGGCCTGGGCGAGTAGCCTGGCAAAATCGTCGGCGCGGTGATCGATACACTCGTCAAACTTTAGTTCTTCCCGGACATAGCGACATTTCTCTGCGCCGCCGGCGATCCCGATCACGCGACAACCTTTCAGTTTTGCCACCTGGCCGACGACCGAGCCCACCGCACCGCTGGCGGCGGCGACCACCACGGTTTCGCCGGGCTGCGGTTGGCCGATATCCAAGAGTCCCATATAAGCGGTAAAGCCGGGCATGCCCAGCACCCCAAGCAGGCGCGAGGGATGTTTCAGGTGCGCGCCAAGATTACGCACGTTGCTGCCGTCAGTCAGCGAGTAATCCTGCCAGCCCGTACTCCCCAGCACCCAGTCGCCGGGGGTAAAATCCGGGTGTTGTGAGGCAACGACGCGCGATACGGCGCCGGCGACCATCACGCCGCCGACTTCCACTGGGGGGGCATAAGACGGGGCGTCGCTCATACGGCCACGCATATAAGGGTCGAGCGACAGATAGACGGTGCGCAATAATGCCTGGCCTGCGGCAGGCTGCGGCACTTCACCCGTTTCCAGGCGTAAATTTTCCGGCGTGGGTTCGCCGTGCGGTCGTGAAGCGAGCACGATCCGGCGATTATGGGGGGATTGTTGAGACATAAAGCACTCCTGAGCTGCGGGTATCAGCTCTCAGTCTAGTCAGAAGCCGCGGGAGACGAGCAACGGAAAGTGCTGCGCGGTACCGGCGAGCTAGAGCGGTACGATCAGCACATCGGCCTGGCTGGTATCGATAAACCGCGCGGCCGAACAGCTCAGTTTGTTCATAAGGTGATCGCTGTGATTACCGCAGATAACCAGATCAAAGCTGTATTGCTGGTTGGCGTAAATAAGGCCATCCCCCAGCTCTCCCTGCACCACCAGTAAATCGGCGATGGGATAGCCGGCCTGCTGACGGAGCTGCTCCAGGAACAGGCGGGTCTCTTCTTCCATCAGATTACGCAGATCGCCGAGCATCGGGCCGGCGAAACTATTATAAAGCTCAGGGTTTGCCACCATACTGAGCAGCGTGATTTGTCCGTTATAAGGGCGGACGATGGAGACCGCTTTTTGCACTAATAATTGGCTGTCGGCGGCAACGGCGACGGCTACCAGCACCTTTTGATATCCCATATTTCTTCTCCATCTATTGCCCTGATAAATAATCGTAGAAGCAGATGAGGGAAATATCCGTGTTTTGCATCACGCGCGACAATAAATTTTCTAAAAAGCCTTTATTTAGCAATAAAAGATAAATGTCGTTGCGCGCGTCATGAGGTATGGGAAGCAATTAAAGCACGCGCGCCCATAATGTTTTAGGAATGTGTCCTAGGTCAAACAGCTTACCTGAAACCAGTTCGGCGCGCCGATGGTCTGCCGCGCGGTACATGTTGCTCATTTCCGTATCATTATCAATTGAATAGTGCAGCTTGTCATAAACCTTTTCCAGGCTGTCCAGGCTGGAACATTTACGAAATGTCATCAGGTATTCTAAGGTCGTTGTCATGATTTAAATATAGCCTGTTAATAGTTGTGATTAGGAAAAATCACAGATGTAGAGTGATCGCACCGTTGCCGTGAATGGCCGACAGACTAAAAAGTCACAACTATGGCGAAAAACGAGCATCGGTGAAAAATAATGCGCCAGATACGTATAAACGCCAGAATAGTAATATGCCTGTGCGTTGTCAGCAATGCGGTAACGCGCGATTTTCTATCAATTCAGCCTAGTCTTATGCTGGCGGGCGTATTCGGGCCGCATTTTCAGATTTATGTCAGTCATGAACGGTAACTATTTCCGGATGGTACCGGCGGCGCGTTGTCACCTCTGCAAGCTATGACGAGCAACGGAGCCGGGCGTTCATGTGTAAAAAAGACCCCTTGTAGAATCCGGCGGTATCAGAACACGGCGTATTGCCTCCGCACAGAAAAATGATCGCTCAGGCGTCGGCTGATGTGAGACGAATAACGTACCAGCGGAGCATAAATGTGAAACATTCACAGAACGAAGGTCAGGAATATGGCGTCCGCTGCTGCGCTATTAATCCGGAGGTTGATCTGGCAAACAACGGTTATTGAAAATGATAAAAAAAGAATTAAAGGATTAAAGAATTTTGCCGATATTAGGATTAACGGATTTTATAACTTTAATTTTATGACGGTGCCGCAAGACAGCGAGATATGTTTTGTTACACCTCTTGGCTTTTGGTTGGCGTCTACCCTGCGTTTTTCTGGGATTATTCTCTATGGCCGAATATTGATGCACTGAAATCCGCACTTTTTGCGCTATCTTATATGCAGATAGCCTTATAGTTAACAAGGCTAACCCTTAGCGTGCTGATGGTTTGATTGTCGTTAACTAGCTATTTACTCTGCATTTATCCGAGATGTGCAGATTTTTGTTCTGTGATTTCGCTTTGGTGACGCTTTTGTTCGAATTGATCTAAAAAAGCTATTTTTTTGGCTGATAAATATCTCTTTTAAGACGTTTTTTTACTTGTGCTGTTTTTTTGTGCTCTGGGTTGTGTGAAAAAAGAACCATTCATCTAATATTTGAATTAAAAATGGCTCATTTTTGTGATCTTCGTCACATTGTATTTAAAATTGCCATACACTTGCGTTGTGTGTGCTAACGGTTCAGGGGTAGAGTTGCTGTTGTTTAGGAATAATCCTATTAACTTGTAAGAAAGCCTCACCGTGACTCAGCGATCTGATGAACAGGGTGTTGCATATCTATTCATATGTGTTTTGAGTGCAAATTATTTACTGAATGACGCTCCGCGAGCGTGAAGTCGGCAGTATTTTTTCACGGACGATAATCAGGGATTCATTTGCCAACGTCGAGAAAACCCAAGTCACGGGCGATAAAATTATCACCCAGCGTATGTTTTTAAACATAGTCTGTCGGGATGGGAAATATGGGTACGTCTGAATTACTTAAACATATATACGACATCAATTTGTCGTACTTACTTTTAGCACAGCGTTTGATTAATGATGAAAAAGCATCGGCAATGTTCCGCCTGGGGATTGATGAGCATATGGCCGACGCGCTGTCGCAATTAACCTTACCGCAAATGGTCAAGCTGGCGGAAACCAACCAACTGGTGTGCCATTTCCGCTTTAACGATCATCACACCATCACACAGCTAACGAAAGAGTCGCGAGTTGATGACCTGCAGCAGATCCATACCGGGATTTTGCTTTCAAGCCATTTGTTGCAAAAGCTCTCCGATAAACAGGACGGCGCGATGAAGAAAAGGGCCTGAAGATGGCGGATAAGAGTATTGTCAAGGAAGCCAAGGATATCCAGCTCGCCATGGAACTGATCGCCCTGGGGGCGCGTCTGCAGATGCTGGAAAGCGAGACGCAGCTCAGCCGCGGCAGATTAATCAAGTTGTACAAGGAACTGCGCGGCAGCCCGCCGCCGAAAGGCATGCTGCCGTTCTCTACCGACTGGTTTATGACCTGGGAACATAATATCCATTCGTCGATGTTCTATAACGCCTATTGCTTCTTGTTAAAAAGCGGACAATGTACGGGCGTCGAGGCGGTAATCAAGGCCTACCGTCTATATCTGGAGCAGTGTCCCCAGCAGCCGGGTGAGCCGCCGCTGCTGGCGCTGACCCGCGCCTGGACGCTGGTGCGCTTTGTCGACAGCGATATGCTGCAGCTCTCCGCCTGCAGCTGCTGTGGCGGCACGTTTATCACTCATGCGCATCAACCGCTGAACAATTTCGTCTGTAGTTTATGCCAACCTCCATCGCGCGCGGTAAAAAGACGTAAACTTTCGCCACAGCTGGCCGATATTATTCCACAACTGCTGGACGAGCCGGTTAAACGCGCAATGTGAGCCGGGGTTCCCCCGGCTTGCAGCATCAATTTATCACCCATTCGTAGGGGGAGTCCGGCGGCTCCCTTCGGCGTAGATCATTGCGCCGCTACGATGGCGTTTGGCGTTGCTCCCGTCCTCCATCCACCTCGTTTAATTAAGGAATGCGTGTGTTAGTTATTTTGGGTTACGTAGTGGTTCTGGCCACGGTATTTGGCGGCTATATGATCGTGGGGGGACACCTTGGCGCACTGTATCAGCCGGCGGAGTTCCTGATTATCGGTGGCGCCGGCGTTGGCGCGTTTATCGTCGGCAACAACGGCAAAGCGATCAAGGCCACGCTGCGCGCCATGCCGACACTGATGCGACGCTCAAAATACAACAAAGCGCTGTATATGGATCTGATGGCGTTGCTGTTTCGCCTGCTGTCCAAATCTCGCCAGCAGGGGATGCTGTCGCTGGAGTTTGATATCGATAACCCGCAGGAGAGTGAAATTTTCTCTAACTATCCGCGCATTCTTGCCGATAACCATTTGGTGGAATTTATTACCGACTATTTAAGGCTGATGGTGAGCGGCAATATGAACGCGTTTGAAATCGAAGCGCTGATGGATGAAGAGATTGAAACCTTCGAGCAGGAAAGCGAAGTGCCGGCCGGCAGCCTGGCTATGGTCGGCGACTCACTACCGGCATTCGGCATCGTCGCCGCGGTCATGGGCGTGGTGCACGCGCTGGCCTCGGCCGACCGGCCGGCGGCGGAGCTGGGGGCGCTGATCGCCAATGCGATGGTGGGGACTTTCCTCGGGATTTTGCTGGCCTACGGCTTTATTTCTCCGCTTGCCACCCTGTTGCGGCAAAAAAGCGCGGAGAACGTCAAAATGATGCAGTGCATCAAGGTGACGCTGCTCTCCAGCCTGAACGGCTATGCGCCGCAAATCGCCGTCGAATTCGGCCGTAAAACCCTCTATACCACGGAACGGCCGTCCTTCGTGGAGCTGGAGGAGCATGTGCGCCAGGTGCGGTCTCCGGCGCAGCAGGCAGCGGAAGAAGAGCAGGCATGAAGCAGAATCACCCGGTCGTTCTGGTTCGCAAACGTAAGGCGCACCATAGCGCACATCACGGCGGTTCCTGGAAGATCGCCTACGCCGATTTTATGACGGCGATGATGGCGTTCTTTCTGGTGATGTGGTTGTTGGCCATCGCCAGCCCGCAGGAGTTAACGCAAATTGCCGAATATTTCCGCACGCCGCTGAAAGTGGCGCTGACCGGCGGCAACAAGAGCAGCGCCGAAAGCAGCCCGATTCCCGGCGGCGGCGAAGATCCCACCCGGCAGGACGGGCTGGTGAAAAAACAGCCGGATGCCGAGCAGCAGGCGGAAACGCGGCGGTTCAACCAACTGCGTGAGCGGCTGGATCAACTGATTGAATCCGATCCGCGCCTCAGGGCATTGCGGCCGCATCTGCTGATCAATCTGATGGACGAGGGGCTGCGGATTCAGATTATTGACGGTAAGAACCGGCCAATGTTCAAAACCGGCAGCGCGCAGGTGGAGAATTATATGCGCGATATTCTGCGGGCAATTGCGCCGATTCTGAATGACTTACCCAATAAAATCAGCCTGTCTGGCCATACCGACGATCTGCCTTACGCCACCGGAGAGCGCTATTACAGCAACTGGGAACTGTCAGCCGATCGCGCCAACGCGTCACGGCGAGAGCTGATTGCCGGCGGGCTGGCGGAAGGCAAAGTGCTGCGCGTGGTGGGCATGGCCGCCACCATGAGTCTGAAGCAGCACGGGGCGGATGATTCGATGAATCGCCGCATCACGATTCTGGTGCTGAATAAACAAACGCAGCAGGGGATCGAGCATGAAAACGCCAAAAGCGAGGCGGCGGAAATCAGTCAGCCGCAGGCGCTGAAGCAACTGGCGCCACAGCCTGTTGCAGCGTCTTCCTCTGCCGCGTCGACACAAACGACGCCGGCTGGAGAAGCGACGGTTCAGCCGTCAGCGCCGGAGACTCCACAGCCGCAGGCGCCGACGACGGCCGTCTCACCGGCGCCGGCGGCAGGCCCATCGACTAACCCACAGCGTCTCACAGTAGAGGTGATCCCGTGAGTATGGATATTAGCGCTTTTTATCAGACTTTTTTTGATGAGGCAGACGAGCTGCTGGCCGATATGGAGCAGCACCTGCTGGAGCTGGATCCGCTGGCGCCGGATATTGAACCGTTGAACGCCATTTTCCGCGCGGCCCATTCGATCAAAGGCGGCGCGGCCACCTTCGGTTTTACCATCCTGCAGGAAACTACCCACCTGTTGGAAAACCTGCTGGACAGCGCGCGGCGCCAGGAAATGAGCCTGAGCACCGAGATTATCAACCTGTTTCTGGAAACCAAAGACATTATGCAGGAGCAACTGGACGCCTATAAAACGTCACAACAACCCGATGCCGACAGCTTTGCCTATATCTGTCAGGCGCTGCGGCAGTTGGCGCTGGAAACGCAACAGGACGCTCCCGCACTGCCGGCGGCCGAGGCCGTAGAGGCGGCTCCGCCGCCTCCCGCAGTGAGCGGGGGCGGCGGTCTGCATATATCACTGACCGATCTGAAACCGAGTGAAATTCCGCTGTTGCTGGAAGAGCTGGGCAACCTTGGCGAAGTGCGCGAGCCGCAGCAGAGCGAAAACAGCCTGTCGGTGACGCTGCTGACCTCGGTCAGTGAAGAGGATATCAGCGCGGTGCTCTGCTTTGTGCTGGAACCGGAACAGATTGCTTTTGCCGCCGCGGCAGCAGCCGCAACGGTCGTCACGACACCGCAGCCCGCTCAGCCGGCTCCGCAACCCGCCGCGCCGGCAGAGCAGGCGCCAAAGCCGCGCAGCAAAGCGGCGACGGAGTCCAGCAGCATCCGCGTGGCGGTCGAGAAGGTGGACCAGTTGATCAACCTGGTCGGCGAGCTGGTGATCACCCAGTCGATGCTGGCGCAGCGTTCCGGCACGCTGGATCCGGTCGCGCACGGCGACCTGCTCAACAGCATGAGCCAGTTGGAGCGCAATGCGCGTGACTTGCAGGAGTCGGTGATGTCGATCCGCATGATGCCGATGGAGTACGTTTTCAGCCGTTTCCCGCGGCTGGTGCGGGATCTGGCCGGCAAGTTGAATAAACGGGTTGAATTAACCCTGCAGGGTAGCTCCACCGAGCTGGATAAGAGTCTGATAGAACGTATTATCGACCCGCTGACCCACCTGGTGCGTAACAGCCTGGACCATGGGATTGAAGACCCGCAGGTGCGTCTGGCGGCGGGCAAGCCGGAGATTGGCAACCTGATCCTGTCGGCGGAGCATCAGGGCGGCAATATCTGTATTGAGGTGACCGACGACGGCGCCGGGCTGAACCGGGAAAAAATTCTGGCCAAGGCGGCCGCGCAGGGACTGGCGGCCAGCGACAGTATGAGCGACGAAGAGGTCGGCATGCTGATCTTCGCGCCGGGTTTTTCCACTGCGGAACAGGTGACCGACGTTTCCGGCCGCGGCGTCGGCATGGACGTGGTGAAAAGAAATATTCAGGAGATGGGCGGCCATGTAGAAGTTCATTCACAGGCGGCCAAGGGAACCTCGATCCGTATTTTGCTGCCGCTGACGCTGGCGATCCTGGACGGCATGTCGGTCAAGGTCAATGAAGACGTCTTTATCCTGCCGCTGAACGCGGTGATGGAATCGCTGCAGCCGCAGGCGGAAGACCTGCATCCGCTGGCCGGCGGCGAGCGGGTGCTACAGGTGCGCGGCGAATATCTGCCGCTGGTCGAACTGTACCGCATCTTCGACGTCGCCGGCGCGAAAACCGAGGCGACGCAGGGCATCGTGGTGATTCTGCAAAGCGCCGGGCGACGCTATGCGCTGCTGGTGGATCAGTTGATTGGCCAGCACCAGGTGGTGGTGAAGAACCTGGAAAGCAACTACCGCAAGGTGCCGGGCATTTCTGCGGCGACCATTCTGGGTGACGGCAGCGTGGCGCTGATCGTCGACGTATCGGCGCTGCAGACGCTGAACCGTGAAAAACTGCTGCCAGACGCGGCGGCGTAATTCGTTAACCGACTTTGGATAGGGCTTGAATATGGCTGGATTGGCAACCGTCAGCAAAATGGCTGGCGAAACCGTAGGACAGGAGTTCCTGATTTTTACGCTGGGTAATGAAGAGTACGGCATCGATATTCTGAAAGTGCAAGAGATCCGTGGTTACGACCAGGTGACGCGCATCGCCAATACGCCGGCGTTTATTAAAGGGGTGACCAACCTGCGCGGCGTGATCGTACCGATTATTGATCTGCGGGTGAAGTTTGCCCAGCAGGATGTCTCTTATGACGAAAACACCGTGGTGATTGTGCTTAACCTCAGCCAGCGGGTCGTGGGCATTGTGGTGGACGGCGTGTCCGACGTACTGTCGCTGACCGCCGAACAGATCCGGCCGGCGCCGGAGTTTGCCGTCACGCTGGCGACCGAATACCTCACCGGTCTGGGGGCGCTGGGGGAACGGATGCTGATCCTGGTGGATATCGAAAAACTGCTGAGCAGCGAAGAGATGTCGCTGGTCGACAGCGTGGTGAAAAGCGCCTGATTCATCGATGGCCGTCGCCGTTGTGCCGCCGTCTCCGGGCGGTGCGACGGCGGTAATCGGCTCACACAAAATAGTTACCCGCAACCATAAAGTTCTCTTCAGCGCCGCCGATAACCCAGACAGATAACGTTTTGGGATTTATCCGAGTGGCATTCCAAGAAGGGGACACATGTTTAATCGTATGAAAGTCGTGACCAGCCTGCTGTTGGTGCTGGTGTTGTTTGGTGCGTTGCAGTTGATTTCCGGCGGGCTGTTCTTCTCCTCGCTCAAGAGCGATAAAGAAAACTTCACCGTATTGCAGACCATCCGACAGCAGCAGTCCGAACTGAACGGCAGCTGGGTAAGCCTGCTGCAGGCCCGTAATACGCTGAACCGCGCGGGCATTCGCTACATGATGGACGCCAATAAAATCGGCAGCGGCGCCAGCGTGCAGGATCTGCTGGCATCGGCTCGCAGCGCGCTTGACGAGGCGCAGCAGCGCTACGCCGCTTACGAAAAAGTCCCGCTTGGCGAGCGTCAGGACCGGCAGGCTGCTGAAAAGCTGAAACAGCAGTACGGCATTTTATACGGCGCGCTGTCGGAACTGATCCAACTGCTGGATGCCGGCAAAATCAACGCCTTCTTCGACCAGCCGACCCAAAGCTATCAGGATGCCTTCGAACAGGTTTATGTCGCTTATCTGCTGAAAAACGGCGAGCTGTACCACGACGCGGTGGAAGCCAGTGAGCATTCCTATAGCTCGGCGATCTGGACGCTGGCGAGCGTGCTGATGGTGGTGCTGGCGGTGATTGTGCTGGTGTGGACCGGCATTCACCATATTCTGGTGCGTCCGCTCAATCGCATTATCGAGCATATCAAACACATTGCTGCCGGCGATCTGACCCGGTCGATCGATGTCAGCAGCCGGAATGAGATGGGCGTGCTGGCCGCCAGTCTGCAGCATATGCAGGCGGAGTTGACCAACACCGTCAGCGGCGTGCGTCAGGGGGCGGATGCTATTTACAGCGGCGCGTCGGAAATTGCCGCCGGCAATAACGATCTCTCCTCCCGCACCGAACAGCAGGCGGCATCGCTGGAGGAAACCGCAGCCAGCATGGAACAGTTGACCGCCACGGTGAAACAGAATGCGGAAAATGCGCGCCAGGCCAGCCAGCTGGCGCTGAGCGCCTCTGAAACCGCGCAGAAGGGCGGCAAGGTGGTGGCCGACGTGGTGCAGACCATGCACGATATCGCCGGCAGTTCGCAGAAAATCGCCGACATTACCGGCGTTATCGACGGTATTGCCTTCCAGACCAATATTTTGGCGCTTAACGCGGCGGTAGAGGCGGCGCGCGCCGGTGAGCAGGGGCGCGGTTTCGCCGTGGTGGCCGGCGAAGTGCGCAACCTGGCGCAGCGCAGCGCGCAGGCGGCGAAAGAGATTAAAGGGTTGATTGACGACTCGGTCAGCCGTGTCGATATGGGATCGGTACTGGTGGAAAGCGCCGGTGAAACCATGGGCGATATCGTCAATGCGGTGACGCGCGTCACCGACATCATGGGAGAAATCGCCTCCGCGTCCGATGAGCAGAGTCGCGGTATCGACCAGGTCGGCCAGGCGGTGGCGGAGATGGACCGCGTGACGCAGCAGAATGCCTCGCTGGTGGAGGAATCGGCCTCTGCGGCCGCGGCGCTGGAGGAGCAGGTCAGCCTGCTGACGCGATCCGTGGCGGTGTTCCGTCTGCAGGACAACGGTCAGAAGACCTTCAGCGCGCCGGCGGTCGGCAAATCGGCGGCTCCGATCATCACGCCGCAGAAAACCAGCGCCGGCGAGATGCAGGATAACTGGGAAACGTTCTGACTTCGGGAGCCATTGACCGCCGCGTGCTGCAGCGTGGCGGCAGCGGGGAGAGCGCTTCTGTTCCGCCGTCGGCCGGATGCAAGGAGATTCATCGTGTTTAACCGAATCCGTATTTCCATCAGCCTGTATCTGCTGATGTTCTGTTTTTGTCTGATGCAGCTGATCAGCACCGGCTTGTCGTTTAGCGCCTTCCGCGCCGACAGCCGCAGCTTTGAGGCGATCACGCAGGGGAGCCAGCAGCGCGACGTACTGACGATGAGCCGGATTGCGCTGCTGCAGGCGCGCAATAGCCTGAACCGCGCCGGCACCCGCACGGCGTTGCAGATACCACCGGAGCAGGTGACCCCTGTGATGGACGACGCCCGCCGTTCGCTGCAGAGCGCCGAGCGGGATTTCAGGCGGTTTCAGACGCTTGCGCCTGACGGCGAGCGGGAGCGCAACCTGGCGCTCCGCTACCAGCGGCTGCACGCAGCGCTGCTGGAGCTGAGCGGTTTTCTGGCAAGCGGTAACCTGCAGGCGTTTATGGATCAGCCCACGCAGCAAATACAGGCGCAGTTTGAACGGGAATTCACGCACTACCTGCAGCAGCTGAGCGGCGAGACAGCGCAGGCGCAGCAGGCCAATCAGCGGGCCTACGCCCTGGGCGGCTGGATGCTGACGGGGGCTGTGCTGATGCTGTTCGTCGTCGCCGGCTGCGCGATCTGGTGGCAGCAAACCGTACTGCTGGGGCCGCTGAATACCATGCGGCGCCATTTTGAACGCATTGCCGCCGGCGATCTGGCGACGCCGGTCGAGGTGAAAGGCAACAATGAGATCAGCGCGCTATTCGCCGGACTGCGGCAGATGCAGCAGTCATTGACCAACACTGTCGGCGCGGTACAGAACGGAACGGAAGCCATGCTGATCGGGTTGCAGGAGATTGCGGAGGGCAATAACGATCTCTCCTCCCGTACCGAGCAGCAGGCCGCCTCGCTGGAAGAAACCGCCTCCAGCATGGAGCAGTTCACCTCAACGGTGAAGCAGAATGCCGACAACGCGCGGCAGGCCACGCAGCTGGCGCGCGACGCCTCGGCCATCGCCGCCAAAGGCGGCGAGCTGGCCGGCGATGTGGTCAACACCATGCACGCCATCGCCAGAAGTTCGCAGAAGATCGGCGCCATTACCGGCGTGATCGATGGTATTGCCTTTCAGACCAATATTCTGGCGCTTAACGCGGCGGTGGAGGCGGCACGTGCCGGCGAACAGGGGCGCGGTTTCGCCGTGGTGGCCGGCGAGGTGCGCAGTCTGGCGCAGCGCAGCGCGCAGGCGGCACAGGAAATTAAAGGCCTGATTGATGAGTCTGTCGAGCGGGTGCAACAGGGGTCGACGCTGGTGGAACACTCCGGCGACACCATGCAGGACATTGTACGGTCGGTGACGCGGGTCACCAATATCATGGGGGAAATCGCCTCCGCATCCGATGAGCAAAGCCGAGGAATTGAACAGGTGACGCAGGCGGTAACGCAAATGGATCAGGTTACGCAGCAAAACGCGGCGCTGGTGGAAGAGGCCGCCTCTGCCGCCCGCGGACTGGAGGAGCAGGCGATTGCCCTGGCGGATGCGGTGTCGGTATTTCGCCTGGCGGACGAGCATGTCAGCGCGTCGCCCTCAGATCGTTTACACAGGCAAAAGGAGACGCCAGATTGTCAAACCCTATAACACAGGCTTATTTCCCGGGTAAAACGCGATGAAGCCGTTACCCCACGGCGCAGCGACGCCTCTGGTACAGATGGCGCAGCGCCTGCCGCTGTCCGACGTGCATTTTCGCCGTATCAGCCAGCTGATTTATCAGCGTGCCGGCATCGTGCTGGCGGAGCATAAACGAGAAATGGTGTACAACCGCCTGGTGCGCCGTCTGCGCCTGCTGGGCATTAATGATTTCGGCAGTTATCTGGCGCAGTTGGAGGGTGACGTCAACAGTGCCGAATGGCAGGCGTTTATCAATGCGTTGACCACCAACCTGACGGCGTTTTTCCGTGAGGCGCACCACTTCCCGATCCTGGCTGAACATGCCCGTTCGCGCCCGGACGGCTACAGCGTCTGGAGCACCGCCGCCTCGACCGGCGAAGAGCCGTATTCCATCGCCATCACCCTGAGCGAAACGTTGGGGCGGCGGGGCGGCGGTTTCCAGGTCTGGGCCAGTGATATTGATACGCAGGTGCTGGAGAAGGCGCAGGCGGGCATCTACCGGCACGAAGATCTGCGCACGCTGACGACGGGACAGCTGCAGCGCTACTTTTTACGCGGCACCGGGCCGCATCAGGGGCTGGTGCGTATCCGGCCGGAGCTGGCAGCGCAGGTGCATTTCCAGCCGTTGAACCTGCTGGCGCCGCAGTGGGATCTGCCGGGGCAGTTTGACGCCATCTTTTGCCGCAACGTGATGATCTATTTCGATAAGGCGACGCAGGAAAAGATTCTGCGTCGGTTTGTTCCCCTACTGAAGCCAGGCGGGCTGATGTTTGCCGGTCATTCCGAAAACTTCAGCCAGATTAGCCAGGATTTCTACTTGCGCGGGCAGACCGTGTATGGCCTGACCAAGGAGAGGTAATGAGTAAAATCAGAGTGTTAAGTGTAGACGATTCTGCCCTGATGCGGCAGCTGATGTGTGAAATCGTCAACAACCACGCGGATATGGAGATGGTGGCGACCGCGCCGGATCCGCTGGTGGCGCGCGATCTCATTAAAAAATTCAATCCGCAGGTGCTGACGCTGGACGTTGAAATGCCGCGTATGGACGGGCTGGAGTTTCTTGAAAAGCTGATGCGCCTGCGGCCGATGCCGGTGGTGATGGTGTCGTCGCTGACCGGTAAAGGTTCGGAGATTACGCTGCGGGCGCTGGAGCTGGGGGCGATTGACTTCGTCACCAAGCCGCAGTTGGGCATCCGCGAAGGCATGCTGGCGTACAGCGAGCTGATTGCCGAAAAGATCCGTACCGCCGCCCGAGCGCGCTTGCCGTCGCGTACGCGCGCCGCCGCGCCGCCGATCCTCAGTCATACGCCGCTGCTCAGCAGCGAAAAGCTGATCGCTATCGGCGCCTCCACCGGCGGCACCGAAGCGATTCGTCAGGTGCTGCAGCCGTTGCCGGCCACCAGTCCGGCGCTGCTGATCACGCAGCATATGCCGCCGGGGTTCACCCGCTCCTTTGCCGAGCGCCTGAACAAACTGTGTCAAATCACGGTGAAAGAGGCGGAGGACGGCGAGCGTGTGCTGCCGGGGCATGCCTACATCGCGCCGGGGGATCGCCACCTGGAACTGGCGCGCAGCGGCGCCAACTATCAGGTGAAACTGCATGACGGGCCGCCGGTCAACCGGCATCGGCCGGCGGTGGACGTGCTGTTCCGTTCGGTGGCGCAGTTCGCCGGCCGCAATGCGGTCGGAGTGATCCTGACCGGCATGGGGAACGACGGTGCCGCCGGCATGCTGGAGATGCACCGCGCCGGCGCCTATACCCTGGCGCAGGATGAGGCCAGTTGCGTGGTGTTCGGCATGCCGCGCGAGGCCATCGCCGGCGGTGGCGTCAGCGAGGTGGTGGAACTGGAGCGGATGAGCCAGCGCATGCTGGCGCAAATTGCCGGGGGGCAGGCGCTGCGCATCTGATGCCTGCCGCACCGGGACGAACGGATTTAGCCGGCGTTGTCGGAAGTATGGCGACGCGGCTGTTGCTGCAATTGGCTCAATCATGGGCATTAAACCTTAGGACTAACTATGGCAGATAAAAATCTCAGATTCCTCGTGGTGGACGACTTCTCAACCATGCGTCGCATCGTCAGGAACTTACTGAAAGAGCTGGGCTTCAATAATGTGGAAGAGGCAGAGGACGGCGCCGACGCGCTGGCTAAACTGCAGCCCGGCGGCTTTGACTTTGTGGTCTCCGACTGGAATATGCCGAATATGGACGGTCTGGAGCTGCTGCAGGCGATTCGCGCCGACGGGCAACTGGCGAAACTGCCGGTGCTGATGGTGACCGCCGAAGCCAAGAAAGAGAACATCATCGCGGCGGCGCAGGCCGGCGCCAGCGGCTATGTGGTGAAGCCGTTCACGGCGGCGACGCTGGAAGAGAAGCTCAATAAGATCTTTGAAAAACTGGGCATGTAAGGAGAAAGCGCCATGACAAATATTCCGATGCCTGCCAGCGATGCGGCAAGCGCGGGGGAAATTATCGCCCGTATCGGCCAGCTGACGCGGATGCTGCGCGACAGCATGCGCGAGCTGGGGCTTGACCAGGCTATCGCCCAGGCGGCGGAGGCGATACCGGATGCGCGCGACCGGCTGGACTATGTCGTGACCATGACGGCGCAGGCAGCGGAACGCGCCCTGAACTGCGTTGAAGCGGCGCAACCGCGTCAGGCAGCGCTGGAAACGGGGGCAACGGCGCTGCAGGCGCGTTGGGATACGTGGTTCGCCAACCCTATCGAACTGGCGGATGCGCGCGTGCTGGTCAGCGATACCCGCCAATACCTGGCGCAGGTGCCGGAGCACACCGCCTTTACCAACGCGCAACTGTTGGAAATCATGATGGCGCAGGATTTCCAGGATCTGACCGGGCAGGTGATCAAACGCATGATGAGCGTGGTACAGGAGATTGAAAAACAGCTGCTGATGGTGCTGATGGAGAATATTCCGGAGCAGCCGGTCAAAGAGAAGCGTCCCAATGACAGTTTGCTCAACGGCCCGCAGCTCGATCAAAACGGCGTCGGCGTGATCGCCAATCAGGAGCAGGTGGATGACCTGCTCGACAGCCTCGGTTTCTGAGGGATACCGGGCGCGGGCAGCCGCGTCCGGTGATATTTTCTGTGTAATCGACGCTCTGCAGCTGCAAAACTGGCTGTAATCTCCGCACCCGGCCGCTCCCCATCCCCGAAATAACTCATCTTTTCCCGCGCTGTTCCATCAATAAATTCCGCATTTTTTTGTCATGCTGACCGCAATGTTATCCCTACCCGGCACGGTGCACAGGCAGTGGCTGAAGAGAGCGATCTGGAAAAAAGCGAGGCTCCCACGCCCCATCGGTTGGAGAAAGCGCGGAAAGAGGGGCAGATCCCGCGCTCGCGCGAACTGACCTCGGTGCTGATGTTGATCGCGGGGCTGGCGTGTCTGTGGCTGGGGGGCAGCAATATGGCCCGGGAGCTGTCGCAGATGCTGGCCGGCGGCCTGCATTTCGATCACGCCATGGTGAATAACGATAAACAGATGCTGCGCCAGCTGGGCACGTTGCTGCGTCAGGCGGTGTGGGCGCTGTTGCCGGTGCTGGCGGGGCTGGTGCTGGTGGCGCTGACCGCGCCGATGCTGCTGGGAGGGCTGCTGTTCAGCGCCAAATCACTCAAGTTCGATCTCAAACGGCTGAACCCGCTGTCCGGCCTGAAACGCATCTTTTCCAGCCAGGTGCTGGCGGAACTGCTGAAGGGCGTGCTCAAGGCGCTGCTGGTGGGCTGGGTGACCGGTCTGTATCTGTGGCACAACTGGGCGGCGATGCTGCATCTGGTGACGCAGCAGCCGCTGGATGCGATGGCCAACGCGCTGCAGATGGTGGCGTTCTGCGGGCTGCTGGTGGTGCTTGGCCTGGTGCCGATGGTGGCGTTCGACGTGTTTTATCAGCTGTGGAGTCACTTCAAAAAGCTGAAGATGACCAAGCAGGATATTCGAGACGAGTTTAAGGAGCAGGAGGGCGACCCGCACGTGAAGGGGCGGATTCGCCAGCAGCAGCGCGCCGCCGCCCGCCGCCGCATGATGGCGGACGTGCCGAAGGCGGACGTGATCGTCACCAACCCGACGCACTACGCGGTGGCGCTGCAGTACAACGATAAAAAGATGAGCGCGCCGAAGGTGCTGGCTAAAGGCGCCGGCGAGATTGCGCTGCGCATCCGCGAGCTGGCGGGAGAACACCGTATCCCGCTGCTGGAGGCGCCGCCGCTGGCGCGCGCGCTGTACCGTCACAGCGAGATTGGCCAACATATTCCCACTACTCTGTACGCCGCGGTCGCCGAAGTGCTGGCCTGGGTATACCAGCTGCGCCGCTGGCAGCAGGAAGGCGGGCTGATCCCGAAAAAACCTGAACATTTACCGGTGCCGGACGCACTGGATTTTGCTGGAGAAAGTAACGTTGATGGCTAATTTGGCCTCCCTGCTTCGTTTGCCGGGGAATTTTAAAGATACGCAGTGGCAGGTGCTCGCCGGCCCGGTGTTGATTCTGTTGATTCTGTCGATGATGGTGCTGCCGCTGCCGTCGTTTATCCTCGATCTGCTGTTCACCTTCAATATCGCACTGTCGATTATGGTGCTGTTGGTGGCGATGTTTACCCAGCGCACGCTGGAGTTCGCCGCATTTCCCACCATTTTGCTGTTCTCGACCCTGCTGCGCCTGTCGCTGAACGTGGCCTCGACCCGCATCATTCTGATGGAAGGGCATACCGGCTCCGCCGCGGCGGGGCGGGTGGTAGAGGCTTTCGGTCATTTTCTGGTCGGCGGCAACTTCGCCATCGGCATCGTGGTGTTTATCATCCTGGTGTTGATCAACTTTATGGTGATCACCAAGGGGGCCGGGCGGATTGCCGAAGTGGGCGCGCGTTTTGTGCTTGACGGTATGCCGGGCAAGCAGATGGCGATCGACGCCGACCTGAACGCCGGCCTGATTGGTGAAGAAGAGGCGAAAAAACGCCGCGCCGAGGTAACGCAGGAGGCAGATTTCTACGGCTCGATGGACGGCGCCAGTAAATTTGTGCGCGGCGATGCGATTGCCGGCCTGATGATTATGGTGCTGAACGTGGTCGGCGGCCTGTTGGTCGGCGTGGTGCAGCACGGCATGCCGCTGGGCGCGGCGGCGGAGAGCTACACACTGCTGACCATCGGCGACGGGCTGGTGGCGCAGATCCCGGCGCTGGTGATCTCTACCGCCGCAGGCGTGATCGTCACCCGCGTGGCGACCGATCAGGACGTTGGCGAGCAGATGGTCGGCCAGCTGTTCAACAACCCGCGCGTGATGCTGCTCAGCGCCGGGGTGCTGGGGCTGTTGGGGCTGGTGCCGGGCATGCCGAATCTGGTGTTCCTGCTGTTTACCGCCGGGCTGCTGGGGCTGGCCTGGTGGCTGCGCGGCCGTGAGCAGCAGGCGCCGCGTCAGGCGGAAGCACCAGCCGCGCCGCAGGATAACCCGCAGGCGCTGGAGGCCAGCTGGTCGGACGTTCAGTTGGAAGATCCGCTGGGCATGGAAGTGGGCTATCGGCTGATCCCGATGGTGGACTTCCAGCAGGATGGTGAGCTGCTGGGGCGTATCCGCAGCATCCGCAAAAAATTCGCCCAGGAGATGGGCTACCTGCCGCCGGTGGTGCATATCCGCGACAATCTTGAGCTGCCGCCGGCCCGCTACCGTATTCTGATGAAGGGTGTGGAAATCGGCAGCGGTGAAGCGCATCCGGGGCGTTGGCTGGCGATTAATCCCGGCAATGCGGCGGGAGAGTTGCCCGGCGAGAAAACCATCGATCCGGCCTTTGGTCTGGAGGCGGTGTGGATCGACAGCGCGCTGCGTGAGCAGGCGCAGATTCAGGGCTTCACGGTGGTGGAGGCCAGCACCGTGGTGGCGACCCATCTGAATCATCTGATCGGCCAGTTCGCCAGTGAGCTGTTTGGCCGTCAGGAAACGCAGCAACTGCTGGACCGCGTGACGCAGGATATGCCGAAGCTGACCGAAGACTTTGTACCCGGCGTGGTCTCGCTGACCACGTTGCACAAGGTGCTGCAAAATCTGCTGGCGGAACGCATTTCGATTCGTGATATGCGCACCATTATTGAAACGCTGGTGGAACATGCGCCGACGCAGAGCGACCCGTATGAACTGACCGCTGCGGTGCGTGTAGCGCTGGGGCGGGCGATCACCCAGCAGTGGTTCCCGGGCAACGGTGAAATTCAGGTGATTGGTCTGGATACCCAGCTGGAGCACCTGCTGTTGCAGGCGCTGCAGAATGGCGGCGGGCTGGAGCCGGGGCTGGCCGAACGCCTGTTGGAACAGGCGCAGCAGGCGCTGCAGCGTCAGGAGATGCACAGCGCGCCGCCGGTGTTGCTGGTCAATCACGCGCTGCGGCCGCTGCTGTCGCGCTTCCTGCGCCGCAGCTTGCCGCAGCTGGTGGTGCTGTCGAATCTGGAAATCAATGATGAGCGCCAAATCCGCATGACCGCCACCATCGGCGGCGTCTGATGAGGCGTCTGTGGCTACTGCTGTGGCTGTTTGTCGTTCCTGCGGTGCAGGCGGCTTCCGGCTCCTGGGCGGCCGATGCGCTGGGGGCGACGTTGAGCCATGGCGGCGTCAGCGAGCAATCGCCCGCGCTGCGGCCGCCGAATGTTTTAACGAGCGATAAGGCGCGCATCGTCAGCGTCAGCTGGCGTTATCTGCTGACATCACCGCCGCCGGCCGGTCTGCAGGTGCAGCTGTGCATGGCGGGGCGTTGCGTACCGCTTGCGGGCGCCAGCGGTACTACGCTGGCGCTGCAGGGGGCGCCGGCGGCCAGCGAGCTGCGCTTCAGCTATGTTGTGCAGACGCGCGGCGCGCTGTTTCCTCCGCTGCGGGTGCTTAGCAACCAGGTGATTGTCAATTATCAGTAATGTCTCAGGCGAGGATCGCCAGTCCGCTGCGTTCAACCAGCGACAGCAGCTTCATCGCCGCGGAGTTGGGTTTTGCCTCGCCGCGCTCCCACTTTTGCACCGCTTTTTTACTGACGTTGAGGTGCAGGGCGAACACCGGCTGGCTGACGTTTTCACGTTCACGCAGGGCGCGGATGTCGGCGGGCGAGTAGTGTTTAACCGGGTGTAAACAGAGCATATCGAAGGTGCGCATTGTCACATCGTCGACGAAGCCCGTTTGGTGCAGTCCCTGCACTTCCTGGTGGATCTCAGACAGAATTTTGCTCATCACACAGCCTCTTTAATTCCTTGTTGTTAACCAACTGATAAAGCCTATAAGGCGAGAAATCCAGATACAGGGCCGCCAGGCATTTTAATGCAGCCAGTTCGTCGCGGCTCAGGTTCTCCCGCTCGCTTTTGGCGAACCCGCGCATAAAAAACAGCCGGTTCTCCTCACGGAAGGCGATCAACAGGCGGTAGTCGCCGCGTTTTCCCCCACCGTGTCTCGCGACCCGTTTTTTGTACACGCAGCCGCCGAGGCTGGCCTCGTAGTTTTCATGCCGTATTTCTCTGGCGGCTTTGATCACGGTGGCGTCGCTGATGCCTTCACGCGCGGCAAAAGCCTGAAACGTTTTGGTCAGGTAGATATCCGTCATTCACGCTCCCTGTGAAATCTATACCCTTAGTGGGTATATTTCAAACGGTTTAACAACGCGCTCATCATGCCGTGTCAAACGTGGGAGGCACAGAGGAATAGAGGGATTATGCGGGACGTGATGAATTTAAAAATGACGATATAGCGGCATTTATCAAAGGAATGCGCATGGCTGCGCAAAATGGTAAACGTCGTCCGGCGCCATGGGGCAGCCGGACGACGCGAAGAGGGATTTAAACGCCGATTTTACGCCCCAGCAGGCTGCCGGCGCGCGACTGTCCGTCCGGTCCGTACAGCGTTTTATTCTGTTTGTTCAGCACCGCCAGTGCCTGAGCGTTGTGGTCGATATGGCGGCTGAGCAGCAGGCCGTTATGCTGGTTTTTCTCACGCAGCTGCTGACTCAACTGCTGCACCTGCCGCCAGCGTGCCGTCAGCGCGTCGTGGCCGGCATAGGGCGCTTTCAGGCCGCCGCTATTTTCCAACTGCTGTCGCTGCTGCTCCAGATGATTGACCGTCGCCAGCAGCTGGCTTTTGTCATCGGTGACGCGCTGCAGCGTCGGCCCTGGCAAGCGACTGGCGCACAACAGGGCGTGTTCTTCCGCCAGCGTACTCTCCAGCTCGCTGAGCGTTGCCAGCAGCTTGTCCAGCTGCAGGGTCAGGCTTTCCATGGTGTTGATTTACCTTTTCTCTCGGGTGTTCAGCGCGGGCCGGCGTTCCACTGGCTGTCGTTTTGCATTTCCTGCAGCAGCGCGTCGGCAATTTTGCCGGCGTCCATGGTGAGATCGCCGCTGCGAATCGCCTGTTTAATCGCCTCGACCCGGGTCATGTCGATATCCTGGCTGCCGGGCTGCATCAGCTGCGCCTGCGCATCGCTGAGCCTGACCTGCGTACCGCTCAGGCCGTTTTCCGCCTGGGCGTTCTTACGCGCTTTCAGCGGCGTTTCCGCTGCGGTGTCACGGGGCTGCACGGCAGAAATGGCCTGCAGCCGTTGGGTGCGATCGATACTCATGTTCAATCTCCATCTACGTTGCCGCATGTGCGACGACGGAAGTCGTTATTGCTCTGGCCGCTCAGCGGAGGGGCGGCCGATGCCGTTGATAGTGTAACTATCGGCAGGCCGGCGCAAACCTTTATACCCGGCATACTTCAATGTGACCGGGGTGTTGGCGGCGTTCAGTCATCCGAATCACTTCTGAGCATGCTCATCGGGATGCTTTCCCTTGCCGCAACGCGAACGACTTGGGGTCTGGCCGCTTTCTTTATAACGCAATGCGGATGTCGCCGTCCTCATCGACCGTGCCGCTGACGATCCGTCCGGAAGCCATACGCACCCGCACGCTGTCATCGACAGCGGCGTTGTTCATCGCCTTACCGTTGCCGCTGATAGTAAAACTTTCGCCCTGTATCCGCACCTGCACCGGTTGGCCGGCTTTCACCTGCCAGGGGCGGCGCAGCATCGGGATAGTCAAAGGCTGGCCGCGGCCGATATGGCGCAGGCTGACGGCGCCGAGGGCGCGGCGCGCCTCGCGGAGTGCGCGCGGCGGCAGCGTATCCAGCCGTCCGCGCACGACTTTTACGTCTGCCGCCGTCAGCGCCTGGCCGGCGCGAATGGCGCGCGCAGCCACCAGATAGCGGCCGCTCGCCGCCACCCGCGTCTGAATAAAACGGCGCTCGTCGCCGCAACGGGCAGAGAGAGTAACGCTGCCCCAGAGGCGGGCGCTCTGCGTCAGCGCCAGCAGCGGCGTGGCGCAGGCGGGCCATTGCGCCTTCGGCGTGCGCACCTCGACGTTGACCTTCACCGGGCTGTCGGCAAACTGCGCCTGGATAAAACGTTCGACCTGGTCGCTGAAATCGTCGGCGCAGACCGGTAAAGCCGACAGCAGCGCCAGCAGCATAAGTAGTAATCGCAATCCCGACCTCCCGGACGTTATCCGCACCAACGCCGCCGTGGCGACCTGTCTGATAGGCGATAGTGTACCCGGACTCCGCGCCGGTTAAGCGGGCAAATAGCGACGCATTTGACGTTTATTCTCGCGATAGGTTGGCCATAGCGGCGTTTATGCTGTCGGCTCCAAATTCTAACCTCGTGAGGGAGCATGCTTGACAAACTGGACGCCAACCTGCGTTTCGGGCAAGAGGCGCTGAACCTGCGCGCGCAGCGCCAGGAGATCCTGGCGGGCAATATCGCCAACGCCGACACGCCGGGTTATCAGGCCCGGGATATCGATTTCGCCGGCCAGCTGAACAAGGTGATGGCGCAGGGCCGCCCCAGCGGCAGCGGCGTGGCGCTCAGCCTGACCTCGGCGCGCCATATTCCGGCGCAGAACCTGCAGCCGCCGCAGCTGGAGCTGTTGTACCGGGTGCCGGACCAGCCGGCGAGCGACGGCAACACGGTGGATATGGATCGCGAACGCACCAATTTTGCCGATAACAGCCTGAAGTACCAAACCGATCTGACGCTGCTCACCGGTCAGATCAAAGGCATGCTGTCGGTGATTCAAGGATAAGACGTATGTCACTACTGAACATTTTTGATATTTCCGGCTCGGCGCTGAGCGCGCAGTCGCAGCGGCTGAACGTCAGCGCCAGCAACATGGCCAACGCCGACAGCGTCACCGGGCCGGACGGTCAGCCGTACCGCGCCAAACAGGTGGTGTTCGAGCTGGCCGCCTCCGCCGGCCAGCCTACCGGCGGCGTACGCGTCGCGCAGGTGGTGGAGGATCCGGCACCGGCGCGCAGGGTGTATCAGCCAGGCAACCCGCTGGCGGACGCTCGCGGCTACGTCAAGATGCCGAACGTTGACGTGGTCGGTGAAATGGTCAACACCATCTCGGCCTCGCGCAGCTATCAGGCCAACGTCGAGGTGCTGAACACCACCAAGTCGATGATGATGAAAACTCTCACGCTGGGCCAATAACCGGAGCTTTTATGGGCATTGCCGCAACCACCAATGAACCGCTGGACAACACCGTCGCCGGCGCCAACGCCAGAAGCGGCGCGACCGGCAACAGTAGTCAGGATCTGCAAAACAGTTTTCTGACCCTGCTGGTGGCGCAGTTGAAAAACCAGGACCCGACCAACCCGATGCAGAATAACGAACTGACGACCCAGTTGGCGCAGATCAACACCGTCAGCGGCATCGAAAAACTCAACACCACGCTGGGGTCGATTTCCGGCCAGATCAACAGTAATCAGTCTCTGCAGGCCAGCGCGCTGATCGGCCACGGCGTGATGGTGCCGGGCAAAGACATCCTGGTGGGCAGTAAAGAGGGCCAGGTCAGCACCACGCCGTTCGGCGTCGAGCTGGAACGCGCCGCCAGCAGCGTTACCGCCACCATCAGCGATGCCACCGGTAAGGTGGTGCGCACCATCGAGATCGGCGGCCTGGGCGCCGGGGTGCACGCCTTTACCTGGGACGGCAAGCTGGAAGACGGCAGCAACGCGCCGGACGGCGCCTATACCGTTGCCATCAACGCCAAGGGCAACGGCGAGCAATTGGTGGCAAACCCGCTGCGTTTCGCCATGGTGAACGGCGTCACCCGCGGCGCGGACGGCGCCAAACTGGATCTCGGTCTGGCGGGCAGCGCCACGCTGGAAGATGTGCGCCAGATCTTATAACAGGCAGCGCCGGCAGAATCTGCCGCGCCTTATTCAGCGCAGGCTGTTTTAACTTACCTATTTGTTTTTTGGAGACTACACATGGCTTTTTCTCAGGCAGTCAGCGGCCTTAATGCGGCGGCGACCAACCTCGACGTTATCGGCAACAATATCGCCAACTCCGCCACCGCCGGGTTTAAATCCGGCAGCGTATCCTTTGCCGATATGTTCGCCGGCTCGCAGGTCGGGCTGGGGGTAAAAGTGGCGGGCATTACGCAAAACTTTAACGGCGGTACGCCGACCAGCACCAACCGCGCGCTGGATATCGCCATTACCGAAAGCGGTTTCTTCCGTATGCAGGACAGCGACGGCGGTATTTTCTATACCCGCAACGGCCAGTTCAAGCTGGATGAGAACCGCAACCTGGTGAATATGCAGGGCCTGAAACTGACCGGCTACCCGGCAGCCGGTACGCCGCCAACCATTCAGCAGGGGGCGGATCCACAGCCGCTGAGCATCCCGGAAGGGATGATGAACGCCAGAGCATCCACCTCCGGCGCGATGGTGACCAACCTGAAGTCCACCCACAAGGTGCCGGAAAATGCGACCTTCGATCCAAGCAAAACGGACTCCTATAACTACGTCAACGTTATTACCACCTACGACTCGCTGGGCAATGCGCACAACATTAACGCCTATTTCGTCAAAACCGCCGACAATAAATGGGATGTCTACACCCAGGACGGCAGCGTTGACGGCGCTCCGGCCGACAAGGCCGGCAGCCTGAACTTCAACACCAGCGGCACCCTGACTGAAACCCTGGACGCCGACGGCAACCCGAGCGCCACGGCGTTCAGCCTGACGATCCCGATGTCGGCCAAAGACGGCGCGCCGGCGCAGGACTTCACCCTCAGCTTTGCCGGCAGCATGCAGCAGAACGTCGGCAGCGACTCGGTGAGTAAAGTGTCGCAGGACGGCTACAGCGCCGGCGAATACACCAACTTCCAGATTGAGCAGGACGGCACCGTGGTTGGCCTGTACTCCAACCAGCAAAAACAGGTGCTGGGGCAGATCGTGTTGGCTAACTTCTCCAACCCGGAAGGGCTGGCGTCACAGGGCGATAACGTGTGGCAGGAAACCGGCGCCTCCGGTCAGGCGCGCGTCGGCGTGGCGGGCGGCGGCGGCTTCGGCAAGCTGACCAGCGGCGCACTGGAGTCCTCCAATGTCGATCTGAGCCAGGAACTGGTCAATATGATCGTCGCACAGCGCAACTATCAGTCGAACGCGCAGACCATCAAGACGCAGGACTCCATCCTGCAGACGTTGGTCAGCCTGCGCTGACGGCGGGGTTAAAGGAACCAAGCTATGGATCACGCGATTTATACCGCGATGGGGGCAGCGCGTCAGACGCTGGACCAGCAGGCGATCACCGCCAACAACCTGGCCAACGTTTCGACGCCGGGCTTTCGCGCCCAGCTGGCGGCGCTGCGCGCGGTGCCGGTCAACGGGCCAAGTCTGCCGACGCGTACGCTGGTCGCCGCGTCGACGCCGGGCGCCGATATGAGCCAAGGGGCGCTGAACTATACCGCGCGTCCGTTGGACGTCGCGCTGCAGCAGGATGGCTTTTTGGCGGTGCAGCTGGTCGACGGCGGCGAAGCCTACACCCGCAACGGCAATATCCAGATTTCCGCCGAAGGGCAACTGACGGTGCAGGGCCGGCCGCTGTTGGGCGACGGCGGGCCGATCGAGGTGCCGCCGCAGTCTGAGATCACCATCGCCGCCGACGGCACCATCTCGGCGCTCAATCCGGGCGACCCGCCGAATACCATCGCGCAGATCGGCCGGCTGAAGCTGGTCAAGGCGGAGGCTGCTGAGGTGGCGCGCGGCGATGACGGGCTGTTCCATCTGACGCCGGCAAGCCGGCAGCAGCGCGGCAACCAGCTGGCGAACGACCCGCAGGTGCGGGTGATGCCCGGCGTGCTGGAAGGCAGCAACGTCAACCCGACGGAAACCATGGTCGATATGATCGCCAACGCCCGCCGCTTCGAAATGCAGATGAAGGTCATTCACAGCGTGGATGAGAATGCACAACGCGCCAACTCGCTGCTGTCAGTGAGCTAAGGAAAACAACATGATCCCATCATTATGGATTGCCAAAACCGGTCTGGACGCGCAGCAGACCAATATGGACGTGATCGCCAACAACCTGGCGAACGTCAGCACCAACGGCTTCAAGCGCCAGCGCGCGGTGTTTGAAGACCTGCTGTACCAGACCATGCGCCAGCCGGGGGCGCAGTCCTCCGAGCAGACCACGCTACCGTCGGGCCTGCAGATAGGCACCGGCGTGCGGCCGGTGGCCACCGAGCGCCTGCACAGTCAGGGCAATCTGTCACAGACCAACAACAGTAAAGACGTGGCGATCAAGGGACAGGGCTATTTTCAGGTAATGCTGCCGGACGGCAGTCAGGCCTATACCCGCGACGGTTCGTTCCAGATCGACCAGAACGGCCAGTTGGTGACCGCCAGCGGTTTCCAGGTACAGCCGGCAATCACCATTCCTGCCAACGCGCTGAGCATTACCGTGGGGCGCGACGGCATCGTCAGCGTTACCCAGCAGGGGCAGACGGCGGCGCAGCAGGTCGGCCAGCTGACGCTGACCACCTTTATCAACGACAGCGGTCTGGAGAGCGTCGGTGAAAACCTGTACCAGGAAACCGAAAGCTCCGGCGCGCCGAATGAGAGCACGCCGGGGCTGAACGGCGCCGGGCTGCTGTATCAGGGCTATGTGGAAACCTCCAACGTCAACGTGGCGGAAGAGTTGGTAAACATGATCCAGGTACAGCGCGCGTATGAAATCAACAGTAAGGCGGTGTCCACCTCCGATCAGATGCTGCAGAAACTGACGCAGCTGTAACCGATGCGGACGCATCAGGGCGCAGCCTGCTGCGCCCGCTTAACTCTCTCGTAAACAAAGGCGATATTTGTTGTGCTAACCACTCTTTTGACGGCGCGCCGGCCATCGCAGGGCAAACGCGCGCTGGCCGCCACGGCGCTGTTGGCGCTCAGCGGCTGCGCCTACATACCGCACAAACCGCTGGTCGACGGGGCCACCAGCGCGCAGCCGGCGCCGGCCACCGCGCCGGTGCCGAACGGCTCGATTTTTCAGACGGTACAGCCGATGAACTACGGTTACCAACCGCTGTTTGAGGACCGGCGGCCGCGCAATATCGGCGATACCCTGACCATCGTGCTGCAGGAAAACGTCAGCGCCAGCAAGAGCTCGTCAGCCAACGCCAGCCGCAACGGCGCCAGCAAATTCGGCGTCGCCACCGCACCGCGCTACCTCAGCGGGCTGTTCGGCAACGCGCGCGCCGATATGGAAATGTCCGGCGACAGCAGCTTCGGCGGCAAAGGGGGGGCGAACGCCAACAACACTTTTAACGGCACCATTACCGTAACCGTCAACCAGCTGCTGACCAACGGCAACCTGCACGTGGTGGGGGAAAAGCAGATCGCCATCAATCAGGGCACCGAATTTATTCGTTTCTCCGGCGTGGTGAACCCGCGCACCATCAGCGGCAATAACTCCGTGACCTCGACCCAGGTGGCGGACGCCCGCATTGAGTACGTCGGTAACGGTTATATCAACGAAGCGCAGACCATGGGCTGGCTGCAGCGCTTCTTCCTCAATCTCTCCCCGTACTAAGGAATCGCGATGCTGAAGAAATTACTGATTGCCGCGCTGCTGGCGAGCCTCAGCCTGCCGGCCGCGGCTGAGCGGATCCGCGATCTGGTGACGGTGCAGGGCGTGCGCGACAACGCGCTGATCGGCTACGGACTGGTGGTGGGGCTGGACGGCTCCGGCGACCAGACCATGCAGACGCCGTTCACCACCCAAAGCCTGAGCAATATGCTGTCGCAGCTGGGCATCACCGTACCGCCGGGCACCAATATGCAGCTGAAAAACGTGGCGGCGGTGATGGTGACGGCCCGGCTGCCGCCCTTTTCCCGCGTCGGGCAAAATATCGACGTGGTGGTCTCCTCGATGGGCAACGCCAAAAGCCTGCGCGGCGGCACGCTGCTGATGACGCCGTTGAAGGGGGTAGATAATCAGGTGTACGCGCTGGCGCAGGGCAACGTGCTGGTCGGCGGCGCCGGCGCGGCGGCCGGCGGCAGCAGCGTACAGGTCAACCAGCTGGCGGGCGGCCGCATCAGCAACGGCGCCACCATCGAACGCGAGCTGCCGACCACCTTCGGTCAGGGCGGCGAAATCAATCTGCAGCTGAACAATGAAGACTTTACGCTGGCGCAGCAGATCAGCGACGCGATTAACCGCCAGCGCGGCTACGGCACCGCGACACCGCTGGACGCGCGCACCATCAAGGTGCTGGTGCCGCAGGGCAACAGCTCTCAGGTGCGTTTTCTGGCGGATATTCAGAATATCAATGTGCGTGTCGGCGCGATCGACGCCAAGGTGATCATCAATTCGCGCACCGGCTCGGTGGTAATGAACCGTGATGTAGTGCTGGATTCCTGCGCGGTGGCGCAAGGCAACCTGTCGGTGGTGGTGGATCGGCAAAACAGCGTCAGCCAGCCGGATACGCCGTTCGGCGGCGGTCAGACGGTGGTGACGCCGAATACCCAGATCTCGCTGCAGCAGCAGGGCGGTTCGCTGCAGAAGGTCAACGCCAGCGCCAATCTGAATAACGTAGTCCGCGCGCTGAATGCGCTGGGTGCGACGCCGATCGATCTGATGTCGATTTTGCAGGCGATGCAGAGCGCCGGCTGCCTGCGCGCCAAACTGGAAATTATCTGATGAGCAGAGACGTCACCAGTATGGCCGGCGCGGCCTACGACGCCCAGGCGCTGAACGGGCTGAAAAGCGCCGCCGCCGCTGACCCGCAGGGCAACCTGAAGCAGGTGGCCCGCCAGGTGGAGGGCATGTTCGTGCAGATGATGCTGAAAAGCATGCGCGCGGCGCTGCCGAAAGACGGCATGCTGAGCAGCGACCAGACCCGGCTGTACACCTCGCTGTACGATCAGCAGATCGCCCAGCAGCTGTCGCAGAAGGGGCTGGGATTGGCGGATATGATGGTGCGCCAGCTCGGCAGCGCCGGCAGGCCACCGAGCGAAACGGCCGGCACGGTGCCGATGGCGTTGGACGGCGACAGGCTGCAGGCTCTGCCGCGTCAGGCGCTGGAGCAACTGGTGCGGCGTGCGCTGCCGCCAATGCCGTCGGTGCCGGGGAATCCTGCGCCGCTGAACAACGGCAACTTTGTCGCCCGGCTGTCAACGCCGGCGCGCCTTGCCAGCCAGCAGAGCGGTATTCCCCATCAGCTGATCGTGGCGCAGGCGGCGCTGGAATCCGGCTGGGGACGGCGTGAAATCCCGGCCGCCGACGGTTCGCCGAGCCATAACCTGTTTGGCATCAAGGCGGGCAGCGGCTGGCGCGGGCCGGTGACGGAAATTACCACTACCGAGTTTGAGCAGGGGGCGGCGAAGAAGATCAAGGCGCGTTTCCGCGTGTACGGCTCCTACGTGGAGGCGATTGCCGATTACATCAAACTGCTGACCGGCAACCCGCGCTACGCCGGCGTCGCCGCCGCCCGCACGCCGGAACAGGCGGCGCATGCGCTGCAGCAGGCGGGTTATGCCACCGATCCGCACTATGCCCGCAAACTGGTCAGCGTGATTGCGCAGATGAGAAGCGCCGGCGAGCAGGTGGCGAAGGCCTACAGCCACGACTTGCAGGATCTGTTCTGAGCACCCTGCCCGGCGACGCGCCAGATTAAATGTCACGTATTACTGTAAAATACCATTAAAACAGGTTTTAAATGGCACTTAACAAACCCTGTCACGTATTGTGCCGTGCGTCGTGACGTCGTGAGTTTTCCCTCAAGTTTTTCGCCGCCCGGCCGATAACCCAGACAGGCTGGGCGGCGTCGTTCAGCAACCTGATGAAACCCTGTGGGCCTCCGGCGCCGCAGCACAAGGAATCTCTATGTCCAATAGCTTAATCAATACCGCGATGAGCGGCCTGAATGCGGCGCAGGTGGCGCTGAGCACCGTCAGTAATAATATTTCCAACTACAACGTGGCCGGCTACAACCGTCAGACCGCCATTCTGGCGCAGAACGGCGGTATGGGCACCATGGCCGGCTTTATCGGCAACGGCGTCACGGTCACCAGCGTGAACCGTGAATATAACCAGTTCATCACCAATCAGCTGCGTGGCGCACAGAGCCAGGCCGGCGCCCACAACGCCTATTATGAAAAAATTTCGCAGATAGATAACCTACTGGCGGACAAAACCAACAACGTGTCGACCAATATGCAGGATTTTTTCACCAGCCTGCAGAACGTGGTCAATAACGCCGGTGATGACGCGTCGCGCAACACCGTGCTGGGCAAGGCCAACGGCCTGGTGAACCAGATCGGTAATGCCGATAAATATCTGCGCGATCTGGATGCCGGCGTCAATCAGCAACTGAGCGAAAGCGCGGTACAAATTAATAACTACAGCCAGCAGATTGCCCGGCTGAATGATGAAATCACCCGCCTGCGCGGCAGCAGCGGCAGCGAACCCAACGCTCTGCTCGATCAGCGCGACCAACTGGTGACCGAGCTGAACCAAATCGTCAATGTGCAGGTGACGCAGCAGGACGGCGACACTTACACCGTCTCTTTCGCCAACGGCTTGACGCTGGTGCAGGGCAGTAATACCTATCAGGTGGAGGCCGTGCCATCCAGCGAGGATCCGGCGCGGCTGACGCTGGGCTATAACCGCGGCAACGGCGCCAGCGAGATCCCGACCGGGCAGATTACCGGCGGCAGCGTCAGCGGCGTGCTGAAGTTCCGCAGTGAGGCGCTGGACGGGGCACGCAACCAGCTGGGGCAGATGGTGCTGGCGCTGGCCGACAGCTTTAACCAGCAGCACCGCGCCGGTTTTGATATTCATGGCGAACCGGGCGGCGATTTCTTCAGCTTCAGCGGCGGCCGGGTGGTGGAAAACAGTCGCAACAGCGGCGACGCCGAACTGAGCGTGAGCTATACCGACACCGGCAAAGTGCAGGCCAGCGATTACCGCGTCGAGTTTGACGGCAGTAACTGGCAGGTGACGCGCCTGTCGGACAACGTCAAAGTGAACGCCACCCCCGGCACCGACGCCGACGGTAAACCGACGCTGGAATTTGAAGGACTGCGGGTCGGCATCGACGGCACGGCCAACAAGAACGACAGCTTCACCGTCAAGCCCGTCAGCGATGTGGCCGGCAACCTGAAGGTGGTGATTAGCGACGCCGGCAAGCTGGCCGCCGCCGGCAGCGAGGACGGCGGTAGCGGCGATAACGACAACGTGAAAAAGCTGAGCGACCTGCAGACGCAAAAGCTGGTGGACGGCAAGGCCACGCTGAGCGGTGCCTATGCCAGCCTGGTCAGCAACGTCGGCAACCAGACCGCCACGGCAAAAACCAACAGCGTTGCGCAGGGCAATATCGTCAAGCAGCTGACGGAACAACAGCAGTCGGTATCCGGCGTCAACCTGGACGAGGAGTACGGCGAACTGCTGCGTTTCCAGCAGTATTACATGGCGAACGCGCAGGTGATTCAGACCGCCAGCTCGATGTTCGACGCTCTTCTTTCCATCCGTTGATTAAGGAATCCAGACTATGCGCATGAGCACCAGCATGATGTACCAGCAAAACATGCAGAGCCTGACCGACCGACAGTCGCTGTGGATGAAGTCCGCCCAGCATCTGTCCAGCGGCACCCGGGTGTTGACGCCCTCTGACGATCCGCTGGCGGCCTCGCAGGCGGTGATGCTGACGCAGTCCCAGTCGGAAAACAGCCAGTATGCGCTGGCGCGTCAGTTCGCCCTGCAAAGTATCACCATGGCGGAGAAAGTGACCGCCAGCGCCGCCGGCAGCATCAAGGATATGAAAGGCCTGCTGGTTAACGCCGGCGACGGCGTGCTGAGCGATAATGACCGCGCCTCGCTGGCGACCCAGCTGCAGGGGTTGAAAGATCAGCTGCTGGGGCAGGCGAACAACTCGGACGGCAATGGCCGCTATATGTTCGGCGGTTTTAAGGACGACCAGCCGCCGTTTGTCCAGCAGGACGACGGCAAGGTGGTGTATCAGGGCAGCAGCCGGGCGATTGAGCAGAAGGTTGACGCCAACCGCACCATGACCGTCGGCTATACCGGTGATGCGATCTTTATGTCGCTGACCAGCAACCCGAAGCCGGAGCCGGACGGCAGCGCGCCGGTGAGCAACGTGTTTGACAGTATCGATCTGGCGCTCAAGGCGCTCAATACTCCGCTGCAGGACGCCGACGACGCGACGCGCCAACAGGTGCAGGCGGATTTGGACAAGGCGCAGCGCGGTCTGGATAATGTTTACAACAACGTGCTGACGGTCAATTCCAAGCTGGGTACGCAGATGCAGGAAATTGAGACGTTGGACAATATCGGCAAAGTCCGTGATACGAACAACCAGGTTCAGATGAGCGCGCTGGTGGATGTGGATGTTGTCGAGGCCATCTCGTCTTATTTCCAGCAGCAGGCCGCGCTGCAGGCTTCATATAAAACGTTCGGTGATATGCAGGGCATGTCGCTGTTTCAGATGAATCGTTAGCGCTGACCATTGTGTGCCGCCGGTTGGCGGCGCACGCCGATTTGGCTGCGCGAAGGGGAACGGCCCGTGCTGACGCGGGCGACCATTCCCTTAAATACCGGGCGCAGTCGTTTGGCCCGTTGCTCTTTTTCCCACTAAGGTTTGGAGCAACGGGCTTTTTTTATGGGTGAACGCCGGCGGACTAGCTGCGCATGCCGCTGAGCACATCCGCCAGCCGGTTAAACACCTCGCCGAACAGATGCTCACAAAACGGCGCCAGCATCGGCATCATCATGCCGAGCGTCAGGATGCCGATGGTCATGGTGACGGGGAAGCCGATCACGAATACCGACAGCTGAGGCGTGACGCGGTTGAGCAGCCCCAGCGACAGGTTCAGCGTCAGCAGCAGGCAGATCAGCGGCAGCGCCAGCATCACGCCGTTGATAAAGATCAGCGAGCCGGCCTGAGTCAGCGCCAGGAACCCGTTGCCGCTGAGCGGCTGCGTGCCGATCGGCAGGGTGTGGAAACTGTCCGCCAGCAGCGAGATCAGCCACAGATGACCGTCGAAGGATAAAAACAGCAGCATCGCCAGCAGATTGAGCAAGCGCGCCAGCACCGGCATATTCGGCCCGCCGGAGGGATCGAAGAAGGTGGCAAACGACAGGCCCATCTGCATGCCGATAACTTCGCCGGCGGTGCGCACCGCGGCAAAGGCGAACTGCATGGTCAGGCCGAGCGCCACGCCGATCAGGATTTGCTGCAGCGCCAGCCACAGGCCGGCGGCGGAAAAAATCGGTATCTCGCTGGCCGGCAGCGTCGGCGCAATCAGCATGACGATCAGCCCGCCCAGCCCCAGCTTCACTTTTTTGCTGATTTGCTTTTCACTCAGCAGCGGCGCGGTGGCGATCAGCGCCAGAATACGCAGCAGCGGCCAGAAATAGTGGCTGAGCCAGAGGGTGAACTGCGAGCTGTCGAGGTTGAGCATGGTTAACCGATAATGTTGGGCAGATTGCTGAACAGCATGCGCATATAGTCCAGCAGCAGGTTGAGCATCCACGGGCCGGCGATAATGATGGTGGCGACCACCGCCAGGATTTTCGGGATAAAAGACAGCGTCATTTCGTTGATCTGGGTTGCCGCCTGCAGCAGGCTGACCACCAGGCCGCTGATCAGCGCCGCCAGCAGCAGCGGGGCGGCCAGCGCCAGCGCCACGTTCATCGCCTCAACGCCCAGCGCCATTACCGATTCAGGAGTCATTGCGTGTTTCTCCGCATAGTGCGGCGCTCAGCGGCTGAGCGCCGGAAGGGGAAGGGGTCAGGAATAAAAACTCTGCGCCAGCGAACCCAGCAGCAGCTGCCAGCCGTCGACCAGCACAAACAGCATCAGTTTGAACGGCAGCGAGATGGTGGCCGGCGGCACCATCATCATTCCCAGCGCCATCAACACGCTGGCCACCACCAGATCGATAATCAGAAAGGGAATAAACACCGTAAAGCCGATCTGGAAGGCGGTTTTTAACTCGCTGGTGACGTAGGCCGGCAGCAGGATGCGCATCGGCACCGCTTCCGGGCCGGCCAGCGGCGGCTGATGGGCCAGCCGGGCGTACAGCGCCAGATCGGTTTCCCGCGTCTGGCGCAGCATAAATTCGCGCAGCGGCTGCGCGCCTTTTTCCATGGCGACGTCGAGCGCGATTTTGTCCTGGCTGAACGGCAGGTAGGCATCCTGATACACCTTGTCGAATATCGGCGACATAATAAAAAAGGTCAGAAACAGCGCCAGGCCCAGCATCACCTGGTTCGGCGGCGCGGAGGGGGTGCCCAGCGCGTTGCGCAGCAGGCCCAGCACGATAATGATGCGGGTAAAGCTGGTCATCATCAGCAGTATCGCCGGCAGGAAGGTCAGCGAGGTCAGCAGCACCAGCGTCTGCACCGGCAGCGACCAGCTCTGGCCGCCGCCGGCGAGCGGCTGGCTGATAAGGCCCGGCAGCTGCGCCAGCGCCGCCGGGCTGACCAGCAGCAGGGCGGTGAGCGCGGGCGCGCAGCAGCGGCTCAGACGGGGGAGGCGCGTCGGCGACGCGCAGGAAAGGCGTTGGGGTGCATTCATGCCGATTTTTCCGGACGTTGCAGGACGTTGCGTATCAATTGGCGAAAATCCGCCGGCGGCGTGGCGCTGGCGGCATCAGGCGCGGCCGGCGGTGCGCTCAGGGTATGCAGCGGGGTGATGTGCTGCGCGGTGACGCCCAGCACCAGCCAGGTGTTGTCCACTTCCACCACCACCACGCGTTCGCGCTGGCCGACCTGGCAGCTGGCGCGCAGATTCAGCAGCGCGCCGCGGCGTTTTTGCGGCGTAAAACCCAGGCGGCGAAACAGCCAGCCGGCCAGCACGATCAGCAGCAGCACGCCGCCGAGCGCGCTGCTGACCTGGGTAAGCACCGAACCGGTCGGCAAGACCGGTTCGGCAGGCTGGCCGGTGTGCGTCTGCACGGTCGCGCTCATCGGCTCAGGCGCCGCATGCGTTCGGACGGGGTGATGATATCGGTGATGCGTACGCCGAATTTATCGGCCACCACCACCACTTCGCCCTGGGCGATCAGATAACCGTTGATCAGAATATCCAGCGGTTCGCCGGCCAGCCCGTCCAGCGCCACCACGGAGCCTTGCGACAGGCGCAGCAGCTCTTTGATGGTCATTTTGGTGCGGCCAAGCTCCACCGTCAGTTTGACCGGAATATCCAGAATCAGATCGATATCCTGCAGGCCGCCGATGGCATCCTGCGCCTCCAGCGTTTTGAACACGCCTTCGGTGGTGGCGCCTGGCTTTTCCGCGGCCTGTTGTTCGTTAAACGCGTCAGCCCACAGGGAGTCGGCGGATTCCTTTTCTTCGCCAGACGGTTGTTTCGGGTCACTCATTGGGCCGTTCCTCACTCAGAGCATGCAAAATAGGGTTAATCAAATGTTCAACGCGCAGGGCATATTGCCCGTTCAGGGTGCCGTATTGGCTGGTCAGTACCGGTACGCCGTCGACATGAGCGATCAGGCGTTCCGGTTTGTCGATCGGCAAGACATCGCCGGGCTGCAGCTTCAGCACCTTCGACAGCCGCATCGGGATGTCGACAAAGTTGGCGATCAGCTCCAGTTCGGAATGCTGTACCTGCTTTGCCAAGGTTTCGCGCCAGCGGTTATCCTCCTGGCGCGAATTCTCCAGCGGCGGATTGGTCAGCAGTTCGCGCAGCGGCTCAATCATCGAGAAGGGGATGCAGATGTTGAATTCGCCGGTCAGCGCGCCGATCTCCACCTGGAACGGCGTGGTGACCACGATATCGTTCGGCGAGGTGGTGATATTGGTGAATTTCACCTGCATCTCGGCGCGCACATACTCCACGTCCACCTTATAAATCGCGCTCCATGCGTCGCCATAGGCATCCAGCGCCAGCCGCAGCATGCGGCGGATCACCCGCTGTTCGGTCGGGGTAAACTCGCGGCCTTCCACTTTGGTCGGGAAACGGCCGTCGCCGCCGAACAGGTTATCGACGGCGATAAACACCAGACTGGGCGCGAACACGAACAGCGCGGTGCCGCGCAGCGGATTCAGATGCACCAGGTTCAGATTGGTCGGCACCGGCAGGTTGCGGGCGAACTCATGATACGGCTGGATTTTGATCGGGCCGACGGTAATGTCCGGGCTGCGGCGCAGCAGGTTAAACAGCCCCATGCGGAACTGACGGGCAAAACGTTCGTTAATGATTTCCAGCGCCTGCAGACGTTCACGCACCACCCGGCGTTGGGTATTGGGATCGTAAGGCTTGACCTCGCTCTCGTTGCCGACTATCGCCGCAGGTTCGTCGCCTGAGCTGTCGCCGTTGAGTAGCGCGTCGATCTCCGCCTGAGAAAGAATACTGTCGCCCATAGTGGATTACCGCAGGATAAAGGCGGTGAACAGCACATCGCTGACCACCAGCTTGGGTTGGCCGTTAACCAGCGGCGGGCTGAGCACTTCTTTGATCTGCGCCACCAACTGCTGTTTCCCCTGTTCGTTAGCCAGCTGCGCGGCGTCCTGACGGGACAGCAACATCAGCAGACGGCTGCGCACCTCCGGCAGAAAGTCGTTCATTTGGCGGCGCGTCGCCTCATCCGGCAGGCGCAGCGTCAGGCCGATGTACAGCACGCGATCGGGGTTGTTGTCCGGCGTCATCAGATTGACGGTAAAGGTATCGAGCGGCATAAAGACCGGCGCCGCCGGCGGCTGTGGTTTGGCCGCTGCGGCATTGCCGCCGTGGTCTTTTTGTTGCAGCAGCCACCAGCTGTAGCCCGCCGCGCCGCAGGCGGCGACGGTGATCAGCAGCAACAGGATGACCAATAGCGGGCGCTTTTTCGGCGCCGTTGGCAGGGTGTTTTGTGACATTACTTAATCAAATTCCTGTTATTGGCACGCGCAGAGCTTGCGTCCGTGCGTCCCCCTGACGGCAGGGGGAGATAAAGATGGCGTTATTATCCCGTCAATCCCGGCATGCAATAGCCTGAATAGGCGGGGAAAAACGTGTCAGCTTCGGCGTTTGCCGTGGCGCGTCAGGCGAAGATATCGACGCCGTCAACCGCCCGCGCCAGCGCCTGCAGGGTTGGCGGAGCGGCCGTCGCCTCTGCCGGCAGATCCGCGCCGCCGTGCTGCTCACGGTAGGACGGCGATCGGCCGTGTTCCTGTGAGGCCTGCTGCTGCGACTGCTGCGGCGTCGCGTCGCCGCCAACGCTGCTCTGGCCCAGATTGATGCCGCTTTCCGCCAGCGCATGGCGCAGATGCGGTATGGCGGCTTCCGCCGCGGCGCGCACCTGGCCGTGCGCCGAGGTGATATGCAGCTGCGCCTGCTGATCGTCCAGCTTCAACGTAATCTGCAGCGACCCCAGTTCCTGAGGATGCAGGCGCAGTTCGGCGCTCTGCTGGCCGCCACGGTGGAACATCAGCACCTGCTGGCTTAATGCCTGCTGCCATTCCGGGCTGCCGAGCGGCGCGTTCAGTAGCGGCGCGGACGGAGCCGCTACCGCCGCTGCGGGCTGTGACGCGGTGAACTGCGGGCCGGCGGCGGCCGGCGTCATGGCGTGCTGCGAGGCCGGCGACGATGCGCTATCGGCGCTCAGCGGTACGCGATCGGCGGTGAAGACGTCCGTTTTGAACGTCTGCGGTGCGGCGTCGGCTTCGCTATTTTGCGGAGCCGGGGCCTGATGAGACGTTACCGGCATCGCGAAGCGCCCGGCAGACGGCGCGGTATCGTCATGCAATGCGCCGATCAATGAGGCCGCCGGGGCCGACGGCCTGCCGGGCTGGCGGTTATCCGCCGGCGCCGGGACAGCGCGTTGTTCATCCGGCTGCGGTGCCGCGATCGCCGGCAGCATGGCCAACAGCGCCTGTAAGGTGGCGGCATCCGGCGCGTCATGGCTTTTCAGTGCGGATACGGGCGGGGGTTCCGACGCGTCATCCTGCGCCACCGTCGCGTTGAGCGGCGCTCGTGCGGTGAGGTTCGTCAGCGTTTTGAGCTGTTCCGGTACGTTCAGCAGCTGGCTGAGCGCACCACCGTCCGGCGTCGGTTCCGCATCGGCGGCCAGAGGCTGCAGTTGCGGCACGTCCGCGTGCTGCCCGGCGGGGCGAAAACGCTCGCCCAGCAGCTGCGCGAACGCCGATGACAGCGCATCGCTATCGGCAGCCGGCGCCAGACCGTCGGTTGCGGCATCGCCTGCGGGCGCCATAACGGGCAAAAGGGTGAGGTTCATAGGTTACTGTTCCTGTGTGAACGACGTTGAGCAAACTCGTCCATCAATTTTTGGTCACGTTTATTTTCCTGCTGCTGTTCGGCGTGCAGCGCGCGCGTATGCAGGGTGTCGAAGGCGTTCAGCCGCTGCTGTTTGTCCTGCCACTGCGTTATCGCCTGTTCCACTTTCTGGCTCCGTTGTTGCAGCTGCTGGCGGTGCTGGCTGATGGCCTGCTCCAGCGTGGCGATAAACTGCTGATAGTTTTGCCAGCTGGCGGAACCCATGCCATGGCTCAGCGTGGCGTTGAGTTTTTGCCGGTACTCATCCTGGTAATTAAGCAGCATGGAAAGCTGCTGCTCCGCCGCCTGCTGCGCCTGGCGCGCCTGGCCCAGCTGCTGCGTGGCCTGTTCTACCGCCTTTTGCGCCAGGTCGCGCAGCGTCAGCAGTGGCGAGTTTGATTTCATCGTGCCGTGCTCCCGGTCGGTTAAACGATCAACTGTTGCAGTTGCTGACAGGCTTCGTCATAACCGCTGCGTTCGAAAATACCCTGTTGCAGATAGGCCTCCATCTGCGGATACAGCGCCATCGCCTTGTCCAGCAGCGGATCGCTGCCGGCCGAATAGGCGCCGACGCTGATCAGATCGCGGTTGCGCTGATAGCTGGCCAGCATCTGTTTGAAATCGCGCACCCGGCGGTAGTGATCCTGGTCGATCAGCGCGGTCATCGCGCGGCTGATGGACGCTTCGATGTCGATGGCCGGGTAGTGGCCGGACTCTGCCAGGCGGCGCGACAGCACCACATGGCCGTCGAGAATGGCGCGCGCTGAGTCGGCAATTGGATCCTGCTGGTCGTCGCCTTCGGTCAGTACGGTATAAAAGGCGGTGATGGAGCCGCCGCCGCTGATGCCATTGCCTGCGCGTTCCACCAGCGCCGGCAGCTTGGCGAATACCGACGGCGGGTAGCCTTTGGTAGCCGGCGGTTCGCCGATAGCCAGCGCGATTTCCCGCTGCGCCATGGCGTAACGGGTCAGGGAGTCCATAATCAGCAGTACGTGCTGACCACGATCGCGGAAATCTTCGGCAATGCGCGTGGCGTAGGCGGCGCCCTGCATCCGCAGCAGCGGCGACACGTCGGCCGGTGCGGCGATCACTACCGAACGGGCGCGGCCTTCGGCGCCGAGAATATTTTCGATAAAGTCTTTCACTTCCCGGCCGCGCTCGCCGATCAGCCCGACTACGATCACATCGGCCTGGGTATAGCGCGCCATCATGCCGAGCAGCACGCTTTTACCCACCCCGGAGCCGGCAAACAGCCCCATGCGCTGGCCGCGTCCGACGGTCAGCAGGCCGTTGATGGTGCGCACGCCGACATCCAGCACCTGTTCGATCGGCGTGCGCTGCAGCGGGTTGAACGGTGCGGTGGCCAACGGTGCGCGATAGCCGGTTTCCGGCGGCGGCAGACCGTCGAGCGGTTTGGCGCCGCCGTCCAATACCCGGCCGAGCAGGGCGGGGCCGAGCGGCAGCTGCTTACCGGCGCTTTGTCCCTCCGGTGAGAGGCGGGCGTACACCCGCGCGCCGGGCACGATGCCTTCCACATCTTCCAGCGGCATCAGAAACAGATGCTGGCCGTTAAAACCGACCACTTCGCTTTCCACTTCGTGGACCTCGCCGGCGTAGTGCCGTTCGATCAGGCAGGTGGCGCCGAGCGGCATCTGCAGGCCGGTGGCCTCCAGCACCAGACCGGTGGCGCGGGTCAGGCGGCCGTAACGGCGAACCGGCGGCGCATGTTGAATGCGCTGCTCCAGCGTATCCAGCGCGCGGAGCCAGCGGCCGAGACGGGGCGTCGTCATACGTCCCCCGGCGCCGCCAGGCGGCAGATTTCGTGCCAGCGGGTGGCCAGGCTGGCGTCGAGGTCGCCTTCCTCGGCGCTGACTTTACAGCCGCCGGGGTGCAGTTCGCCGTCGGCCAGCAGCCGCCAGCCGTGCAGGCTCAGGGTTACCCCGAGCTGCTGCTCCACGCGTGGGTAATCGTCGGGATGTACGCGCAGCTGCGGCTTGCCGCTGAACATCGGCTCTTGCTGAATCAGTTGCTGGATCTGCGCCAGCAGGGCGCTGCCGTCGCAGACCGGCGGCTGGCCGAGCACCTGTTTGGCGGCGGTGAGCGCCAGCTGCATCAGGCGCGCGGCGATCACGCTGTCCAGTGCGTCCAGCGTATGCTGGAATTCGCCGATCATCTGCCGCCACTGCTCGGTCAGCGGCTGCTGTTGCTGTTCACCCTGTTCGATGCCCTGTAGTCGGCCTTCTTCAAGGCCTTGCTGATAGCCTTCCTGATAGCCCTGTTGCCGGCCTTCGTCATGGCCCAACTGATGGCCCTGCTGCTGCGCCTGCAGTCGCAGCGCTTCCCGATGCTGCCGCTCACTTTCCGCCTCATCCGGCGGCGCGCTCTCCGGCTCGGCCGGCGGCGTATCGTTTTCCGGCGTTGTTTCCGCGGTTGCGGACGTCGCTAAATCGTTAAGACGCCATGGCTGCCAGGCGAGTGGGGAGCTGCTGTCAGACATAAGTATCCTCGCCGCCGCCGATAATCATTTCGCCGCTTTCCGCCAGACGACGGACGATCAGCAAAATTGCCTTCTGTTCGTTCTCCACCTGCGACATCCGCACCGGGCCGCGGTTGGCCAGGTCGTCGCGCAGAATGTCGGCGGCGCGTTGCGACATATTCTTGAGGAACTTCTCGCGCAGCGGCTGCTCGGCGCCTTTCAGAGCGACCAGCAGCGATTCGCCTTCCACGTCCTGAAGCAGGCGCTGGATACTGCGATCGTCGACCTCCACCAGGTTTTCGAACAGGAACATTTCGTCGATGATCTTCTGTGCCAGCTCGCCGTCGTAGTCGCGCATCGCATCGATCACCGCTTCTTCCTGATGGGTCTTCATCAGGTTGATGATTTCGGCGGCGGTGCGCACCCCGCCCATTTTGCTGCGCTTGAGGTTCTGGCCGTCGAGCAGGTTGTTGAGCACCTCGGTCAGCTCCGCCAGCGCCGCCGGCTGCACGCCGCCGAAGGTGGCGATACGCAGCATCACGTCGTTGCGCAGGCGTTCTTCAAACTGCGCCAGAATATCCGCCGCCTGACCGCGTTTCAGATGCACCAAAATGGTGGCGATAATCTGCGGATGTTCGTCGCGGATCAGATCGGCCGCGCTCTGCGGCTCCATAAAGTTGAGCGTTTCCATCCCGGAGGTGGTTTCCCGCGATTCGAGAATATCTTCCAGCAGGCTGGAGGCGCGCTCTTCGCCCAGCGCTTTCACCAAGACCGAACGCAGATAGTCGCTGGCGTTGACGCTGAGAGCGGCATACTGTTCGGCATCGTCCTCAAACTCCGTCAGAATGTCGCCCAGCTGTTTGTGCGACACCTGCCGCATGCTGGCCATGGTGCCGCTCAGCTGTTGCACTTCGCGCGACGAGAGGTGTTTGAATACCTCGGCCGCGCGGTCTTCTCCCAGCGTCATCAGCAGGATGGCGCTTTTTTCTGTACCTGTCAGACTCATAATTCGTTACTCATCCATTGGCGGATTACCAGGGCGATAATGCGCGGATCTTTATCCGCCAAATCGCGGATGCGCTGGCTCTGGACTTCGGCGCTGACGCGCTGCTGTGAACGCTTGTGCTGCGCCAACTCCTCGTTGCTGGGTTTACTGCCGCCTTCGGCAGAGGGGGCCGGCGTGGCGGCGGCCTGTTGCTGCGCCTGGCGGTTTTGCCACTGCGGACGCACCAGCTTGCGCCACAGCAGCCAGGCGATCAGCGCGATCAGCAGATAGCGGCCGGCGTTCAGCAGTTGATCGATAAAGTGCTGCGACTGCCAGAACGGCAGTTCGCCGCCGCCGGTCTCCACATCACTGAACGGCGAGTTGACCACGTTCAATGTGTCGCCGCGTTCGCTGGAGTAGCCCATTGCTTCGCGCACCAGCGCTTCCACCTGCGCCAGCTGCGTTTTGCCCATCATTACCGGTTTACCGTCTTTATCCGTGCCGAGAGTGTTGAGCACCACGGCGACGGACAGGCGCTGCACCGTGCCGGCTTTGTGCTGGGTATGGCGGATGGTGCGGTCAACTTCATAGTTGGTGGTTTCGTCGCGACGGCTGCTGTGCGGCCCGCTGACGGTGTTCTCGCCACGTGCATTATCCGCCGTGGCTTTGTCGGCACGGGGCTGGGCGTCCGCGTTATTGGCCGGCGGCGTTTCAATCGGCGCCGTCGGCGCTGCGCTTGGCTGATTGGAGAGCGCGCCCGGTACGCCGCCCACCTGCGGGCCGCCGACCTGATCGCTCTGGCTCAGCTGGCGCGAGCGGATGGCGGCTTTCTCCGACGTGGGGTTAGGCTGGTATTGCTCGTCGGTCTGTTCGCGAGTGGCGAAATCGATCTGCGCGGTCACCTGCGCCCGTACGTTGGCGCTGCCGACGATCGGCGCCAGAATCGCTTCAATGCGGCGCTGGTAGCGGCCTTCCACTTCGCCGGCGTATTTCAGCTGCGCGGCGTTAAGATCGCGCCCGTTGCCGTCGGATTGCGTCAGCAGACGGCCGGCTTGATCGACCACCGTCACGTTGCCCGGCGGCAGGCCGGCCACGCTGCTGGCGACCATATAGACGATGGCGTTGATTTGGCCGTCATCCAGCGCCCGGCCCGGTTGCAGCGTCAGAGTGACCGAGGCGGAAGGGGATTTTTGCTCACGCACAAACAGCGACGGCTTGGGCATCGCCAGGTGCACCCGCGCATTCTGCACCGGCCCCAGCGATTCGATGGTGCGCGACAGTTCACCTTCGAGCGCCCGCTGATAGTTGATCTGCTCGCTGAACTGGCTGATGCCGAATTTTTCCTGATCGAGCAGTTCAAAACCGACGGCGCCGCCTTTCGGCAGCCCTTGCTGCGCCAGACGCAGGCGGGTTTCATGGACGTTATCGGCGGGAACCATCAGCGCAGAACCGTTATCGGCGAAGCGGTAGGGGATGTTCATCTGCGTGAGCTGCGTGACGATGGCGCCGCCGTCACGGTCGTTCAGGTTGCTGTACAACACGCGATAATCTGGACTTTTCACCCATAACAACAGCGCCACCACGATGGCTACCGCGGCGGAGGCCGCAATCAGCAACGGGATTTTAGGATTGGCGCGCAGGCGGTTCCACTGGGCCTGAAGGCCATTTTCACGGTTTTCACCGTGGGTTATTGAGGCGCTCATGCTGGCCCCTTACCTGGCTGAACAAAATGCTTAGCGTTGTGTGGTGACAAAACAGACTCCATGATGCACATAACTTGACGGGTTAAAACTGCCCCCATTTTGGGCATGCCATTATTTGCCCTGAGCGCGGATTTTGATGGCCCGATAAGCCGCGTTTTTTGTGGTTAATTAGCCGCTTTAGCGGCAGAGGGGCGTGTTAGGGTGTGCATCATCAAAATTGTATCGGGTATACAGAGACCCGGCGGCGACAACCACCACAGGGGGAAGAATGGCGATTCAGGGGATTGAAGGGGTACTGCAGCAGTTACAGGCCACGGCGCTGCAGGCCGGCGGTTCCACCACCGCGCAGCCGGCGCAGGGCGTCAGCTTCGCCGGTGAGCTGAAGGCCGCACTGGGTAAAATCAGCGATAACCAGCAGGCGGCGCGCAAACAGGCGCAGGATTTTGAGCGGGGTGTGCCGGGCATCAGCCTGAATGATGTGATGGTGGATCTGCAAAAATCATCGGTGTCGATGCAGCTGGGCATCCAGGTTCGTAATAAGCTGGTGGCGGCGTATCAGGATGTGATGAATATGCAGGTGTAGCGGGGTAAGGCGGCTGACAGATGGGTGATGCCCAGGCAGGAAAGGTGAGTGTCCCTAATCATAAATCGTCCTCTGGTCGGCTGGCTGCCACCCACCCCCAAAGGTTGGCCGTCCGGCTGTTAAAAAGGCGTTCAGGACGCATTCCGGTGTTAGACGCCGTCATTTTATTGTGGAAATAGCCGCTTGGCCCATCGTGCTCGTCCTGTCTTTGGGGAAATCCACGTATTTATAATATCAGCCGTTTTTCTTAAATGCTTCGAAGTCGCATGTGTCTTTTACGGTTGTTCATGGCCATTGTGGATGATTTGGACGCGTTAAAAAAGAAACTGGTGATTGTTTTTTGCTCAACTATCCTAAGTATGAAAGTGAAATAATTTTTATGTATTTTCCAGAGTACTCTTTCATAACTGGAGGTGGTTGCCATGCAGAACGATCCCTATTTTTTACGGGTGGCTAGAGGTGAGGTTATCTTGTCGCAGGTCTCAAAGATGCTGGGATGGAAGTTTGTCCACTATGATGATGATGCGATGAAAGTTCAGGTGGAGTACGACGCAGAACAGGTGTTGACCAATCCGCTGGGTTGTATTCAGGGAGGGATCCTGTCGGCAATGCTGGATGATGCGATGGGGCCGGCGGTCTATATTACGCTGCCGACGCCACTGTTGGCGGTAACGATTGAATCAAAAACCAGTTTTATCAGTCCGGCGCAGCCGGGGAAGATCAAAGGCATCGGGAAAATAGTGCGCAAGACAGGCTCCATCGTGTTTACCGAAGGTTTCTTGCATAATGCCGAGGGCGATCTGATTGCAACCGGCAGTGCGACGTTCAAACTTGGCAAATACGGCAGGATGCCGATTCCCTGGCAGGGGTAGGTGATGTGTCGGCGCCGGCTGAGGGTATGCAAACCGGCGTCGTAGTATGTTAATTAATAAAGTTAAATTATAATTTCAGCGTATAAACACGCGAACTTTCTCCCCACGGATGGTAGCCGATGCCGTTGGAAACGAAATGCTGTTTTTCGTAAAAGCCTTCCAGGTCGGTGCAAAGATGCAGGTGACGGAACCCCACCCCCTTGGCCTGTGTCGCGATATGCTGAATAAGCCGGGTGGCGTGGCCCTGACTGCGATGCTGTTCTTCAATAAACAGCGCGCATAGCCAGGGATACAGCTCGCCACGGCTGATAAAATCATTAGTGATTAGCCCCGCACAGCCGATAATTTCCTGATTCTGCATCAGCAGATACCATTGCGGCAGCGGATTTTCTGCGCCGATGGCATGGATAATGGCGTCGCGATACATCATCATCGTTTCTGGCGTAGCCCACTGGCGTTGAAAATAGGCGATGGCGGCTTCGGCGAGCTCCGGGTGTTCCCGGACGGATATTATTTTCATAATGAATAGGGTTAATATATTGTCTGAGATGATATTCTAATTGAAAATTATCATATATGGAATTAATACCTGATAAATGATGTGTAAAGTGACTCACGTCGATATATTAAACATTTGCTCAGAAAAAAAACGGTATGACGTAGTTATTTTAAAATCAATAAATTAAAATCCGGACTTTATTATTGATATAACTAACACAGGGAACAGTATGAGTTTAAAAAGTGAAACCGGATGGCGTAGAATAAGCGTTGTGATGATAGCCATTCTGATGATATTAATCTATCTCATGATGACACAATGATCGTTTACGGCCATGGTGACATGGCCGCTTGCATGGTCAGGCGCGGGCTGACCCGCCACGGGAGTCGGTCTGCCAGTAAAAACAAAAAGTCAACAAATATATAACAAAATGGCACAAAATAATTAAACTTTTTTGGCGTGAAATTATAATTCCTGCGATTTTGACAGAACGACTCTGTAGGACGGATTCTATGGTTGCAGCAATTATCATCGGTATTTTCATTATCAGCTTTATTTACGCCCACTCCCGCGGGCAGGAAAAACAAAAAGTTAGCAGACAACTTTTCGATCACTCCACTTTTATGGGGCCGTTCAACATGTTTATGACCGGTTTCTCCCGCCTGCCGGCGAAACAACCTTACTTTGCACCGCAGACTTTTCCCGAGCTGCAACAGTTGACGGACAACTGGCGGGTGATTCGCGAGGAAGCCCTGCGCCTGCAGGATCATATCAAAGCGGCGATGTTCGCCGAACTGCCCGCCGGCAGCCATCTGGGTAAACACCGGGATCCTTACGCAGGGTCGGTGCGTTATCACCTGGGGCTGGTGACGCCGAATGACGACCGTTGCTTTATCGACGTGGATCGTCAACGTCACAGCTGGCGTGACGGTCAGGCGGTAATTTTTGACGAAACCTATGTGCACTGGGCGCAAAACGGCACGGAGCAGACGCGCATTATCCTGTTCTGCGATATCGAACGACCGATGAAGTGGGGCTGGGCGCAGGCGGTGAACCGCTGGGTCGGCAGGACGCTGATGTCGGCAGCCAGTTCGCCCAATAATGAGCAGGATCGCACCGGCTTGATCAACCGCATTTTTAAGTACGTCAATGCGATCCGCGATGCGGGCCAGCGGTTGAAACAACGCAATCGCCGCGGCTATTACCTGCTGAAATGGCTGCTTATCGCTGCCATCTTCGCCGCCATTATTCTCCCGAGCCTGCGCTAAACCATCGCGCCTTGTCTCCCTCTGTGAAATGGCGTGATGTTTTCAGCCGCTTGCCGGCTCCATCACGCGCTGATGCCCGCGGATGGCGGTGGGGGCAAAACCGAAGCGTTTACGAAAACGCTCGGCAAAGCGGGAGGCGCTTTCATAGCCGACATGTTGAGCGATGACCGAAATCGGCCAGTCGGTGGATTGCAGCAACGCCAGCGCGCTGCTCATGCGCACGTCAATCATCAGGTTGCGCAGGGCGGTATTTTCCGCCGACAGCTTGCGCCGCAGCACCACTTCACTCATTGATAAACTGGCGGCTACTTTTGCCGCACTCCAGATGCTGTGCGGATCGGTGGCCAGGCAGCGGCGTACGCGCTGCGTCAGATCTTTGACTTCGCCGTGGACGAACTTGACCCCGTACTGCGCCAGCCAAAGCAAAATCTCCAGCAGTTTATGGCGGGTAATCGCCGGTGGAAAGCTGTGGTGCAGCGTAAGCGCCAGATGTGTGGTTTCAAAGCTGTGAATAAATCCGCAGGGGATATTCGCTAACGTCCGGACGCCGGAAAATGTACTGGCCGCGGACACATCGATCTGCGCTGGAGAGGCGGCGAACAGCAGCGGATCGCAGGTGATCAAATGGCAGCTGAAACGACCGTCACTGGACAGACTGTTAATAATATCAACGGTTTGTCCGCCATCAATCAGCAGTAAATCGCCGGCGTTCGCCACCACTTCATGCTGTTGCCAACGGATGCGTTTGCTCCCCTCCTGGATCAGGTACAGGTGAGGTTGTTCGAAATATACTGAAGGGAGTAGCAGTTCAGTATGTTGAATAATATGCGCCGAGCTACCGATCCCGGGACAAAGATTAATTGTGCGTTCCATCGATATTCGCTTCGCAGCCAGTCTCTGAGAATATCTTTACGCGTTGCCGCCCATTGGAGCAACTTTTTTCCATACGCGGTGACGCGCAGTTCTGCTTATTTCCTGCCAAAAATTAATTTCCTGCTGAACAGAAAACGTCCATGTCGGGATGATATTTATCCACGATGTATCCCGCCGGGCCAAACGGTATCTGTCAGGGAAACCACCGCCGCCGAGAATAGATCAGACAGAATAAACGAAAAGTGTGCCGGGCGTTAAGCCTCATCAGCCGTACGGCCGGTGGCAGAAGCCGGGTAGGACGCTTATTGTTGGCTCTGCGGCTCCCCTAACAGCAGGGCGCGGTCGTGAAATTGCCCGTAGGTGGCGTTAACGGCGTTTTGTCGCGTCGACTGATCGATTAAGGATTTTAATTCTGTCAGACGCTGCTGCAATAAGGCGCGCAGCTGCGTTTCATTATCCAGTATTTGCTGCAGTTTATGGCGTAACAGTTCCTGCAGCGCGATGGATGAGGCCATCACGTCAGAGAACTCTGCGGTTTTTTCCACCGCGGTGACATAGGTCAGCTCAAGTTCCACCAGGCGATCCCAGTCGCCGCTTTGCGCCAGCGCGAGCATTTGCGCGCTGAGGGTGGCGATATGCTGATATGCGGATAACAGTTGCTGTTGACGTTCCATTAAATGGCGTCCTGCGCGGGTTGATAATTGGGGCCGATCTGTCGCCAGGCGTCAGCGATATTTTCCAGCAGCTTCGCCACTTCGTCGAGCGCCTGCGGGTCGTTATGCAGATTGGCCTGCAGCAGACGGCGTTTCATATAATCGTACAGCGCGTCGAGCTGCGCGGCGATCTCGCCGCCCTGTTGGTGGTCGAGCCCGCTTTTCAGGCCATTGTCGATAATGTTTATCGCCTTGGACAGCGCCTGGCCCTTGCCGGTGATATTGCCTTGTTCCATCAGTATGCGCGCGCGCGACAGGGCGTTTTGCGCCCCGTCGAATAGCATTACGATTAACTGATGCGGACTGGCGCTCATGACGCCGCTTTCTAAACCGACCTGTGCGTAGGCCTGTGTTCCGCTACGGTTGTACATGCTGTTTTATTTACCTGTGGTTAATCTGCGTTAAGAGAACTGCTTATTTAAGTAGTTACTGGTGCCGTTCAGCTTCGACATCATGGTGTCCAGCTGGATAAACTGTTGTTTATAGCGGTCGATGGTGTTCTGAATACTTTCCGATACGCGGGTGATTTGCGTATTCAGCCGGTCAAGGCTGCTGTTGATGCTCTTGGTGGAACTCTCAATAATGCCGCCGGCCTTGATATAGTTCTGGATTTCGTTATGAATCTCGGTCGCCATGCCGCTGTCTTTGCCGTTGCCGGCAAAGAAGTTCGCCACCTGGTCCGGCTTGTCCTCAATCGCTTTTTTCAGCTTTTCACTGTCGACTTCCAGCTTGCCGGTTTTGATATCGGTCTTGATGCCCAGGTTGCCGAGCCCCTTCAGCTCCGGGTTATCCTGCGCGGCGCTCAGCGCGTTTTTGATTGATGACTGAATGCCACGCAGGGTGTTGTCGCCCAGCAGTGCGCCGTTGCTGTTTGACTGCGCCTCGCCGCTTTTTACCGGCGTGTACTTGGTCAGCGAGTTAAAGGTATCCAGCAGGGAATTGTAACTGTCGACCCACTCTTTGATCTTATCGGCGGAACCGCCTTTATCAGCCTCAATCACCAGGTTTTGCGACTCGCCGGGTTTGGTAAGGGTCTTCAGATCCAGCGTCACCCCCTGCAGCGCATCGGAGATAGCGTTGGTGCTGCGCTGAATCTGCGTGCCGTTGATGGTGACTTTCGCATCCTGGCCTTTCACCGTCTCCTGCAGCGCGCCCTTGCCGCTGGTGCCGTCGTAGTTCAACACCGCGCCCAATTTTGCGTCGTTATTGACCTGTACGGAAATTTTGCTCTCTTCACCCGGCGTGCTGGCGCTGATGGCCAGTTTGTACTCATTATCGCCGACGCGCATGATGCTGGCGTTAACGCCTGCCTTGGCGCCGTTGATGGCGTCGCGCATTTCCACCAGCGAGGTCTGGTCATCGCTGAGCGGGATGTTCACCGCTTTCGGCGGGTTGCCGGTGGTCAGGGTGAGGGAGCGGTCGCCGGCGCCGGCTTCGCCCAGTTTCTCCGTCTGGCTGGCAATCTTGGCGGTGGTGGTCAGCGTTTGCGGCTGCGCCAGTTGGTCAACGGTGATGGTGTAGTTGCCCGGCACCGCCTTGGCGTTGGTGGTGGCGTTGAACTGATCGTGTTTGCTGGTGGTGGTATTAGTGAAAAATTCCGGTTTAGCCAGTTCTTTACTCAGGTTGTCGAACTTTTCCAGCGCGCCCTTCAGCGTGCCGTAAGCGGTCAGCTTGGCGTTGTAGCTGCTTTGTTGCGTGGTGTAGGGCGTCAGACGCTGTTGTTCCGCCTTACTCAACTGGTCCAGTAATCCGTTCAGGTCCATGCCGGTGCTGATGCCTAATGAACTGATCGATGCCATGGGTTGTGCTCCTTGGTTGATGTATTCGCTTACTGCGTTATCGGCCCAGCGATGAAAAAGTTTACGCAAAAAAGCAAAAACCGATGGCGCAATAGAAGAGGGAAAAAGCGTGTTATTTACGCCATTGTGCTGGCACGAAAAAAAAATAAAAAAAATCTAAAGGTTGCAAGGGCAGCGCCGATACCTGAGTGGACGGTGATTGACGCCGTGGGCAACAGCCCGAACCTTTAATTGTGAATATGAATGGCACTGTGCATTCATACTGATTCGTAAGGAAACTCACACTATGGCACAAGTAATTAACACCAACAGCCTGTCGCTGATGGCGCAGAACAACCTGAACAAATCTCAGTCTTCTCTGGGTACGGCGATCGAGCGTCTGTCTTCCGGCCTGCGTATCAACAGCGCGAAGGATGATGCGGCCGGTCAGGCGATCTCCAACCGCTTCAGCGCCAACATCAAAGGCCTGACTCAGGCGTCCCGCAACGCCAACGACGGTATCTCCCTGGCGCAGACCACCGAAGGCGCGCTGAATGAAGTGAACGACAACCTGCAGAACATCCGTCGCCTGACCGTACAGGCGCAGAACGGCTCCAACTCTGACAGCGATCTGAAGTCCATCCAGGACGAAATCACCCAACGTCTGTCTGAAATCAACCGCATCTCTGAGCAAACTGACTTCAACGGCGTGAAAGTGCTGAGCAAAGATCAGTCCCTGACCATTCAGGTTGGTGCGAACGACGGCGAAACCATCAATATCGATCTGCAAAAGATTGACGCCAAGCAGCTGGGACTGGATGGCTTCGACGTGACGGTTAAAGGCCCGACCGCGGGCAGCGAAGTCGCCAAGGGCACCACCATCAAGGCGTCTACCGGCGAAGATGTCAGCTATGACCCGGATACGGCGAAGAGCGGTCTGGCAGCAGGTAAGACTCTGATCACCGGTAAGGACGCGGACGGTAAAGACACCATGTTCGTTGAAACTACCGATAAAACTACCGGTGAGAAAACCTACGCATCAGCGACCGTGGATAAAGACGGCAAAGTCACCGAAGGCGGCAGCGCCGTCACCATGAAAACGCCGCTGGATACCCTGGACAAAGCGCTGTCTCAGGTTGATAAACTGCGTTCTTCCCTGGGTGCGGTACAGAACCGTTTCGATTCTGTGATCAACAACCTGAACAGCACCGTCAACAACCTGTCCGCTTCCCAGTCGCGTATTCAGGATGCCGACTACGCGACCGAAGTGTCCAACATGAGCCGCGCCAACATCCTGCAACAGGCCGGCACCACCGTACTGGCGCAGGCAAACCAGTCGACTCAGAACGTACTGTCTCTGCTGCGTTAATCACCTCTCTCCGATTAACCGTCGCTTACCACCCCGCCTGCCACGGCGGGGTTTTTTTATGCCCGTGCGCCGGCGTTTCGCCGCATGGGGTAAATAAGGCCTGTTTTTTACGGCTGTTCCGCCGATTGTCATTACCGCCGCTGCGGATAATAGCGCTGACTCCTTTACCCGCAGGTTTTAGACATAGTGAGCGATCTGTATACCGCCGAAGGCGTGATGGACAAAAACTCTCTCTGGCTGCGCTACGTTCCGCTGGTGCGCCACGAGGCGCTGCGCCTGCAGGTCAGGCTGCCCGCCAGCGTGGAGCTTGACGATCTGCTGCAGGCCGGCGGCATCGGGCTGCTGAACGCCGTCGAACGTTACGACGCACTGCAGGGGACCGCCTTTACCACCTATGCGGTGCAGCGCATCCGCGGCGCGATGCTTGATGAGCTGCGCAGCCGCGACTGGGTGCCGCGCAGCGTGCGGCGTCACGCCCGCGAAGTGGCCCAGGCGATGCAGCGGCTGGAGCAGCAGCTGGGGCGTCCGCCCGCTGAGCTGGAGGTGGCGCAGGCGCTGGATATCTCGCTCAGCGATTACCGTCAGATCCTGCTGGATACCAATAACAGCCAGCTGTTCTCCTACGACGAGTGGCGGGAGGAGCAGGGGGAAAGTGCCGAACTGATGCTGGAAGGGCATGAAGAGGCCAACCCGTTGCAGCAACTGCTGGAGGGCAACCTGCGTCAGCGGGTGATTAACGCCATCGAAGCCCTGCCGGAACGCGAGAAGATGGTGCTGACGCTGTATTACCAGGAGGAGTTGAACCTGAAGGAGATTGGCGCGGTGCTGGACGTTGGCGAATCACGCGTCAGTCAATTACACAGCCAGGCGATCAAACGCCTGCGCGCTCGTTTGGCTAATGATTGATCGGCGATAACAGGAGCCCTCATTATGTCTGGAACAGTACTGAAAAAGCGGCCGCTGAGCCGTTATGTAAAAGATTACAAACTTACTCAGACCCACTGCGGTCAGTGCGGTAAACAGCTGGACCGCATGGCGCTGGTGTTTCGCGGTAAAATCATCAACAAAGAAGCCATCGCCCGCATGGACCAGCCGATCGATGAACAGGTGTGGCAGAGCGTGCAGCAGGAGCTGACCGCACTATGCCGTTTCTGCAGCGAAATCTCCTGCAACAGCCACCCGAGCTACTTCGACATTATGGCGTTCAAACAATATCTGTTCGAACAGACCGAAATGAGCCACAGCACCGTGCGTGAATATGTGGTGCGCCTGCGGCGGCTGGATGAAATGCTGAGCGCGCGCAATTATCCGGCGGAGAAACTCAGCAACGGCTGCTGTTATCACCTGATTGACGACCTGCCCAGCGCCGGGCATAACAACTATCGCATTGCCCTGCGCAAATACGATCAGTACCTTGCCTGGCAGAAGAGTTACTAAGCCTGTGACGGTCGCCCCGGGGCGGCCGTCGGCGCTCCCGCGATCGATAATAAGTGATTATTGACGTCACTTCTGTTACACCTAGCTGTCAGACGTTAATATCGCTTTACTGGGAGTAAGCTGTGAATCTGCAACAGCAACTGGCGCAATTCCCGCGCCTCGATTTGGTTGGCTCCGCCACGCCGCTGGAGAAACTGTCCCGCCTTTCTGACTACCTTGGCCGTGAAATATACGTTAAACGTGACGATGTCACGCCGATGGCGTTGGGCGGCAACAAACTGAGAAAACTGGAGTTTTTGGCCGCCGAAGCGCTCGAGCAGGGGGCCGATACCCTGGTGACCGCCGGCGCCATCCAGTCCAACCACGTCCGCCAGACCGCCGCCGTCGCCGCCAAACTTGGCCTGCACTGCGTGGCGCTGCTGGAAAATCCCATCAATACTCAAGCTGAAAACTACCTGACCAACGGCAACCGCCTGCTGCTGGATCTGTTCAACGTGGAAGTGGTGATGTGCGATGAACTGCACGCGCCGCAGCAGCAGTTGGAGGCGCTGGCGACGCGTCTGGAAGCACAGGGGTTCCGGCCTTACGTGGTGCCGGTGGGTGGCTCCAACGCGCTTGGCGCGCTGGGCTATGTGCAGTGCGCGCTGGAAATCGCCAGCCAGGGCAAGGACGTTGCCTTCAGCTCCGTGGTGGTGGCCTCCGGCAGCGCCGGCACCCACGCCGGTCTGGCGGTCGGGCTGCAGCAACTACTGCCGGAGAGTGAACTGATTGGCGTCACCGTTTCACGCCGCGCCGGAGAACAGCTGCCGAAAGTCGAACAGATTCAGCAGGAGCTGGCCCGTTCGCTGGGGCTGGAACAGGCGCTGGCGCCGATTACGCTGTGGGATGACTATTTCGCGCCGCAGTACGGTATGCCGAATGACGAAGGGACGGCGGCGGTGCAACTGCTGGCGCAGCAGGAAGGCCTATTGCTCGACCCGGTGTATACCGGCAAGGCGATGGCCGGACTGATCGACGGCATTGCCCAAGGGCGCTTCCGCGATGACGGCCCGATCCTGTTTGTGCATACCGGCGGTGCGCCGGCGCTGTTCGCTTATCACCCGCAGGTGTAGGCCGGGGGTGTGGTGATATTCCATTCTGAACTATATTTATTAGGTAATATTCCTTTATACCGCCATGCAGGCTGTTAAAGTCCTGAAATCAAAAAAGATAACATTCTATACGGGGTAGCTATGCTCTTTTCTAACGTTCGACGCCAGCTGGTTCTGGGGATGATGGCGGTGGCGCTGACCACCGGCCTGAGTGCAAACACCTTCGCGGCAGACAATCTGCTGGATCAGGTAAAACACAACGGTACGCTGAAAGTGGGCCTGGAAGGCACCTATCCGCCGTTCAGCTTCCAGGGGGAAGACGGCAAGCTGACCGGCTTCGAAGTGGACTTCGCCAACGCGCTGGCGCAGCATCTGGGCGTTAAAGCCAAACTGAGCCCTACCAAATGGGACGGTATGCTGGCGTCGCTGGATTCCAAACGTATCGACGTGGTGATCAATCAGGTCACTATTTCCGACGAGCGTAAGAAAAAATATGATTTCTCTACGCCGTACACCGTGTCCGGTATTCAGGCGCTGGTGAAGAAGGGCAACGAAGGGCAAATCAGCAAGCCGCAAGACCTGAAGGGTAAGAAGGTCGGCGTTGGCCTCGGCACCAACTATGAGCAATGGCTGCGCGAAAACGTGCAGGGCGTTGACGTGCGCACCTATGACGACGACCCGACCAAATATCAGGACCTGCGCGTAGGCCGCATCAACGCGATTCTGGTGGATCGCCTGGCGGCGCTGGATCTGGTGAAGAAAACCGGTAACACGCTGGCGGTCGCCGGCCCGGCGTTCTCCCGTCAGGAGTCCGGCGTGGCGGTGCGCAAAAATAACCCGGAGTTGCTGAACGCCATTAACCAGGCGATTGCCGAGATGCAGAAAGACGGCACGCTGGCGAAGATCTCTGACAAATGGTTTGGCGCGGACGTAACGAAATAATGCAAGAGAGTATCCAACTGGCGCTGGATTCAGCGCCGTTTTTATTGAAGGGCGCCATACTTACGCTGCAGCTGAGCCTCGGCGGCATGGCGCTGGGGCTGATTCTCGGTTTTCTGCTGGCGCTGATGCGCCTTTCGCATTTCTGGCCGCTGTCGTGGCTGTCGCGTATTTACGTGTCGCTGTTCCGCGGCACGCCGCTGATTGCCCAGCTGTTTATGATTTACTACGGTCTGCCGCAGTTCGGCATTGAGTTCGATCCGTTCCCGGCGGCGCTGATCGGCCTGTCGCTCAACACGGCGGCCTACACGTCGGAAACCCTGCGCGCCGCCATCTCCTCGATCGATAAAGGGCAGTGGGAAGCCGCCGCCAGTATCGGCATGTCGCCGTGGCAGACCCTGCGCCGGGTGATCCTGCCGCAGGCGGCGCGTACCGCGCTGCCGCCGCTGGGCAACAGCTTTATCGGGCTGGTGAAAGACACCTCGCTGGCGGCGACCATTCAGGTGCCGGAGCTGTTCCGCCAGGCGCAGTTGATCACCTCGCGCACGCTGGAGGTGTTCACCATGTATCTGGCGGCATCGCTGATCTACTGGCTGATGGCGACGCTGCTGTCCGCGCTGCAGAACCGTCTGGAGTCGCACGTTAACCGTCAGGATAAGGAATAAGCCCATGAGCGCCATCGAAGTAAAGGACGTGGTGAAAAAATTCAATGGCCATACGGTGCTGCACGGTATCGATCTCGAGGTGAACTCCGGCGAGGTGGTGGCGATCATCGGGCCAAGCGGCTCGGGGAAAACCACGCTGCTGCGCTGCATCAACCTGCTGGAAGTGCCGGATTCCGGCACCATCCGCGTGGGTGATATCGAGATCGATAGCGCGCGTTCGCTCGGCAAGCAAAAGAGCCAGGTGCGCGAGCTGCGTCAGCAGGTGGGGTTTGTGTTTCAGAACTTCAATCTGTTCCCGCACCGTTCGGTGCTGGAGAACATCATCGAAGGGCCGGTGATTGTGAAGGGTGAGGAGCGCGCCAAGGCTGAACAGCGCGCCCGCGAACTGCTGGCGAAGGTCGGGCTGAGCGGTAAAGAGCAGGCCTATCCGAAGCGGCTGTCCGGCGGCCAGCAGCAGCGGGTGGCGATCGCCCGCGCGCTGGCGATGCAGCCCGAAGTGATCCTGTTTGACGAACCCACCTCGGCGCTGGACCCGGAGCTGGTGGGCGAGGTGCTCAACACCATCCGTGCGCTGGCGGAAGAGAAGCGCACCATGGTGATCGTCACCCACGAGATGAGCTTTGCCCGCGACGTCGCCGACCGCGCCATCTTTATGGACAATGGCCGCATCGTCGAACAGGGGCCGGCGAAGGCGCTGTTTGCCGACCCTCAGCACCAGCGCACCCGTCAGTTCCTCGATAAGTTTATTAACCAGTAAATAGAGCGCCGGGCGCTGATACGCCCGGCTTCGTGCTGTGAATTCAATCACACAATATATATTCTGCGGAACAAAGCGCGGACGCAGGCTCTATCCTTCACTTAACTAAAAAATAACATTACCGACAGGGCCGGTATTGCGATGACAATGCCGCCCGTTATGCATGGAGCAATGCTATGGCGAGCATTGGGACGCCTTTTGATTTTCCGGCAATCATGGAAACCAAAGCCAGGGCGAATAAATTTACGCTTGATTCCTATCAACGACAGGCTATTTCCAGCTTAAACGCGCTGATTGCTGCCAACCTGAATCCGCAGAACGGTCACGCTCACCGCGACGGCGTTTATATTTGGGGAAAAGTAGGGCGGGGAAAAACGTTTATTCTTGACGCTTTTTATGACGCGGCGCCGATAAAAAATAAACGCCGCGTACACTTTCATCATTTTTTCCGCGAGTTGCATCAACGACTTGCCGCGCAGGATACCCAAGGGCAGCCGATAGCCGAGGTATTAAGCGCTCAGTTGGGCGACTGCCGGTTATTGTGTTTCGATGAATTTCATCTGCACGATATTGGCGATGCAATGTTAATCAAACCCCTGCTGGACTTTATTTTTCACCAGAAAATCCTGCTGGTGGTGACTTCCAACTATCCACCGGATGAATTGTTAGCCAATCCCCTTTATCACCAACGGTTTGTGCCTTCGATCGCCCTGATAAAACAGCATATGGAGATCTTCGCATTGGCCGGCGGCCAGGACTACCGTTCGCTGGGCGCGAATGACAGCACGCCGTTTTGCCAGGGCGTCTATCTGTGTCCCGGCAATGCAGCGCAGCGCCGGGAGTGCGGGCTGCCGGAGCCTGACGGCCTGCTGCATGCCCTTGAGGTCGGTTACCGTACCCTGGCGGTGCTTTCTCCCGCCGGGGATGTTCTGCACTTTTCCTTTGCCGCGCTGTGCGCGGCGCCTACGGCGGTGATGGACTATCTGGCGTTATGCGAGCGCTGCCGCTGCTGGATTATTGAGGATGTTCCGGCGCTGGCGACCCAGTCTCCGGCGGCGCAGCAGCGTTTTATCAACGTGATTGACGTGCTCTACGACCAGAATTGCCGGCTGTATGTGATCAGCGACTATCCGCTGGCGGTGATGACCGACGGCGTCGAACTGGATGATATCCAGCGCACTCGCAGCCGCCTGAGCCAGCTGAAACACTACCTGCCCGCGACATAGCGCCAGCCACGATCATACAATTAGGCGGATACTGACATGCAAGACGCACTGCAGCTTTCCCACTATCTGGTATTGGCCGGTGCACTACTGGTGGCTTATGTCATCTTCGGCATTGCCGGCTTCGGCACTGCGTTGATCGCCAGCCCGGTGATGGCGCTGTATATCCCGGTAGCGAAAATCGTGCCGTTGCTGGCGCTGTTGGATATGTGCGCGGCGATGGTCAATGTGAGCCGCGACGGGCGCAATGCACAATGGCCGGAATTAAAACGGCTGGTGCCGCTGATGATCGCCGGCAGCCTGATCGGCGCGCTCATTCTGCTGAGAACCCGGCCTGATATTCTGCTGCTGGCGTTGGGGATTTTCGTGGTGTTGTATGCCGCCTACGCATTAAGCGGGCTGAAGCCGGATCGCCGTTTCTCTGCCAGAGCTTCCGTTCCGTTTGGTCTGCTCGGCGGGGTGTTCAGCGCGCTGTTCGGCAGCGGCGGCTTTATTTACGCGATTTACCTCAGCGGACGGATTGAAAGCAAAGAGGCGATGCGCATTACGCAAACCACGCTGATCGGCCTGAGCACGCTGACCCGCGTGGTGATTTTTGCGCTGGCCGGGGTCTATTTTGATGCCGATCTGCTGCTGCTGGCGTTAGCCCTGGTGCCGGGCATGCTGTTAGGGATCACGCTTGGCCGCTATTTCACGCTGAACATGTCGCGCGAACAGTTCCTGAAGCTGATTAATGTGATCCTGCTGGTGTCGGGCAGTATGCTGATCTTCCGCTATCTGACCACCTCGCTGTGAATACTGACCATGTTCCATACCAATAAGGGCGGGGCTGAAATTAAAGTCGCCTGATGGTTAAAACTCGCTCCCGCACAGGTATTCGTTCTACCGCCATACTCTCCTTGATTGCGGGGGCTGTCAGTAGCTGAAACCGTAACACGCAGCTGTTTTCCTTGGTGTTTTCTGTGCTTTGCATTCTGTGATATATGCCCATTGTAATCGTTGAAACCTTGGACAGAGATCGTTTAAGGTACATCACTCACATACCCCCTATGGCGTCATTATGACAAAGAGTCTTATTAATGGCCTTTCCTCCCCGTCAACGTATTGAGCCCGGTTATTGCGTCGTTGAAACGCCGGGTACGCTCTCTTCACAAGGTAATATTCTGTTCAGAAACCCACGCAGCGAAGCCGCCCGTTATTTTATGCAGCTTAATGCCGATACGCCCTGGGTGAAACCCGGACATATCCTGATCGTTATCTGACTGGCGGTGCTGCGGGGAATGCGATCGGTGAATTTGGCGGTGATCCTATCTATAAAATAGTAGGTGGCTAATGCTTTTGATGTTGGGATATACCGGGGCAATACTCTCTTTTTTGGCCTGTTTTATTGGTTTCCTTACCATGATTTTTTTCGGGATAAACCGCAAAAAGTATGAACGCCTCGTTGCCGTATACCAGGGAGAGAGTTTATACATGAACGATTTCAATAAACTCGCTGTATATTTTGGCTATTTCAGTAGCTACTTCCCGATCGTGTTTTTTTATAATTTGTTGAAAAATAAAAAGATAAAAACAGGAAAAGATACCTTTGCGCCCGCTGATGCCTATACCTTTATGCAGTCCCTGCCTCGCGAGCTGACAGGATGGATCACGATATACTACTGGATGCATTTTATCTGGATGAGCATGATTGCGGTTGGCGGCGTCATGCTGGCGATTGCCAAAGTATCGGGCCTCGATCCTACCGCCTGAGCCTGAGCCTGAACGAAGAGCGGTGCGTTGGGTGATGAAACCGCTCTGATAACCCGTTTGGTGAGCGCAGTGCTTGATTATCCGGTATGGATAGTCGGATTTTCAACAGGGTAATCATCGATGCTGTCCACAAAAGAAAAACCCCACTTACAAGGTGGGGTTGGTTAGCAGTCTTGAAACCCCGCCAAAAGCGGGGCTTGTCTTACCGAGTGGTAACTAATCAGCCGATAGTCATCAGGCTGGCGTTACCGCCGGCGGCGGCGGTGTTGACGCTCAGCGAGCGTTCAATCAGCAGGCGCTCCAGCAGGATATTGGTTTCGCCGTAGGCGAAGCCCTGCACGGAGACGATGGCGCCGCTGCGCTGGGCGATCTGCTCGCACAGGATACGCAGCTGATCGGCGTCGCCGTGATGCATGGCGGCGTCGAACTCCACCTTATCGCTCTGCCAGTCTTTAGTGAAGGCGATGCGCGCCTGCACCTCGTTTGGCAGACGACGGTACAGCGTGCGCTGCAGCTCCGCTTCCGGCCACAGCGCCTGGCTGCCGACCGCCAATACGGCAGCCAGCTGCGTCAGCGCGTCGGCGTCGTTATCCGCCAGACACAGCACGCGCTCGCGCGGCAGCAGGGCATAGGTGTTGCGTTCGCCGGTCGGGCCAGGCAGCGGACGTACGGTACCGCCCTGGCCTAGCTCGGCATAGCGCTGCGCCAGCTGCGCCAGATCGCGCAGGTTCTCCGCCACCGCCCATTTCTCCAGCGCCTGATGCGGCGCCAGCAGGACCGGACGCGCGCTGGCTTCCATCGGGCGCTCGGCATCCTGACGGTCCAGCGTGCGCTGCACCGCGTCTTCCGGACGGTTAGCCAGCAGGCGATAGAGGTACAGCGGGCCGCCGGCTTTCGGACCGGTGCCGGACAGGCCTTCGCCGCCGAACGGCTGAACGCCGACCACCGCGCCGACCATATTGCGGTTAACGTACAGGTTGCCCACCTTGGCGCGCTCGGTCACCCGTGAGATGGTTTCATCAATACGGGTGTGAATGCCCAGCGTCAGGCCGTAACCGGCGGCGTTGATCTGATCGACCAGCGCTTCCAGGTTGGCGCGACGGTAGCGCACCACGTGCAGCACCGGGCCGAAGATCTCTTTTTGCAGCTCGTCGAAGCTCTCCAGCTCGATCAGCGTCGGCTTGACGAAGGTGCCGCGCGGCCACTCTTTCTCATCCTGCGCGTTGTTCTGCGCCGCCTGATACACTTTGCGGCCTTTGGAGCGCATGGTCTGAATGTGGCGGTCGATGCCGGTTTTGGCTTCGGCGTCGATCACCGGGCCGATATCGGTGGACAGACGTTCCGGGTTGCCCATGCGGCACTCCGCCATCGCGCCGCGCAGCATCTGCAGCGTGTGTTCCGCCACGTCTTCCTGAATGCACAGCACGCGCAGCGCGGAGCAGCGCTGGCCGGCGCTGTCGAACGCGGAAGCCACCACGTCGGTGACCACCTGCTCGGTCAGGGCGGAGGAGTCGACGATCATCGCGTTCAGGCCGCCGGTTTCGGCGATCAGCGGCGTCGGCCGCCCCTGCGGATCCAGACGTCCGGCGATGCTGCGCTGCAGAATGCCGGCCACCGCGGTGGAGCCGGTGAACATCACGCCGCGCACGCGCTCGTCATTAACCAGCTGCGCGCCGACGGTTTCCCCCAGGCCCGGCAGCAATTGCAGCACGCCGTGCGGAATGCCGGCCTCCAGCAGAATGCGCACCGCCTGCGCCGCCACCAGCGGCGTCTGTTCCGCCGGTTTGGCCAGCACGCTGTTGCCGGCGGCCAGCGCCGCAGCGATTTGCCCGGTGAAGATCGCCAGCGGGAAGTTCCACGGACTGATACAGACCACCGGCCCCAGCGGACGGTGGCTGTCGTTGGCGAAATCGTCGCGCACCTGGCCGGCGTAGTAATGCAGGAAGTCGACCGCTTCACGCACTTCGGCGATGGCGTTGTTAAAGGTTTTGCCCGCTTCGCGTACCAGAATGCCAATCAGATTCTGCAGTTGGCTGTCCATCAGCTCGGCGGCGCGTTCCAGCACCGCGGCGCGCTCTTCCGGCGGGGTGGCGAACCAGATAGGGCCGGCGGCGGCGGCGGCGTCCAGCGCGCGGCTGACTTCGCCTTCGGTAGCTTCACGCACGTAACCGACGATATCGCTCGGTTCGGCCGGGTTAATCACCGGTTGTTCCACGCCCTGATCGGCGTCGGCGTCGATAATCGGATCGGCGCGCCACTCTTGCGCGGCGCTGGTGAGCAGGGCGCTGGACAGGGAAGCCAGACGCTGTTCGTTCGACAGATCCAGACCGCTGGAGTTAACGCGTTTTTCGCCGTACAGATCGCGCGGCAACGGAATTTTAGGATGCGGCAGGCCAATCTGACCTTCGCTGGCGGCCAGCGCTTCCACCGCCAGCACCGGGTCGGCCACCAGCTCGTCGAGGGACAGCGTGGTGTCGGCAATACGGTTGACGAACGAGGTGTTGGCGCCGTTTTCCAGCAGACGACGCACCAGATAGGCCAGCAGCGTTTCATGGGTGCCGACCGGTGCGTAGATGCGGCACGGACGGTTCAGTTTACCGTCGGCGATTTTGCCCACCACCTGCTCGTAGAGCGGCTCGCCCATCCCGTGCAGGCACTGGAACTCGTACTGCCCCGGATAGTAGTTGTTGCCTGCCATATGATAAATCGCGCTCAGCGTGTGGGCGTTATGGGTGGCGAACTGCGGATAAATCAGGTTCGGCACCGACAGCAGCTTGCGAGCGCAGGCCAGGTAGGAGACGTCGGTGTAGATCTTGCGGGTGTAGACCGGGTAACCTTCCAGGCCGTCCATCTGGGCGCGTTTGATTTCGCTGTCCCAGTAGGCGCCTTTCACCAGACGGATCATCAGGCGGCGACGGCTGCGCTGCGCGATGTCGATCACCGCGTCAATGGCAAACGGGCAGCGCTTCTGATAGGCCTGAATAACGAAGCCGATGCCGTTCCAGCCGGCCAATTGCGGTTCGAAGCAGAGTTTTTCCAGCAGATCGAGCGAGATCTCCAGACGGTCGGCCTCTTCGGCGTCGATATTGATGCCGATATCGTACTGACGCGCCAGCAGGGTCAGCGACAGCAGCTGCGGATACAGCTCCTCCATCACCCGCTCGTACTGCGCGCGGCTGTAGCGCGGGTGCAGGGCGGACAGCTTGATCGAGATCCCCGGGCCTTCATAAATGCCGCGGCCGTTGGAGGCTTTGCCGATGGCGTGGATCGCCTGCTGGTAGGAGACCATATAGGCCTGTGCGTCAGCCTCGGTCAGCGCGGCTTCGCCCAGCATGTCGTAAGAATAACGGAAGCCTTTGTCTTCCAGCTTGCGCGCGTTGGCCAGCGCTTCGGCGATAGTTTCACCGGTGACGAACTGCTCACCCATCAGGCGCATCGCCATATCGACGCCTTTGCGGATCAGCGGCTCGCCGCTCTTGCCGATAATGCGGTTCAGCGAGCGCGACAGGTTGGCTTCGTTATGGGTGGACACCAGTTTGCCGGTGAACAGCAGCCCCCAGGTGGCGGCGTTGACGAACAGCGACGGGCTGCGTCCCAGGTGGGAGTGCCAGTTGCCGGTGCTGATTTTGTCGCGGATCAGCGCGTCGCGGGTCGGTTTGTCCGGAATGCGCAGCAGCGCTTCCGCCAGACACATCAACGCCACGCCTTCCTGTGACGAAAGCGAGAACTCTTGCAGCAGGCCTTGCACCATGCCGGCGCGTCCGTGTGCACTCTTTTGGTTCCGCAGCTTCTCGGCGATGCCGTAGGCCATCTTGTGGGTGGCCTGTGCAAGATCGGCCGGTAATCGCGCCTGTTCGAGCAACATCGGCACCGCTTCCTGCTCCGGGCGGCGGTAAGCGGCGGTAATGGCGGCGCGGGTGACCGACTGCGGCAGGATGTGTTCGGCAAAATCCAGGAACGGCTGGTGGGACTCTTCCTGCGGTTGCGGCATAATGTCGTCCGCGTCGCTACTGCCGGCGGCATTAACTGCAGGAATTTCAGGGATATCGGAACCGCTCTCAAGACGTTCGAGATAATTAAAAATGGCTTGCTTGATTAACCAGTGCGGCGTGCGATCGATGCGTTGTGCAGCGTTTTTAATGCGATCGCGCGTTGCCTCGTCAAGCTTGACGCCCATTGTGGTCGTGCCCATACCATCCAGCTCCTGTGTGTTTAGAACCTATCCCGGCAGGCTATACAAATTCCGGGCCGCTTTTAGCCTGCGGGGATAGGCTCGTGAAATATGTTGTGTATGTCTGAAGGCAGACAATATCCTGCATGTTGCAACTTTGTGCAACCTTGTTAAATCAGGCTGATTAACGAAGTGTGAGTTAAATCGATTTTTTGGCCGCAGGAAGCGGCATGGTTTTTGCTCGTTATTCAGTGGTTGCCGGGGAATATGCAGTATAACCGGTCACCCCTGAATTTTTATGGTTTATTCTGCCGGGGTGCAACTACGGGTGCGTAGGGGGAGTGCAACCGATAACCTGGTTAAATGTGACGCAGGGTGAACTTTGTGTAACTTTGTTGTTAAAAGTGTTGTTGAATGGCAAAAAGGTCATCTAGGATAGCCAGCGGTCTGACAATACCGGGCAAAAACGAGATTGACTACGCACTGCGCCGACGGCGTTTCGTTCCGACGCGTCGGCAGGCGACAGACACCGCACTACAGCGCGAATTAAAACACCCGAAAGAATTCACGGCGTTGCCGGCGAAGGATGAAGGGGAAAATGAAAGTGGAGAGTTGAATGACAATAAGCACACCTATGCTGGTGACCTTCCTGGTGTATATCTTCGGGATGGTGCTGATCGGCTTACTCGCCTACCGGGCGACCAACAACTTCGATGATTACATCCTTGGTGGCCGTAGCCTGGGCAGCGTGGTGACCGCGCTCTCCGCCGGCGCATCCGATATGAGCGGCTGGCTGCTGATGGGGTTGCCGGGCGCGATTTTCATGTCGGGCATTTCCGAAAGCTGGATCGCCATCGGCCTGGCGATCGGCGCTTATCTGAACTGGAAACTGGTGGCGGGCCGGCTGCGGGTGCATACCGAAGCCAACAACAACGCGCTGACGCTGCCGGACTACTTCACCAGCCGCTTTGAAGACAACAGCAAGCTGCTGCGGATAATTTCGGCGGTGGTGATCCTGGTATTCTTCACCATCTACTGCGCTTCCGGCATCGTTGCCGGCGCACGCCTGTTTGAAAGCACCTTCGGCATGAGTTATGAAACCGCGCTGTGGGCCGGCGCGGCGGCGACCATTCTGTACACCTTTATCGGCGGGTTCCTGGCGGTGAGCTGGACCGACACCGTGCAGGCCGGCCTGATGATCTTTGCGCTGATCCTGACGCCGGTGTTCGTGATCCTGGCCGTCGGCGGCATTGATACCTCCATGATGGTGATTGAGGCGAAGAACCCGGCCAACCTGGATATGCTCAAAGGGCTGAATCTGGTGGCGATCCTGTCGCTGCTCGGCTGGGGTCTGGGCTACTTCGGTCAGCCGCACATTCTGGCGCGCTTTATGGCGGCGGACTCTCACCGCACCATCCGCAGCGCGCGCCGCATCAGCATGGCCTGGATGATCCTGTGTCTGGCGGGCACCATCGCGGTCGGCTTCTTCGGCATCGCCTACTTCGCCAATAACCCGGCGCAGGCGGGCAACGTATCGGAAAACGGCGAGCGGGTGTTTATCGAACTGGCGATGATCCTGTTCAACCCGTGGGTGGCCGGTATCCTGATGTCGGCAATTCTGGCGGCGGTAATGAGCACCCTGAGCTGCCAGCTGCTGGTGTGCTCCAGCGCTATTACCGAAGATTTCTACAAAGCCTTCCTGCGCAAAGGCGCCAGCCAGCGTGAGCTGGTGTGGGTCGGCCGCGTTATGGTGCTGGTGGTGGCATTGATCGCCATTGCCTTGGCCGCCAACCCGGAAAACCGGGTGCTGGGGCTGGTGAGCTACGCCTGGGCCGGCTTCGGCGCCGCCTTCGGGCCGGTGGTGCTGCTCTCCGTCACCTGGTCGCGCATGACGCGCAACGGCGCGCTGGTCGGCATGTTGGTGGGTGCGATCACGGTACTGGTGTGGAAACAGTACGGCTGGCTGGATCTGTATGAAATCATCCCAGGCTTCCTGTTCGCCAGCATCGCGATCGTGCTGGTCAGCCTGATGGGCCGCAAGCCTTCAGCCACCATGACCAAACGTTTCGACCAGGCGGAAGCGGAATTTAAAACCGTGTAACGCCCGCTGACGACAGCATGGATGACCAACGGCCTCCCACTGTGGAGGCCTTTTTTATGCCGTATCCGGCGATGACGCCCCGGCACGGCTTTTGCAGGTTTCCGCCTATTCTAGCTGAACGGAGCCTGCACCATGAGCCGCAATTCCGCCTTTCCGCCCAGCGCCGCCGATTTCCTGCTGGCGTCGAAACGCTGTGAGATCGCCGTACTGCAACAGCTGCTGCACATGGGGCAGCTGGTGGGACAGGTGAGCCAACTGATCCATATGCTGCAGCGCGAGCGGGGCACGGTAAATATTTATCTCTGCTCGCAGGGTGCGCTGTTCGGCGATCGGCTGGCGGCGCGGCGCGACGATGTGGCGCAGGCCGAGCGGGCGGTGCAGCGTCTGCTGGCGCAGATGGATGCCACCACCGCGCCGCTGGCGGCCGCCGGCCGGCTGTTCGGCCGTATCGCCGGCGCGCTGCAGCATCTCACCGCTTTGCCGGCGCTGCGTCAGCAGGCGGATGCGCGCAGCCTGACGCCCGCCGAGGCGATGCAGCATTTTAACGCGATCATTCACAGCCTGCTGGCGCTGGTGTATGAGGCGACGGATGCCTGCCTGGAACCGGCCATGGCGCGCCGGCTGATCGCCATGTTCAGCTTTATGCAGGGTAAAGAGCTGGCCGGGCAGGAGCGGGCGCTGGGGGCGGCGGGCTTTGCCGCCGGGCAGTTTGACGACGCGGCGCAGCAGCGGCTGCCGCAGCTGATGGACGGACAGGATCGCTGTTTTCACACCTTCGCCGAGTTTGCCGACCCCGCGTCGCTGGCGCAGTGGCGGCGGCTGCAGCAGCAGGACGATCGCGAGTTTGAACGCCTGCGGCGCGTTGCCTGCACCCAGCGGCAGCCCGGCGGCGATCTCAGCCTGCGCTGGTTTGATATCACCTCGGCGCGCATTGATGCGATGAAACAGATTGAGGATCGCCTGGAGGTTGCGCTGATGGACGGCTGCCGCGCCAGCCTGGCCGCGGCGCAGCGGGCGCTGACGCAGCAGGAGCCGACGTGGCCCGCGCCGGAGCAGGGCTATACGGTGTTTGTCAGCGCAGCGGCCGACGGCGACGCACTGCTCGACGACGGCGTTAATCCGCAGTTGGGGCGTTCGCTGATGGCGATGATCCGGCAGCAGTCGCAACGCCTGCAAACGCTGTCGGAGGAACTGGCGGCGACGCGCGCCACCCTGCAGGAGCGGCGGGAAATCGATCGCGCCAAAAGCCTGCTGATTCAGTATCGCGGTCTGACGGAAGAGAGCGCCTACCAGCTGCTGCGCAAAATGGCGATGGACCAGAATAAGCGTCTGATTGATATTGCCCGCGCCATGCTGGCGGTGGCGGATATCCTGCCGGGGAAATAGCCGAGGGATTTGCACGGCCTCAGTGCAGGCGATGCCTCGCCGTTGTGCAATCGCCGCCATACCGCGTGGTCGCCGTGCGCGTTGGCCCGCGCCAGCCGGCGCTGACAAACATTGGCACGTAAACTGCATTGTTTTATGCGTTATCAGCCAACGGCGGTTGATGACCTGACTAATTTGGATAAAGGCGTCCTTTCTGTGCGTTTCACCGTGGGTGAAGCGCGCCGACGGGACGCCTTTTTTGTTTTTCGCACCCAGATGAGGAGCTGTTGATGACGCACACCAAATCGCCGGGAATGGCGCTGTCGCGCCGCCGCTTTCTGCTCGGCAGCGCGGCGTTGGGCGGCAGCATGATGGCGCCGGGTCTGTTCAATGCCGCCTGGGCGGCAGGGTCGGACGCGCCGGAGAAAAAACGGCTGCGCGTCGGCTTTATTCCGCTCACCGACTGCGCCTCGGTGGTGATGGCGGCGGTGAAAAAGTTTGATGAGAAATACGGCATCGAAATCATTCCCAGCAAAGAGGCCAGCTGGGCAGCGGTGCGCGACAAGCTGCTGTCCGGCGAGCTGGACGCCGCCCATGCGCTGTACGGCATGATTTACGGCCTGCAGCTGGGCGCCGCCGGCCCACAGCGCGATATGGCGGTGTTGATGACGCTGAACAATAACGGCCAGGCCATCACCCTGGCCAACCAGCTGAAACAGGCCGGCGTGCGTGACGCCGCCGCGTTGAAAACGCTGATCGACCGCGAGGAAAAGGGCGCCTACAGCTTCGCGCAGACCTTCCCCACCGGCACTCACGCCATGTGGCTGAATTACTGGCTGGCCCACGCCGGCATTCACCCCTACAACGACGTGCGCAATCTGGTGGTGCCGCCGCCGCAGATGGTGGTGAACATGAAGATCGGCAATATGAGCGGTTTTTGCGTCGGCGAGCCGTGGAACCAGCGTGCGATTGCCGAAAACATCGGCTTCACCGCCGTCACCACGCAGGAAATCTGGCCGGATCATCCGGAAAAGGTACTGGGCACCACCGACGACTGGGTGCGCGCCCACCCGAACAGCGCGCGCGCCCTGACGGCGGCGGTGCTGGATGCCGCGCGCTGGATCGACGCCTCCGACGCCAACCGTGTGGCAAGCGCCAACCGGCTGGCGAGGCGCGCCTACATCAACACCAGCGCGGCGTTTCTTACCGGGCGCATGCTGGGCGACTACCAGAACGGCCTGGGCAAACGCTGGCAGGACGCGCATGCCATGCGCTTTTTCCACGACGGCGAGGTGAGTTTCCCGTATCTGTCCGACGGCATGTGGTTCCTGACCCAGCAGCAGCGCTGGGGGCTGCTGAAGGCCGAACCGGATTATCTGGCGGTCGCCACGCGCATTAACCGTATCGATATCTACCGGCAGGCGGCGACGGCGGTCGGCGGCGTCAGCCTGCCGGGCAGCGCGATGCGCGCCAGCACCCTGATCGATGGCAAACGCTGGGACGGCAGCAACCCGGCGGCGTACGCCAACAGTTTTGCTGTTAAACGTGACGTGAGAGGTAGGCAATGAAAAATCTGGCTGAACGTATCGACGCCGCCGCCGAGCCGGTGAGCGCGCAGATTGTCCCGTTGAAAGAGGTACAGGCTGCGGCTGCCCCGGTTCCGGAAACCAAGACGCCGCCGCGCCGCCGCCTGCGCTGGCAGCCGCTGCTGCGGCGTGCGCTGCCGGCGCTGCTGGGCCTGCTGCTGGCGCTCGCCGTCTGGCAGATTATCGCGCAAAACAGCGAGGGCATCCCGACGCCGATGGCCACCTGGCAGGCGGCGCTGACGCTGTTTGCCGATCCGTTCTACTACGCCGGGCCGAACGATCAGGGGCTGGGCTGGAACGTGTTGGCGTCGCTGCAGCGCGTGGCGGGCGGCTTTGCGCTGGCGGCGCTGGTGGGCATTCCCGTCGGCTTTCTGGTTGGCCGCTTCGCCTTTATGGCGCATATGCTGGGGCCGATTATCTCCCTGCTGCGCCCGGTCAGCCCGCTGGCCTGGCTGCCGATCGGTCTGCTGCTGTTTCAGCGTTCCGAACCGGCGTCGACCTGGACCATTTTCATCTGCTCGATCTGGCCGATGATCCTCAATACCGCCGAGGGCGTCACGCGCATCCCGGCGGATTATCTCAATGTGGCGCGGGTGTTGAAACTGTCGGAGTGGGCGGTGATGCGCAAGATCCTGTTCCCGGCGGTGCTGCCGTATGTGCTGACCGGCGTGCGGCTGTCGATCGGCATCGCCTGGCTGGTGATCGTCGCGGCGGAGATGCTGACCGGCGGCGTCGGCATCGGCTTTTGGATCTGGAATGAGTGGAACAATCTCAACGTCGAAAACATCATCGTCGCCATTCTGGTGATTGGCGTCGTCGGCCTGCTGCTCGAGCAGGGGCTGATGTGGTTGGCAAAGCGTTTTAGTTATCAGAGCCATTAAGGAGCCCGCGATGAAACCGATTATCCAGATCCAGAACGTCAGCCAGCGCTTTGATACGCCGCAGGGTGAGTTTGTCGCCCTGCATCAGGTCAGCATCGATATTCAGCCGGGTGAAACCGTCAGCCTGATCGGCCACTCCGGCTGCGGCAAATCCACGCTGCTGAACCTGATTGCCGGGCTGACGCTGCCGAGCGATGGCGTGCTGCTGTGCGATAACCGCCAGATCGACGGCCCCGGCCCGGAGCGTGGGGTGGTGTTTCAGAACCACTCGCTGTTGCCGTGGCTCACCACCTACGAGAACGTGGCGCTGGCGGTGCATCAGGTGTTCCGCGGCCAGATGACCCGCGCTGAAATGCGCGACTGGATCGAACATAACCTGGAGCTGGTGCATATGAGCCATGCGCTGCATAAACGGCCGCATGAAATTTCCGGCGGTATGAAGCAGCGCGTCGGCATTGCCCGCGCGCTGGCGATGAAGCCCAAAGTCCTGCTGATGGATGAGCCGTTCGGCGCGCTGGACGCGCTGACCCGCGCTCATCTGCAGGATGCGGTGATGGATATTCAGCGGCGGCTGCATACCACCATCGTGCTGATCACCCACGATGTCGACGAAGCGGTGCTGCTGTCTGACCGGGTGATGATGATGACCAACGGCCCGGCCGCCACGGTCGGTGAAGTTCTGCAGGTAGCGCTGGAGCGCCCGCGCTCGCGCGTCGCGCTGGCGGATGACCCGGCCTATCACCGTTACCGCCAGCAGGTGCTGACGTTTTTGTACGAAAAGCACGCCAAGGCGGCATAGGAGATGAGTATGGCAACGCAGCAACGCCTGGTGGTGATCGGCAACGGCATGGCGGGTATGCGGCTGGTGGAGACGCTGTGCCGGCTGGCGCCGCAGCGCTACGCCATCACGGTGATCGGTGAGGAGCCGCGCGGCAACTACAACCGCATTCTGCTGTCGCCGCTGTTGGCGGGTGAGAAATCCTTCGGCGACGCGCTGCTGCATCCGCTGGCGTGGTATCGCCAGCAGGGTGTCGCGTTGCGGCATGGCGAAACGGCGCTGGCGCTGGATCGGCAGACGCGGCGGGTTATCACCCGTGCGGGCAGCGTCGCCTATGACCTGCTGGTGTTCGCCACCGGCTCGCGGCCGTGGATGCCGCCGACGCCGGGGATTGAACTGCCCGGCGTGTACGGCTTCCGCACGCTGGACGACGTCGAGGCGATGCTCGGCCGCTGCCGTCCGGGGGCGCGGGCGCTGGTGGTGGGCGGCGGCGTGCTGGGGATTGAGGCGGCGGCGGCGCTGGCCGCCCGTGGCGTGCGCAGCGCGGTGGTGCACCGGGGCGAGTGGCTGATGGAGCGTCAGCTGGATGCCCGCGCGGCGGGCATGCTGCAGAACAACCTGGCGGCGCGCGGCATCGACAGTCATCTGGCGACGCAGGTCAGCGCCTTTTACGGCGACGGCGAACTGCAGGGCGCCAGACTGAGCGACGGGCGCGAACTGGCCTGCGATCTGGCGGTCATTGCCGCCGGCGTGCGGCCGGCCATCGCGCTGGCGCAGCAGGCCGGGCTGGCCTGTCAGCGCGGCATCATGGTGGACGAGCACCAGCAGACCGACGATCCGGCGATCTACGCCGTGGGCGAGTGCAGCCAGCTGGGGGAAACCACCTTCGGCCTGGTGGCGCCGTGCTGGCAGCAGGCGACGCTGCTGGCGCAGCGGCTGGCCGGGCAGGCGAGTGAACCCTTCCGGCCCGCGCCGCTGAACACTCGCTTAAAGGTCAGCGGCATCGACATGCTGTGCGCCGGCGAGGTACAGCCGGCAGAGGGCGATGAGGTTCATTACGCCGAAGATCCGCAGGCGCAGCACTACCGCCGCCTGTTGCTGCGCGACGGCGTGCTGCACGGCGTGCTGCTGTATGGCGACGCCGGCGACGCGCAATTTTATCTGCAACGGCTGGGCCGCCCGGTGACGGATCCGGCGGCGCTGCTGTTCGGCAGGACAGAGTGTGAAGCCGCAGTGACGGCGAACGAGAGGAAAAGCGATATGCACAAACCCGTATTGTTGGTCGCCGGTCACGGCATGGTGGGACATCACTTCCTGGAACAGCTGGTGGCGCGCGAGCTGCATCAGCGCTACCACATTGTGGTGTTTGGCGAAGAACCGGTGGCGGCGTATGACCGCGTGCACCTGTCCGAATTCTTTGCTGGCCGCAGCGCGCAGTCGCTGTCGGTGGTGGAAGATGGTTTTTTTGACCGCTACGGCATTGAGCTACGGCTGGGCCTGCGGGTATGCGCCATCGACCGTCAGCGCAAGTGCGTCACCGACAGCGAAGGGCGGGAGACCGCCTATGACCAGTTGGTGCTGGCTACCGGTTCTTATCCGTTTGTGCCGCCGATCCCCGGTAACCAGCGGCCGGACTGTCTGGTGTATCGCACGCTGGACGATCTGGCGGCCATAGCGGCCAGCGCCGACAGCGCCCGGGTCGGCGTGGTGGTGGGCGGCGGCCTGCTGGGGCTGGAGGCGGCCAACGCGTTGCGTCAGCTGGGGCTGGAAACCCACGTGGTGGAATTCGCGCCGCGCCTGATGGGCGTACAGCTGGACGACGGCGGCGCCGCCATGCTGCGTAAAAAAATTGAGGCGCTGGGGGTCAACGTGCATACCGGCAAGGAAACCCGGGCGATAGAGGACGGTTTGTTACACCGTCACAGTATGCATTTTGCCGACGGCGGGCGGCTGGAGGCCGACCTGATCCTGTTTTCCGCCGGCATCCGCCCGCGCGACCAGCTGGCGCGGGATGCCGATCTGGCGCTGGGCGAACGCGGCGGCATCGTGATTGATGACCAGTGCCGCACCAGCGATCCGGCGATTTTCGCCATCGGCGAGTGCGCGCTGTGGAACGGGCAGATTTTCGGTCTGGTGGCGCCGGGCTATCAGATGGCGCGCACGCTGGCGGATACGCTGGCCGGCGGCGTCGCGCAATTTTGCGGTGCGGATATGAGCACCAAGCTGAAACTGTTGGGGGTGGAGGTGGCGTCAATCGGCGACGCCCACGGTCGCAGCGCCGGTAGCCAGAGCTACAGCTGGGTTGACGGACCGGCGGAGGTCTACAAAAAGCTGGTGGTCTCCGCCGACGGCAAAAAACTGCTGGGGGCGGTGTTGGTGGGCGACAGCGCCGAATACAGCACGCTGTTGCAGATGATGCTGAACGATCTGCCGCTGCCGGCGGCGCCGGAAAGCCTGATCCTGCCGGCCGCCGCCGGCGGGGCGCCAAAAGGGCTGGGGGTGGCCGCATTGCCGGCCGGCGCGCAGATCTGCTCCTGCCATAACGTCAGCAAGGGCGATATCGGCGCGGCGGTGGAACAGGGCTGCGGCGATCTGGCGGCGGTGAAAAGCTGCACCAAGGCGGGCACCGGCTGCGGCGGCTGCGCGGCGCTGGTGAAACAGGTGCTGGAGCATGAACTGGCGCAGCGCGGCGTCGAGGTGAAAAAAGACGTCTGCGAACATTTCGCCTATTCCCGCCAGGAGCTGTACCACTTGGTGCGGGTCGGCAATATCCGCAGCTTCGATGAACTGATGGCAAAACATGGCCGCGGCCACGGCTGCGAAATCTGCAAGCCGCTGGCGGCGTCGATTCTGGCCTCCTGCTGGAATGAACACCTGCTGGAGCCGCAGCACCTGCCGCTGCAGGACACCAACGATCGCTTCTTCGCCAATATTCAAAAGGACGGCACTTATTCGGTCGTGCCGCGGGTGCCGGCCGGCGAAATAACGCCGCAGGGGCTGATCGCTATCGGGCAGATTGCCCAGCGCTATCAGCTGTATACCAAAATAACCGGCGGCCAGCGGGTGGATATGTTCGGCGCGCGCCTGGAGCAACTGCCGGAGATCTGGCAACAGCTGGTGAAGGCCGGCTTCGAAACCGGCCATGCCTACGGCAAATCGCTGCGCACGGTGAAATCCTGCGTCGGCTCCAGCTGGTGCCGCTATGGCGTGCAGGATTCCACCGGGCTGGCGATTGAGCTGGAGAACCGCTACAAGGGGCTGCGTTCGCCGCACAAAATCAAGATGGCGGTATCGGGCTGCACGCGTGAATGCGCCGAAGCGCAGAGCAAAGACGTGGGGGTGATCGCCACCGACAAGGGCTGGAACCTCTACCTGTGCGGCAACGGCGGCATGAAACCGCGCCATGCCGATCTGTTTGCCAGCGATCTGGACAGCGCGACGCTGATCCGCACCATCGACCGTTTCCTGATGTTCTATATCCGCACCGCCGACCGGCTGCAGCGCACCAGCACCTGGATGGATAATCTGGAGGGCGGGCTGGACTATCTGCGCCAGGTGGTGCTGGAGGACAGCCTCGGCATCGCCGCCGAACTGGAAAACGAGATGCAGGCGGTGATCGCCAGCTACCAGTGTGAATGGCAAACCACGCTGGCCAGCCTGGAGAAACTGCGTCAGTTCCGCGCGTTCGTCAACAGTGACCAGCCGGACGAGGCGGTGGCGTGGCAGCCGGAGCGCGGACAGCGCCGTCCGGCCGAGGCGCGCGCTCAGGTGATTGAGGTGCAGCCGGCGCGGGAACCTGAGACGCAGTGGGAAGAGGTGTGCGCACTGAGCGATATTCCGCCGCACAGCGGCATCGCCGCCCGGGTGGCCGGACAACAGGTGGCGCTGTTTCACCTGCCGGGCGCCGGCGTGTACGCGCTGGCCAACCGTGAACCGGGCAGTTCGGCCAACGTACTGGCGCGCGGCCTGCTCGGCGACGCGGCGGGTGAGCCGGTGGTGATCTCACCGCTGTACAAGCAGCGCTTCCGCCTGCGTGACGGCGTCAGCCTGGAGGACAGCAATGTGCGCCTCGAGGTCTGGCCGGTGCGGGTGGATCAGGAGCGGGTGTGGGTGTACGGCGAGCCTGGCCCGCTGCAGCCGCAGGCGCAGGCGCAGGAGATGGCGGGGGCGGCGTTATGAGCGCGCCGCACTGTACCACCTGCCCGTATTGCGGCGTCGGCTGCGGCGTGGCGGTGACGACGCAGGGCGACGGTATCAGCGTCAGCGGCGATGCGACGCATCCGGCCAACGGCGGCCGGCTGTGCGTCAAGGGCAGCGCGCTGGCGGAAACGCTGGATCTGCAGGGGCGGCTGCTGCAGCCGCAGGTTGACGGCCATCAGGTCGATTGGCCGCAGGCGCTGGAGACGGTCGCCCGGCGCTTTGCGCAGATCATTGCGCAGCACGGGCCGCAGGCGGTGGCGTTTTACGCGTCCGGCCAGCTGCTGACGGAGGATTACTATGTCGCCAATAAGCTGATGAAAGGTTTTATCGGTGCGGCCAATATCGACACCAATTCGCGTCTGTGCATGGCGTCGGCGGTGGTGGGCTACAAACGCGCCTTCGGCGGCGATGCGGTGCCCTGCAGCTATCAGGACGTTGAATTGACGGATGTGGCGATCCTGTGCGGATCCAACGCCGCCTGGGCGCATCCGATCCTCTATCAGCGCCTGATGCGCGCCCGTCAGCAGCGGCCGGCGATGAAGGTGGTGGTGATCGACCCGCGCGCCACCGCCAGCTGTGATGACGCCGATCTGCATCTGGCGCTGCGTCCCGGCAGTGACGCAGCGCTGTTTAACGGCGCGCTGCACTGGCTGGCGCAGCAGGGCTTGCTGGATGAGACATTTTTACAACGCCACACTGAAGGCGCATCGGCGGCGCTGCAGGCGGCGCAGGCATGGACGCCACAGCGGGTGGCGCAATACTGTCAGCTGCCGCTGGCGCAGGTGACGGCCTTCTTCCACCTGCTGGCGGAGGCGAAAAACTGGCTGACGCTGTATTCCATGGGGGTGAATCAGTCGTCGAGCGGAGCGGATAAATGCAACGCCATTATCAACCTGCACCTGGCCGGCGGCCGCATCGGCAGGGCGGGCTGCGGGCCGTTTTCGCTGACCGGTCAGCCGAATGCCATGGGCGGGCGCGAAGTGGGCGGGCTGGCTAACCAGCTGGCGGCACACATGGGCTTTGGCGAGGAGGAGGTCGACCGCGTACGGCGTTTCTGGCAGGCGCCGAACATTGCGCGCCGGCCGGGGCTGAACGCGGTGGATCTGTTCCGCGCGGTGGCCGACGGTACGGTGAAGGCGGTATGGATTATGGGCACCAACCCGGTGGTGTCGTTGCCGGACGCCGATCGGGTGCGTCAGGCGCTGAAAGAGTGCCCGCTGGTGGTGGTGTCCGAGGTGATGGCCGACACCGATACCGCCGCGCTGGCGCATATCCGCCTGCCGGCGCTGGCATGGGGGGAGAAAGAGGGCAGCGTGACCAATTCGGAGCGCTGCATTTCCCGCCAGCGCGCTTTTCTGCCGCCGCCGGGCGAAGCGCGCGCCGACTGGTGGATCCTCAGCCAGGTGGCGCAGCGCATGGGCTACGGCGCGGCGTTCGACTACCGCCATCCGGCCGAGATCTTCAGCGAGCATGCGGCGCTGTCCGGTTTTGAGAATCAGGGGACGCGGGCGTTTGATATCAGCGGGCTGGCCGGGCTTGACCGCCAGGCCTGGCGGCAGATGACGCCGCTGCAGTGGCCGGTGAACGCGCAATACCCGACGGGGTGTCAGCGGCTGTTTGCCGACGGGCGTTTCTTCCACCCCGACGGCAAAGCGCGGCTGCTGCCGATCGCTCCGCGTCTGCCGCAGCATGCGCCGACGCTGCGCTACCCGTTGGTATTGAATACCGGACGCATTCGTGACCAGTGGCACACCATGACGCGTACCGGCAAAACGGCGCGACTGATGCGCCATATCAGCGAGCCATTCTGCGCGCTGCACCCGCAGGATGCGGCGGCGCTGGACATTGCCGACGGCGAGCTGACGCGCCTTGCCACGCGCCACGGTTGGATGATCGCGCGTGCGCAGCTGACGACGGACCAGCGGCGCGGCAGCGTCTTCGTACCGATGCACTGGAATGACCGTTTCACCGCGCAGGGGCGGGTGGACAGCCTGATCCCGCCGGTGGTCGACGCGCTGTCCGGCCAGCCGGAGAGCAAGCATGCGCCGGTACGCGTCAGCCGCTGGCCTGCCTGCTGGCAGGCGGAGATCTTTTTGCGCGGCACGGCGACGCCGCCGGCAGGCATCTACTGGAGCCGGGTCACGCAGGCGCAAGCGACGCATTTTATTATGGCCGGCCAGCAGCCGGTGGCGGACTGGGAGGCCTGGCTGCAGCAGCACTTTGGCCTGGAGGGGCTGACGCTACAGAGTGCGTCGCTGTCGCAGTACGGCTATCACCTGATCGGCTGGCGGCGGGGCGAGGTGCAACTGGCGTTTTACGTGCGCCGGCAGGCGCTGGCGCTCGATCGGGCGGCAATCCTGGCGGCCTTTGAGCAGGCGCCGCCGTCGGGGCCGCCGCGGCTGGCGCTGCTGGCCGGCCGCGCCGCGCCGGGGCAGGCGGCGCAGGGGCGGACGGTGTGCAGCTGTTTTGGCATCGGGGAGCCGCAGATTATGGCGGCGATCGCTCAGGGCTGCGGCAGCACCGAAGCGTTGGGCGAAGCGCTGCGGTGCGGCACCAACTGCGGCTCCTGCCTGCCGGAATTGAAGAAGCTGCTGGCGCAGCACGCCGGCCGGCAGGTGGCCTGAAGGCCGGGCGTTTTGACTACAGCGCACCGCTGATCTGTAGCTTGGCGAACACCGCCGGCAGGCTGTCGGTCAGCAGCGCCTGCAGATCGCCGTACCAAAACTGCTGTACGCCAATCAGATTGATGTACAGATAGGAAGCGACGCCGAGGCTGAAACACAGCAGCGTCAGCAGCACCCGGCTGACGGCGTCTTTCAACTGGCCGCAGATAATGACGATGAAGATCAGCACGAAAATCATCATATTGAACGAGTAGCGGTTAGCGACCTCTTCAAAACTGCTGGTGGTGAAGAAGATGGCGCTGGTATAGAGAAACATCAACCGCACCGCGTAGGCGCTCTGCAGCGCCGGGTGGTCGCGGTGGCGGAAGTAAAAGCGGGAAAACTGATACAGCGCCTCCACCACGGCGATATACAGCAGCGTTATCTGAATTTTCCGCAGCGGATTATTGCCGAAGCTGCCGCTGACGTAGGCCTCGGCGCGTGTCGCCAGAAAGTCGTTGCCGACCAGCGCCAGCAGTTTGGGCATCAGCAGCGTGCCGCCCAGGTAGCAGGCGGCGAACGCCGCCAGCGCCGGCAGGGTGCCGATAGTGCGCCAGCGCGCCGGCAGCAGCAGGAAAGGCAGGAACAGGTAGGACGAAAAGTGGCTCAAAGAGGCCAGGATAATCCACAGCAACATGGGCGCGCGTCGCTGCTCTGCCGCCGCCAATACCAGAAAGGACAGCGCCAGCCCCTGACGCAGCAGATTACCGTACAGCCCCTGAAAATTGTACTGACAGCAGAACAGAAACAGGATGACGGCAAAGTAGACCCGCGTCAGACGATAGACGCCCAGGGCCAGCAGCGAGAAACTGACAATAAAGAAAGCGGCGAAGGCGGCGTTGCCGCTGCCGAACAGCATGGCGCTCAGTTTGAACAGCAGGTGTGAGAGAAAGTCCGCGCCGGAAAACTGCGTCAGCCACTCCGTCAGGCCGTAGCCGCTGGCCTGCAGCATCTCAAGGTAGTAATTCACCTTGTCGTTCATCCGCGGCTCCAGCGTTTTGGTCGCCAGCGGCACCGCTGATATCAGCGTCAGGATCAGAAAGGCGGCCAGGCTAAGGCTGCGGCTGGGCTGCTGGCGCAGCAGCATCACGGCGGCGATCAGCCCGCAGCCCGCTACCAGCGAGATATAAGGCGCGAACCAGACGCACAAAACCAGCGGCGGCAACAGCCACCCCAGCGCGGGAAAGCGCGTTTCCGGCATGCCTGCGGCCGCGGCGGATGAGTTTGGCATAAGCGGTTCTCCGTTGCCCGAATGTCCCTGAATGCGTAGTGCAGGCTAACATTCGTCGCTTCCCGCGCGCATGTGAGTTTTGGTGAAATGACGCAGGTTTCACCCCGCTGCCGGTTGGCAGCGGGGTGAAGAAGGAAAACGGGAGAGATGAAATTCAGTGAAATGGGGCGAATAAATCGGCAAAAGGCGAGCGCGCCGCGCTTATGCGCCACCGTTGCCGATCGGTTGGCGCTTGGCCGGCAGGAAGCGACGGGTCAGCGCGTTGCGCAGCGGCACGACGAAACGCTCCTGGAACAACAGGCACAGCATCACGCTCAGCAACAGATACAGCAGATAGCCGGTAATCGACAGTTTCACCTCGCCGGCGGCGGCGATACAGGCGCTCCAACTGCTGAAACAGCCCAGCGGATCGCCGCGCAGCCACTGTTCAACGGTGCGGAACAGGTTAAACAGCGGCACGTGCAGCGCGAAGATCGACAGCGAGGCGGCCCCCAGCCGTGGCGACCAGTGCTGTACCCAGCGACTGGCCGGGGTGCGGGCCAGCGCGCTCAGATAGACCAGCGCGCACTGCGCCGGCAGCAGCAGGCCGTTATGCAGCAGGAAGTACCAATATTTGGCACCGCCGTGGGTGAACAGGAAGGTGGCAATCACAAAGCAGGCGGCGATAAAGGCGACGCAGCCCCAGCGCCAGACGGCGCCGTGCGGCACCGCATCGGCGCGCCGCTGACGGAAGATGGCGTAACAGACGATGCCGGCCAGAAACTCCGGCAGGCGGAACAGCGGGCCGCGCTGCAGCAGGCCGGTATACGGCATGCCATATTGCTGCTGCCAGATCACCCATATAGCCGGCAGCAGATACAGCCCCCACAGCAGCACAAACCACAGCTTTTTATTGCGTACGGCCAGCAGACGCGGCGCCAGCAGCGGGAACAGCAGGTAAAAGAAGAACAGGGTAGACAGTGACCACAGCGGGGCGTTAAAGGTCAGGAAGTAGGGGTTCCAGGCCTGCAGCATCAGCAGTTGCAGCAGCGTGTTAAACGCCAGCTGCGGGTTGGTCATATAGTGACGGAACATTTCCGGGTTGGTCCGCCCCAGCTCTTCATTGGTGTCGTAAATCACAAAGCGCAGGCTGGCGGCGGGGCCTTCCGGCGGGATCGCCCACCACTGCATCAGCGTGACCGTCAGGATGGCAATCAGCAAGGCCGCAATATGGATCGGATACAGGTTAAAGAAGCGCTTAGCCCAGAAAGTACGTGCCGGTTCGCGCATTTGATTGCCGTTGAAATAGACGTGGCTCAGCAGAAAACCCGACAGGATAAAGAAGGTACTGGTGGCGAAAAAACCCATGCTGGTGAATTCCGGCAGCATGGGAATACTGCGGATTTGCGGGTACTGGTGGGCGGTGTGGTACACCATCACATAGCACCCCAGCAGAAATCTCAGCCACTCCAGGCCGATAAAGCGCTCTTTACTTGGTTGTTTCTGGCTCACTCAGCCTCCTGCTCTGCACGTCAAAGTGGTTCGAAGCATAGCAGGTTTCATGCCATTGCCGATTGAGTTTTATCTGATTGTTTTCTGGGGGCTACGGACTATGCTGCGGTATCGTCGTTTACCCCGGCGACTCACGGATAACGGGCGCGGGCCTGTGCTATAGTGAATACATCTTTGGCTGTCTGCGGTTCGGAGTAACCGTAGCAAAAATTGAGTTTACCCTCTCCCGTGGACGGGGACGTGGTGCGAGTTTAATGGCAGTTTTGATTCAACATTTCCGCAAAGTTAGACCTATCGCTGACGGCAGTGCGGCCCGCCGGGTTTCGCTGCTGTGTCTGTTAGTTCCTCTGCTTCCCATCTTGCCTGTTGCGGCAGAGTCGCCGCCGGCGCCCGACTCCGTGGTGAACCGGAATAAAAACGCCGCCGCCGACCTGCCGGAGCTGGGCGGCAGCACGCTGCTGGAAAGCGCGCGGGAAAAAGAGTGGGCGACCAAGGCCAAATCCTTTGGTGAGAGTAACCTGAATAAGGTGTCGAGGGAGCAACTGCGCACCCAGGCGGAGAACTACGCCATCGGCCAGGCGACCGGTCTGCTGCAGCAGCAGGCGCAGGAACTGCTGTCGCCGCTGGGAACGGCGAATGTCTCGCTGGCGCTGACTTCGGACGGCGACTTTTCCGGCAGTAAAGGGCAACTGTTCAGCCCGCTGTACGATGTTAACGGTCTGCTGACCTACAGCCAGCTCGGTTTCCAGCAGCGCACCGACAGTTCATTGGCCAATCTGGGGCTGGGTCAGCGCTGGGTCAGCGGTGACTGGCTGCTGGGCTACAACACGGTGTTTGACAGCGATCTGGAGAACCAGCGCAACCGCGCCAGCGTCGGCGCCGAAGCCTGGGGGGATTACCTGCGTTTTTCCGCCAATTACTATCAGCCGCTTTCGGCGATGCGTGAGCAGCAAAGCGACGGCGTTTTCCTCAGCCGTCCGGCGCGCGGCTATGATATTACCACCCAGGGTTATCTGCCGTTTTACCGCCAGCTTGGCGCTACGCTGAGCTATGAGCAGTATCTCGGCGACAATGTCGACCTGTTCGGCAGCGGCAATAAACAGCGCGATCCGCGCGCCATGCAGCTGGGGCTGAACTATACGCCGGTGCCGCTGATGACGCTGAAGGCGCAGCACAAGCTGGGCGACGGCGGTGAAACGCAAGACAGGGTGGAGCTGTCGGTCAATTACCGTTTCGGCGTGCCGTTGTCGAAGCAGATCTCGCCGGAATACGTGGCGCAGGCCAAGTCGCTGCGCGGCAGCCGCTACGATCCGATCGAACGCAACAGCGTGCCGGTGCTGGAGTTTAAACAACGCAAGACGCTGCAGGTATTTTTGGCGACGCCGCCGTGGAACCTGCAGCCGGGGGAAACGCTGCAGCTGGTGGTGGATATTCGCGCCAGCAACAAAATTACCCGTGTCAGCTGGCAGGGCGATACCCAAACCCTGAGTCTGACGCCGCCGCGCAACAATACCGATCCGCACGGCTGGAGTGTGATTATGCCGGCCTGGGACGATACGCCGGGAGCGGAAAACCGTTACCGGCTGTCGGTGACGCTGGAAGATGAAAAACAGCAGCGCGTGACTTCCAACTGGATCACGCTGCAGCTGACGCCGCCGCTGAGCGCCGGCGGCGGCCGGGAAGACGAACTGTCCGAGCCGAAAATGCTGCAGACGCCGCAGGTGCCGGCGCTTAACTGACGGTTTTTCCCTGCAGCACCCATACGGCGGCCTCGACGCGGGATTTTAGCTTCATCTTTTTCAACAGGTGTTTGACGTGCACTTTCACCGTGCTTTCGGTGATCATCAGTTTGCGGGCGATCAGTTTGTTCGGTAAACCCTGGGCGATCAGCTTCAGAATATCGCGCTCGCGCGGGGTCAGCTGCTGGATATCGCGTTCGGCGGCCGGACGGTTGTCGCGCAGGCTGGCGGCCAGGATCGGCGTTAGGGTTTCGCTCAGCACCATCTGCCCGGCGGCGGCCTGATGCAGCGCCTTCAGCAGGACTTCCGGCTCCATATCTTTCAGCAAATAGCCGTCGGCGCCGCGTTTGAGCGCGCTGACGACGTCGTCTTCGTGATTGGAGACGCTGAACACCACCACCCGGCCGGACAGGGCGGTCAGCCGCAGCTGGTCGAGGGTTTCCAGCCCGTTCATGCCGGGCATATTCAAATCCAGCAGGATCAGATCCGGGTCAAACTGTTCCGCCAGCTCAACGCCCTGCGCGCCGTTACTGGCTTCGGCGATGACCTGCAAGCGGGAATCCATGCTGATTAACTGTTTGACGCCGTTGCGCAGCATGGGGTGATCGTCAATCAGCAGTATGGTGGCGGCACCTTCAGTTTCGGTGGTCATAACTTCTCCTGTAAATGTTCAATGGCCGGCGACCGGCGCTATTCCCTGATATATCAGGGGATCTCCGGGCGGAATACCACGCTGACCGTTGTTCCGCCTGCGTCTCCGGAGACGATCTCACAGCGGCCGTGCAGGTTTTTGGCGCGATCGCGCATGATAATCAGCCCGTAATGGTCGGGGCGTTCGCTGTTGGGCGGCAGTCCGCAGCCGTTATCGCTGACGGTCAGCGTCACTTCCCCCTGACGGTTGATGACCTGAATGCGGACTTCCGTCGCCTTGGCGTGTTTGTGAATATTACTCAGCGCCTCGCGGGCGATTTGCAGCAGGTGGATGGCCTGATAAGCCGGGACGGTGCGCGGCCCGAGCTGATAATCCAGCGCGATGTCGATGCCGAGGCGCGCGTTGAACTCCCGCACCGTGCTCTGCAGCGCCGCCAGCAGGCCCGGTTCGCTCAGCTGCAGCCGGAAGGTGGTCAGCAGCTCGCGCAGCTGGCGGTAGGCGGTGTTCAGCTCTTCACGCATCTGCTGCACCAGCATCAGGCTGTCGGCCGGCAGGGTCGCGCCCTGCATCTGCAGGCAGCTGGTCTGCATCTTCAGACACGACAGGGACTGGGCGATCGAATCGTGCAGCTCACGGGCGATAGCGGCGCGCTCTTCCATCAGGATCAATTGCTGCTGATGATCGACCTGCCGTTCGATCGCCAGCACGCTGGTCAGTTGTTCAACCAGCGTGCCGACCAATTGCCGGTGTTCGTCGTTCAGCGGCTGCCGGCTTTGCGCCAGCAAGAGGCCGTAGTTGCCCAGCTTATCGCTCAGGCTCCAGCTGAGCGTCGGCCCTTCATCCGCCATGATGTTGTCACTCAGGCAGGCGCGGCAGGCCGGATTGTGGCAGTGCTCCGGGCGTAGCGGTTCCTGGCTGCTGAGCTGTTGAAACTGCTCCTGGCTGTTGTTTTCGTACAGCCTGACCTGTATGGCGCGCAGCGGCGTCAGGGTTTGCAGCTGGCTGAGCACCGGCATCAGCCGGCTGCACATCGGGTCGCTGGTATGCAACTGTCGGCTGGCGTGATAAAGAAAGCGCAGAACCTGATTTTTTTGCTGCAGATCGGCGGTTTTTTCCGCCACGCGCTGCTCCAGCCGCGTGTACATGTTGGACAATTCATCCGACATGCTATTCAAGGCGCCGCCGAGCGAGGCCATTTCATCCTGCCGCCCGCGTTGGGGGAAGCGCTGGCTGAAATCGCCGCGCCCGACCGCCATCGCCAGGGTGACCAACTGGCGCCAAGGGTGCAGCAGCCGTTGCCGCAGGTAGCAGACGGTGACGGCCAGCAGCAGCAGCGTCAGAGCGATGAACACCCACTGCACCAGCGTTGCCGCCAGCAGCCGGCGTTCGGTCTGATGATCAATATCCGATACCAGCGCGTCCAGCAGGCCGACGAAGTGCGCCACCTGCGCGGCGGCGTCAGCAGGCTGCCGCGCCTGGCGTAGCCGGGGCTGCAGCGTGTGCTGCCAGTAATCGCGCAGCGCATAAAATTGCGGCGTCAGTCCTTCCTGCGCCACCGAACGTTGTAAATCCTCGCTGTCGGCATCGCGGCTGAGTTCAGCAATCAGCTCCTCGCTGCGCGCATCCAGCGGTAACGATGCCAGCAGACGATAGCTCTGCATACGCAGCGATCCCGCCTTGTTGATGGCATGTGCATTGCCCTGAATGCTTTGCGCCATCCAGGCGGAGATGCTCATGCCGCCGATGCCAAGCAGCGCCAGCAGCAGCATCAGCACGGCGACCTGATTAACGATGGAGAGCGGAGCCAGTAATGATTTCATACGGCGCAGATTCCTGAAAACGACGACGGCGAAGTGAGGAACAATCGGAAGACGGGCGAGCCGTTCCGATAACAATTTGGCGCTATTTTTCATTATCCCTGCAGATAACCCCATACCTATAACGAAGTAACCATTAGTTTCCCTGCCTCCGGTATGCCAACTTTTCTGCGCATTGGCTAATGTCTATCTGATTGAATATAAAAATTATTTAAACGATCTGAAGTTTACTCCCTAATAGAGTTGGGGGCATTTTGCGGCGACGGCTACCTGCACCCGGCTTGATTTATGTCAACTTTGCTCTATGGGCGGAACTCTAGGGTGGATGCAATTATCAGCGTGCTTTCGAGGTTATTTATGTCGCACATAGCAACGTCATCAAACAAAAAAACGAGCGCGGTTATTCAGGACTGGCGACCCGAAGACAGTGAGTTTTGGCAGCAGCGGGGGCAGCGTATCGCCAACCGCAACCTGTGGATCTCGATTCCCTGTCTGCTTCTGGGCTTCTGCGTCTGGATGTTGTTCAGCGCCGTTGCCGTCAACCTGAATAAGGTCGGCTTCAACTTCACCACCGAGCAGCTGTTTATGCTGACCGCTTTGCCCTCGGTATCCGGCGCGATTATGCGCGTGCCTTACTCCTTCGTGATACCGATTTTCGGCGGCCGCCGCTGGACGGCGATCAGCACCTGTCTGCTGATCGCACCCTGCCTGTGGTTGGGCGTCGTGGTGCAGGATCCCGCCACACCTTTCCATATTTTTGTCATTATTGCGCTGCTGTGCGGCTTCGGCGGCGCCAACTTCGCCTCCAGTATGGCGAATATCAGCTTCTTCTTCCCTAAAGCGAGGCAGGGCGGCGCGTTGGGGCTGAACGGCGGCCTGGGCAACCTCGGTGTCAGCGTAATGCAGCTGGTGGCTCCGTTGGTGATTACGCTGGGGATGTTCGGTCTGTTTGGCGGCAGCGGTCACCCGCAGCCGGACGGCAGCCAGCTGTGGCTGGAGAACGCCGCCTGGATCTGGGTGCCGTTTTTACTGATCGCCACGCTGGCGGCCTGGTTCGGCATGAACGACCTGGCTGCCTCCAAAGCGTCGCTGAGCCAGCAGCTGCCGGTGCTGAAACGCGGACACCTGTGGTTGCTCAGTTTGTTGTACCTGTCTACATTCGGCTCTTTCATCGGTTTTTCCGCCGGTTTCGCCATGCTGTCGAAAACCCAGTTCCCGGATGTGGTGATCCTGCATTACGCCTTCTTCGGCCCGTTCCTCGGCGCGTTGGCGCGCCCGGTCGGCGGTGCACTGTCGGACCGTTTCGGCGGTGTCCGCGTAACGCTGATCAACTTCGTGCTGATGGCGCTGTTTGCCGGGCTGTTGTTCCTGACGCTGCCGGGCGCCGGTTCATCCGGCTCCTTTATCGCCTTTTATGGCGTCTTTATGCTGCTGTTTCTGACGGCGGGGCTGGGCAGCGGCTCTACTTTCCAGATGATCGCGGTCATTTTCCGTAAAATTACCGTTGATCGCGTCAAGGACGCCGGCGGCAGCGACGAAGAGGCGCAGCGCGAAGCGGTGACCGATACTGCCGCCGCACTAGGGTTTATCTCCGCGATTGGTGCGATCGGTGGGTTCTTCATCCCCAAAGCCTTCGGAACCTCACTGGCGATGACCGGTTCGCCGGCCGGGGCGATGAAAATCTTCCTGGTATTTTATATCCTTTGTGTGGTGATTACCTGGTTGGTATACGGACGTAAGGCTCGCGGGTAATACGTATTTCTCTGCAGGTATCTCTGCGTTAAGAGAGATACCTGCACGCATCGGACTAAAACCTGTAATTTCAAACGATTTAAATAGCCGCGTAGGTAAGTTTCCTAATAAAACATACGCCTTCACCCAATGGTTGATTACGATATTTAATACGGCATTGAATATTAAGTTATTTACGCTAATGATTCTCACATCTCACTCCCTGTAACATCTTTGTTGCATTACCATCCCAGTGTTTTTTATTTTAATTTAATTGTCCTCCATTCGTTCAATGAGATTAGTCTCATTCTTTCTCCATGCCACTATCTATGCCAGACTTACAATAGGATTAAGTTGAAACCTGTTTTTTAAATATGTTTTCTTGTTCATTTCAGAATGAAATTTTACAATTTTACTGTCGGTCTGAACATCGGCTTGTTTTTTACTTTTTCTTTTAAATTCAATAAATTGAAGTTATTTTTTTAAGGCTTTTCTACACAGGGTTGAGATTTTTAAGGCCGCATGAGACAGGCGTTAAAATTATATGGAAATGTATTGATGTCATAAGTGAAATTATTTTTTCATATAGGTGAAAATATAAATTTGTCAACTTGTTGAGTTTACATTTGATTTCTTGGTCGTTTTTTCTTATTTCTATACCACGCGTGCAGGAGTGGGCTCATTAAGGAAATTAACGTGAATCTCGATAAAAGAATAACGATCAGGAATCTCAATGTATTGATCCCTTCCAGGAAAAGCACCCGTCTACGTTGGAAGGAGTATCAAATACTCTCTCTGTTGGTCGCCAATTCTCCTGAGCTGGTGACCCGGACGGAAATTATAGAAAGCATCTGGAAAGGCACCTATTGTTCTGATTCGACGATAAATCAGACAATTAAATCTATTCGTCAAAAGATTGGCGACAGCGAGCATACCATTATCAGAACTATCCCTCGCTTAGGTTACAAGGTTGAAAATCGCGCAATATTTAATTTTCTTAGCGATGACAGCCATGATGAAGAACCTATTTTGAATTCAGGTCTTTTGGTTTCCGATGATATTCAACAGGAATCATCTGAAAGTTCATTGCAGGGAAGTGTTTCTGAATTGGCGGAAATAAACATTGCGCGCGAGCCGGGTATGGCGCAGGAGAAAATAGCATCCCGGCTCTCTCTGTGGCATAGGCAACCGTTTACTGCGACGAAGAAACGATCTGGTCGATTTTCTCCGTGGATGATTCGCGGCGTCAAATGGGTATCCTTGCTGGCGTTATTTGCGGTGATTGCAAATATCTTCTTTCATCTGGGCGGCCAGATGCATTCCCCCGCTGGGGAGAATCGCCTACACCATCCGGCGCGGGTACTGTTGACCTTAAAGCTCGGCAGTGCCGACCATCCCGATGCGCCTTCGCTGCACTCGCTGTTGTGCATGTATCAGAGAGATAAGTCGTTGCAGGTGACGATTGAATGTATCGATCCCAAGAAGGGACAGTTTCAGCAGCAATACCGTGACGATGAAATCAAAGAGCGTGGCGAAATTCAGCTTATCCTGCCGGAGCATTTGATGAGCGCATTTGTTCCCCCCGAAAAAGAGAATTAAATAGAGATAAATTTCACTTTGAGTCTTGTTTCATCTGGCGCAATGTTCGCTATTTTATTTTTTCTTATTTGAAAGGGGATATTAATTTGTTCAGTCTGTAAAGGATAGCTGATTGCTATTGGATTTTTGCCCTCGTTAGTTGACGGAAATAAAGATAACAGGCTGAGTGAATATTATGGATGAGCGTAAAGTAGCTATTATCGGCGGTTCTGGTTTTATCGGTACGCGGTTGGTTAAACGTCTGCGTTCGCGCAGCGATCTCACGCTGCGTATTATTGATAAAAATCCGAGTGAAGCGTACCCCGAATTTTATCAATACGGTGATATAACGCAGCCGCAAACGCTGCGTGCCGCGCTGGAGGGGTGTGATGCGGTGATCAATCTGGCGGCGGAGCACCGGGATAATGTGCTGCCCACTTCGCTTTACTATCAGGTGAATGTGGAGGGGGCGCGCCATCTTTGCCAACAGGCCGCGGCGCTAGGCATCCGTCAGATGATCTTTACCTCTTCGGTGGCCGTCTATGGTTTTGTTCAGCAGGAAACCGGCGAAGACGGCGCCTTTGATCCTTTTAACCACTACGGCAAATCCAAACTGGAAGCGGAATATGTTTATGAAGCCTGGCGCAAGGCGGATAAGAACAACAAATTGACGATAATCCGGCCGACGGTGGTATTTGGCGAAGGCAATCGCGGCAACGTTTATAACCTGCTGCGTCAAATTGCCGGCGGACGATTTGTCATGATCGGCAGCGGGAATAATTTCAAGTCGATGGCCTATGTCGAAAATATTGCCGCCCGGTTGGAATACGCACTCGATCAGCAGGCGGCTTATCAGGTCTGCAATTATGTTGATAAACCTGACTTAACCATGAATCAGCTGGTGACCACGGTATCTGCTTCGTTGGGTAAAGATAACAAGCCGCTGCGCATTCCCTATTGGCTTGGCCTGTGCGGCGCCGGCGCGTTAGACCTGATGAGTAAAATAACCCGGCGCCAATTTCCTGTCAGCCGTGTGCGCGTGGCGAAGTTTTGCGCCAGGACACAGTTCAGGAGCGACGTACGCAGCGATTTTGTCGCGCCGGTGGCGTTGGATGAGGCGATTGCCAAAACCATCAGGCATGAGTTTCGCGCGCGTTAACGCAACAGGGCGCGGGCGTCCGGTATATCTATCAGGAGCGCTGCGCAACGTGCCGCTTTGGACAAGGAGGGACGATGCTTTATCAACTGGGAGTGATATTTTTTTTGGCGCTGCTGCTGATGGCTATCGCCAGGGTCATCGCCGTAAAACTGGCGCTGATTGATAAGCCCAGCGTCCGCAAACAGCATCAGGGGCATATCCCGCTGAGCGGCGGCATCGCGATCTATCTGTCGGTGGTGCTGTTTTCGTTCCGGCAGCCGGATGGCATACCGCATATGGCGGTCTACCTGGGTTGCGTGACGGCATTGCTGCTGCTGGGCATGCTGGATGACCGTTTTGAACTGCCGGTCGCGCCGCGTATGACGGTGCAGGGCGGGCTGGCGCTGGTAATGATGCTGGTGGCCGGTATGCAGCTCTCCTCTCTGGGGCATCTGTGGGGGGATGACGCAGTGCAGCTTGGCTATGGCGCCCTGCTGATGACGCCGCTGGCGGTATGGGGCGCTATCAACGCTTACAACATGGTCGACGGCATTGATGGCCAGTTAGGCATGCTGTGCTGCGTGACCCTCGCCGGTCTGGCCGCGCTGTTCGCCCTGGACGGGCATCTGGCCGCCGTGCTCTGGTGTCTGAGTCTGATCGCCACCCTGGCGGCTTATCTGCTGTTTAACCTTGGCGTCTTGGGGCGCCGCTATCAAATTTTCATGGGCGATGCCGGCAGCATGGTGATGGGATTTACCGTGCTGTGGCTGTTGCTGACCGCGACGCAGGGGGAGGACGCGGTGATGCGTCCGGTCGGCGCGCTGTGGCTGATCGCCGTGCCGCTGATGGATATGGCGAGTGTGATGCTGCGCCGTATCGTCCGGCGTCGTAGCCCGTTTCGCGCCGACCGCGATCATCTGCACCACGTTCTGATTCGCCGCGGCTTCAGCGCCCGCCAGGCTTTGGCGATAAGCGGACTGCTGGCTATGGTGCTGGCTGCTTTCGGCCTGTTTGGCGAGCTGTTGGCGTTACAGGAAAATTTGATGCTGGCGGCATTTTTGCTGTGTTCCGGCGGTTATTTCCTGCTGGGGCGCGAGCCGCGGCGGACAAGGATGGCGTCCGGTTCACCGGCTGCCGATCGTTAATTTTGTAGCAGGATGCTTGCATGAATAGTGCTTTTCCCCGTCTGGCGCTGGCGTTATCCGCCGTGTTGCTGGGCAGTTGTAGTCTGTTTCCTGGTTCCCACTTGCCGACGGCGGGTAAGCATAAGGTGACGTCGGCGGACGATGCCGGCGCCTTGACGCCGAGGGTGGCAGTATACCGTATGACGCCGATGCTACTGGCCAAAATGCGGCGGGCGGCGCCGTCGGCGCAGCCGAATCCGCAGTTGGAACTGTTCCGGCAACAGTATCAGTACCGCATTGGCATCGGCGACGTGCTGAACGTCACGGTGTGGGACCACCCGGAGTTGACCACGCCGGCCGGGCAGTACCGCAGCGCCAGCGATACCGGTAACTGGGTGCATACCGACGGCAGCATTTTTTATCCGTATATCGGCAAGTTGCAGGTGGTGGGGAAAACCCTTGAGGAAGTCCGCAGTCTGATCGCCGCCCGGCTGGCGGAGGTGGTCGAAAATCCGCAGGTGGGCGTCAATATTGCCGCCTTTCGTTCGCAAAAAGCGTATGTCACCGGCGAAGTCAACCTCTCCGGCCAGCAGCCGATCACCAATGTGCCGCTGACGGTGTTGGATGCGATTAACGCTGCTGGCGGGCTGACCGAGTCTGCAGACTGGCGCAATGTCACGGTAACGCATCAGGGGAAAGAGCAGGCGATCTCGTTACAGGCGTTGATGCAGTACGGCGATCTGAGCCAGAACCTGCCGCTGACGGCGGGGGATATTCTCTATGTGCCGCGCAACGACGACCAGAAAGTATTTGTGATGGGCGAAGTGGGCAGGCAGGCCACTTTGAAGCTGGACCGCAGCGGCATGACATTGACCGAAGCGCTGGGCAACGCCGGCGGCATCAGTCAAACGCTGGCGGACGCCACCGGAGTATTCGTTATCCGCCCCGGTCGTGACAAGGACGGCGACGCGTTGGCGGCGCTGTACCAGTTTGACCTGTCGGACGCCACCGCGCTGGCAATGGGCACGGAGTTTCAACTGCAGCCGTACGACGTGGTGTATGTCACCGCGGCGGCGGTGACGCGCTGGAACCGACTGATTAGCCAACTGGTGCCGACCATTTCCGGTTTGAACGATCTGAGCGAAGCCACGTTGCGGCTGCGTAACTGGTAAGGGGTAAAGGGTGATGCAAGGATCAGCGATGATAAAAAATAGTGTGCAACCCGGCGCGGCGGCCGATGTGGAAGAAAAACTGGAGTGGGAGCGTCTGATCGGCCCGCTGTGGGACAACCGTTGGCGTCTGGCGCTGGCGACCGTCTTGGCGGCGTTGCTGGGGCTGTTGTACGCACTGCTGGCGACGCCGATCTATGAAGCGACGGCGATGGCGCAGGTGGAACAGCCGACCACCGGCGCGTCGCTGCTGCGCCAATCGCTGGATAATGCCGGCGAGCAGTTTTCCGCTACGCAGGATGAAATTGCGCTGGTCAACTCCCGCTATGTGCTGGGAAAAACCGTGGACAGCCAGGGACTGACGGTGCGCGTCAGCGCAGACGCTTTCCCGCTGGTGGGCAAAGGCGTGACGCGCTTGCTGGGCAAGGCGGCCCCGCAGTTGTCGATAGCCGAACTGGCGGTGCCGGCGGACATGCAGGGTAAACCCCTGACCTTAAGCGTGCATGAGAGCCAGCACTTTACCCTGAGCCAGGACGGGCGGGCGCTGCTGCGCGGGCGGGCGGGGGAGACGCTGCAGGACGGCGCATGGCGTCTGCGCGTGACGATGCTGTCCGCTGAGCCGGGCGCCACGTTCCGCGTTGTGAAGCTGGCGCGTCAGCAGGCCATTGACGATCTGCGCCGTAATCTGAGCATCGCGCTGGCGGGCAAAGAGAGCGGCATCATGACCTTTAAACTGGAGAGCGAAGATCCGCAGCGCGCCAGACGGGTTCTGCAGAGCATCACCGAGAATTACCTGCAGCAGAATATCGATCGTAAAACTGAAGAGGCCCAGCGGATGCTGGCTTTTCTGGCGCGCCAACTGCCGCAGACCCAATCTTCGCTGAACCAGGCGGAAAACCGGCTGAATCAGTTTCGTCAGCAGAATGACTCGGTGGACCTGTCGCTGGAGGCCAAGTCGGTGCTGGATACGCTGGTGCAGCTGGAGGCGCAGCTTAACGAACTGACCTTCAAAGAGTCGGAGATATCCAAACTGTATACCCGAGTGCATCCGGCCTATCGCGCCCTGCTGGAAAAGCGCGCCACGCTGGAGCAGGAGAAAGCGCGCCTGGGCAAGCAGGTACAGAACCTGCCGAAAACCCAGCAGGAGGTGCTGCGGCTGACGCGTGATGTGCAGGTTGATCAGCAGGTGTATATGCAGTTGATGAATAAACAGCAGGAACTGAACATCAGTAAGGCGGGCACGGTAGGGAACATTCGCATTATCGATGCGGCGGAAACGACGATTAAGCCGGTAAAACCGCAGAAAATACTGATCGTCATACTGGCATTGCTCAGCGGCGCGACGATTACCGCTGCGGTAATTTTGCTGCGCAGCGCCTTCCATCGGGGAATTGGCGATACTGCTGCGCTGGAGAAACGCGGTATCAATGTGTATGCCACGGTGCCGCTGTCTTTATGGCAGACAAAACGCAACCGCAGCCAGCGGCTGTTGCTGGCGCGCGGCGGCGGTGAGCGGCTGCCGATATTGGCGCAGGAACAGCCTGAAGATTTGGCCGTCGAAGCGCTCCGCAGCCTGCGCACCAGTTTGCATTTCGCCATGACGGAAGCGAGCAACAATATTCTGATGGTGTCCGGCGCCAGCCCGGCCAGCGGGAAAAGTTTCGCCAGCATCAATCTGGCGGTGGTGTTGGCTCAGGCCGGCCAGCGGGTATTGCTGATTGATGGCGATATGCGCAAGGGTTTTTTGCACCGCTGGCTGAGTAATGACGCGCAGCGGGGGCTGTCCGACGTGCTGGTCGGCCGCACTGAGCCGAGCCTGGCGGTGCGCACCACGGCGCTGGCCAATCTGGATTTTGTCCCGCGCGGGCAGGTGCCGCCGAATCCTTCCGAACTGCTGATGCACCCGCGTTTTACGGACTTTTTACGTTGGGCGGGGCAGCGTTACGACATCGTGCTGATCGATACGCCGCCGATCCTGGCGGTTACCGATGCGGCGATTATTGGCCATCATGCGGGAACGTCATTGATGGTGGTGCGTTTTGCAGTTAACAGCCTTAAACAGGTTGAAACCAGTCTGCGCCGTTTTGAACAAAACGGCGTATCCGTCAAAGGCGTGATTCTTAACGGCGTGGTGAAAAAAGCCGTTACCGATGTCGGCTATTACAACTTCGCCTACCCTAGCCACCGTGAAGAGGGCGATGCGGTGCACAGGACCTAGCCGTATGAAAGCGATTTTGCACAATGCGTTCTGGCTGATGTTGGAGCGGGTATCGCTCAGTCTCTCGGGGGTGTTCGTCTCCGTCTATGTGGCGCGTTACCTGGGGCCGGCGCAGTTCGGCATGCTGAACTACCTGCTGGCGACAATCGCCATTGTGGTGCCGCTGGCGCAGTTGGGGGCCGACAGCGTGATCTTCAACCGCGTCGCCCGCCGCCGCGCCAGCGGCGTCCGGCTGATGATCGCCTCCATGCGCCTGCGTCGGCGGTTGTTTTTACTGCTGGCGCTGCCGCTGTGGCTATGGAGCGTTTACCATCACCCGGCGCCGCAGACCTGGATGAGTACGCTGCTGTTGGCGAGCGCCTATTTTTCCGTCCAGGATGTTTACAAGATTTACTACGATGCCCGGCTGCAGGCGAAGCGTAATACGCTGATTAACAATCTGGCGTTAGCGTTGGCGATCGTGCTGCGGCTGGCGCTGATCGGCGCGGCGCTGCCGCTGGTATGGTTTGCCGTGCCGTATCTTATCGCCAGCGCGCTGCCGTATCTGACGCGTCTGTGGCTGTTCCGTCGTGAACCATCGCCGCCGGCGCCGCATAGCGCGCGCGCGGCGCGGCGCTATGACCGTTACCTGCTGCGCGTCGGCCTGCCGCTGGCCGCCGCCGGGCTGTCGATCGTCATCTACACCCGCATCGATCAAATTATGCTCGGAAATCTGCTCGGGCCGCAGGCGGTGGGCTGGTACAGCGCCGCCGTGACGCTGGGCCAGGGCTGGATCTTTATTCCGCTGGCGCTGGTGACATCGCTGATGCCGGGGATTGCCCGCTGCGCCGCCGGCCCGGAGCGGGAGTACCGCATCCGTCTGCTGTGTCTGCTGGCGCTGCTGATTTCTCTGCCGGCATTGCTGATACTGGCCGGTTGTGCCATGCCGCTGGTGACGTGGCTGTACGGTGATGCGTTTCGTCCGGCCGCCGGTATCCTGGCGATGAGCACGCTGACCGCACTGTTTTCCGTGCTGGGGACGGTGGCCTACCGCAGCATGGTGCTGCTGGCAGGCTATCGTTTTATTGCGCTGAAGATGCCGCTGGTGGCGTTGGCCAACGTGGTGATGAACGCCGTGCTGATCCCGCGTTACGGGCTGCCCGGCGCGGCGCTGTCGACGCTGCTGGCCGAATCTCTCTCCCTGTTTGTGTTCAACGCTTTTTTCCGCCGCGGGCAGATTGTCCGCCTGCAGCTGACCTGTTACTACGCTCTGCCACGTTTCATTCGCACGCTAAGGAGGCGGCATGCTTAATCGTTTATTGAAAGGGATCGTTCGGTGCTTGCCTGATGCGCTGCACCATCAGGTGAAATATGCAATGTACTTTAAGCGGTGGCCGCATCTGGCGCGCCCGCGCGGCTATAGCGAGAAGCTGATGCGGCGTAAAATTTATCCACGCGGTATTTACACGATGCTGTCGGATAAATACAAGGTGCGTGAGTTTATCGCCGGGCTCTGGGGAGAAGCTTATCTGACTGAGCTGTATGCGCACGGTGCGGAACTGAGTTATGACGTTTTTCGCCGTCTGCCGCGCCAGTTCGTGCTTAAGGCCAACCACGGCAGCGGTTATAACCGGCTGGTATTTGACAAGGAACAGGTCAGCTACGCCGAACTATACGATCAAACCCGGCGCTGGATGCGCGCCAATTTTTATCAGCAAAGCCGTGAGCGGCACTACCGCGATATTGAGCCCTGCATCATGGTCGAACGGCTGTTGCTGGAAAACGACGAGGTGCCGAACGATCTCAAATTTCACTGTTTTAACCGCGAGGGTGTGATTCGCATTTTTATTCAGGTGGATTACCAGCGCTTTGGCGAACATCGGCGGGATATCTTCGATGAACAGTGGAACCGTACGGAAATTCGCCTTGTCCTGCCTAACGCCGAGCAGCCCCTGGCTGCACCGTCGCAATTGGCGGACATGCTGCGCCTGGCGCGTCTGACGGCGCAGCAGTTTTCCTATCTGCGGGTCGATTTTTATCAGGTGGGGGAACGGGTCTATTTCGGCGAACTGACGTTTACGCCCGGCGCAGGTTTATCCCGCCTGATGCCGGAGCGCATCGAACAGGAATGGGGCGGCTATTTTATCGACTAGCATACGGCATGCCCTCGACGTTACTCCACGTCCGCCGTGACTGCGGATAAACGCGATTACCTACTATTATCCTTGAGGTAAGAAATGGATTTCTCAATTGTTATGCCGATTTATAACAGCGCAGGCTTTTTACCGAAGACGCTCTCCCGCATTTTTGCCGCCTGTCGGGGATTCGACTATCAGGTGATTCTGGTGGACGACGGCTCGGAGGCGATTGATATCGCCCAGGTGCGGCAGATCGCCTGCGCCCACAGTCAGGTGATGCTGCATGAGAAGAAGCAAAAGAGCAATGCGGCGGTATCGCGCAATCTGGGCGTCCGGCTGGCGGAGGCGGAGGTGGTATTTTTTCTCGATGCTGACGACTACTTCACCACTAACTACATTATCCGACGTCTGAAGCATCATGAAGACGTCAGTATCGACATTATTTTCGGCAATTACGCCGAGGTGAGCGGGGTGTCGGTGCGCGACTACACCTTCGATTATCAGAGCGGCAGCGCCGGGGAAGATTTTCTGTTCCTGGAGATGGGCGACATTCGTTCTTCCACCATCAGCATGCGTAAAAAAAGTGACCGGCGCTTTTTGTTTCCCGAATTTTTGTCGAAGCATCAGGACTGGGGATTTCTGGTCAACGCCACTAATCTGGGGGCACAGGTTGCCCACGACGCCGGCGGCGGCGTGTATCTGGACGTTGACCGCGCCAGCCGGATGAGTGCGCGGCTGAACCTGGAAGCCAGCGATCTGTTTATCGACGCATTCCTGCACGCAAGCGAGCGGCATATCAGCGGCTTCGCCTGCAAACATCTGCTGGCCTCCCTCTACAGTGAAAATCAGCAGGCTTTCAGCTATTACTCCTCACGCATTCTTCAGCATTCGCTGAGCGGCAAATTCAAATTGATCAAGCTGTACGGCGACTGTCTGACGCGGCTGGGGCTGTTTCCGCTGGGCGGTCGTCTGCTGCGCCATGCCCGCAACGGTTTTCGGAGGTGAGATGACGCCACGCAATATTGCCATTGTGATTGAAAATATCGCCGGGAAAGGCGGCACCGAACGCGTGGCCAGCGGATTAGCCAATGCGCTGGCCGACGACGGCGACATACGGGTAACGCTGTTTTCTCTTGGCGGTGAAGCGGCCTTTTTCCCGCTGACGCCGGCGGTGACGCTGCGCCTGATGGGCGATCGTGCGCCGTTTTGGCCGTGGCGACTGGCGAGGGCGCTGCATCGTGAGCGTTACGACGCCATTATTACCGTCTCGATGGGGCGGCTGTCGGTGGTGATGACGCCGTATTTGCGTTTGTTGTGCCCCGACAGTCGGCTGTTGCTCAGTGAGCACGTCAGTTTTCAGCAATATCGGTGGCCGATGCGTTGGTTGAAGCTGCTGGTGTATACCCTGGGCGACCGGGTGATTTTACTGACGCAGCAGGATCGTGCGCGGATAAGCCGCTGGGTCCGGCAGGACAAATGTCTGGTGATCGAAAACGTTTCGCCGTTTGCGCCGCAGCCGCCCGACGAAGGCCGGCGGCGCAACGTCGCGCTGGCGATTGGCCGGCTTACCGCACAGAAAGGGTTTGACCGGCTGATTGACGCCTGGCGGCAGATCGCCCGACAGGCGCCGTCATGGCAACTGCTGATCGTCGGCGATGGCCCGGCGCGGCCGGCGCTGCAACGGCAGATTGCGCAGGCTGGGCTGGAACGTCATATCTCTTTGCTGCCGGCGACGCCGGACGTGGCGCGCTATTACCGTCAGGCCAGTCTGTATTTGATGACCTCCCGTTACGAGGGACTGCCGATGGTGTTGATCGAAGCGCTGAGCTTCAGCCTGCCGCTGGTGGCATATGACTGTCCCACCGGGCCGGCGGAACTGATCACGTCCGGCGTTAACGGCTATCTGGTGCCGGATGGCGACCGTCCGCAGTTCTGCGAGCGGGTGGTGACACTGATGACGGATAACGCGCTGCGGCGACGTTTTGCGCATGCGTCGTGGCAGCAGGCGCAGCGCTTTACGCCGGAACGCATTTACCCTTTGTGGCAACGGATTATCACGTGAGGAATTATGGAAAAAGTATCAGTCATTATGCCGGCCTATAACGCAGCGGCATCCATCAGGGCATCAATTCTGGGCGTGCTCAACCAGAGTTTCAGCGATTTTCAGCTGTACGTGATTGATGACGCCTCCACCGATGAGACGGCGGAGATTGTGGCGTCGCTGCGACATGAGCGCGTGACCTATGTCCGCAACCCACGCAATCAGGGGGTCGCGGCCACGCGCAATATCGGTATTGATATGGCGCGCGGCGACTATCTGGCGTTTTGCGACAGCGATGACGTATGGCTGAGCAATAAGCTGGCGCGACAGGTGGAGATTCTGCAGTCCGGCCGTTACGACGTGGTGTGCTCGCATTACTACACCTTCGAACAGGACCTGCATCAGGTGAAGAACTACCGCGGTGCGGCGGAGATTATCGACTATGCGGCGATGCTCAGGAGCAACCGCATCGGCAACCTGACCGGTATCTACAATCAGCGGCGCACCGGCAAGGTCTACCAGCAACCGGTCGGCCATGAAGATTACCTGATGTGGCTGGCGGTGCTGGAGCGGGCATACAACGGCCTGGCGTACTGCGTGCCGGAACCGCTGGCATTTTACCGGGTTTCCGACCACTCGCTGTCCGGCAATAAGCTGCAGGCGGCGGACTGGCAGTGGAAAATTTACCGCCAGTATCTGGGGCTGTCATATCAGAAATCCTGCTACCTGTTCTTTACCTATTTGCTGAACGCGGCGATGAAACGCCAGTGAGCGGTCTGATGCCGGCGATTGCCGCCGCCGCGCTGCTGCAGGGTATGCCGCCGCAGGAGTGTGCGCCGAATCTGCTGCAGAACCCCGGTTTTGAACAGGGGCTGCAGGGCTGGCGCGGTGAAGGCGCCGGGCGGGATAACGCGGCGCACGGCGGTGCGGCCAGCCTGCGCTACCACAATCAGGATGCCGCCCGCTATCGCACCTTCAGCCAGACGGTCGCGGCGCAGCCCGGCCAGGCAATCGCGTTTGGCGTCTGGCTGAAAGGGCGTGGGCTGAAGGGGGCGCCGCAGGACCGCGGTGCCAGCGTGTATATCCAGAGCTTTGATGCGCAGGGGCGTTTTCTGGAGGGACGCTACCCGACGGGAATCGTCGGCAACAGCGACTGGCGGCATATCTCGGCCCTGTACCGCGTGCCCCGTCGGGCGGCGCGGGTGACGCTGGGTCTGTATCTGCGCCGTGGCACCACCGGGACGGCGTGGTTCGACGATGCGTATGCCTGCGTGCTGTCGCCGCAGGCGGCGCTCTACCCGGCGGGTGGCCGTACGCTGATTGAAACGCCGTATCCACAGTGGGTAACGATCAGCAGCGTGCTGCTCAATCGGCAGCGCAAGGTTGTCGACCAGACGAACCAGCGGCGGTATATCGCCGACCGCTATTGGCTGGATTATACGCCGCCGCCGCTGCCGCCGGGGGAATACCGCCTGCGCCAGCAGGTGACCGAAGCGCCGACAGGGCGCCGTCGCGGCAGTGAGATCGCACTGGATATCGGCCAGCCGACGCCGACGGTGGCGATTGACGGGCAGGGGTTTACCCGTCGCCGCGGCGAACGGATATTTCCGCTGGGGATTTACACCACCCGCAGCGGTGATGACGATCTGGCGCGCATCGCTGCCGCCGGTTTCAACAGCGTGCTCAATTACCATTATGGCGTTGGCAAGGACGCCGACGCTTTTTTTCGCCGCAGCCGGCGTCACGGGCTGCAGGTGATCTACGCCATCAAAGATCTCTATGGCGGCAGCCGTTTTGCGCCGGCGACGCGCGGCAGCTATGCGGCGTTGGCCGCGGCCCAGATTAACCGGCTGAAAAACCAGCCTAATTTACTGGCCTGGTATATCAATGATGAACTGGGGTTGGAGTTTTTGCCGCAGATTGCGGCCAGACACCAGCAGGTGCAGCGGCTTGACCGCCACCACCCGACGTTTCAGGTGCTGAATAAAACCGCCACGCTGGACGACTATTTCAACAGTGCGGATATTTTGGCGACCGATCCCTATCCGGTCGGCTCGGAGACTCATCTGCGCCGCACCCTGCATGATACGCAGCAGACCGTGCGCGCGGCGCGTGGGGTGAAGGGCGCCTGGATGGTGATTCAGATTATGGACCACGCCGCTTACGACAGCCGCCGCCAGGCGCGGGCGCCGACGGAAGATGAAATCCGCGCCCAGGCCTGGCTGGCGCTGATCGGCGGCGCACGCGGGCTGCTGTTTTACTCCTATAACGACCTGTTTTATCAACAGCAGCGCGGCCGTTTCAAGCGCGCTGCGTTTGAAGCGCAGTGGCGCGGTATTGCCCGCGTAGCGCGGCAGATAAACAGTTTCAGCCCTTATCTGCTTACTGGTGACGGTGTAACTTTGAGGTTGGCTGGCCCTGCGGCGGCGCGGATCTTTGTGCGCGGCGACAGCGCGTTGCTGCTGGGCGCCAATCCCGAGGCGTACCCGGTGACGCTGCGCCTGACGTTGCCGGATGGCTGGCGCCATCAGACGCGGCGCACGCTGGCGGTGCCATTGCCGCCGTTTGGCGCCGTTCATCTGCCGTTACACCGTTGACGCCGAACAGGCGTACCCCCAAATAGCCGGCAGCAATGCGAAATCTGTGCATTGGCGTCGGTTGTTTTTATTTATTCCAATAAATCAATAACAAACACCATTTTTTGTGCTTATCCAAAAGGGGTATTGCCGTAATTTCGCGCATTTTTCTCATGGCGTTGTGTTGATCGCAATCAATTTGCCGCCGTCGTTGCATCAGTAGCCTTGGCCGCAGAGTGAGCAATGACATATGTCGCGATGACCCCAGACCCGAACCCCCGGCGCAGCTGCCGGACAGTAAGGGACAATAACGATAAAAGCCTTCAGGAGAACTCCGGATGAGCAAATTTTTAGACCGGTTCCGCTACTTTAAACAGCTGGCGGAGCCGTTCTCTGGTGAACATGGCCAGACGCTTAACAGTAACCGAGACTGGGAAGACGGCTACCGCAGCCGCTGGCAGCACGACAAAATCGTGCGTTCGACCCATGGCGTCAACTGCACCGGTTCGTGCAGCTGGAAGATCTACGTGAAAAATGGTCTGGTGACCTGGGAAACCCAGCAGACCGACTACCCGCGTACCCGTCCCGACTTGCCGAACCACGAACCGCGCGGCTGCCCGCGCGGCGCCAGCTACTCCTGGTATCTGTACAGCGCCAACCGCCTGAAATATCCGCTGATGCGCAAACGCCTGCTGAAGCTGTGGCGCGAAGCCAAGGCGCAGCACAGCGATCCGGTTGAGGCCTGGGGCGCCATCGTCAGCGATCCGGACAAGGCCAAGAGCTATAAAATCGCCCGCGGCCGCGGCGGCTTTGTGCGTTCCAGCTGGCAGGAGGTGAACGAACTGATTGCCGCCTCCAACGTCTATACTGCAAAAACCTTCGGCCCTGACCGTATTATCGGCTTCTCGCCGATCCCGGCGATGTCGATGGTGTCTTATGCGTCCGGCGCGCGTTACCTGTCGCTGATCGGCGGCACCTGCCTGAGCTTCTACGACTGGTATTGCGATCTGCCGCCGGCGTCGCCGATGACCTGGGGCGAGCAGACCGACGTACCGGAATCCGCCGACTGGTATAACTCCTCCTACATTATCGCCTGGGGCTCCAACGTGCCGCAGACCCGCACGCCGGACGCTCACTTCTTTACCGAGGTGCGCTACAAGGGCACCAAAACCGTGGCGGTGACGCCGGACTACGCCGAAGTGGCCAAGCTCTGCGACCAGTGGCTGAATCCGAAGCAGGGCACCGACAGCGCCATGGCACTGGCGATGGGCCATGTGATGCTGAAAGAGTTCCATCTGGATCGTCAGGTAGGCTATTTCCGCGATTACGTGCGTCGCTATACCGATATGCCGATGCTGGTGCTGCTGGAGCCGCGCGACGAGGGTTACTACGCCGCCGGCCGCATGCTGCGCGCCAGCGATCTGGTGGACGCGCTGGGGCAGGACAACAATCCGCAATGGAAAACCATCGCGCTGGATGAGAAAAGCGGCCAACTGGTGGCGCCGCAGGGGTCAATCGGTTTCCGCTGGGGCGAGCAGGGCAAATGGAACCTGGAACAGCGCGCCGGTCAGGCGCAGCAGCAGGTTGAGCTGCAGCTGAGCCTGCTGGGTTCGCACGATGAGGTGGCCGAGGTCGGCTTCCCGTATTTCGGCGGCGCGGAAAGCGAACATTTCAACAGCGTGGCGCTGGAGCAGGTGTTGCGCCATAAGCTGCCGGTCAAGCGGCTGCAACTGGCGGACGGCAGTGAAGCATTGGTGGCCAGCGTCTACGATCTGACGATGGCGAACTACGGTCTCGATCGCGGGCTGGACGACGCCAACTGCGCCGCCGACTACGACGATATTAAGGCCTATTCTCCGGCCTGGGCGGAGCAGATCACCGGCGTTTCCCGCCATAATATCATCCGCATCGCGCGCGAATTTGCCGACAACGCCGAGAAAACTCACGGCCGCTCCATGATCATCGTCGGCGCCGGTATGAACCACTGGTACCACATGGATATGAACTACCGCGGCCTGATCAATATGCTGATCTTCTGCGGCTGCGTTGGCCAGAGCGGCGGCGGCTGGGCGCACTACGTCGGCCAGGAGAAGCTGCGCCCGCAAACCGGCTGGCAGCCGTTGGCGTTCGGCCTTGACTGGCAGCGTCCGCCGCGCCAGATGAACGGCACCTCATTCTTCTACAACCACTCCAGCCAGTGGCGTTATGAAACCGTCGCTACCGAGGAACTGCTGTCGCCGCTGGCGGATAAATCCCGCTTCAGCGGCAGTTTGATCGACCTCAACGTGCGCGCCGAACGTATGGGCTGGCTGCCGTCCGCGCCACAGCTGAACACCAACCCGCTGCGGATTGCGGCGCAGGCGGCCGCGGCCGGGCAATCGCCGCTGGATTATACCGTCGATAGCCTGAAGCAGGGCGCGCTGCGCTTTGCCGCCGAACAGCCGGACGACCCGCAGAACTTCCCGCGCAATCTGTTCGTCTGGCGCTCTAACCTGCTGGGGTCCTCCGGCAAAGGCCATGAGTATCTGCTCAAGTACCTGCTGGGGACGGAAAACGGCATTCAGGGGACGGATTTGGGGCAGCAGGGCGGCGTTAAACCGCAGGAGGTGGAATGGCAGGATCAGGGCGGCGAAGGCAAGCTGGATCTGGTGGTGACGCTCGATTTCCGCATGTCCAGCACCTGCCTCTATTCCGACATCGTGCTGCCGACCGCCACCTGGTATGAAAAAGACGACATGAATACCTCGGATATGCATCCGTTTATTCATCCGCTGTCGGCGGCGGTCGATCCGGCCTGGGAATCGAAGAGCGACTGGGAAATTTACAAGGGTATTGCCAAAACCTTCTCTGAGGTGTGCGTCGGCCACCTGGGGCAGGAAACCGACGTGGTGACGCTGCCGATCCAGCATGACTCCGCCGCCGAGCTGGCGCAGCCGCTGGGCGTACAGGACTGGAAAAAAGGCGAATGCGACCTTATTCCGGGCAAAACCGCGCCGCACATCATGGTGGTTGAGCGTGACTATCCGGCTACCTATGAGCGCTTTACCTCGCTCGGCCCGCTGCTGGACAAGCTCGGCAACGGCGGTAAGGGCATCAGCTGGAATACTCAAAATGAAGTCGACTTCCTGAAACAGCTGAACTACGTGAAGACCGATGGCCCGGCAGCCGGCCGGCCGAAGATCGACAGTGCGATTGACGCGGCGGAAGTGATTTTGTCGCTGGCGCCAGAGACCAACGGCCAGGTGGCGGTAAAAGCCTGGCAGGCGCTCAGCAACATCACCGGCCGCGACCATACGCATCTGGCGCTGAACAAGGAAGATGAAAAAATCCGCTTCCGTGATATTCAGGCCCAGCCGCGCAAGATCATCTCCAGCCCGACCTGGTCCGGTCTGGAAGACGAGCACGTCTCCTACAACGCCTGCTACACCAACGTGCACGAGCTGATCCCGTGGCGCACCCTCAGCGGCCGCCAGCAGCTTTATCAGGATCACGAGTGGATGCGCGCCTTTGGCGAGAGCCTGCTGGTCTACCGTCCGCCGATCGACACCCGCGCCGCGCAGCCGCTGCTTAACCGGCAGCCGAACGGCAATAAGGAGAAGGCGCTCAACTTCCTGACGCCGCACCAGAAATGGGGCATTCACTCCACCTACAGCGACAACCTGCTGATGCTGACGCTGTCGCGCGGCGGGCCGATCGTCTGGATGAGCGAGGAGGACGCCGCCGATTTGGGCATTGCCGATAACGACTGGATTGAAGCGTTCAACGCCAACGGCGCGCTGACCGCCCGTGCGGTGGTCAGCCAGCGCATTCCGGCCGGTATGACCATGATGTACCACGCGCAGGAGCGCATCGTGAATATTCCGGGTTCGGAGATCACCAGCCAGCGCGGCGGTATCCATAACTCGGTCACCCGCGTCTGCCCGAAACCGACGCATATGATCGGCGGCTATGCGCAGCTGAGCTATGGCTTTAACTACTACGGCACCGTCGGCTCCAACCGCGATGAGTTTGTGGTAGTGCGCAAGATGAACCGTATCGATTGGTTGGACGGCGAAGGTAACGACGATACCCAGGGCAGCCAGCAGGAGAAAGCCAAATGAAAATTCGTTCGCAAGTCGGCATGGTGCTGAATCTGGACAAATGCATCGGTTGTCATACCTGTTCGGTCACCTGTAAGAACGTCTGGACCAGCCGCGAAGGCGTGGAGTACGCCTGGTTCAACAACGTGGAAAGCAAACCGGGCGTCGGCTATCCGCACGCCTGGGAAGATCAGGAGAAGTGGAAAGGCGGCTGGATCCGCAAAATCAACGGCAAGCTGGAACCGCGCATGGGCAGCCGCGTCGGCGTGCTGTCGAAGATTTTTGCCAATCCGCACGTGCCGGCGCTGGATGATTACTACGAACCGTTTGACTACGACTACCAGCATCTGCACACCGCGCCGCAGGGCAAGCAGCAGCCGATCGCCCGGCCGCGATCGCTGATCACCGGCCAGCGCATGAAGAAGATCGAGAACGGTCCGAACTGGGAAGAGATTCTTGGCGGCGAGTTTGAAAAGCGCTCGCAGGATAAAAACTTCGCCAATATGCAAAAGGCGATGTACGGCCAGTTCGAAAACACCTTCATGATGTATCTGCCGCGCCTGTGTGAGCACTGTCTGAATCCGGCGTGCGTGGCGACCTGCCCGAGCGGCGCTATTTATAAGCGCGGTGAAGACGGCATTGTGCTGATCGACCAGGACAAGTGCCGCGGCTGGCGCATGTGCCTGACCGGCTGCCCGTACAAGAAAATCTACTTTAACTGGAAAAGCGGCAAGTCGGAGAAATGTATTTTCTGCTACCCACGCATCGAGGCCGGCCAGCCGACCGTCTGTTCGGAAACCTGCGTTGGGCGTATCCGCTACCTGGGCGTGCTGCTGTATGACGCCGACCGTATCGAACAGGCGGCGGCGACGGAAAATGAGCAGGATCTGTATCAGAGCCAGCTGGATATCTTCCTCGACCCGCACGATCCGGCGGTGATAGCCCAGGCGCTGGCGGACGGCGTGCCACAGAGCGTGATCGACGCCGCGCAGCAGTCGCCGGTGTACAAAATGGCGATGGACTGGAAGCTGGCGCTGCCGCTGCACCCGGAATATCGCACCTTACCGATGGTGTGGTACGTGCCGCCGTTATCGCCGATTCAGTCGGCGGCGGATGCCGGCGAACTGGCGCACAACGGCGTACTGCCGGACGTCGACAGCCTGCGCATCCCGGTGCAGTACCTGGCGAACCTGCTGACCGCCGGCGATACCGCGCCGGTGCTGCTGGCGCTGAAACGCATGCTGGCGATGCGCCACTACAAGCGCGCTGAAAGCGTGGACGGCGTGGTGGACACCAGCGCGCTGGAGCAGGTGGGACTGAGCGAAGCGCAGGCGCAGGAGATGTACCGCTATCTGGCGATCGCCAATTACGAAGACCGCTTTGTGGTGCCGTCCAGCCACCGCGAGCTGGCGCGCGAGGCCTTCCCGGAAAGCAAAGGCTGCGGCTTCAGCTTCGGCGACGGCTGCCACGGCAGCGACGGCAAGTTCAACCTGTTCAACAGCCGCCGTATCGATGCGATTGACGTGACGCAGAAAACCGCGCGTCAGGAGGATGCCTCATGATGACGTTACGGATTATTGCCCGCCTGCTGGACTATCCCGATCAGGCGTTGTGGGATCATCAGGATGAGCTGCTGGCGGCGCTGGAGCCGGCCTGCGAGCTGGATCTGCACAACAGCGCGCAGCTGATGCAGTTTATCCGCGAGTTGTGCGCCCGCCCGCTGCTGGACACGCAGGCCGACTATTGCGAGCTGTTTGACCGCGGCCGCGCCACCTCGCTGCTGCTGTTTGAGCATGTGCACGGCGAATCGCGCGACCGCGGGCAGGCGATGGTCGACCTGATGACGCAGTATCGTGCCGATGGGTTACAGATCGACAGCCGCGAACTGCCGGATTTTCTGCCGCTGTATCTGGAGTATCTCGCCAGCCGCAGCCATGAGGCGGCGCGCGAGGGCTTGCAGGACATCGCGCCGATTCTGGCGCTGCTGGGCGCGCGCCTGCATCAGCGCGGCAGCGCATATGGCGTGCTGTTCGACATTCTGCTGGCGCTGTCCGGCAGCGATATTCAGGCGCAGGCGCTGCAGCAGCAGGTGGCCGCAGAGGCGCGCGATGATACGCCGCAGGCATTGGATGCGGTATGGGAAGAGGAACAGATTAAGTTTCTCGGCGAACCGCAGGGCTGCGCTTCCGCGCAGCAAACCGCACACCAGCGGCGCTTCGCCGGTGCGGTGGCGCCGCAGTATCTCGATCTGTCGGATGCGTTAACCGGAACCCAAGGACGCTAATCATGCAATTTCTCAATCAGTTTTTCTTCGATATCTATCCGTATCTGGCGGGGACGATTTTTCTGGTCGGCAGTTGGCTGCGCTACGATTACGGCCAGTACAGCTGGCGCGCCGGCTCCAGCCAGATGCTGGATAAAAAGGGGATGCGGCTGGCCTCCAACCTGTTTCACATCGGCATCCTGGGGATTTTCTTCGGCCACCTGTTCGGCATGCTGACGCCGCACTGGATGTATCAGGCATTTTTGCCGATCGACGTGAAGCAGAAGCTGGCGATGATCGCCGGCGGCATCTGCGGCCTGATGACGCTGGCGGGCGGCGCGCTGCTGCTGAAGAGGCGTCTGACCAACCCGCGGGTGCGGGCGACCAGCAGCGTCGCCGATATTCTGATCCTGACGCTGCTGGTGGTGCAGGTCTGTCTGGGGCTGCTGACCATTCCGTTCTCCGCCCAGCATATGGACGGCAGCGAGATGATGAAGCTGGTGGGCTGGGCGCAGGCGGTGGTGACCTTCCAGGGCGGCGCGTCGCAGCACCTTGACGGTGTGGCGCTGATCTTCCGCCTGCATATGGTGCTGGGGATGACGCTGTTCGTGCTGTTCCCGTTCTGTCGTCTGGTGCATATCTGGAGCGCGCCGGTCGAGTATCTGACCCGCCGTTATCAGCTGGTGCGCAACCGTCGTTAAGTATTTTAACAATCTCTCTGATACAGACAGATGCCGTATGGTATAAGCCATACGGCTCTTTGAGCTTTTAGCTTATACAGTTATCATTCCGACGGAATTCTTTGATTCAAAATGCTTATGTCGTCCAGTTCTGTTTCTCTTGAACTAAGATTCAACGCATAGAATTGAGGGATGGTTTTTTTTTATCGTTTTATGGGATGCTGATTGATGAATAAATTGCTGTTGGGGGTGTTGGTTATATCTTTGGCAGGGTGTTCGGCAAAGTATAGTGAAAGTATATTGGATAAACCGGAAGAGAATTTAGTAAGAGATAAGCCAATAATCATTGCAGAGCCAGCAAAAGGGTCGTACGGCAGTATTCAGTATATAGACTCAGGAAAAATGACAGCTGAAGCAATTAAAACAGCATTTTCTCCTTATGCTGATACGGTTACAATCAAATCAGAGTGTAGAGACCTAGTATGCTTGAGTAAAGCGATAGGTACCTCCAATGGATATTATGTAGTCCCAGAGATCCTTCACTGGGAGGATCGAGCAACAGAATGGTCAGGTATTCCAGATAAAATAGATATAAAACTGTCAGTTTATGATGGAAGCCAGAAAAGGGTTGCCTCGACGTTACTGTCAGGGAAAAGTAAATGGATGACGTTTGGCGGAGATCACCCTCAAGACTTACTTGCTGATCCTATAAATAACTATGTGAAATCATTATATTAAAAAGTTCATTTTAGCTTTTAACTCAATGTAGTATAATCATGGTTTAATAATTAATAAGAACGCCACCGAATGGGTGGCGTAATTTTTTGAATTCATTGTTAATGCGACTTCATCCCCGCTGCGGTCATCAGCATGCGGAAAATCGTCGCCACCACAAACAGCCCCAGCACGCTGGCGCTCCAGATGATCACCAGCCAGCCGACGCGTTTCCACCAGGGGGCGGCGTCTTTCTCTTTCATCGTCGCCTCCTTCATCAGTGGTAACCCTGCTCATGGCTCACCTTGCCGCGGAATACGTAGTAGCTCCAGAAGGTGTAGACCAGAATAATCGGGATGATGAACAGCGCGCCTACCAGCATAAAGCCCTGGCTCTGCATCGGCGATGCCGCTTCCCACAGGCTGATGGACGGCGGGATCAGCAGCGGCCAGATGCTGATGCCCAGCCCGCTCAGGCCAAGGAACACCAGCAACAGCGTCAGCAGAAACGGCGAGTAGTGCGCGTCATGATTCACCCCGCGCCAGATGCCCCAGGCGCTCAGCAGCACCAGAATCGGCACCGGCAGCAGCCAGAACAGGTTCGGCAGGCTGAACCAGCGGTCGGCGATTTCCGGATGCGCCAGCGGTGTCCAGATGCTTACCAGCGCCAGAATCACCAGCAGGGCCAGCAGCAGCGGCGTCGCCAGGCGGTACATACGCGCCTGCAGTTCGCCGGCGGTTCTCATCACCAGCCAGGTACAGCCGAGCAGGGCGTAAGCCGCCACCAGTCCCAGGCCGCAGAACAGCGCGAACGGCGTCAGCCAGTCGAGCGGGCCGCCGGCATAGGCGCGGTTCTCAACCGGGAAGCCGTTCAGAATGGCGCCGACCACGATACCCTGACAGAAGGTGGCGAGCAGCGAGCCGCCAATAAAGGCCTTATCCCAGATATGACGCTTGTCGGCGGTGGCCTTGAAGCGGAATTCAAACGCCACGCCGCGGAAAATCAGGCCGATCAGCATCAGCGTCAGCGGAATGGCCAGCGCGTCGAGGATCACCGAATAGGCCAGCGGGAAGGCGCCGTACAGCGCGGCGCCCCCCAGCACCAGCCAGGTTTCGTTGCCGTCCCAGACTGGCGCGACGGTGTTCATCATCACGTCGCGGTCTCTGCTGTCTTTGACCCATGGAAACAGGATGCCGATGCCCAGATCGAAACCGTCCATCACCACGTACATCATGGTGCTGAACACGATAATCAAAAACCAGATAAGCGGAAGATCGATACCCATGTTCAACTCCTGTCGTCCAGATGCTCTTTGACTGCGGAAAGCGGACGCGCCGGCCGGCCTTCGGTGTCGTCCGGCTGCTCGCCTTCATGCGGCTGCGGCCCTTTGCGGATCAGCCGCATCATATAGGCGTAGCCGACGCCGAACACCGAGCAGTACACCACGATAAACGCCAGCAGGCTGATGCTCATATGCAGTTCCCCGTGGGCGGAAACCGCGTCCTTGGTGCGCAGCAGGCCATAGACCACCCACGGCTGACGGCCTATTTCGGTGGTGAACCAGCCCGCCAGCAGGGCGATCAGCCCCGAAGGCCCCATCCACAGCACGAAGTAGAGGAAGGGCTTCGAGTGGTACAGGCCGCCGCGCCAGCGCAGCCACAGGCTCCAGACGCCGGCCAGAATCATCAGCAGGCCCATGGCCACCATGACGCGGAAGCTCCAGAATACGACGGTGGAATTGGGGCGATCTTCCGGCGGGAAGGATTTCAGCGCCGGGATTTGCTCCGTCAGGCTATGGGTCAGGATCAGGCTGCCGAGATAAGGCACTTCCAGCTTAAAGCGCGTCTCTTCCCGTTCCATATCCGGCCAGCCGAACAGGATCAGCGGCGTGGCTTCACCGGCGACGTTTTCCCAGTGTCCCTCGATGGCGGCGATTTTGGCCGGCTGGTGTTTAAGGGTATTCAGACCGTGCGCATCGCCGATAAAAGCCTGAATAGGGGCGACGATCAGCGCCATCCACATCGCCATCGACAGCATGGTGCGCATTGCCGGCGTATCTCGTCCGCGCAGCAGGTGCCAGGCGGCGGAGGCGCCAACAAAGAAGGCGGAAGCCAGGAACGCCGCGGTGGACATATGCAGCAGCCGGTAGGGGAATGACGGGTTGAAAATCACCTTCAGCCACTCCACCGGCACCACCTGACCGTTGATGATTTCATGGCCCTGCGGCGTTTGCATCCAGCTGTTCGACGCCAGGATCCAGAAGGTGGAAATCAGTGTGCCGAGCGCCACCATACAGGTGGCGAAGAAGTGCAAGCCGGGGCCGACGCGATTCCAGCCGAACAGCATGACCCCCAGGAAACCGGCCTCAAGGAAGAATGCGGTGAGCACTTCATAGGTGAGCAACGGTCCGGTGATATTGCCGGCAAATTCGGAGAAAAAGCTCCAGTTGGTGCCGAACTGGTAGGCCATCACCAAACCGGAGACCACCCCCATGCCAAAGTTGACGGCAAAAATTTTCGACCAGAAATGATAGAGCTGCCGATAAGTGTCGTCCTGTGTCTTCAGCCATAAACCTTCCAACACCGCCAGATAGCTGGCTAGCCCAATGGTGATTGCGGGGAACAAAATATGGAAGGATACGGTGAAGGCGAACTGTATTCTGGCAAGCTCGAGTGCATCAAGACCCAGCATAGCGCCCCCTAGGGTTGTACATAACATGACCTCTTCAGTATAGACGTGTTTTTTTCAATGACATCCCGGCGAGAAACCGCGTTCGGATGGCCGTCTGGCGGCGGAAAAATCACCCGTAAATCATCGCCGGAAAGCAAAGAAAACTTGGTGGTCAGTTAAACACGGGGTACATTGACTATAATAGTGACAGTTATTTTACTTTTACCTATAACAGTTTCTTTTGGCGCATTTATGACACGATATGAACAATTGGCGCAGCAAATCCGCGAACAGATCCAAAACCGGGTGTGGCGCGCCGGCGATAAATTGCCGTCGCTGCGGGAAAGCGGCAGGCGTGCGGGACTCAGCCTGATGACGGTGGTGCAATCCTACCAACTGCTGGAAAGCCAGGGCTGGATCGTGGCGCGCCCGCAGTCCGGCTATTACGTGGCCGCCCGGCCGCAGCCGCTGCCGCAGGCGACGCATGGCGAAAAGCTCCTGCTGAGCGAGCAGGTGGATATCAACGCCTTTATTTTCGACGTGTTGCAGGCCTGCAAGGATCCGCAGATTGTGCCGTTTGGTTCGGCGTTTCCGGATGCGACGCTGTTTACCCAGCCGAAACTGGCGCGGGCGCTCAGCAGCGTGGCGCGCAAGTTCACGCCGCACAGTTCGCTGGTTAACCTGCCGCCGGGCAATGATGCGCTGCGGCGCAATATTGCGCAGCGCTATGCGTTAAGCGGCATGCAGGTGGCGCCGGATGAAATTGTCATTACCGCCGGCGCGATGGAGTCGCTCAGCCTTAGCCTGCAGGCGGTCACGCAGCCCGGCGACTATGTGGCCATTGAGTCGCCGGCTTTTTACGGCGCACTGCAGGCGCTGGAGCGGCTGCGCCTGAAAGCGGTGGCGATACCCACCCATCCGCAGCACGGTATTGAACTGGAGCCGTTGGAACAGGCGCTGACGCAGTATCCGATCAAGGCCTGCTGGCTGATGACCCATTTCCAGAACCCGCAGGGCGCCACGATGCCGGAGGCCAATAAACAGCGGCTGGTGGCGCTGCTGCGGCAGCGGCAAATCGCGCTGATTGAGGATGATGTCTACGGCGAGCTCTATTTCGGCGCTGAACGGCCGCTGCCGGCCAAGGCGCTGGACACGGACGGTCTAGTGCTGCACTGCTCGTCCTTCTCCAAGTGTCTGGCGCCGGGTTTTCGCGTCGGTTGGGTCGCCGCCGGCCGGCAGGCCGCACAGATCCAGCGTCTGCAGCTGATGAGCACCGTATCCGCCAGCGTACCGATGCAGATGGCGATCGCCGATTACCTGCTACACGGCGGTTATGACACGCATTTGCGGCGTTTACGTCGCCTGCTGGCGCAGCGGCAAAGCGCGATGCGTCAGGCGATTGCGCATTATTTTCCCCCGACGGTCAACGTCAGCCAGCCGGACGGCGGCTATTTTTTATGGCTGGAGCTGGCGCCGGGCCTGTCGGCGATGGCGCTGTACCAGCGGGCGCTGGCGCAGGGCATCAGTATTGCGCCCGGTCGTATGTTTACGACCGGCGACCATTTCAACCACTGTTTCCGCCTGAACGCCTCGTTTGAGTGGAATGACCGGCTGGAAGCGGCGATCCGCACCCTCGGCGAGCTGATCCGCCAGCAGTCGCCGGAATCCTAGGGGAATTTCCCGCCGTATCGCTGGGGCAAAATAGGGCATGTGCACCGTAATGGCGCATCACTGTGCGGCCGACATTCGTTAGGCCGCTTATTTTTTGCGAGCGCGATCAGAAAAAACAAAACTTTTTGCTAATGAATAGTATTTCGTTGTCTGTGGCGTTTTCAGGCCGCGTTTTTACATTTATGCAGTATAAATGCATAAAATATGCATACGTATGCAATATAAGCCATTGTTTTAACGAAAAAAAATGAGAAATACCTCCCAAATCCGCTGTTGGCACGAGAACTGCTCTACACTCTTTATCAAACGGCATGTATTTTAACTGTCCGTTAACATTAATGGCCCGTTGCTGGCTGAGCTACACGACAGATATAGTAAAAAACCGCCTTTATGTAACAGATTTGTATCTCAAACGCCGGTGAAAGAGAGCATTATCATCGCCAGGCGCCATCAGATTCCGAGCGGTTTTTTGTATTGTTGTATCGCTTTACCGCGCAGAAACGGCCCTTCGGCTCAAAAATCTGTTTTTCGCTTACGTCATGAGGTCACTATGGAACAGCCAATCGCAGTTACCCGCCAGTCTTTCGACGACTGGATGATCCCGGTTTATGCTCCCGCCGATTTTATTCTGGTGCGCGGCGAGGGTTCCCGCGTCTGGGATCAGCAGGGTAAAGAGTATATCGACTTTGCCGGCGGTATTGCGGTGAACGCGCTGGGGCATGCGCATCCGGTGGTGAAGGCTGCGCTGGTGGAGCAGGCCGGCAAACTGTGGCACCTGGGCAACGGTTATACCAACGAGCCGGTGCTGCGCTTGGCGAAGATGCTGATTGACGCCACTTTCGCCGACAAAGTCTTTTTCTGTAACTCCGGCGCGGAAGCCAACGAAGCGGCACTGAAGCTGGCGCGCAAATATGCGCTGGATAAGTTCGGCGCCGAGAAAAACCAGATTGTGGCCTTCAACAATGCCTTCCACGGCCGCACGCTGTTTACCGTTTCCGCCGGCGGACAGCCGAAGTATTCGCAGGACTTTGCGCCGCTGCCGGGCGGCATCACCCATACGCCGTATAACGATCTGGCCGCGGCGGCGGAAATGATTAACGACCGCACCTGCGCGGTGATCGTCGAGCCGATTCAGGGGGAAGGCGGCGTGCTGCCGGCCGACGGTGAATTCCTGCAGGGGCTGCGCGAGCTGTGCGATCGCCACAACGCGCTGCTGATTTTCGATGAGGTGCAAACCGGTATGGGCCGCACCGGCGATCTGTACGCCTATACGCAGTACGGCGTGGTACCGGATGTGCTGACCACCGCCAAAGCGCTGGGCGGCGGCTTCCCGATCGGCGCGATGCTGACCACCGATGCGCTGGCGACAACCCTCGGTGTCGGCACGCACGGCACCACCTACGGCGGTAACCCGCTGGCGACGGCGGTGGCCGGTGCGGTGTTCTCGCTGATCAATACGCCGGAAGTGCTGAACGGGGTGAAGCAGCGCCATCTGTGGTTTATCGAGGAGCTGAATAAAATTAATCAGCAGTACCCGATTTTCTCTGAAATCCGCGGCGGCGGCCTGCTGATTGGCTGCGTGCTGAAGCCGGACTATGCCGGCAAAGCCAAACAAATTACCCAGTATGCCAATGAAGAAGGGGTGATCGCGCTGATCGCCGGGCCGAATGTGGTGCGCTTCACGCCGTCATTGGTGATCCCGGAAGCGGACGTACGCGAAGGACTGGCGCGCTTTGCGCGAGCGGTAGCACGTATTTGCAGCTAATTTCTCGGCGGCGTCGTCAGCGGCGCCGCCGAATGACGTAGAGGTTCGCATTATGATGATTATTCGCCCCATTGAGCGTCGTGATTTGTCAGATCTGCTGACGCTGGCCGGTAAATCCGGTATTGGCCTCACCTCTTTGCCGCAAAATGAAGATACCTTGTCGGCACGCATTGAGCGGGCGCTGAAAACCTGGCAAGGCGAACTTCCCCCCGGCGAACAGTGCTATCTGTTTGTGCTGGAAGACAGCGAGCGCCAGCAGGTGGTGGGCGTCAGCGCCATTGAGGTCGCAGTGGGACTGACGGAGCCGTGGTACAGCTTCCGGGTTGGCTCACAGGTGCATGCCTCCAAGCCGCTGGGCGTCTACAAAACGGTGCCGACGCTGTTTCTCAGCAATGACCACACCGGCCATTCCGAACTCTGCACGCTGTTCCTCGATCCGGACTACCGTCACGGTGAAAACGGCAAATTATTGTCTAAAGTGCGTTTCTTGTTTATCGCCGCTTTCCGCGAGCGCTTCGCGCGCAAACTGATTGCCGAAATGCGCGGTTTTTCCGATGAAGACGGCCGTTCGCCGTTTTGGGAAAACGTCGGCAGCCACTTCTTTTCGATTGAGTTCGCCGAGGCGGACTATCTGAGCGGCACCGGCCAGAAAGCGTTTATCGCCGAGCTGATGCCGAAGCACCCGCTATACGTTGATTTTTTGTCGCAGGATGCGCAGCAGGTGATTGGCGAAGTGCATCCGCACACCGTGCCGGCGCGCCGTTTACTGGAAGCCGAAGGCCTGCGCTATCAGGGCTATGTCGATATCTTCGACGGCGGCCCGACGCTGGAAGCGGAAATCGACGATATCCGCGCGGTGAAACACAGCCGGCTGGTAAAAGTGGTGCTGGATGAGAAGCCGATGCGCGCCGATGCGCCGCTGCTGCTGGTGGCCAACGAAAACTATCAACACTATCGCGCGCTGCTGGTCGCGGCCGATCTGTATGACGACCGTCTGCACATGAACGCCGCCACCGCTGCGGCGCTCGGCGTGGAGCAGGGCAGCCCGGTGCGCGTGGTGGCCCTTTTTACACAGGAGAAAGTTTAATGTCACATGCGGCACTGTTAATTAATGGCGTCTGGCGGCCGGGGCATGGCGCGGCGTTCAGTAAAACCGACCCGGTTGATAATCAACCGTTGTGGCAGGCCAACGGCGCCGATGCCGGCGACGTGGATGCCGCCTGCGAAGCGGCGCGCAACGCGTTTCCTGCCTGGGCGCGTACCCCGTTTGCCGAACGTGATCAACTGGTGAAACGCTTTGCCGCGCTGCTGGAAGAACATAAGACGCAGCTGGCGGAAACCATCAGTCGTGAAACCGGAAAACCACGCTGGGAAACGCTGACCGAAGTACAGGCGATGATCGGCAAGGTGGGCATTTCCTTGCAGGCTTACCAGGCCCGCACCGGTGAAAGCCGCAGCGAAATGGCCGACGGCGCGGCGACGCTGCGTCACCGTCCGCACGGAGTGTTGGCGGTGTTCGGCCCTTACAACTTCCCGGGGCATCTGCCTAACGGCCATATTGTTCCGGCGCTGCTGGCGGGTAACAGCGTGGTGTTCAAGCCCAGCGAGCTGACGCCGTTAACGGCGGAGGTGACGCTGAAGCTGTGGCTGCAGGCCGGGCTGCCGGACGGGGTGATCAACCTGGTGCAGGGCGGGCGGGAAACCGGCGAAGCGCTGGCGGCCAACCCGCAGATTGACGGCCTGTTGTTTACCGGCAGCGCAGGCACAGGTTACCAGCTGCATCGTCAGCTGGCGGGGCAGCCGGAGAAAATTCTGGCGCTGGAAATGGGCGGCAATAACGCGCTGATCGTGGAAGAGATCGACGATTGCGATGCTGCGGTTAATCTGGCTATCCAGTCGGCGTTCATCTCCGCCGGACAGCGTTGCACCTGCGCACGGCGTATTCTGGTGAAACGCGGCGCGCAGGGCGATGCCTTTGTCGAGCGTCTGGTGCAGGTAGCGGCCGCGCTGCGCATCGGCCGCTGGGACGCCGAACCGCAGCCGTTTATGGGCGGGGTGATCTCTTCGCCGGCGGCGGAGAAAATGCTGGCGGCGCAGCACCACCTGCTGTCGCTCGGCGGCAAGGCGCTGCTGACCATGCAGAGGCTGGAAAGCGGCAGCGCGCTGCTCAGCCCGGGAATCATTGATGTCAGCGAAGTGCCGGCGTTGCCGGATGAAGAATACTTCGGGCCGCTGACCACCATTATTCGCTATGACGGCTTCGACCAGGCGCTACGCATCGCCAATCAGACGCGTTACGGCCTGTCGGTGGGACTGATCTCGCCGCAGCGCGCCCAGTTTGAGCAACTGCTGCTGGAAGCGCGCGCCGGTATCGTCAACTGGAATAAACCGTTGACCGGCGCATCCAGCGCCGCGCCGTTCGGCGGGGTTGGCGCGTCGGGCAACCATCGCCCCAGCGCTTACTACGCGGCGGACTATTGCGCCTGGCCGATGGCGTCGTTGGAAAGCGAAACCTTGCAGATGCCGGCCAGTTTGTCCCCTGGCGTGTCCTTTAATTAATCGCGAAAGGGTCGGCTGATTGCCGGCCCTGGGAGAGCAGTATGGCGGGATATGAAGTCAATTTCGACGGATTGGTGGGGCTGAGTCACCACTATGCCGGACTGTCGTTTGGCAATGAGGCATCTACGCAGCATCAGAACAGCGTTTCCAATCCCAAACTGGCGGCCAAACAGGGGCTGCTGAAAATGAAGGCGCTGGCCGATCTCGGTTTTCAGCAGGGCGTGCTGCCGCCGCAGGAGCGTCCGCATTTACCGACGCTGCGGCGTCTGGGATTCAGCGGCAGCGATGAAGCGGTGCTGGCGCAGGCGCAGCGCACTTCGCCGCGTCTGCTGTCGGCGGTAGGTTCAGCCTCGTCGATGTGGACCGCCAATGCGGCCACCGTATCACCGTCGGCCGACAGCGCCGATGGCAAAGTGCATTTCACCCCTGCCAACCTGAATAATAAGTTTCACCGTGCGATTGAGGCGGAAACCACGTCCGCCGCGCTGCGGGCGATATTCAGCGACGCGCGCCATTTTGTTCATCACGATCCGCTGCCGCAGGTGGCGCTGTTCGGCGATGAGGGCGCGGCTAACCATAACCGCCTGGGGAGCGACTACCACCGGCGCGGGGTGCAGGTGTTTGTCTATGGCCGCCAGGAGTTTGGCGGCGAATGTGAACCGACACGCTACCCGGCGCGTCAGACGCGTGAAGCCAGCGAGGCGATTGCCCGTCTGCACCAGTTGGATGAGCAGCATACGGTCTTTATTCAACAGAACCCGGCGGTCATCGATCAGGGCGTGTTCCATAACGATGTGATTGCGGTCAGTAATCAGCAGGTGTTGTTCCATCACCAGCAGGCGTTTTTACATCAACAGCAGGCGTTGGACGAGCTGCGCCGCAAAATGGCCGCTGTCGACAGCGAACTGATGACGATTGAGGTGCCGGCGGCGCGGGTTTCCGTCGCAGACGCGGTGGAAACCTACCTGTTTAACAGCCAGCTGCTGACCAAGCCCGACGGCAAAATGATGATTGTGGTGCCGGAAGAGTCACGGGAGCACGCCGGCGTGTGGAGCTATCTGAATGATATGGTGGCCGGTGCAGGGCCGATCGACCAGATTCAGGTGTTTGCGCTGCGCGAGAGTATGCGCAACGGCGGCGGCCCGGCCTGTTTGCGGCTGCGGGTGGCGCTGAACGAGGAAGAGCTGCGCGCCGTCAATCCGCGGGTAATGATGAACGACCAACTGTTCGTCGCGCTGAATGACTGGGTCGATCGCTATTACCGCGACCGCCTGACGGCCGCCGACCTGGCCGATCCGCAGCTGCTGCGCGAAGGGCGGGAGGCGTTGGATGCGCTGACCTCCATCATGGGATTAGGGTCGATTTATCCGTTCCAGCAGTGAGCCAGATAAATATATTTAAACCGACGGAGGATGCATGTTTGATCTATTGGCCATGACCTTGGCGGGGGAAGTGCCTGCGGCGCAGCAGGGGGAGACGGCGACGCTGCGCTGGCGCTGGTTAGGGGAAGGGCTGCTGGAGATCTGTCCGCAACAGGGCTACCAACAGGCGGTGCTGCTTTCCGCCGGTATTCATGGCAATGAAACCGCGCCGATTGAGCTGCTTAACCAACTGGTCAGCGATGTTTTACGCGGCGTGCGGACATTGACGGTGCGTTTGTTGGTGGTGCTGGGCAACCCGGCGGCAATGCGCGCCGACCGGCGCTATCTGCATGCCGATATGAACCGCATGTTTGGCGGCCGCTACCGTGATTTTCCGGCCAGCGGCGAAACGGCGCGCGCGCAGCAGCTGGAGCAGTTGGCGACGAACTTTTTTCAGCATGAAACGGCAGAGCGCTTCCATTACGATCTGCATACCGCCATCCGCGAATCACGCCTGCCGCGCTTTGGCATTTTACCGTTCCAGACGCGTAGTTATCACCCGCAGCTGCTGGCCCGGCTGGATGCGGCAGAGCTGGACGCGCTGGTGGTTCACCGGGCGCCGGGCGGCACCTTCAGCCACTTTACCAGCGAGCATTTGGCGGCGGCCAGCTGTACGCTGGAGTTAGGCAAGGCGCGTCCGTTCGGACAGAACGATCTGGCGCAGTTTGCCGCCATCAACCGTGCGTTGCAGGGGCTGGTCAGCGGCGAAGCGCCGTCGCCGCGTCAGGGGCCGGCGATCCGCGTTTTCCGCGTGGAGCAGTCGCTGATCAAGCGCCAGCAGGACTTTGTGCTGCACCTGAACGATGATACCGCCAACTTTACCGAGCTGGAGCAGGGCCGGCTGATTAGCGAGCAGAGCGGTGAGGCCTATCGGGTGCAACATGCCAAAGAATGGATTTTGTTCCCCAATCCGCAGGTTGCGCTGGGGTTACGGGCCGGTATGCTGCTGACGGAGGTTGAACGCAGTACGCTATTTTAGCCGCCGGTGCGGATGCATAGTTTCTCTTATTAATAAGGCCCGGCTCCGGGCCTTATGATTTTTTGTCATAGACAAAATCTATAACAATAGACCGATATTACTTGGCGATGGTGATGTATGCCATCAGTCCGGAGTTTATTAGTTTTAAAATAGTCCATCAGGATTTGTTTTGTTCCGTCTGTTGTCGGTGGGATTCCTATTATGCGAGTTTTGGCTAAAGAACCGCGCGGAATTAGAAAAGCAAAAAATGTGAATTAAATAATGATTTTTATTAACGCGCTAATAATTTCATTTCGATAGCGTTTGTCGGTAAATTGCGCTACCTCTCATTTTTATGCACCAAAAAGGTGCGTCGCACCTTTTTGGTTATAACTTATTGTGCAAAAGTATTTATAAATCATATCGTTAAATAAAACCTTTCGTTAACATAGGGTTACATTAAACCATGCTTTATCCACGTTGTTTTGCGCAAATTTTTATTTGCAGTGAGGATTCATGATGCTAATGTCACATGGCCCCTTATTAGGGGCGTTTATAAAATATTAAATGATAGCAATCACAGCCCAAAGTATAAATTGGGCGTGAGGGGCAGGGTTTAGCTAAATAAACAGGAAAATAATGATGAAACGCAGTGTATTAAGCGCGGCGCTTGCGCTGGGCGCAATGTCCTCATTGGCCAATGCGGCAGAAATCTATAATAAAGACGGGAATAAGCTGGATCTCTACGGTCGGGTCAATGCCAAGCACTACTTTATTCATAACGATGAAAGCGGCGGCGATAAGACCTATGTGCGTTTCGGTTTCAAAGGTGAAACGCAAATTAACGATCGGCTGACGGGGTATGGCCAGTGGGAATACAATGTCCAGGCAAACAACTCGGAGGGCAGCGACGCCAGCAACGGTACTAAAACCCGCCTGGGCTTTGCCGGTTTGCGCTTCGGCCAATACGGCTCTTTTGACTATGGCCGCAACTACGGCGTGGTGTACGACGCGGAATCCTATACCGATATGCTGCCGGAATTCGGTGGTGATTCCTACAGCTATACCGACAACTTTATGACCGCCCGTTCCACCGGCCTGGCGACTTACCGCAACCGCGATTTCTTTGGCCTGGTTGAGGGACTGAACATTGCGCTGCAGTATCAGGGCAAAAATGAAAGCCGCGAGCTGCAGCGGCAAAACGGCGACGGCTATGGCCTGTCGCTGGACTATCAGGATATCGGCGGCAGCGGCATCGGCTTTGCGGCGGCCTACTCGGATTCTAACCGTACCGGCGATCAGAAACGTGCGAAAATCGGTGAGGGCGACAAGGCCAGCGCCTGGACGACGGCGGTAAAATATGACGCCAACCAGGTGTATCTGGCGGCGATGTATGCTGAAACCCGTAATATGACGCCAATCAGCGTCAACGGTGAGCAGGGCTTTGCCAACAAGACACAGAACATTGAGCTGGTGGCGCAGTACCAGTTTGAGAACGGCCTGCGTCCGTCACTGGCCTATGTGCAGTCGAAAGGCAAGGATATAGAAGGAATAGGGGATGCCGATCTGGTGAAATATTTTGATGTTGGCGCGACCTACTACTTCAACAAAAACATGTACGCCTATGTGGATTATCAGATTAACCAGCTGAGCGATGATAACAAGCTGAAGCTCAGCAACGATGATATCGTGGCGGTCAGCCTGACCTATCACTTCTGAGGCCGCGTTTCCGGCTCGTCAGGCAAAGATAAACAGCGGGACTGCGTATTGGCGCAGTCCCGGCATGCTGTCAAAACGTGGCATACTCATTGGCGGGCAGCCAGAAGCCGTCAATAAAGTCCTCTACCGGATAGCAGCCGGCGTGGCGCAGGTTTTGTTCTTTCATCGCCACCAGGCACTCCTGCTCGTCACGCAGGATATCCACCATGATATCGGTGCAGCCGCCGTCCAGATAACAGACAAACATTACCAGGGCGTACATTGTTCGGTACCTCCTCTGCCATTATTCGCGAGGTTGCCACTATTGTGGCACGGTTCTTCTGCTTAATCATTAACCCTAGTGATGCTTTAATCATCTATATGGCCAATTTCAGATTACTCTAACCGCCTAATCCATTGGGTTTTATTGAAAATCCATCCGACGATGCTAAGCTTAACGGGTCTTATTGCAATGAACGTGGTGCTTACCGTATTGCTGCGGCAGCGGTGGAGTATCTCTTTCTCAACTCAGGAGTGAATATGGGATTGTTTAACTTCGTTAAAGAAGCAGGCGAAAAACTGTGGGACACAGTGACCGGTAATGCAGACGCGGCCGATCAGAGCGCTAAACTGAAAGAACACCTTAACAAGAGCGGCCTGCCGGATACTGACAAGGTAGATGTAAAGGTGGTTGACGGTAAGGCAGTGGTCAGCGGCGACGGTATTTCTCAGGAGCTGAAAGAGAAGATCCTGGTTGCCGTGGGCAACGTTGCCGGCATCAGCGGCGTGGAAGATCACATCACCGTCGCCCAATCAGCAGGTGAAAGCACGTTCTATACCGTGAAGAAAGGCGATACGCTGAGTGCGATCTCGAAAGAGGTCTACGGCGATGCCAACCAGTACAACAAGATTTTTGAAGCCAATAAGCCGATGCTGTCCAGCCCGGACAAAATTTATCCGGGTCAGGTACTGCGTATTCCGCAGTAATCACGCATTGATAAGCCCGATCGCCGATCGGGCTTTTTTAGGCCGTAATGAATTAGTTTTACTTATTTATTTCTGGTTTTCATAAAACATATGAATATTGTGCGCCTGTATCCATCCACTCCGGCAAGGGTTATTGACCATGGGGGGCAAAGTTGATAGCGTCTGCGGGATTCGGGGTTTGAAGCGGGTGAGTAAACGACAGCCTGAGCCTGTACACTGTGGCATCGCTTCAACAAAACAATAAAATGCTGAAGACAGAACTCGTGAGACAACGGCGTAATACCCCGCAGGATAAAACCTACCGCGACACCTTGGGTGACGCGCAGTTTGCCGTTTTGGTGCTGCTTATCGCATCGGGCGCACTGATTTTTTTCACTTTGGCGGCTACGCTATGGCTGATGTGATTATTTCTAACAACGGGAGAAAAAATGGAGCATGAACTCCATAACGAAACCAAACTGATTGCCATTATCGGGCTGCTGGTTTCCGCTTTGCTGGTGGTATCCATTTTGTTCGGTATGACCTATTTTTCCGATCTTAAACACGCTGATGACAAATTGGATGTCAAAGACTGCTATATCAAAACCCCATAGCTCTCCTTAACATGACCCGCTGAACGGCAAAGAATCTGACCGAGTCTCTGGACAGGAGACAGAATATGGGCGCGTTCAAAGTGGGGTTATTCGTTGCGTGTCGATATCGGCAGCGCATCAATTATTATTGAGCCGCCGTTAACCCTATTACAAATGCGGGAATAAGCGTTCCGCCCATGGCTGATTTGAATGTGGTGAGATGTTTAACGCGACTATCCGTATGTCCTGTATTGTCCGGGTTGGCGTTATCGCTGGAACGTCAACTCTTCTGGCGGAGGCGCCTGTGATCTTATCCCGCTCTGTTCCCTTACTTATTAATAACAGTTATTTTTATATAACTTAATATACCCAAACGTTGATTCACGGCGCTGTCGGCCGGTGTTATGCCGCCTGTTGTGATTACGGCAATGAATATCATTTACATCTCTTATTCTTTTTTCGGTTTTTTTATTGATTTATTGTGATCAATGAATCATGTTTGTTAATAAATAGTCTTGTTAAGCTAAATAGTGATCTGAAGCAAGTTATTCTCTGGCGTAAACAACTAGGATCTTTCCTAGAAAGACCCGGGTTATCAGCCCTTCAGAAAGAAGTAAGAGAGGTAGTATGAGCCAAATACTCTATCGTGCAAGATTATCCCATGTTGTTGTTGCAACGGCGGTGTTTTGGATCTCACTTGCAGCTATGGTCGTAGCTGCGTTTTATTAAACCAGCAAGCAAGATGAAAAAAACCCGCCACGGCGGGTTTTTTTATACCTATTAATTATCGATAAAGATTTTAATATAATCAACTGGTCGGATGTCGCTCTCATTAATCCGCTGGCCTGCCGCTTTCCTGCCAACCAGGCTCAGGCCATTTTCTGATGGATAACGTGCAGCGGGGGATCGATATGCAAATCGACGCTGAGATCCTGACGAAAGTCATAGGGCGTAATATTGAAACGCTTGCGGAACATGTAAGTAAAGTGCGATTGCGAGCCGAAGCCGAAATCCAGTGCGATATCGAAAATTGAGGCGTTGCTGCTGCGTAATTGGTAGACCGCCCCCGCCAGCCGCCGTTCGCGGATATATTTGCCTAATGAGATCCCGGTCGCTTCTTTAAACAGCTTTTGCATATGCCACAGAGAGTAGCCTGAGTATTCCGCCAGCTCTTCAAGGTGAATCACACGGCCAAGATGGGTTTCAACCCACTGACTCAGGGCGCAGACCAGCGAGAGGTGATGTTCTTGTATCATCAGTGCATCTGTGTGGAATCGACATACAGCGAAGTATACACAACTTGCCGTCGCCGACAAAAAACGCTGCGCCTGCATCACATAATCTGACCGCTAATGCTTGTCAGCCGGTAACGAATACCGCTAATCTGGTTCACAGCCTGCAGCGCTGGTATCAGGTAGCCCGGCCGCATAGGCACCAGACAGAAAGTCCACCGTGCAACGCAGCGTTGATGGGGTGATTCTATGTTAGCGACCATGATTATTACTCTGGTTGTCATTGTCGGCGTGGCCGTGTTTTTGGCGGTGCCGGCGGTGAGAGTGAAGAAAGCGGAAGGTGCGGGAGGTGAAAAACAGTGAGACTCTTTTTGGCCGCGTCCGGGAAAGGGCGCTGACGCTCCGCTAAAAAGCCTGGGTATGAAACCCGGGCTTTTTGCGTCTTGCTATCAGACGTTTTTACGTTCGACCGTTTCTTCACCCCAATACAGCTGGTCGGCATCGGTTCTGGCGAAGGCCATTTCCAGCGCTTTGTCGCTGCCTTCCTCCCAGATTTTTTGCGCCAGCGCCTCATCATTCCCTGCCAGTTCGAAAATCGCTTCGGCAATCTCGACCGAAGTTTCACGCAACGTAGCCCAAGATTTCACGTTGTGGTTGGCCATAACTCATCTCCTGTGTGATGTTGGCTGATGATGCTTACCAGTATAGGTCAAATACGCGGCAGATTTTGATGCCGGATGCGCCGTTTTACTGAAAATTCAGGCTGAAGCGGCTTTGGTGCGGTAAAGCCGCAATCAGCATGATATTCTGTGCGGCGTTTGTTTAAAGAGGAAATGATTATGTCCAATGCGTTAACTCACGATCAGGAAATCGCCTCCGATCTGGTCGCCTGCCAGCTGGTGATTAAGCAGATTCTGGATGTCATTGATGTGATTGCACCGACAGAGGTGCGTGACAAGATGGCCGGCCAGCTGAAAAGCATCGATTTTTCAACGCATCCGGCGGGCGCCGATCCGGTGACAAAGCGGGCAATTGAAAAAGCCGTTGCCTTGATCGAGCTGAAGTTTAAGCAGGATTAAACCTGGCCGCCCTGAACAAGCGGCCGGTCGGTGGTGCGCTTAGTCCACCACCGTTTCAATTTTCTTGAACAGCGGGCAATCGGAAATGCCGATAACCCCGTTGTCACCGTGTAAATATTGCGCGGTCACCACATTGCGCGCCGTGAGATATTTACACTGCAACCCCAGCCCGCCGACATTTTGTTGACTGCCGATCAGCACCCCATAGCCGGAAAACAGCAACACGCCGTACAGCACGGCCACCACGACCACCAGTTTGATTAACTTACTCATTCTCACTCCTTGTAAATAGGCTGTTGCGATATAGCCACGTTGGAGGGCGGGACGCAACCGTAACATTCTTAAATTCGTTTCGACAGACGGGAAATCTAAACGGCGAGTTAAACTTCGTTTAACTTTCCTATGATAGACTGCAAGAAGTTAACTAGGTAACAATGAGGCTGCTAAGTTTGTTGCGAAACAAAATTCTGCTGATCGTTGCGACCGTGCTGGCATGCCTGTTTTTTTATCTGCTTGCCCTCGATAGCTATTGCGATCAAGGTGGAAACTTTGCGTTAGGGATCTGTTCGATAACTCGGATTATTCCCTGGTAAATCCCGATATAACAGTGCGTACAAGGATGTTTTTGTTCTGCGAGGGAGTGGTAAGATAGTGGCCGATATTGAGCTGTAGGTAGGGTTGTATATGTTTGATGCAGGGTTTTCTCCATCGCTGCTCTCTTTGGGGATGGTGCTGGTCGCACTGTTGCTGGGACTGTGGGGGTGGTTTTTGGTAAACCGCGCCAGCGTGCGGGCTAACGAACAGATTCGTCTATTGCAGGAAATCGCCGAGCAGCAACAGCAGCAAACGGCGCTGCTGAAGCAGATAGCGCGCCAGTCGCGCGGTGAGTCGGTATCTGCTGACGATGATGATTTCGGGTCGGCGGTGGAGTTCAACGATGTTATTCCCGAGCGCTAAGGCGCGTCATCTCTGGTGAGAAGGCGGCAGGACACGGTTGGTTATCTCAGTTTCAGTTTTAACCATCAGCCTTCTCACCACCCTCAAAAAAAACCATCTCCTGATAGGGATGCTGGCGGCAGGTCGCCAGACGGCTGGTCAGATCGCCGGCATGCAGCTCCAGCCGATGGCCGTCAGGATCGAGGAAATAGAGCGATTCGCCTTCGCTGCGGTTACTTTTCCATTCGCAAATGCCGGCCTGACGCAAACGTGCGACGTTGGCGGCAAAATCCGCCTGCGGGACGTTGAAAGCATAGTGCGTGTAATCGGACGAGGGGGCGGTTGCGTCGTCCAGCGACAGGCACAGCCAAAGATCGCCGGCGGTCAGGTAGGCGCCCTGACGCCAGCGCGCCTTGGGCGTAAGCCCCAGTGTGTGTACATAGAAGTGAAAACTGCGTTCGATGTCGCGAACTGCCAGCGTCAGGTGATTCAGTCCAGTCAGCATACTATTCTCCAGAGATGCGCTAATCAGTACGGCGTAAATCGCCGTTGACGGTTCGGCGTCGGGAAAATTCATTAATACAGGTAATGTAAATCCTGTCTGTCATAAAACTGTCGTATTACCATCGTAATGTAGCGCCAACCCTACGCAAGATGGATAAAGCCGATGATTAAATGGTACGAAGAAAGTGACGCCGAGGTAAACCGCAGTATTGCATTGATTACCGGAGAAAATCCGGACAAATGGTATCCTTACGGCGGCGTAAAAGGTAAAGACTACTGTAAAAACCCCGCCGATGCCTGGCCGATTATCTGCGCCAATAAAATCAGTCTGAATCCTGCCGAACACAGCGACCCGTCACAGTGGCAGGCGCGTATCTCTACCGCGCACGGTGAATGGCAGGCGGACAGCAGCAGCCCGCTGCGTGCGGCAATGATCTGTTTTCTGCTGAGCCAACAGCCGGGTGACGCCTCTTACTAACGCGCAATGTTAATGTTTTCCATAATCTGACAACGGATCTGTCTGTGGCGGAGGCTGTTTATGAAACGCATTATTAAAGGTGATACCAATCTGTCCCATCTGGTGATTGCCCACGCGGCGATTGACCGTCATGCCGAAAGTTTCGGCCAGCGCCGTCAGGGCTGGCCTTCTACCTACCTTATCAAATATCAGAACGATCGCGTGGCGGTTGAAGTCGTCACGCGTCGCCAATCCTATGTCGCGACGCTGATGATCGGCGCGCGCACGCTGACGAAACTGTGCAGCCTGGTAGGCTGAACAGACTGTTTGTCATCTCTGTCCGGGTGAAAAGCAGCGTCGGGAGCAACACGCTTCCGGCGCTAATCCTTGATGCACTCGGGGTTAAGTGTTAAAAAGCCGCCCGCAGATACAATAATTGATGGGCTAAACGTTGCGCAATTGCGGCAGGGTTATCAGCCATATGAGGATAAGATGGGCGGTCAGCATCAGGATACCCCGCTAAAACGCGGCTTAAAAAACAGACACATACAACTTATTGCCCTTGGTGGCGCCATTGGCACCGGCCTGTTTCTCGGCATTGCGCAAACCATTAAAATGGCCGGGCCGTCGGTGCTGCTCGGGTACGGCATCGGCGGTTTTATCGCTTTTCTGATCATGCGTCAGCTGGGCGAAATGGTGGTGGAAGAGCCGGTTGCCGGCTCGTTCAGCCATTTTGCCTATAAATACTGGGGCGAGTTTGCCGGCTTCCTTTCCGGTTGGAACTACTGGGCGATGTTTATCCTGGTGGGAATGGCGGAACTGACCGCCGTCGGCATCTATATTCAATACTGGTGGCCGGAGATCCCTACCTGGGTATCTGCCGCGGTGTTCTTCGTGCTGATCAATCTTATCAATCTGGTGAACGTGCGTATTTATGGCGAAACGGAATTCTGGTTTGCCATTATTAAAGTCGTCGCCATTATGGGGATGATTTTCTTCGGCGCTTACCTGCTGGCCAGCGGCACCGGCGGCCCGGAGGCCGGCATTGACAACCTGTGGCTGCAGGGCGGTTTCTTCCCGCACGGCGTGGAAGGGTTGGTGATGGCGATGGCGGTGATCATGTTCTCCTTCGGCGGTCTGGAGATGGTGGGAATCACTGCGGCAGAAGCCGCCGACCCGCGTCGCAGCATTCCCAAGGCCACCAATCAGGTGGTATACCGTATTCTGATCTTTTATATCGGCTCACTGACCGTGCTGCTGTCGCTGTATCCGTGGGCGAAAGTGGTGGAGGGCGGTAGCCCGTTCGTGATGATTTTCCACGCGCTGGACAGCAACCTGGTGGCGACGCTGCTGAATGTCGTGGTGCTGACGGCGGCGCTGTCGGTGTATAACAGCGGAGTATACGCCAATAGCCGCATGCTGTTCGGGCTGGCGACGCAGGGCAATGCGCCAAAGGCGCTGACGCGCGTTAATAAGCGCGGCGTGCCGATTCTGTCGATTGGCCTGTCGGCGCTGGTGACCTCGATCGGCGTGCTGATTAACTACGTTATGCCGGGCAAGGCCTTTGAATTACTGATGGCGCTGGTGGTGTCCACGCTGGTGATTAACTGGGTGATGATCTGTCTGGCGCACCTGAAATTCCGTGCGGCAAAAAATCGTCAGGGAGTGATCCCGCACTTCAAGGCTTTGTGGTATCCGTTCGGTAACTATCTGTGCCTGGCGTTTCTGGCGATGATTTTGCTGATCATGTACTGCACCGACGGTATCCGCATTTCCGTACTGCTGATGCCGGTCTGGATAGGGGTGCTGTGGCTGGGCTTTACGCTGACGCGTCGTCGCGCAGCGACCGTCAAGAAAAACGGCGTGCGCCGCATGCCATAAAGCTTTAAGGGAGGCGCAGCAGGCGCCTCCCGAACGATTTAGCGGCTGCCGGCGGGCATAGTGCGTTTGCCCTGCGGATGACGGCCTGCACCGAACACTTTTCTGCATAGCAGGAACAGCGTGGTGATGATATCGATCGCCACGACGCTGGCCATCATCAGCCCCAGAACAAAAAAGCTCATCATGGCGCCGGTCAGCAGCACCAGTGGCGTCGGAACGCGCAGACGACGCAGTTTCATGACGGCGTACATTTTCCAATACTGTGCCTGCGCCCGCATCGCGCTGCGAATACGCCCCAGGCGGCTGCGTGATTGGCGTGATGTTGAACGACCCATAACTTCTCCTTTTCTGATTGTCCTGAACAGTAAAACATAAAGTTCTTAAGAGATACTTAACAGGCTCTTGGCGGCCCTGCAAAACCTACCCAGGTTCAGACAACAGGATTGGCGAAAAGGTCAGCCTCACCGTATGCTATTTCGCCGGGGCGTGTTAACGCTGCGGATATTAACTGCAGGAGTCAGCCGTGAAGCGAGCAGTAAACAGAGCAAGGGCGGTCAACCGCTACTATGACGCCGGCAAGGCGCATCATACGCCGCAGGGGTTCCGCAATCCGGAGCCATCGCAGCGGCGTGAAGGGGATCTGCGCCGCTGGCAAGACGAGCGTAAGCGGCTCGGTTTGCCGTCGCCGCCGCAGGCCGGCTACCGGCGTTTTGTTGAGCAGTGGTGGCAACCGGCGGATCTCGGCGGCGCACATGACGGCGTCTGGTGGCTGGGACATGCGGCGTTGCTGCTGCGTCTGTCAGGGCGTTATATCCTGATCGATCCGGCGTTGTCGCAGCGGGCGTCGCCGCTGAGTTTCTACGGCCCGAAACGCAAAACGCCGCCGCCGCTGTCGGTGGAGCAACTGCCGGCGCTGGATATGCTGCTGATCTCTCACAACCATTATGACCACCTTGACCGGCGCACCGTCCGGCAACTGGCGCAGCGTTTTCCGCAGGCGACCGTGGTGGTGCCACTGGGGCTGAAGCGCTGGTTTCGCCGTTATCGCTTTGCCCGGGTCGAAGAACTTGATTGGTGGGACAGCCTGACGCTGGGGGATATGACGCTGCACGCCGTGCCGGCGCGGCACTGGAGCATGCGATCTCTCTGGGACCGCAACCGGTCATTGTGGTGCGGCTGGGTGATTCACCACCCGGCGCTGCGCTTTTATTTTTCCGGCGACAGCGGTTATTCCGAACGCCTGGCGGAGATTGGCCAGCGACTGGGGCCGTTTAATCTGGCGGCGCTGCCGATTGGCGCCTATGCGCCGCGCTGGTTTATGCAAGAGCAGCATATGGATCCCCAGCAATCGGTGACGCTGTATCAGCAATTGGGCGCGCCGCGCGCCATTCCGATGCATTGGGGCGTTTTTGAACTGGCGGATGAGTCACTGGATGAACCGCCTGAGCAGCTTAGGCAAGCGCTGCAGGCTGCCGGCGTTGAACCGGACGGCTTCCGGCCGATTAAAATCGGCGCGCAGATCGCGTTGCCCTGACGGTATGGCGACTGTCATTGTGCTTGTTACCTTCACCGCAGGCGAACTGTTGCCGGAATGATTAATGCGTTGTTTGTGCTCTCGGTGGGAAGCCGTTATTGCCGGCGGCATGCTGTGAATAACCCGTTATTCGGACGCGTAAGCGAGGCGAGAATATATTTAACATAGGCCGGAATTCCATTCAGAAACCTCTCTTTTGATAGGGGGATGCCTCATCTATGATTGGCCCTCAATCAAACCAAAAGGATGGGTGAGAGCAATGGCATCAAATGCGTTTTTAAAGGTGGATGGAGTTTCCGGTGAGTCTCAAGACTCAGGGCATAAGGGATGGATTGATGTTTCCGGCTTTGACCTGGGCGCCACGCAACCCGGTAATATGCACGTCGGCAACGGCGGCGGGGCGGGTAAGGTTCATTATGACGATCTGGTTATTTATACCAATGTCGACAGGGCGACGCCGACGCTGTTTCAGTATGCCGCCAGCGGTAAACATATCAGCAAAGTTGAACTCGCTATCCATAAAGCCGGCGGCGAGAACATTGAGTATTTACGTTTGACGCTGGAAGACGTTTTAGTCACGGAGGCCCGCTATGAAGGCGATCTGAGGCAATCGATCGTTCCTGTTATCTATAAATTCCAGGCGGCTAAGGTTTTGCATAAATACTGGGAGCAAACAGATAAAGGCGGAAAAGGCGCGGAAGTCTCCGCTGGCTGGAACATCAAAGAGAATCAGAGCTGTTAAAACGTCAGTATGCGCCTGCGCAGGATACCTGACGCAGGCGCGATATGCCGATGGCTAACTTGAGCCAAAGCGGCGCAGTGAGGTTTCCAGCAGGTAGTTTTCCTCTGCCTGGCAGGTATGCGTTTCTATATATTTGCCAGGATCCCTGAATTCAAAATACAGAAAACCGCATTTGGCGCTGACATACTCACGCCACGTTGCCAAATATTTATTGAACGCTGCCAGGTACTCCTTCCCGTTGTCTTCATAGCCTTTCGTTTCCCGATCGTAAACAGCCAAATAATTGTTGACTTTGGCCACTCGGTGCTCCAACCGCAATTGTGAGTCTGCCAGCAACAGGTCGGCGCACTCGGCCATTGCACGTGAACTAGATCCGCGGGAGTCTTCCGTGATGCATAATCTGTCTTGCTGTTGCTGAACCAGTTGTCCGATTACATCAGGTATAATCACGCGCTTCCCTTTGTCAGCCAAAGCAGGGTATGAGCCGGAGAACAACAGTAGCAGAACCGCTGCGGAGCATTGGTATGATTTTGTATTTTTCATTTACTACTCCTTAGATAGTTGATTCTATCATTATGCCTTTTTTTATCTCCGCGAAGGTTCTCCTTAATATGAGAAATTAACTCATCTTTGTTATCTCTTGCTGCCGCTTTATATGTTTCGATATAAGCTGCACCCTGATACACCATATCTGTAATAATCTCTCTGGTTTCAGATGATAAGTCCTCCCAAAGGATATAACCATTTTCTGATGCTGCGTGACGTTGATATACACGTTTTGCCACTCGTTCATATTCAGCATAAACTCGGTTAAATAACAGAATCTGCTGACTTGTGGTGATCTCTCCGATTTGATCGCGATGAGTACGTACAAAATTTCGCGCTGCGTCGCGCGTCAGTTTGACGCCACCGGCAATCAGTTCGGCTTTCTCCTGGCTGATGCCTGCGCAGGTAAGATCGCGAATGACCTGTTCCCTTTGGCGGTGTTTTAAGTCGTAGCCGCGGCCGATAGTGACGCCAGAGTATTTTTCTGGCCAATGTAAATGTCGTGAATTCCATTTTCCTGAATCATTACCCTCGTTATCATAAGTAAACTTTCCTCTCGCCACCGTTGGCTCTGACATAACTCAATCTCCATCCGTAGAAAATGACCTGGTCGATGTATAGAAAATAAACGCACCACCGATTTTGAATAATCGTTCTGCAAAGAGAAAGGGGAATTGTCCGCATTGAGTGTGATACGGCGCTCAAATACTCGTTGTAATAATCAGTTTTTTCGGGGGAGGGAAATAACGGACGGGTTTCTACGGAAACAAATTAGAAAAAAGAGAGAAAACACGGGCGAATTCCTACCAGTTTGTGATGACGTCATAAGACAGCGAGATGGATATTCAAAGCAACCTGTAACGTGACACATTTACCGCTTACGGTGGCAGAGGCCAATTCGCTGTTGTTGCTGTGGCCATATCGAATGAGCCGGGTGGGCATCCGCATGCACGCCTTAACACTAACACCGCTGTTCCTCATCGCCGTAAGTGGCGTTAACCTGCATGTTGTTAGCAGGAGCACTCAGGAGCAAACATGGAGAATATTGATCTGTGAAGGGAATTCATAAATATTCAAAAAACTTTAATCTTAAAGTCAGAAAACGGGGCCTGTGGCGTTGGCTCAGCGATGCATACGCAGCGAAAGTTTTGTTGCATCCCCGACGGGGCGGGGAGTACAGGGCATGCGTGCTGCAGAGCAGAAAAGAGGGAAAGCTTCAACATATTTTAGCGTGTTCAGCCCGTTGCCGCGGCTGACCGTTTCAATTATGTGCGACGCGTCCATCAGTGATTAAAAATGGCTTGCCATTGCATACAGAGTATGTGATAACGCAATTGGGTAAAACGAGGTACAGTTCTGTATATGTGTGGCATTTCTATCAGTAAAGAAGTTCTGAGTAAAGACGTTAACGTTGAATACCGCTTCTCTGCCGATCCTTATCTTAGTGCCTCAAGCAGTAACGACTCTAGTTTGTCTATGTAACGCCTACGGGCGGTTTAAACAATCCAAAGGAAATACTCAAGATGGCAAAGATCAAAGGTCAAGTTAAGTGGTTCAACGAGTCTAAAGGTTTCGGTTTCATCACCCCGGCTGACGGCAGCAAAGACGTGTTCGTACACTTCTCTGCAATCCAGGGTAACGGCTTCAAAACCCTGGCTGAAGGCCAGAACGTTGAGTTCGAAATCCAGGATGGCCAGAAAGGTCCATCAGCAGTAAACGTTACTGCTATCTAATCAGCGTCAGCTGTAAAAAAGCCCGCCAGCGTGCGGGCTTTTTCGTGCCTGTCAGTCAGGGATTGATAATGATGGCGGCGTACTGATTACGTCCTTTGATATCAGGATGCTGCGGATCCTGCGCCCGACGTTGGCTGTTGCGGCGAAAGCTGGTGTATTTAAAACGCTGCGGCTGCTGTGGATCGGCGTTCAGCGTACAGATGGTGCAGCTGCCGGCGTGGTCGACGGCGGCAAACCCCAGCGCCGTCAGCTTATCGTGGGCGATAGCGGCCAAATCCAAATGGCGAAAGCGCGGGCTGATCAGCGCGGGCGGCTGCGGCAGACGCTGCTGAAACTGCGCTACCAGCTCTTCATTGACTTCATAGCAGCAGGGGCCGGCAGCCGGTCCGATGGCGGCCACCCAGTTGGCGGGATCGTCATCGTGCGCGATGCGCTGCGCCATCTGTTCCAGAATACCGTCCAGCAGGCCGCGCCAGCCGGCGTGTACAGCGCCGATCGCCGCACCGTCGCGGCGGCTGAATATCACCGGCAGGCAGTCTGCGGTCAGCACGCTGAGCAAAATGCCCGGCTGCGTGGTGTAAAATCCGTCCGCCTCGCCGCAGAGCTGCCCTGGCTGCAGCACATCGACGATGCGTGTGCCGTGCACCTGCTTTTTCTCGGGCAGCGTATCGCGGTAGTGCAGCAGCGAGGCAGGCAGCAGCGCGCTTTTGTTGCCAAAGCCGTGCTGAATGGCCGGGATGGCGCTGAGCAGTGCGGAATAATCGGTCATGGTCTGATAACAATCCGTATTTGAAAGACAGGCACCCAGTGTAGCGAGCTTTTTCCCGCTTTGGCTAGCGTCGGCTGTATACCGCGCGCTGGCGCGCCTTGCATCAATACCCGGGCTTATTTAGACTAGCCGCGCCGTATCTCTCTGGAAGCCAAGCCCATGTCTTATCTTTGCCCGTTGTGCCAGTTGCCGCTGCTGCTCACCCAGCAACAGTGGCGTTGTGAAAATAACCATCAGTTCGATCGTGCAAAGGAAGGCTACGTCAATCTGTTGCCGGTACAGCACAAGCGCTCGAAGCAGCCTGGCGACAGTGCGGAGATGATGCAGGCGCGGCGCGCCTTTCTGGAGGGCGCATTTTACCAGCCGCTACGTCAGCGAGTGGCTGAGCTGCTGGATAATGCGCTGGGCGCCGATGCGCAGACGCTGCTGGATATCGGCTGCGGCGAGGGCTATTACACCGCCGCGGTGGCTGAACGGCTGCGAGAGCAGCGCCAGATGGCCGTTTATGGGCTGGATGTGGCCAAGGTGGCCATTCGCTATGCCGCCAAGCGTTACCCTCAGGTGGCGTTCTGCGTCGCCTCCAGCCATCGCCTGCCGTTTGCCGATGCGTCATTGGACGCGGTATTGCGCATCTATGCGCCCTGTAAGGCGGCCGAGCTGGCGCGCGTGGTGCGTCCAGGTGGGGTGGTTGTGACGGTGTCACCGGCGCCGCGCCATTTATATCAGCTGAAAGAGCAGGTTTATCAACAGGTTCAGCTACATGACGAGCATGATGAGACGCTGAGCGGTTTTCAACGTGAACACAGCGAACGGCTGGCGTATACGATGGCGCTGCCGGGCGAGCAGGCGGCGAATTTGCTGCAGATGACGCCATTTGCCTGGCGCGCCTCGCCGGAGGTGCAGCAGCGGCTGGCGGCCAGCGACGTCTTTGACTGTGAGACGGACTTTGCCATCAGCCTGTACCGCCGCGAGGCGTAGCATAGGTCAGGCGAAAAAAGGCTGAACAGCGTTCAGCCCTTAACGAGGGGGATGTGTCTGTCAGGACAGATAGCCCAGATGGTCCAGCAGAATATTCACCCCGATGCCGATCAGCACCAGCCCGCCGAGGATTTCGGCGCGTTTGCCCAGCAGCGGGCCGATAAAGCGGCCGATCATCATACCCAGCGTGGCCATTATCATGGTGGCGCAGCCGATGGCCATGGCGGTATGCACGATATTCACCTGTAAGAAGGCCAGACCGACGCCGATTGCCATGGCGTCGAGGCTGGTGGCGATTGCGGTGGCGACCAGCAGCCAGAATCCGTGGCGTTTGACCTTTTCAACCTCGTCCGGGCGGTTGCGTATCCCCCCGACGATCATGCGCACGCCGAGAATAAGCAGCAGGCCGAAGGCGACCCAGTGATCCCATTCCATAATGTATTGGCTGGCAAGCAGGCCCAGCGACCAGCCGATCAGCGGGGTAATTGCTTCAATGGCACCGAAGATAAGGCCGGTACGGAGTGCTTCGCGAAAACGGGGTTGATGCAGACTGGCGCCTTTGCCGATAGACGCAGCAAACGCATCCATAGACATGCCGAAAGCGAGGATCAGGGTAGCGGATAGATTCATGTGAAATAGTCTCGGCCGGGCGGCTCCATATACACGCAACCCACCCCCAACCAAACGACGGAGTTACGTGCCTATGGTCTCGCCAACCTGACTCTGGCTGCCCGCACCACGTTTCAAACGACAAAACGAGTATGTTGATACGGGCGTTTCTGATTGTGCAGAATCAGAAACCGGCTACTCCCCAATGACGGACGCAACCTTATCATATTATTTTTGCCAAAGACAACGTTTAATTCTTGGGGGTATTTAATGAAATTGATAATTGTTTTCATTAAATGATTGCAGGGGGAAAATAAAGCAGATAGTGATGATGTCATTGTGGAAATAATAAGCAAGGGGTTCGGCGGCGTCGTGGATAAATTAACCGTTTTTGACGCCGGATTCGATAGGAAGTGAACGGCTACGTTTTAATATTTTGATTTTCAATGAAAAAATCATAAATCTTTTGCAGGTCGTCTAACTGGGTGACCTGAATCAATAAGCGTCGTTGCTCTAATGCAATCACCAGAACGCCATCTTCGGTTAAATTCATTGCTTTGATGCGAGAGTAGTCAATAAAGACATTGCTATAAAAGAAACCCTGCGTTTTAAATAACAATGTCGGCCAACGAATATAAGCAAGATATATGGCGACCAGCGCCAAAGAGATTAATAACCAACTGGTCAGCGGCGATCCCTGACTGACCAGATTGCGATACAGCAAAATAGCCAGCAGCGCGACAAAAATCAGGCTGTCGATGCGATTGCGGCGTTTGAGTCTTACCTTGAGCAGCGTAGGGCCTTTGAGCCGCTCCTGGATGAATTGGTCATAAATGGCATACAGCAACAGCAAGACGATAAATAGCGCGATGGCGATATCCGTCAGCGACATCTTAAACTCCCTAACATAAAAAAAGCCGGGGGTATCCCCCGGCGTGACGGTGGTTTACTCGCCCAGCAGGCCAATCCAGTAGCCGAAAATGCCGATGACAAAGAACCCCAGAATGATCCACAGCGCATTGACCTTTTTACGCAGCAGCCACATACAGCCGAAGGTCAGCAGCAGCGGGATCAGGCCCGGCATCAGCTGGTCGAGAATGGTCTGCACCGTGGTGACGGTGGTATGCCCGGTCTGGTCGGTGATTTTCGACACCACCAGCGGGATGTTGACATGGGTCCACTTATTGACCAACGCCCCCATGACAAACAGGCCGAGAATCGACGCCCCTTCCGTCAGTTTCTGCAGGAAGCCGCCGCCCATATCGTTAACGATATCGGCGCCTTTACGGTAGCCATAGGCCACGCCGTAGTAGCGCACCAGCATCCGCACCAGGTTAAACAGCACGAAGAACAGGATCGGCCCGAGCAGGCTGCCGGTCAGGGCGATACCGGCGCCCAGCGCGGCGAACACCGGCCGCATGGTGCCCCAGAAGATCGGGTCGCCGACGCCGGCCAGCGGCCCCATCAGCCCGACCTTGATGCCGTTGATGGCGGCGTCATCGATGGGCGCACCGTTGGCGCGCTGTTCTTCCATCGCCAGCGTTACCCCGAGGATCGGCGCAGCGACGTAAGGGTGGGTGTTGAAAAACTCCAGATGGCGCTTGATCGCCTGTTTGCGCTGGTCGTTGTTTTCCGGGTACAGGCGGCGGATTGCCGGCACCATGGAAAAGCAGAAGCCCAGCGCCTGCATACGTTCGAAGTTCCACGATCCCTGAAACAGGTTAGAGCGGATAAATACGCCGCGAACGTCGGCCGGCGTCAGTTTCTTTTGAGCTGCAGTGGTATCAACCATTTCTCTCACCTATTCCTAGTCCAGTTCATTATCAAGGTCGTTCGATTGGGCAGGACCGCCCTGAACCACCTGCGGCTTGTTATATTTAGGGCTGAGCTGGATATACAGCACGGCCATCACTACGCCGATGACCCCCAGCGCCACCAGATTGAAATTGGTAAAGGCGGCGGTGACAAAACCGGCGTAGAAGAACGGCATCAGATAGCCGGCACGCATCATATTGATCACCATGGCGTAACCGACCACGACGATCATGCCGCCGGCGATATTCAGGCCGGTGGTCACCACTTCCGGGATGGAGTTCAGCAGCGCGTGCACCCCGGCGGTACCGACGGAAACCGCAACGATCACGGCCGGAATGGCGATACGCATCGCCTGCAGCAGCAGGGCGGAGACGTGCAGCCAACTGATGGCGCGCAGGCTGCCGCGCTCGGCCGCGCTGTCCGCCGCGTGCTGGAAGGCGACGGTCAGCGTACGCACGATGATGGTTAAGACCTGGCCCGCCGCGGCCAGCGGAATGGCCAGCGCGATACCGGCGCCGACGCTTTGTCCGCCGGCGATAACCAGGATGGTGGAAATAATGGAGGCCAGTGCGGCATCGGGCGCAACTGCGGCGCCGATGTTCATCCAGCCGAGGGCGATCATTTCCAGCGTACCGCCGATAATGATGCCGGTTTTCATATCGCCGAGGATAACGCCGATCAGCGTACAGGCGACCAGGGGGCGGTGAAACTGGAATTCATCCAGCACGGAACCCATGCCGGCAATACAGGCAACGATAAATATCAGTACAACCTGAAGCGTGGTTATCTCCATTGCACTTCTCCTATTGACCAAGAGCGCTGAGTAGAATAATGACGGCTGTCGCCATTAATTAAGTTTGTTGATCAGGTCCATCATTTTTAAACGCGTATCGGACGAGACCTTACGGACTTCCAGTTCAATGCCGCGTTCATTGAGTTTTTTAAACGCCTCAATATCTTTCTCATCCACCGACACGGCGTTGTTCACCTGGGTTTTTCCCTGACGGAACGCCATACCGCCGATATTGACCGACTTTATGTCAACGCCGTCTTCTACCAGACGCCAGACGTCGGTCGGGTTGGTAAACAGCAGCATCACGCGGTCATTGGCGTATTTCGGGTTGTTCCACACGCGGATCATTTTTGCCACATCGACCACGTGGGCGGTGACGCCCGGCGGCGCAACCTGGGTGAGCAGGGTTTTGCGCACGTGGTCGGCGGCGACTTCATCGCTGACCACGATAATGCGCGACACATTGGTTTCCTTGGTCCAGCGGGTGGCGACCTGGCCGTGGATCAGGCGATCGTCAATGCGCGCCAGGCCGATTTTCATATGGTCGTTAGGGCCGAGGGCAACGGCGGGCGCGGCCTTGGCCGGAGCGGGCGAAGGGGCGGCGGGCGCGGGGCTTTCCTCCGGCGGTTTTTTTAGCGCTTTCACGCCTTCGCGGCCGGTTTCCACCGCGATGGCCACCAGCTCATCAAAGCCCGGATCGTCATCGCGCGCCATAAAGGTTTCTACCAGCATGGGAATGTTAACGCCGGTGACCACCTCATAATTCTGCTGGTCGACGGCGACCCGGCTGGCAGCGTTGAACGGACTGCCGCCCCAGGTATCCACCAGAAACAGCACGCCGCCGCTGGTATCAAGGCCGCTGATTTTTCCCTGGTATTTTTCAATTAAAGTTTCGGCATTCTCTCCGGGAACGAAATCGATAAAGGCGACGTTGTCTTGTTCGCCCAATAGCATTTCCGCCGTTTTCAGCAACTGCTCTGCGGCGCTCCCGTGTGTGCCGATGATAATAGCTATTGCCACTCGCTACCTCCTCGTTAAACCTCAGGTACAGATCGTTGTTTTTGCCGTCTTCCTGACGGTCAGTTTCACGGTTCAGATCCATTATGGGTGAAATTCGGCAAGGCAGAGTCGGCCCTGGTCGTACAGCGTTAGCCGGCCGGCCGGATAGACCGCTGCTTTCGTCATTTATTTTAGTGGGCGAAAAAATAAATAGTGTGACGCTGCTCCGCTATTAACTAAGAGAAATCGCATGTTTTTTCAGCTTGTTGACAGATCAACACGGCGATTTAAAATTGGCTTGGACAGTAAAATTTTTCCTGATAGAGTATCCGCTTCTTTCATTATTAGGAGTGAAGGGCCTCAGCCCACCCTATGGACTGTCACCGAAGTCGCTGTTTTCCAAGGTTATACCCGCCACCTGCTGGCATCACACAAGCAATCACGGCCGCCCGGCCATATCCCGGTACTACCACCCCGAACTTTTGCTATTTCCGCCGCACTGCGTCCGACATGCGATTCATCGCCCCTGCGCGTCGCTTAGCTAATCTGTCTTTTTCCGGAGTCTGACATGGAATTTTTAATGGACCCCTCAATTTGGGCAGGGTTACTGACCTTAGTGGTATTGGAGATCGTACTGGGTATCGACAACCTGGTGTTTATCGCCATTTTGGCGGACAAACTGCCGCCGAAGCTGCGGGATAAGGCACGAATTCTGGGCCTGTCGCTGGCGCTGATTATGCGCCTGGGGCTGTTGTCGGTGATTTCGTGGATGGTCACGCTGACCACGCCGCTGTTCAGCGTGGCGGAGTTCAGCTTCTCCGGCCGCGATTTGATTCTGCTGTTCGGCGGTGTGTTCTTGCTGTTTAAGGCCACGATGGAACTGCACGAGCGGCTGGAAGGGCGCTCGCATCAGGATGAGGGCAACCGCGGTTACGCCAAATTCTGGGCGGTGGTGGTGCAGATTGTGATCCTCGACGCGGTGTTTTCACTGGATGCGGTGATTACCGCCGTCGGCATGGTAAACGATTTGCCGGTGATGATGACCGCGGTGGTGATCGCTATGGCGGTGATGCTGCTGGCGTCCAAGCCGCTGACCAATTTCGTCAATGCGCATCCGACCATTGTGGTGCTGTGCCTGAGTTTCCTGCTGATGATCGGCCTGAGCCTGATCGCGGAAGGTTTCGGCCTGCATATTCCGAAAGGCTACCTGTATGCGGCGATCGGCTTCTCGATTCTGATCGAGTTGTTTAACCAGATTGCGCGTCGCAACTTTATCAAGCATCAGGAACGTCGGCCAATGCGTGAGCGCACCGCAGAAGCCATCATGCGTTTGATGGGGCAGCAGCGCGCACAGCAGCAGGCGACGGAAGACGTACTGATGCCGGTGGATGAAACCTTCGCGGAAGAAGAGCGCTACATGATCAGCGGCGTGCTGACGCTGGCCTCGCGATCGCTGCGCAGCGTGATGACGCCGCGTACCGAAATTTCGTGGGTTGACTGCGATCGCTCACGCGATGAGGTGCGGGCACAGCTGCTGGATACGCCGCACAGCCTGTTCCCGGTGTGCCGGGATGAGCTGGATGAAGTTATCGGCGTGGTGCGCGCCAAGGATCTGCTGGTGGCGCTGGAGCAGGGCGAGGATATCGCCGAGTTTGCCGCACGCACGCCGCCGATCGTGGTGCCGGAGACTATGGACGTGATTAACCTGCTGGCGGTGCTACGGCGCGCCAAAGGCCGTCTGGTGGTGGTCACCAACGAGTTCGGCGTGGTGCAGGGGCTGGTAACGCCGCTGGATGTGCTGGAGGCCATTGCCGGCGAGTTCCCGGACGAGGATGAAACACCGGATATTGTGGTCGACGGCGACAGCTGGCTGGTTCAGGGCGGCGCGGATCTGCACTCGCTGGAGCAGGCGCTGAACTGTCAGGATTTGGTGAGCCCGACGGAGGACTACGCCTCGCTGGCCGGCTTCCTGCTGTCGCACTACGGCCAGATGCCGGCGGTGGGCGAGGTGCTGGAGCAAAACGGGTTGCGTTTTGAGATCCTGGCGGCGTCCGAATACCGCATAGAACTGGTGCGTATCAGTCAGGTGATGTCGGCACAGGCAGACCCCGAATAATCCTATCAACCGGAGGCTCAGGCCTCCGGTTTCATTTCTCCTCCGGGCGGGACTCTTCCGACGCGGCGCGCTGATGTGCTTCATAGTGCTGCAGCCACTGCGGGAACGCCTGAATCGGCATCGGCTTGGCAAAATAATAGCCCTGCAGCGCATAGACCTGACGCAGACACAGGTAATCGGCCTGTTCGGCGGTTTCCACCCCTTCGGCCACCAGTTTTAACTTCAGGCGGTGGGCGAGCGTGATAATGGTATCGGTGACGGTGGCGTTGATGGCATCGGTGCCGATGGCGGCGGTGAAGGCGCGGTCGATTTTCAATACGTCCGGACTCAGTTTTTTCAGGTAGCTGAGTGAACTGTGGCCGGTGCCGAAATCATCAATTGCCAGCATAACGCCCAGCTCTTTCAGCGCGCGAATGTGCTCGTATTGAATCTCCGACAGCGCGGTGCGTTCGGTCAGCTCCAGCATCAGTGACGGCATAGGGTTGGCCGGCAGCCAGATGCGGCGGATATCGGCGAGGATCGTCTGCGCGTTGAAGTGCTCGGCGGCGACGTTGATGCTGATATAAAACGAAGGGCGCGGCGGGAACAGCGCCAGATTTTCCACCACCGTGGTCATCAGAAAGCGTGTCAGAGGGTTAATCAGCCCGTGCTGCTCGGCCAGCGGAATAAACACGTCCGGCGAGATCCAGCCCTGTCGCTTGCTGTTCCAGCGCAGCAGAATTTCGATGCCGAGACAGCGGCCGCTGGCGCCGTTGATGATCGGCTGGCAGTACACCTGGAACTCGCGGCGGCTGATGGCATGACTGATATGGTAAGACAGGCTCATGCGGTTGGCGGTAATCAGATAGACCACATAGGCGGCCAGCAGGCTGATCAGCAGCGCCAGCGGCACGTGGGCAGGCAGCGCGCCGAGCGCCATACGTTGGGTTGAGGGACCAAACAGCGAGAGGGTAAAAGGGTACAGGCTGGAGGCGGAGGTGTAGCGCAGATCGCCGCGTAGTGTGCTGCTGTCGATGATTTCACGTTTGGCGTACTCCAGGCTCTGTGCGCCGACGTTAAGCACGATACGCTGACCATAGGGCTGCTGCGGCTCCAATAGAAAATCCGACAGCAGATCGATATTGAACACGTGCAGAACGCCGCTGTGGACGTCCTGGGCCTGCGGCGTCCACATGACAAGCGTCGGCAGGCCTTTGGTCACCGACAACGACGGACGCAGCACCAACTGCGTCTCGGCGGTCGGGCGCAGTTGTGGCAAGAGGGCGTCGAGCTGATACTGACGTTGGCCAAATAGGCTGGAGCAGTAAATGTCGTTATCTTTGACCAACAGCACGGAGCGCAACGCCTGATTCTGCGCCGCGCGATAACGCAGCGTCGCGGTCAGTGTACTGCAGGGGCGGCCAACCAACGCCATGGTCTGCCGGGCCTGCTCGCTGGCCGGCTGCAGCAAGCGTTCTATTTTGGCAACGGTGTGTGCCGCTAGCTGCTGCTGGCTGCGATCGATGGTTTTAACTTCCTGATAATAGCGAATGTATAATGAGATAAAGAGGATAGCCAACCCAACCGCGCCGGAGAGCAACCAGCGATAATAGCGGTACTTGTTGACAGCAAATTGGGTCATTAACATCGACGTTGAATCCTTGTTGCGCTAAGCCATCCAATGTACAGCATCGGACTTTCTCCTACCTTCTGATTCTCGGCTAATTTTAGCCATGATGGTAGAGGACGGAATGGTAGCGTAATAATTTATTTCAGTTGGCGTGAACAAAGGGATAAAACGCAGGTTAAACCGGGGATAGAGGCTCAGTATGCTGGGAAAGATGACGTGATGGTGTCACAAATAATTTCCAGTTGATTGAAAATAAAACAAAAACCCCGCCATCTGGCGGGGTTTTCAAAGCTTAGTCACACTGGACTTTTATCGCCAGACCGCCGCGTGAGGTTTCACGGTATTTGGCGTTCATATCTTTACCGGTTTCGTACATGGTCTCGATCACCTTGTCCAGCGATACGCGCGGCTCACTGGTACGGCGCAGCGCCATGCGCGCCGAGTTGATCGCTTTTACCGAGGCGATGGCGTTGCGTTCGATGCAGGGTACCTGCACCTGTCCGGCCACCGGATCGCAGGTCAGCCCCAGATTGTGTTCCATGCCGATTTCCGCCGCGACGCACACCTGTTCAGGGCTGCCGCCCAGCAGTTCGGCCAGGCCGGCGGCGGCCATGGAGCAGGCAACGCCGACTTCACCCTGACAGCCGACTTCCGCACCGGAAATGGAGGCGTTCATCTTATACAATGCGCCGATAGCGCCGGCAGCCATAAAGTAGCGGATATAGATATCCGGGCTGACCGATTCAATAAAATGGTCGTAATAGGCCAGCACCGCCGGCACGATGCCGCAGGCGCCATTGGTCGGCGCGGTAACCACGCGGCCGCCGGCGGCGTTCTCCTCATTGACCGCCAGGGCAAACATATTGACCCAGTCGATCACGTTCATCGGGTCGTTGGAGAGTTTGTCGGAGGCGACCAGCATGCGGCGCAGCGCCGAGGCGCGGCGCGGTACGCGCAGCGGGCCGGGCAGTACGCCTTCGGTATTCAGACCGCGGTCGATACAGGCGCGCATGGTCTGCCAGACGTTGCCGAAGTAGGCTTCGATATCCTGCTTACTGTGCAGCGCCAGTTCGTTTTGCATCACCATGCCGGACAGTGACAGACCGGTGTTATGGCAGTGTTCGAGCATTTCACGCGCTGAATGGAAAGGATAGGGCACCGTGACTTCGCTGACGTCGGCTTTGCCAAAATGCGCCTCGTCGACGATAAAACCGCCGCCGATGGAATAATAGGTGTTGTTGTAGACTTCTTTATCACCGGCGAAGGCGTGGATGCACATACCGTTTTCATGCAGCGGCAGGTTGTCGCTGCGGAACACCATGCCGCCGTCGCGCGGGAAGTCGACTTCGTGCAGGCCGCCTGCCAGCATCAGGCGTTGGCGCTGTTCGACATCGCGAATAAAGCCCGGAATGCCGTCAATATCCACGCTGTCCGGCAGGTTGCCGGCCAGGCCGAGAATGATGGCGATATCGGTGTGGTGACCTTTACCGGTCAACGAAAGTGAGCCGTAAACATCAACGGCAACACGCGTGATAGAAGGCATCAGGCCTTTATTTACCAGATCGTCGACAAACTGTTTGCCGGCTTTCATCGGTCCAACCGTGTGAGAGCTGGACGGGCCGATGCCGATCTTAAACATGTCGAAAACGCTAATCACGCTAGTACTCCTTAAAGAGGCATATTGTTATGGCTGCGGCGGTTAAAAACCGCGCAGGGAACAGCGATATTGTAAAGAGGCCTTACGGGTTTGGCGCTCTTTTTCGCATGAAATAAAATAATCCGTGGCGTCACAAAATGGGTGATGGCGACGGGCATGGCGCCAGCCGTGAAACAGCGCCGCACTGAGTTTCTCTCGGGCCATCGCGTCGGCGCTCCTTTAACCGCACGCGGCGGCATAACCCTATTTGCGTAGATGTTTATGCCGACTGACCGTATTTTACAGGCATATCGTAATGTTTAAGAGAGGGTTTACAGTTTTTTTAAAACCTCAATGACCTGCAAGATAGTTGAATTGGCAGGCCGATGAAGTGATGGCGATCGCTTTCGTGCCGAAACCCGGAATAGTCCGTGAGCGGGATGTGATGGCGATCACTTAAAGGCGGGACTACAGGCTGACCTGCTGCGCCAGACGACGGATGATGGCGGCGGTCAGTCCCCAGACGAAGCGGCGCTGATACCAGGACAGATACACCCGGTGGCGATAGCCGTTGCGGTGAATATCCAGCGGGTAATAGCGTGACAGCGTCAGGGCTTCGTGCAGCGGCATTTCGAACACGTCCGCCACTTCGCCCTCATTGGCGTGAAAGCGGACATCGGCCGGCACCAGGCCGACGATCGGCGTCACGCGAAAACCGCTGCTGCTGTCGAGCGGCGCCATCTGGCCGAGCACCTGCACCGCGGCGGGCGGAATGGCGACTTCCTCCTCGGCTTCGCGCAGCGCGGTGGCAATCAGCGAAGCGTCTTGCGGATCGGCCTTACCGCCGGGAAAGGCCACCTGCCCGGCGTGTTTGCGCAGCGTATCGGCGCGGCGGGTCAGCAGCAGCGTCGGTTCCTCCCGGCAGACGATCGGCACCAGCACTGCGGCGGCGCGTATGCCGTGTGATGTTTGCACCGACTGCGGCTGCTGCAGCTGAAAACGGCTGACAAAATCGGCCAGCGAAGCGGGATAGGTCGGTGGGTTCACGAAGGATTAAACTCCCCCAGTTGCGGTAAGATTCGGCCTACTTTATCAAAAGTTTCCTGATATTCCGCCTGTTCCTGACTGTCGGCCACGATGCCGCCGCCGGCGGCGCAGTGAATACGGCCGTTTTCGGTCATCAGCGTGCGGATGGCGATATTGGTGTCCATGGTGCCGCAGGCGCTGATATAGCCGATGCTGCCGCAATAGGCGTTGCGCCGCTGCGGCTCCAGCTCCTCGATAATCTCCATCGCCCGCACCTTGGGCGCACCGGTAATGGAACCGCCGGGAAAACAGGCGCGCAGCAGTTCGCTGGCCGGCGTGGCAGCCGGCAGCCGGGCGGTAATGGTGCTGACCAGATGATGCACCGCGGGGAAAGGTTCGACGACGAACAGTTCGGGAACGCGCACGCTGCCGGGCTGCGCGACGCGGCCGATATCATTGCGCAGCAGATCGACGATCATCAAATTTTCGGCGCGATCTTTCGGCGATGCGGCCAGCCGCTGTGCCTGGGCCGCGTCCTGTTGCGGGTCGGCCAGTCGCGGCAGCGTGCCTTTAATCGGCCGAGTTTGAACCTGCTGGCGCTTCAGCCATAAAAAACGCTCCGGCGAAATGCTGATCACCGCATTGTGCGGCAGACGTAAAAAGGCGGAAAACGGCGCGCGGTTGCTGTCGTTCAGCCGCAGAAAGGCCTGCCATTCGTCGCCCTGATAAGGCGCGGAGAAGCGCTGGGCCAGATTGATTTGATAGCAGTCGCCGCTGCGCAGGTAATGTTGAATACGTTGGAATTTCTCGCCGTATTGCGCCCGCGTCATGTTTGCCTGCCAGGGGCCGCTGAGCTGGAACGCCGCCGTCGGCGCGGGCTGTTGATGACTCAGCCATTGCCAGCGCTGTTCGATATCGCCGTAGCTCAGCAGGGTAAGCCGCTGCCGGTGATGATCGGCAATCAGCGCCCAGTCATAAATGCCGACGGCCATATCCGGCAGGGTCAGTTCCGCCTGGGCCCGCGTCGGCAGCGTTTCCACCCGCCGCCCCAGATCGTAACCAAACAGCCCCAGCGCCCCCCCTGAAACGGCAGTTCATCGTCGGCCGACGGCGTGAAAGGCAGTGCGGACAGCTGCTGTTGCAGCAGAGTAAAAGGGTCGTCCGTCGAACTCAGGCTGTCGCCGTCACGGCGGATTTCCGTTACCGCACCACGGGTGGTCAGCGTGACTCTGGGGTCGGCCACCAAAATATCAAATCGGTTATGCGAGTGCTCGGCAAAGCCGGAATGCAGCAGCATGGCCCAGGGCTGCGCGGACAACGGAGAAAACAGTTGCAGCAGCGTATCGCGGGTATAGGGCAAGGATTTAAGGTGCGGAGCGGTGGCTGTCATGAATTGTAATAAACCTGGCTAACGGAACGTCGGGGGGGTGGGGCGTTAGTTTGCCACATCAGCGCGCTTTGCGCATGTTTGCTGCTCAGGAAAGCGGGTAGTCTGCTAAGCATTTTTTGCTCCTTAAACGAAATGTAAATATGCAAAAATTTATAAATATTTACACGGCAATTACATTGTCCTGCGTGACGACAGCGTCTCTGGGGCATTGCTGCGCTATGACGAGCTAACTGGCGACGCCCGTGACATGTAATAGCAAACAGGTCTGTTTTCCGCCTGATAATAAGCATATAGAGCAAAATTATGTCGTTAATGCTGAGCGTTATCGTCCCGATGCATAATGTGGGCGAATTACTGGAGCCATTTCTTGCGTCTTTATTGGCGCAACAGGAACAACGTCTGGAAGTTATCATTGTTAATGACGGTGCCACCGATGGTTCTGCGGAAATAGCGCACAGCTATGCCGCACGTTATGCACATATTCAGGTGATCGATCAGGTTAATGCCGGCGTTTCCGTCGCGCGCAATCGCGGCCTGGCGGCGGCGCGTGGTAAGTATGTCGCGTTCCCTGATGCCGATGATTTATTGTCGCCGGCGATGTACGCCACATTAATTGAGCAGGCGGAAAAACATCAGCTGGATGTGATGCAGTGCAACGGTGAACGTTATTTCGAGCACAATGGTGAGTTGCTACCGATTATTCCGCCGCAGCGTTTGGCGTCCACCGACGTTATTAGCGGGCCGCGATGGTTTGAGCGCGCATTAAATTCGCGAAAATTTATCCACGTGGTGTGGCTGGCGATTTATCGGCTTGATTTTATTAAGCAACACCGGCTCTATTTTGAACCGGGCTTACACCACCAGGATATTCCGTGGACCACGGAGGTGATGTTTAACGCCAAACGGGTGAAATATCTCAGCACGCCGCTGTATCGCCAGCGCGTACACGGCCAGTCGATCAGTAACCGTCGGCGCACCGGCGCGGCGAATGTCGACTACCAGCGTCATTATATGAAGATCATTGAGATGCTGGTGGCGCTAAATCAACGCTACGCCGATCGTATCGCCATCCGTCCGGCGTTTCACTGGCAGATTACCCGCGAGGCGCTGGGAATTTGCCACAGCGTTCGCCGTGAGCCAGAGTTGGCGGCGCAGCAGCAAATTGTGCGTGAGTTCTATCAGCGAGGCATGGACGTTATTATGACGGCCAATGCACGCGGAATGAAACAGGGCTGGCATGTGCTGCTGTGGCGCCATCGCCTGAAACAGTGGCGGCGCGAGGATGCCGGCTATTCCCAGGCGGCGTGACCCCAGGCTTGCGACGGCGGCGGCGCGCGGTATAATCCCCCTCCAAATTTGCCGGAGATAAAGACATGCTTGGAATGCCGTCGCTGAACCACCAGGAACAGCAGGAAGCCGCAGAGCGTATCCATCAACTGATGGAGCAGGGCATGAGCAGCGGCGAAGCCATCGCCCGCGTTGCGCAGGAGATTCGCGAAAAGCATCAGGGAGAGCGGGTTGCCGTGCTGTTTGATGAGGAGGACGCCGACGACGGTGCGTCCGAGTCCGAGGTGCAGGACCGCGAGGATGTCGAGCCGCAAGGCGAAGACGACGACGATTACTGATGTGCTATCCGGGCGCCGCGACCTGCAGCGCCCGCTATCTGGGTTAACCTTGCACCACAACCGCCGCCGCTGCCTGTTTGGCCCGTTCCACCGCCTGTTCGGTGGTGTCACCGCAGGCCAGCGCGACGCCTAAACGCCGCCGGCCGGTAATCTCCGGCTTGCCGAACAGACGCAGCTGATTGGTGCCGTCCAGCGCCAGTTCCAGACCGCTAAAACGCAGATCGCCACTATCGAGCGTCGGTAAAATCACGGCGGATGCCGCCGGGCCAAACTGGCGGATGGCGCCGATCGGCAGGCCGAGAAAAGCGCGCACGTGCAGCGCAAATTCCGAGACATCCTGTGAAATCAGCGTGACCATGCCGGTGTCGTGCGGACGTGGCGATACCTCGCTGAAAATGACGTCGTCACCGCAGACAAACAGCTCGACGCCGAACAGGCCGTAACCGCCAAGCGCAGTGACAACCTGGGTGGCAATCTGCTGCGCTCGCGTCAGCGCCAGGGCGGACATCTGCTGCGGCTGCCAGGATTCGCGATAGTCGCCGTCTTCCTGACGGTGGCCGATGGGCGCGCAAAAATGCACGCCGTCAACGGCGCTGATGGTCAGCAGGGTAATTTCAAAATCGAATTTAACCAGCCCTTCCACAATGACCCGTCCGCCGCCGGCGCGGCCGCCACGCTGGGCATAATCCCAGGCGGCGCTCAGTTGGGAGGGGGCGCGCAGCAGGCTCTGGCCCTTACCGGAAGAGCTCATTACCGGTTTGATGATGCAGGGGTAACCGATGTGCGCGATCGCCTGCCGGCAACTCTCCTCATCGTCGGCAAAGCGGTAGGTGGAGGTAGGCAGCCCGAGCGTCTCTGCCGCCAGACGGCGGATGCCTTCGCGGTTCATGGTAAGGCGGGTGGCTTCGGCGCAGGGGACGACCCGGTGGCCCTGTTGCTCCAGCTGCACCAGCATCGCGGTAGCGATGGCTTCAACCTCCGGCACGATATAGTCGGGGCGTTCCTGTTCAATAACGGCTTTCAGCGCTTCGCCATCCAACATATTGATCACGTGGCTGCGGTGTGCCACGTGCATCGCCGGCGCGTCGGAGTAACGGTCAACGGCTATCGTCTCCAGCCCCAGACGCTGGCATTCGATAGCCACTTCTTTCCCCAACTCGCCGGATCCGAGCAGCATGACACGGGTGGCGGCGGGGCGCAGAGCGGTTCCAATCGTTAGCATAATTTCGTACCTGATGTGAAAGTGAAGCCAAATACAAATCAGCGCGCAGTATATACGAAAACGATTGCGTTGCCAGCCGGCGCGCCCGCCGGCCGACAGCCCGTATAGGCGGCAGAAACGAAAAAATTTGCCCTGTAGGCATGATTATGCGTTAATAATCAGCGGTGAAAGAAGACCTACATAACGCAGGGGCTTCGCGCCGTAAGTGCCGTAAAGGCAGGTTTATCAAGTAAAGGAAAGTCAAATGGCTAAGATCACTGGTCACGTAAAATGGTTTAACGAAAGCAAAGGCTTCGGCTTTATCACTCCAGCCGACGGTTCTAAGGACGTTTTCGTTCATTTTTCCGCAATCGTTAGCGATGGCTTCAAGACTCTGGCAGAAGGCCAGCAGGTTGAGTTCTCCATCCAGGACAGCCAACGTGGCCCGGCTGCAGCCGATGTTGTTGCTATCTAATTAGCGACCCGCTGCTGAAAAACCCGCTTCAGGCGGGTTTTTTTATGCGTATTCGCCGGGAACGGCCGCCAGGTATTATGACGCCGCCGGGCCTTCTCTGTTATCATCTGCCCCCAGAATAAGCTGCCGACCGGCAGCGTCGCCTTTTCATCCGCCTATAAGAGTTTATCGCCGTGAGCACAGTTTCCTTTTCTTCCCTGCCGCTGCCAGCCGCACAGTTGGCCAACCTCAACGAACTGGGGTATGCCGCCATGACGCCGGTGCAGGCCGCGGCACTGCCCGCTATTTTGCAAGGGCAGGACGTACGCGCCAGAGCAAAAACCGGCAGCGGTAAAACGGCGGCGTTCGGCATCGGCCTGTTGGATAAAATCAATGTCGGGCAGGTGGCGACGCAGGCGCTGGTGCTGTGCCCGACGCGTGAACTGGCCGATCAGGTCAGCAAAGAGCTGCGCCGTCTGGCGCGCTTTACCCAGAATATTAAAATCCTGACGCTGTGCGGCGGCCAGCCGATGGGGCCGCAGCTGGATTCGCTGGTGCATGCGCCGCATATCGTGGTGGGTACGCCGGGGCGGGTGCAGGAACACCTGCGGAAAAAAACGCTGCAGCTGGACGCGCTGAAGGTGCTGGTGCTGGATGAGGCCGATCGTATGCTGGATATGGGGTTCGCCGACGATATCGACGACGTGATCGCCTACACGCCGCCACAGCGCCAGACGCTGTTGTTTTCCGCCACTTATCCTGACGGCATCGAGCGCATCAGCGCCCGCGTGCAGCGGACGCCGCTCAGCGTGGAAGTGGCCGACGATGACGCGCCGCTCACCATCGAACAGCGCTTCTATGAAACGACGCGCGACCAGCGTCCGGCGCTGCTGCTGGCCGCTATCCGTCACTATCAACCGGCTTCCTGCGTGGTGTTCTGCAACACCAAGCGCGACTGTCAGAGCGTGTGCGATGCGCTGGAAGCACGTGATATCAGCGCCCTGGCGCTGCACGGCGACCTGGAACAGCGCGACCGCGATCAGGTTCTGGTGCGTTTTGCCAACCGCAGCTGCCGCGTATTGGTGGCGACCGATGTCGCCGCGCGCGGGCTGGATATCAAAGATCTTGAGCTGGTGGTGAACTACGAAATGGCCTTCGATCCGGAAGTGCACGTGCACCGCGTCGGCCGTACCGGTCGCGCCGGCATGAGCGGCCTGGCGATCACTCTATGCACGCCGCAGGAAATGGCGCGGGCGCATGCGTTGGAAGAGTATCTGCAGGCGGATCTGTCGTGGGCGCCGGTGAGTGAACTGAGCGGGGCGAGCAACGCGCCGTTGGAAGCAGAGATGGCCACGCTGTGCATCGACGGCGGCCGCAAGGCGAAAATCCGTCCCGGTGATATTCTGGGAGCGCTGACCGGCGAAGCGGGGCTGACCGCGGCGGAAGTGGGGAAAATTGATATGTTCCCGATGCATGCCTACGTGGCCATCCGTAAAAACAGCGCTCGTAAAGCGCTGCAGCGCCTGCGCGAAGGCAAAATCAAAGGGAAAAACTGCAAGGCGCGCCTGCTGAAATAATTAACCGCGGAGGCCCGCTTGTGCCTCCGCGCGGCATTACTTATACTGTATGTGTATACAGTATTTAAATCTTTTGGGGAATACGCATGGCGGTTGAAGTTAAATACGTAGTAGTCAGAAACGGTGAGGAAAAAATGACATTCGCCAGCAAAAAGGAAGCCGACGCTTACGACAAAATGCTCGATCTGGCTGATAATCTCGGTGAGTGGCTGCAGCAGGCGCCGCTGACGCTGGATGAGGAACAGCGCGATACGTTGAGTTTCTTCCTGGCGGAGCACAAAGAGATGCTGACGCACATTCTGCGCGGCGGGGCGCCGCAGCAGGCGGACGCCAAGGCGGTAAAGCCGAAGAGTGACAAGAAGGCGGCAACAAAAGCGGGAAGCGCGTCGGAAAAACAGGCTGCTTAATCACTATGTTGCAGCATTGTGATAAAAAAGGATCTAAAATGGGCGGTGACATCACTTTCTTCGGCCGTTTCGAGCAGGATATTTTAGCTGGACGTAAAACTATCACTCTGCGTGATGCTAGCGAATCGCATTTCCAACCTGGCGACGTATTACGCGTCAGTCGCCATGAAGACGGGGTGTTCTTCTGTTTTATCGAGGTGCTGTCGGTGACGCCGGTTCGTCTGAACGCGCTGAACGAGCAGCATGCCAGGCAGGAAAACATGTCGCTCGATGCGCTGAGGCAGGTTATCAAGGAGATCTATCCGGGGGTGGATGAACTGTTTGCGATCGTATTTCGCAAACGTTGAACGCCTGCCAGGCCTGATGCCAGTCAGCGCCCTCCGGGTAGTGTAACGACAACTGGAGGGTATATGAGAGCAACAGGATTGGGGCTGGCCGTCGCGCTGGTGGTGAGTTTGGGATTTGTCGGCAGCGCTCAGGCGCAGCAGCATGAGCAGCGTACGGCGAAGGTTGGCCTGTGCAGCGGGCTGCAGGCGGCGGACGTCGCCGCACAGGTCAAGCGAGACTTCCTGCAAAACCGTATTACGCGCTGGGCATCGGATAAAAAACTGCTCGGCACCGCCACGCCGGTTGCCTGGGTCAGCCCGGACGCGGTCAGCGGTGAAGATGACCTCTGGCAGGTGCCGCTGACGGTGCGCGGCAGTAAGGCGGATAAAACCTATCGCGTCACGCTTAACTGCAAAACCGGCGATATCGCTTACAGCGAACCGCAGTAACCCCTGCGCCAGGGCGCGACGAAGGCGCCCTGATTGGCGAATTTTTCCAGTCAACTTGTCTAATGCCTCACACAAATTTTCCCCGCCATACGTTAATTGACAAAAAATCCCCTAATCTGGAGTTTTAGCGGCGTTCCGGCACAGGTGCCCGTTCGCTTTACTATCCATGCGAGGGGATGCAATGAAAAACAGTTGGATGCAGCAGATTCAATCGCTGTTGGGGCAAAAAAGCGGCTCAAACAGCAGTACCGAGGGCATCGGCAAATTGTTGGCGCCCGGTGCGCTGGGCGGGCTGGTCGGCGTATTGTTGGCGAATAAATCCTCGCGCAAGCTGGTCGGTAAATTCGGTAAAAACGCGCTGATTATCGGCGGCAGCGCCGCGGCAGGCGCGGTGCTGTGGAACAAATACAAATCACGGGTGAAAGATACCCATCAGGATGAGCCGCAGTTCGGCATGCAGTCGACGCCGGTCGATCTACGCGCCAAGCGGCTGGTGCAGGCGCTGGTGTTTGCGGCGAAAAGCGACGGCCATATTGACGACAACGAGCGTCGCGCCATTGACGACAGCCTGACGCAACTGCAGATTGGCGACGAAGCGCAGGCCTGGGTGCAGCAGGCGATAGAGCAGCCGCTCAATCCCGATGCGCTGGCGCTCGGCGTAAAGAACGAAGAGGAAGCGTTGGAAGTGTATTACCTCAGCTGTATGGTAATCGATGTCGATCACTTTATGGAGCGCGGCTATCTTGACGCGCTGGCGCGCTCGCTGAAAATTCCCGACGATGTGAAACAGGGCATTGAGGGCGATGTGAATCAGAAAAAACGCGAGCTGGCGTAGCGTCGTCTCGGCGTTGCGGCGGATAAAAGCTGCGGTGCCTACTTGTTAAGGCGGGGGCAATCATGACACCCTTACGTCCATCAATAGACGTAAGTGGATGATTTGGTAATGATGACCCCTCCGAAGGCGGAAAAACGCCCGTATCCGATGACGCTGCACGGCGATACCCGCGTTGATGACTACTACTGGCTGCGCGACGACGAGCGCAGCGATCCGCAGGTGCTGGCGTATCTGCAGGCGGAAAATGCCTACACTGACGCCATGCTGCAACCGCAGCAACCGCTGCGTGAAGCGCTGTATCAGGAGATGGTGGCGCGTATTCCGCAGCAGGAACATTCGGCGCCTTATGTGCGCAATGGCTACCGTTATCAGACGCGCTACGAACCCGGCAACGAATATGCGCTCTATGTGCGCCAGCCGGCGGCGAAAAGCGATGCCTGGCAGGCGCTGCTGGACGGCAACCAGCGGGCGCAGGGGCGCGAGTTTTACACCCTGGGCGGCCTGGACATCAGCCCGGACAACCGCATGATGGCGGTGGCGGAAGATTTCCTGTCGCGCCGCCAATATGATATCCGCTTTAAACATCTGCCGGATGACGCCTGGGCGGAAGAGGTGCTGGAAAATACCTCCGGCAACTTTGAATGGAGCAATGACTCCGCCAGCGTGTATTACGTGCGCAAACATCCGCAGACGCTGCTGCCGTATCAGGTCTATCACCACGTTGTAGGGACAGACCCGGCTGACGATCGGCTGGTGTATGAAGAAACCGACGACACCTTCTACGTCGGCCTGGAAAAAACCACCTCAGAACGCTATATCCTGATCCACCTCAGCAGCACCACCACCTCGGAAATCCTGCTGCTGGACGCCGAACGGCCCGATGCGACACCGCAGATGTTCGTGCCGCGCCGCAAAGATCATGAATATGCCATCGATCACTATCGGCAGACGTTCTATATCCGTTCGAACAGAGACGGCAAAAACTTCGGCCTGTACCAGAGCGACGTTGCGGACGAAGCGCGGTGGCAAACGCTGATTGCCGCGCGTGATGACGTGATGCTGGAAGGCTTTGAGCTGTTCCGTGACTGGCTGGTGGTGGAAGAGCGCAGCGCCGGCCTGACGCAACTGCGGCAAATCCACTGGCGCAGCGGTGAAGAACGGCGTATCGCCTTCGACGATCCGACCTATGTCACCTGGCTGGACTACAACCCGGAGCCGGAAACCGCGCTGCTGCGCTATGGCTATTCTTCCATGACCACCCCGGCCAGCCTGTATGAGCTGAACCTCGACAGCGGTGAGCGCAAACTGCTCAAACAGCAAGAGGTGAATAACTTTACACCGGAAAATTACCGCAGCGAGCGGGTGTGGGTGAAGGCGCGCGACGGCGTAGAGGTGCCGGTTTCGCTGGTGTACCGGGCGGACCGTTTTAACCAGGGTGGCAATCCGCTGTTGGTGTACGGTTATGGCTCATACGGCAGCAGTATGGATCCGGCCTTCAGCGGCAGCCGCCTGAGCCTGCTGGACCGCGGTTTTGTATTTGCGCTGGCGCATATTCGCGGCGGCGGCGAGCTGGGGCAGCTGTGGTATGAAGACGGCAAGTTGTTCAACAAGCAAAACACCTTTAACGACTTTATCGATGTAACCAAAGCGCTGGTTGAGCAGGGCTACGGCGCCGCGGGGCAGGTATACGCCATGGGCGGCAGCGCCGGCGGTTTACTGATGGGAGCGGTGATCAACCAGCAGCCGGCGCTGTTCCACGGCGTGGTGGCGCAGGTGCCGTTCGTCGATGTGGTGACCACCATGCTGGACGAGTCTATTCCGCTGACCACCGGCGAATACGATGAGTGGGGCAATCCGAACGAGAAGCCGTATTACGATTACATCAAACAGTACAGCCCTTACGATCGGGTACAGGCGCAGGCTTATCCGCACCTGTTGGTGACCACCGGCCTGCATGATTCGCAGGTGCAGTATTGGGAACCGGCCAAGTGGGTGGCGAAGCTGCGTGAGTTGAAAACCGATGACCGTCAGCTGCTGTTGTATACCGATATGGACTCCGGCCACGGCGGTAAATCCGGCCGTTTTAAAGCCTATGAGGATATTGCGCTGGAATACGCCTTTATTCTGTCGCTGAGCGAGTAAAGCGGAACGGGCGGCCGGCGCCGCCCGTTCTGTCAGCCAACCAGGTAGTACTTCAGCGTATGCTTCATATCCGGGTTGAGATCGGCGAGATTTTTCAGCATCCACTGTAAATAGCCTGGATCTTCCTGGGCGATTTGCTCAATCAGCCGGCCGCGATATTTACCGAACTTAAAGGTTTTTATCAGCGCCGGCCGTTCGGTGATATCGGCCATCTCTTCGGCGCTCCAGGATGAATCCTTGATAATCCGCTGCAGCAGGGCGGCGGTGACGTAGCAGTCATACAGCGCCCGGTGCGGATACAGCGTATTGTCCTGCGGCAGTTGCACGTCGAGATTCAGCGCATAGCGCAGATACTGGTTGCCGTACTTGATATCCGGATACAGCATGCGTGCCAGCTTGAGGGTGCAGATCCAGCGGCCCCGCATCTCCGGCAGCACGCCGCGATCGAAGGCGGCATTATGCGCCACATAGTAATCACTGCCGAGATAGCGACCAATGGCGACGGCAATACGGGGTTTATCCTCGACCATCGCCTCCGTAATATGATGGATGGCCATCGCATCAATGCTGATGGGGCGGTCCGGGCACACCAAATCGCTCATCGGATTGGCCAGTCGGCTGTCGATCAGATCGATGGAGGCGACTTCAACAATGCCGCCGTCCAGGCCGCAGGTTTCGGTATCAATAATGCGTAACGTCATGTCATGCTTTCCTCTTTTGCCTCCCAGCATAACGGTTGTCGAGTTTGTCGCCAAATGTTCGTTGCCTTAGAGGCGCTGGCCGCTGGTGAGAAAAACGCCGAAAGGTGACGTAATGATAAGCAACGCAATGGCTGGTCGTATTCATTTTAAGCAAACGAACGTGAACAGCCCGTTATCCGTCGGAGTTTTCAGGTTTTACCGTTGACCTGATGGCATGCATGGGCTTTGATGAAAGCATCATTCACAGAGAGACGGAAAGCGCAATGGAACAATTACGCGGGTTATATCCGCCGTTAGCAGCGTATGACAGTGGCTGGTTGGATACCGGGGACGGTCATCGGATCTACTGGGAATTAAGCGGTAACCCGGAAGGGAAACCGGCGGTGTTTATCCACGGCGGGCCGGGAGGCGGCATTGCCCCTTATCATCGGCAGCTGTTTGATCCGGAACGCTATAAAGTCTTGCTGTTCGACCAGCGCGGCTGTGGGCGCTCCCGGCCGCACGCCAGTTTGGACAACAATACCACCTGGCATTTGGTCGACGATATCGAACGGCTGCGTGAAATGGCCGGCGTGGAGCAGTGGCTGGTTTTCGGCGGCTCCTGGGGTTCGACGCTGGCGCTGGCCTATGCGCAAACGCACCCGCAGCACGTCAGCGAGCTGGTGCTGCGCGGTATCTTTACGCTGCGTAAACAGGAGCTGTCCTGGTATTACCAGGATGGCGCCTCACGTTTCTTCCCGGAAAAATGGCAGCGCGTGCTGTCGATTCTTTCCACCGAGGAGCGTCAGGATGTGATTGCCGCCTATCGCCGGCGGCTGACCAGCGAAGATCTTGAGGTGCAGCTGGAAGCGGCGAAACTGTGGAGCATCTGGGAGGGAGAAACCGTCACGTTGCTGCCGAGTACCGAGTCGGCGGCGTTTGGCGAAGATGACTTTGCGCTGGCGTTTGCCCGCATTGAAAATCACTATTTCACCCATCAGGGCTTCTTGCAGAGCGACGATCAGCTACTGCGCAACGTGCCGCTGATTCGTCATATCCCTGCAGTAATTGTACATGGCCGCTATGATATGGCCTGCCAGGTGCAAAACGCCTGGGATCTGTCGCAGGCATGGCCGGAAGCCGAACTGCATATTGTTGAGGGGCGGGGCACTCGTTTGATGAACCGGGGATCCTGCACCAGCTGATGCTGGCCACCGATCGCTTTGCCGGTAAAACGGTGTAAGCGCGCGGCGGATGCGGAGAGCCGCATCCGCCGTTGTTGTTATTTGCTTTTCGGTTCGTAAGGCAGGCGTGAGAACTTGTGCGACGCCATCCGGTAGTGGATGACGCGTTCGCGGAAGTAGTCGCGCAGATGTTCCGGCTGTTCACGCTCCACCACTTCAGGAATTACCGGCATATTATAGCGCTCTTTGAACGCCACGCCGGAAGCGGCTAAATCCACGTTAACCTTGTCCATCTCTTCTTTCGAGAGTTCTGCCAGATTGTATCCCACGCTATGCTCCTTACTGATACCGCATTTTATCTGCGCAGAAGGTAATGCACCGCGCGGCGCTTGGCAAGCCTGCTGTGACGCTGCGAACGCCGCATTGGGTAATGATAATTATTTTTATATAGCAGAGCGGCTAATGTCATCATTGTTTTCATTTGCTATGTCTATTTGTGTTATTTCAAATAAGAATGATTCGCCTTTAGATCTCCAGCAAGATGAAAATAATTATCATAAATATTAACATTGGCGTGATTTAATTTTAACTAAATGATAAATAAAGGTATTTAAATTAATCATCGCTTGATGTAAATCAACTGTTTTTATTTTGTTTTTGGCAGGGCATAATACGGCACATATAAAACATTGGCCTGCAGAATTAAAAGGAATAACTATGCTGACGCAAGAAATGACAAAGCAGTTGAATGAACAACTCAACCTTGAGTTTTATTCGGCAAACCTGTATTTGCAGATGAGCGCATGGTGTGCGGATAAAGGCTTTGAAGGCGCCGCAGCCTTCCTGAAAGAGCATTCCCAGGAAGAAATGCAGCATATGCAGCGTCTGTTTGATTACCTGAGTGATACCGGCGCGCTGCCAGTGCTGGGCAGTATTGCCGCGCCGCCGGTAGAGTTCGAGTCGCTGGCCGATGTGTTCCAACAGACCTATGAGCACGAGCAACTGATCACCCGTCAGATCAACGAACTGGCGCATGTGGCAATGACCACCCATGATTACTCCACCTTCAACTTCCTGCAGTGGTACGTTGCCGAGCAGCATGAAGAAGAGAAACTGTTCAAATCCGTACTGGATAAGCTGGCCTTGGTCGGCACCAGCGGCAAAGCGCTGTTCTTCATCGATAAGGATCTGAAGAAAATGGGCGCGGCCGGCGAAGGCAGCAACGGCCAGCTGTAATTTTTAGCCCGGAAAAAACCGCGCCAGGCAGACGATGCCGGTGCGGTTTTTTTATGCCTGCCGTTATTGCGGTTATACAGCGAAACGTGCTGCCATTTTGAAAAATAGCAGTGATGTGCTCGACTTGATGATCACTCATCGTTATGATCTAACAGAATACGCTGCCCGGGAGGGGATCGCTGCGTGCGTCATGCACGGTCTGTTCCTGTTCCTGCTGCGTTGCCATCATGCCGGGTTGGGGCTGCTGATTTCCCCTCAATGAATTGAGTTGCCGCGTGCAACGCGGGTCTTCGGGGATAGCGGACTCTGGCGTGGTTTTGACCCGCGAGTGCCCGTAATTATTCGGCAGGCAGGAGCGCCAGGCTGCCTGCACCCCGAAGGCTGACGGGTATTCCATCCTCATCTTCGTATTAAGGGATACCACTGTGATCGGTAAAATTCGCTCCTCATCTCGTCTGCTTGCCACGCTGTTCGCGCTGTTTGTCGGTTTGTCTTCGCAGCAGGTTTTAGCGCATGCCCACCTTAAATTGCAAACGCCCGCGGCGGATGCCACCGTCAGCCCGGCGCCACAGGCGTTGACCCTCAGCTTCTCGGAAGGTATTGAGCCTGGCTTCAGCAAAGTCAAACTGATCGGCCCGGATAATAAAGCGGTCAACACCGGCAAACTGCAGCTGGACGCCAAGGATAATGCCAAAGCCACCATTCCGCTTCCGGAAGCGCTGCCGGCGGGGAAATATCAGGTCGACTGGCACGTGGTTTCCGTTGACGGACATAAAACCAAAGGCCAATACAGCTTTACCGTAAAATAACCGATGACCCTGGCGACTCTGTTTGTCCTGTGTCGCTTCGTGCACTTTACGGCGGTGATGCTGATGTTCGGCATTGGTTTGTTCACCGCCTTACTGTCGCCGCAGCGGCTCTCTGCGTTACTTTCCCGCGATTTGCGTCCCTGGCTGGCGGCGTCGACGCTGGTGGCTGCCGTTTCTGCCGTGGCGCTGCTGGCCGTGCAGGCCGGTCAGATGGGCGACGGCTGGCAGGATACCTATCAGTGGGATGTCTGGCTGGCGGTGCTGGGCACCACCTTTGGTGAAGTGTGGCGCTGGCATCTGGCGTTGTCGGCATTATCGCTGGCGGCGCTGTGGTTGCCGCTGCGCCTGCGCGCCGGGGCGAGCGCCCTGTTGGGCGGGCTGCTGCTGATCAGTATGGCTTTTATCGGCCATGCGGCGATGCACACCGGCCTGCTCGGCACGCTGCATCGTGTTAGCCATGCGCTGCATCTGCTTGCCGCCGGCTACTGGTTTGGCAGCCTGCTGCCGCTGCTGGTCTGCCTGCGTTATCTGCACCCGGCAGCGTGGCGTGCGGAAGCGGTGAGCACACTGATCCGTTTTTCCCGCTGGGGACATCTGGCGGTGGCGGTGGTGCTGATAACCGGCGTCCTCAACAGCCTGATGATCGTCGGCGGGTGGCCGCTGGACGTGTCATCGCCGTATCAGCGTTTGCTGCTGATAAAAAGCGCGCTGGTGCTGCTGATGGTGGGCGTGGCGCTGACCAACCGCTATGCGGTCGTCCCGGCGATGCGCAGCGTGCCCAACCTTGCCCAGCGCGGCGTGGTTTGGGCCTGCTGGAGCGAGCTGGCGCTGGGCGGGGCGGTGCTGCTGCTGGTCAGCCTGTTTGCCACCTATGCGCCAAATTGATATTGCGACTTGCGGTACTCCCCTGAATTACGGGAAAATTGAATCAAATAGCTACTTAAGGTCATCACATGAAACGTGCATTATTAGCCCTCGCACTGCTGGCGGGCGCAGGCGGCGCACTGGCCGCGGAAAGTCTGGAAAATGTCACCAAGCTGGAATTCGGCAAGCAGTGGGCGTTTACCAAAGAGGAAGTCACCCTGCAGTGCCGCAAAGACGGCGCGCTGTTTGTGCTGAACAACAGCACGCTGATGCAGTATCCGCTGAACGATATTGCGCAGGCACAGGTGACATCCGGCCAGCAGCGCGCACAGCCGCTGGCAACCATCCTGCTGGATGACGCCAATAACCCCGGGGAAAAGATGAGCGTCGAGCCGTTCCGCGAGCGTGCACAAACGCTGTGCGCCAAGTGAGGCAAAGCGCCGCGTAGGCTTATCAATAAGTTAACGACTGGCTGAATTCTGTACGCATTTGATGCCGCGTGGAAACTATCACCCGCCGTGCGTCTGGCTGGCAAAAGCCGCCGTGTAGGCTACGCTTAAAGTGCATGGCTGAACAAGCCCTGCAATAAATGCCAACTTTTAGCGCACGGCTCTCTCCCAAGAGCCATTTCCCTAGACCGAATATAGGAATCGTATTCGGTCTTTTTTTAAGTTGTTGATTTTAAATGGTTTATTTTCGATTGTCCGAAAATGTCCGAATTTCGTCCGAATTTCTGTATTCGGTCTTTTATATCATCACGTATTCTTTCCCCCGTGAATCCAGGTATTTTCCCGTCATTGCTTCGGATTTATGCCCTAATAGCTTTTGCGCAAATTCCTTTCCTTTTTCCCGTTCATACAGTCGGCCGGCCAGGCTCCGGCTCTCATGGAACGTCGGCGGGCTTTCTGCAAACTCAATCCCGGCCACCCGCCGTGCCGCGACAAACTTTTTCGTTAATCCATCAGGGTGCAGCGCACCGTCAGGGCTATTTTTTCGAATGCCGGCGCTAATTATGAAATCGGTGGTTCTGGTCAGCCGGGTTACGGCGCTTAAAAATGACATCGTAACGCTCGAGCCACGAATTGAGCGTGTATTCGTGGGTGCCTTTGAGTTTCTCTAGCAGCAGTACCGGCGAGTAATGTTGTTCGATGCAGTACGACAGTGGTATCTATGCCGTTCGCTAAAGCGTTTGTGCGGGAAAATCAGCCAGAGTTATGCGCAGCTGGCGTAGATCAGAGAGGCAATGTGCCAGCTTTAGATAAAGGATTTGCGGAAAACAATGAGATAATTCTTATTAATTGAAGCAATAAACGGAATGCTCACATGAAGTTATTTTTAATTTGGTTATTAATTTGCAGCCCCATGCTGTTACTAGGCAGCATTCTCGGCCTAGAGGCGGTGGCACTGTGGCTTGCTAACACAGCAATCATGACGTTGATTAACTGGTACGTACTGGCGCGAAAACGTGGGAAATATGATGGATGGGATGGCTATGGCGACTAAACCAGCGATTGGAACCATCCTTAACCTTGTAGCGCACGAAAGCCCCTAAAGGGGCTTTTTTTTATCAGCGCCCGGTACTCAAGGATCAGGTCGGCAACATCTGTTTGAGACGTCGGTTCTCGTCCTCAATTTGTCACCGCTCGCTGGCAACGCGGTCAGCCCAGCCGCGGTAGAACGCCCGGTACTTGAGCACCAGCTTGTCGTACTTGCTGTACGCGCCGCCGCCGTCCGGCTTCATCCCATTCCAGATTTTGACGTCGTACTGAGCCGCCTGCCTGGTCTGCAGCCCGAACAGCATGTAGTCGGTCGCGCGGCGCAGGGCGCCGCCCACCTTTTTGATTGAGATAAGCATGTGCATGATGTTCTTGCCGTCGCTCACCGGCGTCACGCACTGGAGCAGCTTGTATTTGAAGTCTCCGTCCAGAGAGACGGTCATGACACACCCACCGGGGTAGCCATCGAAGTGCAGGTTCATCTGCGACATATTCAGGCCGAGCGCGCGCGCCAGCATGCCGAAGGCTCCGAAGTAGCGGTCCACGGTGAAGTCGATCCCGGCGCCGAACCACGCGCCTGACTGGGCCAGCGGCTCGACCTCCGGCCATTGGCGCCAATCGTCGAACAGCCGGAGTTCGAAGGCCGAGATCGGGAGTTCGTGCACCGGGGCCGCGTGCTGCGCGTCGTAGAAGTTCTCGACGATCCGCAAGACCGCCGTCGTGGTCTCGAACGCGAAATGCAGGTGCATAAAATCATCGTTGTCGACGTCGGCGGCGGCGATGTCGGGCAGTGGGTGCTGCGGCTTGGGGGAGCCGTACCAGACCCACACGTAGCCGTATCGTTCGGCGGTGACCAGCGTCGACTGGCGCACCGATCGCGGCACGGGCTCCAGGCTGCGCACCGTCTGACTGTGGCCGGGGATGTGAACGCACTGGCCTTGCTCGTCGTACTGCCAATGATGAAACGGGCACTGGATGCAGCCGTCCTTAACCTGCCCGTCGGCCAGGTTCGCGCCGAGGTGCGAACAGTGGCGGTCCATCACCACGGCCTGTCCTGACGCGCCGCGCCACGCCACGCACGGACGGCCGAAGAGCGTCAATGCCCTCGGCTTGTCCTTGAGATCGTCTGAACGCATCGCGACGTACCAGCTTGCGGCCACGGATGTTGTTGCGTCGTATGCCTTCGGGGGATGCGCCTTGACGCTTGCCTGATTCAATTGAATATCGTTCATCGCTTTTGGCTCCTCGACGGCCGGCTACTTTTTCTGCATCAAGCCGATGCGGGTGGTGATGTACGCCTTGAGCAGCGCAAACATCGGGTTGTAGTCGAAGTACTTTTTCACCTCTGCCGGCGCGCTGGTCTGTGTCCAGTACATCAGCTTCATCGCCGGCAGCAGGCTGTGCTTCGAGTTGTTGAGCTGCGGCTTTTCCCCGGTGATGCAGTAGCCGAAGCCGAACATATGCTTGGCGAAGTCCCGTTCGTCGATGAGGGCGTGGATCCGCGTCGCGGCCTCCTTGGGCGGCCTATGCCCGGCGTTTACGGCCTCGATCTCGGCTTTGGCGTCGTTGAACAGCTGATAGTAGCCCTCCATGTCCGCGCACAGGTACCCGAGGTACGGGGGATCGTTGTCAAGGTGATCGAGATCGCCTTCGTTGCGCGACGCGCGGAACCTTGCGTGCGCCTGCACGAGCCGGAACTGCCCGAGGATCGTGCCGACCGCCCATAGCCGGTGGAACGCGTCCCACAGGCGGAAGTCCGAGAACGCCGTGTAGCAGCAGCTGACGAAGTCGTCGTTGTGGTCCAAAAGTTTTTGCTGCAGGCGTTCGATGTATTCGAAGCGTTCCGGGGAGAAATCGTCGTCGTGCAGCGCCTTGATGAGGCGCGCCGCGAGCGCATGGATGGTTACCGCGGTGTTCTCGAGCCCGCGGGAGAAAAGCGGGTCGATAAAGCCGTTCGCGTGCAGCATCAGACAGTAGCGGTCGCCGACGCAGCTGCTTGATGAGAACTGCAGGCGGTCGGTCCTGATCCAGTCGCGCACCGGCACGGCGTCGCGGAACTGCGCCCCGATGCTCGGGAAGCGTGCGAGGAACTCGTCGAATTCTTGCTGCGCGGAGATGTCCGTTTTCGGGTAGACACGCGGGTCGAGCTGCAGGCCGACGCTCACCAGGTTGTTGGTCGAGCGCGGGTGGTTGTTGAACGGAATCACCCAGAGCCAGCCGCCCTTGAACATGTGGTGTAAGGTCCCCTCGTGCCAGCGCCAGCGCTGTCCCTTGACCTTAAAGATGTCGTCGAACGGTTTGACTCCGAGCATGTGCGTGTAGAGGCTGCGTGAGTGCGTCTTGAAGCGACAGGGCTCTTCGCGGAGATTGAACTTGACCGCGAGCGGCGCGCGAGGCCCCCCGCAGTCGATCATGTAGCGGCCGGTGAAGCGTTCGTCCTGCGCGGTGGTTACCGCGACGCCGTCTTTATCGGCGTGGAATTCGGTCACTTTCGTATTCTGGAGGACCGTGCAGCCGTATTTAATGGCGACTTGCAACAAATAGGCGTCGACGTCCTGCCGGTAATAGTGGCTCTCCGGCCCCCAGGGCAGCTCGGGAATGACGCACTGCGTGAACTCTTTCGGGTTGTGTTCTTGACCCGGCCTGTGGAATACGAAGCCGAAGTTGCGTTTGATGCCGGTGCTCGACGCCACGTAACGCTGCGTTGAGTAGAACGACGTGATGTGATCGAGTTCCGGAATGCCGTAGCGGTCGGCAATGATGCGGTTCATCAACGACGTCTCGGGAATCGACGATTCGCCGATCGTGAAGCGCGGGTGCGACGACGCCTCGATGATCAGTACGCGAAACTGCTGTTTGGCCAGAATCGCCCCCATCTGGGTGCCGGACATACCCGAGCCGATGATGATCACGTCGAAGTGGTTGTTATCGCGCCCGTTCACGGGGCTCTTCTGAGTCATGAGGGCAAATCTCCTAATGAGAGGAAACAGATGGCCGCGCGCGTCAGGACGGGTTGAGGGCGGCGCGGATGCGGGTACGTGCGGCAAGCGTGAGCGTGAGCAGATCGCCGAGCATGCTGGGCGCGTATCCGCCACTGCCGACAGCGGGGCCGCTGCGCCCGGCTTCGTACACCCGCTCCGCCAATTGATGATGCGGCGCCCGGAAGCGCAGCAGAATCACGAAGACCCGGTTGAGAGCCGCCAGCCCGGCCCGGACGTGCTCGTCCTGCGTAGCGGCCGCTTGCGCTTCGCCGATCGCGCGGTCGACGAGCGCCGGCTTCCCGGCAAACCGGGCGTAGACAGCCCGGTACGCGGGAAGTACATAGGGCAGGTAGGTCTCTTTGAATTCCAGATAGGCGGGATGATCCGATTGCGATCCCCACAGGACATGCTCCAGCACGAAGAGGGGCATTTCTACGGCGCCGGGGCCAAGGTAGCTCTGGCCCCCGACGTGAATCGGTTCGTAGAAGGGGCGGAGCTCATCGTAGAAGACCTGCGGCGAGATAAAGCGGTACGCGTAGACGATCGATTCAACCATTTTTTGCAGATAGGCTGCCAACTCGTCGCATTCTTGTGCGAACGCGGGCGATCGCAGAGGCACGTCGGACAGCTCGACGGTCACCGCGATGGCGGCCTCGAGGGCCGCCATCGAGATACGCACGCTCTCAAGCAGGTGCGCTTCGTCGCTGAGCCCGGTATAGCTCCGCTGCGCGTCGGCTTCCGCAGGGTTCCAGACCGTCACATGCAGGAGCGTCTCCCGCGGCGGCAGGTCGGTTATGCGCGCCAGGTCGAGCAGCAGCGGCTCGAGCCCGGGCACTACGTCCGCAGGTTCGTGTCCGTGCCGCTTGAGCGACCCCAGAAAGAACCCGATGTCCCGCATCGCGGCGGCAGCTTCGGTGAAGCCCCAGCCGGGGGGCACGCCGCGCACCGGCAGGAATTCGCGCAGCAGGCCGACGATGCCGGGCACGTCCTGATTATGGTTCAGATCCGGCAATTGCAGAACGCGCGCGCGAGCCTGCAGCGGATCGCAGGCCGCCACGGCCGCGTGCGTGGCCGCGAATGCACATGCCCGCTCCAGAGTGCGCTCCACTACAGGCTCTCCGTCGATGCGGGCCTGTTGCCTTGGTGCAGCGACCGCAGGTAGTCATAGTTTGTCGGCAGGCTTGCCCGCAGGCGCTCGGCCTCGCGCTGAATGCGGGCGAACATTGCCTCGGCTTTTTCGACAGACTCCGGCCGCAGTTGCAAGAGCGGCAGCGATCGGTCGGGCAGCATGTCCAGGCCGGCAAAGATGCAGTAGTAGTTGCCATTCAGCCAGAAGTTCTTGAATTCGTAGTCGAAGGTATCATAGTACGTGGCATCGTCGAACGACGTGGTGGTCAACGGCAGCCCCGCCTTGTAGCGTTCAATCTTCTCCTGGATGGCGTCGGAGAGCCGCAGATCGTGCCGGTTCGCGAGCCAGAACGATGTGTCTTCGCGCGACGTGGTGAAGTAGTGCGCTTGGACAAAGTCTCGGCAGTCGTCGAACATGTAGACGATTTCGGCGTTGAACGCGTCGGACAACCGCGGGTCGAACGCGGTGTCGGGGAAATGCTTCACGAGTTGGTACAGCGCCGCATAGATGAAGTAGATACCCGTCGATTCCAGAGGCTCCAAAAAGCACGACGCCAGCCCGATAGCGACGCAGTTGTTGACCCACGATCGCTTGTTGCGCCCGACCCGGAACGAGATCTGGTTGAGCGGCTGATTGTCCGAAAGGCCCCAGAGCTTGAGGAAGTCGGCGGTGGCCCGATCGCGAGAGGTGAACTTGCTGGAGAAGACGTAGCCGCTGCCAAACCGGCCCAGCATCGGAATCTTCCAGGTCCAGCCCGCGTTCATGGCGATCGAGGAGGTGTAGGGTTCGACCCCCGCTTGAGCGTCGTCGTTGGGTACGGCGGTGGCGACCGCGCTGTCGCACAGCAGGTAGTCGGACATGTCAATAAAGGGCTCTTTCAGGGCCTGGTTGATCAAGAGCCCGCGCATGCCGGAGCAGTCGATAAACAGATCCGCCTCCAGCTTCCGGCCCTCCTTGGTGCACAAACTGGAGATAAAGCCGTGGTCGTTCAGGTTAACCTCCACGACCTCGTCGACCACGCGGTTCACCCCGCGGTCGACGGCCCAGCGTTTCAGGAAGTCGGCCACCAAATGCGCGTCGAAGTGCCACGCGTGGGACATCTGGCGGCTGCCGTCATGCAGGCACGGTGCCAGATTGCCATCGAGCGCTCCGGGCTGCGGATAGCAGGCGTACGCCATCGACTGTTGAAAACCCTGCTCGCGTTTGCGCAGCCAGTAGTGGGTAAGCGGCACGCCGTCGCAGTTCGGCACATTGCCGAACAAATGGTAGAAATAATCGTTGTGCGAGCGATCAGGAGACTCTCTCCAGTTCACGAACTTGATGCCAGCCTTGAACGCGCCGTTCACCTGGGGCATCCACTCCCGCTCCGGTATCCCGAGAAAGTCGAAGAACACCTTCTGCAAACTCGGGATGGTCGCTTCGCCTACGCCGATCCGAGGGATCGCTGCAGACTCGATGAGCGTAATGTTCGCCTGCTGCTGGAGCGCCCGGACGAGGTACGAAGCGGACATCCAGCCCGCAGTGCCGCCGCCCACGATGACGATATTCTTGATCGGTTTGCTCATGACACTCTCCCATGGGAGTTTATGGGTATTTTAGACTGGAGTCTAATTTAGGTCGGATTCTAACCAGATTAGACTCTGGTCTAAAAAGTGCAAATGCCGCTGCCGAATTAGCTGAATCGCTCCGGGTTTCCGGGAGATTAAACGTGCAGTGAAAGATGCCTCTGTATGACGTAGAAATCCGCTAATCGCGATTACGGCGCGGTAACGATGTGATGATGACGTAAAAGAGAACCCGCATTGGGCGAAGAGAGGGGCAGAGGATACAGCGTAAATAATGGTAAAGAAAAAGGGTTGTTGCCAACCCTTTCAGCAAGTGTATTTTATATACCCACACGGGTTCTGATATGTTTGACATAGGAATCAGCCCATGTCTTGGTCAGGTGATTTTTATCGAACATCATCGGCACGTTGTCTTGATCAATATAATTACAGCGGCCTTGATTGCAGTTCAGATCAAAGACATCAATGTAGTTAATACCGCTCTGTGCCAACTGTTCTGACATCCAGCTATTACTCAACCTTGACTCTTTGGTTACCAGTTTTTCTATTTTACTTTCCGGCGTTTTTTGCGCAATCTTGTAAAAGTCGATACTGAAAGTTTTTGTCTGCCCGATAATAAACACCTTATCCTTACCAATTTTATTAATCACCTCGGTAAGTTTTTTTCCCAGATCATGATCCTTGTTAACCATCCAGTTGGCGGATAGCAGAATATAATCAACCTTGTTGTTTACCAGGAAATCGTTATAGATATAGTTGAATAAATCGGTACAGCGTTTTTCGCCATTCTTGCTGTTTACAGGCATACAACCGGATGCTGCAGCCTCCATCACATTGTAGTCAGGGAATATGTCATTGACGGACTGATAGAGTTCAGCGGCATGGCTGTCGCCGAGCACCAGGATATTCTTCTTATTTTCAGCGCTTTTTAAACAAACCTCTTTATCAAAGAATGAAATATCATTGGTCTTGGTTGACAGGAAGCAGGTACGGTTCTGGTTACCAAACTGTCTTATCCCTTCAGGACTTGCCGCATAACTTTTGAATTTTTCCAGCGCGATACTGCTGGTTGATACCCAGTGTTTATTGACTTCCGTTGCCGTTGCGCCGAAGGATACCGCAGCGAATGCGGCAGCAGCTGAAACCAGGTAGGCGTAACTCTTGTTGAATAAGCGCTCAAAGTATTTGTAAGAGATATAGCCCAGCACGAAAGACAGAATGATGCCGATGGTTGCATTGAGCGTTGTAAACTCAATGGAGTTGTTGGCCATAAATGAGACGACCGGCCAGTGGAAAAGATAGATTGAATACGATGCGGAACCAATGCTCTGTATAATACTATTTTTAAACAACGTTTCGCTATTGCTGAGATTAGCATGGATAATTGCGCCGGTTGCCAATACAGGGATCAGCGTCATCCCGCCTGGCCAGGGGGCGCTTTCCTTTACAAAAAGGAAGAAGGCCACCAAAACAAGTACGGCAACGATCTCGGTTTGTTTGCCATAGGGGTTTTTAAACCTTGAGGCAGAAACATAAGCGCCGATCATTAGCTCCCACATACGGGTAGGCAACAGGTAGAAATTGGCGCTAAGGTGCGATTTTCCAAATAGAACGCAGAGAAGTACCGAGCATAGGATAATTAGAAGATAAAAATGACTCTTGTAATGTTTAAATAAATTACCAATGGTCAGAATTAACGGGAATATTAAATAAAACTGCCATTCAACGGACAGCGACCAGGTGTGTAATAACCAGTTAAAATCAGAGGTTGCGGAAAAGTATCCGCCGCTGTGCAGCAGGTAGTAAATGTTGGATGTAAAGGTCAGGGCGCTAAGCGTTTGCTTGAATTCTTCTTTGGCACCGTTAGGCGTTTCAGAATACAGGGCGAGTAAAAAGGTGAAGATAACCATCATCAGTAGTGCAGGGTAAATCCTCTTGAATCTTTTTCTATAAAAATCAATAACCCATTACTTTTTTCCTGTCTGTTTTTGACATATATCATTCATTAAAAATCCAGAAATAACGAAAAATATATCAACCCCAGCAAAACCACCATATGCAAATTCGAATTTAAAATGGAATAAGACTACCATCGTAACAGCAAGAAACCTTAATCCATTAATATCCAGTCTAAAGTTCATTTTTCACTAACACCCATAAAAACAAGGAAGATCCTAGAAAATATCATCTTGTCAGAGAGAGCAGCAACGCGGTTAATTCTTATTTTTTACGGATTGACGAGTGGGTTAAGTTTTTTAATCTTTAGGAAAAAGGCCAATTATTTATTATTCTTGTAGAGTGGAAGGTGGGAAGATTTTATTAAAACAAATAAAAAATCATAAATTACATAGTGTTAATGGTTTGTAAAGGATGCGTGACTGCCAGTGTCAAGATATGTAAGTAACAAATTTTTAATGTAAAGGAGGTACGGGTGAAAGATCCCGGAGCGGGTGATGCGGTGATTTATAGGAAAAATCCCTGTTGCATAGAAATGGAATGTTACACGCCATTGCAGATGCTGCTTAACGTATCATCGTTGGTGCTGGCGTGTTGAATGTTGCATGGTCCCAGGCTGCTTACTGCCCCCAAGGCTGCTCGCTCACATACTGCAGGAAGCTCATCATACCCAGGCAAACCAGTACGCCAACCATTACTATTATCACTAATCTCATGCTGTTACCTTCCCGTCGTTTGGTTATCTGTTGCTTTACTCACATGCGGGCAGGCGAGTGAGTAAAGCAACCTATTTGCCTTACGAATCATTGGCGATTCAGTATAACCAGAACTGGCAAAGGTTGGGAGTCAGATGGCCAAACGGTGAGGCTGAGAGCGTAAAACGGGATAGATATTTATCATCAGCACGCTGGTATCTGTTGTGTCAGGTTGTTGGGAGGTCGCTTTACGAGCCGTGGTGACGCAGCGCGTTTTTTACGCTGTTGCTAACCTATTTTTTATTCATCAGGCCGATGGCAGACCATTTCAATATTATGGCCGTCCGGCGCAATCACAAAGGCGGCGTAGTAATTGGCGTGATAATTGGGGCGCAGGCCCGGTGCGCCGTTATCTGTACCGCCGGCCGCCAGCGCCGCGCGGTAGAAATCATCCACCTGCCGACGGCTGTCGGCGACAAACGCCAGGTGCAGGTGCGCCGGCCGTTCTGCGGTTTGGTACAGACACAGTGATGCGTTGCTGGGAGAACTTAACTCTACGCCGTAGTCCGGCGTTCCTTCAGCAACCACGCTTACACCCAATGGCGCCAATGCGTTGAGAAAGAAGGTCTTGCTGGCGGCATAGTCGCTAACGCCGAATTTAACGTGGTCAAACATAAGCTCCCCTTAAAAGTGGGCAGTGCGTGCCACTCCAGTATAGCCACACCGGCGGTGTGCGTGCCGCCATGCTGTGACTTTTCTTATTCATCCGGCGTGTTTTTGACGGGGTGAGGCTTTACAACTATAAAAATAAGACCTGAGTATCACAATTGATGGTTTATCTGGGGGTACTATGTTCGACAAGTTCGAAAATGAAGATGATTTCCTGAGTTCGTTACCGAAATATTTGCGCGATCCCATTGTTAAATTTCATACCGCTATTAAAGAAACAATCGATAGTTTATCGCCTGAATCCTCTGAGCTTTTCCAATCCACGCTGAAGCAAATGAAATCATTATCCCATGAGGTAGGGGAGTTTATTCACATTCGTGCCAGTCATCTTTCAGATTTATTTAGCAAGCCGCTCACGTTTTTCAAGGATACCCTGGAAGGCGCTAAGAACCTTGCTGATAAAGTGGGGAATTCTTTCCATGAGATTAAGGAGAAGTATGATCAGCTGACGGATAAACCCAGCCATATTTTCGAGGGGATTAAACATTGGTTCGATGGCCTACTGGGGGATAAGCAGGAAAAAACCAGCGCTGCGGAATTTAATTTGTACCTTGATGGGCACGATCATGCGGCGCCGGCGCACAGCGCTATCGACGTTAACGGCATTGCAACGTCTCATGCGGATATGCATTCAGTGATGTAAGCAGGCGCGAGAATCGCCCGGCCCGGCCCTGACTCAGGTGGTGCAGGGGCGCGCAGTTCTCGCGTTTTTTACCGTTTACTCCGCGGCTCCCCAACGGTTGGCCCGGCCGAATGAGCCATAGTCGTTAAACCTGACGCCCATCTCTCTCATTACGCGGTGCGCCTTTGCCGCAGTCAACTGGCGGATATAGAACGGCTCATTAACCACGAAGTGGTGAATGCTGTGCGTGCTGCCGAAATTAAAACAAAACAGCTGCAGCGGCCATAGCCACCAGGGGTTCATCACCTGCGTCTGCTGCAGGATATTGTTGTGCTCTATATCGCCATGATAATGCATATTTGAACTGACGAAGTGCAGACAAAAACTCCAGAGAATATTGGGGCCAATCAGTACCACCACCAGTATATCGAGATAGCCGATCTGCGCCTGTGTTGCGCCGGACCAGGTAATCGGCATGCCGCTCAGCGTAGCAGCAAAATCTATGCCGTGTACGATCAGGAACAGATACCACAGCCCCCAGGTAAGAAAAGCGACGGGGAAGAACGCCTTGAGGCCGGTCAGTAATACCCCTCGCAGGTCGCCTTTGCCTTTGTCCTGCCAGGCGACGACGGCCAGTGCCACCATCAGATCCGCCGTCATCAGCAGCCGGAGCACTCCCCAACGAGTGCCGTTGCTGAGCGCACGTTCTTCAAGATCCTGCTCTGAGCCGGAATACTGGTGGTGTTTAAGATGCAGCGTTTTACGCGCCCACGGGTTAGCGCTGCTTGGCCTGACGATCCACACTAAGGTCATCATCAGGTGATACATAAAGCGATTTTTTTTAAAATAGAGGTTATGAATTAAATCGTGTTCTATTTCATGGGCTAAAGAGAGACACAGTGCATTCAGCAGTAGGCATAACCACCAGGAAATCTGCTGATGAATATAGAGCGCCGAGACGGCAACCAGTGAAAATATCGAGAAGAGCAAGATGCCTAAGCCGATGGCGTTCTGATATTTCAACACGGGGAAGCGCAGCTTAACGTCATTACCTGCCGCGATAATCTGTTGGCGGATGTATTTTACCCTGGCGGGCAGGCTGAGCGGTGGGGCCTCGTCGACCATTTTCATCTCCTCACTATCCAAGTAAATCGGCGGATACTACTCACCACATTCCCTGAGTGGTTATCTTCGGCCACGGTAGCTGAGATGATTTCCTTGTAATAAGTAAAGGTAGAAACAATGAGGTGATTAACAAGTAGCGCTTAAGTTTGGCGTGTGCGATAGATTTGCCAGGGAATGATTAATGTACCAATTATTCAACGGATAATGATTAATTCCGCCTGTTTTTTTAGACGCTTGTTTCAGACTTTTACGCAAAAAAACTGTCGCATTATGACTCAGCATTACCAGAGGAAAACCGGGGGACGCATGCCCCCCGAAAGGCGATGATGCTCAGCGCGTCAGGCTCTGTACAATCTGGTATACCGCTTTTACACGCTCATCATTAGGGAAGTTTTTATTTGCCAGCATCACAACGGCGGTCTTCTGCGCGGGGATAAATACCGCGTAGGTGGCGAAGCCGTTGGTTGAACCGGTTTTGTTGTACCAGGCCTGCTGCTGAGGAGCCTGCGGCGGGGTTATTGCCTGTGCCGGCACGCCATTCATGATCACTTTCGCATCGTTGCCCGCCAGCAGCGTATCCAGCGTGACCGGGTAAGGGTAGCTTTCCCACATCAGGTCCTGCGTGAACTCGCTGGCGCGGTAGTAGCCGCGATGAACGTCATCCAGCGCCTGCCGCCAGTCGGAGGCAACCTTGACCAGCCCCATATTGGCGTTCAGATAACGGATCAGATCGCCGCTGCTGGATTTCAGGCCGTAAGATTCAGCATCCAGCGGGCCGGGGGTAACGCGCACCGGTTGGTCTTCTTTATTGTAACCCTGCGCATAATCTTTCTGGGCGGCCGGCGGCACATTGACATAGCTGTGCGTCATGCCCAGTGCGGGCAGCAAACGTTGCTCCATCGCGGTGGTAAACGGCTGCGCCAGGCTGTTGGCGGTGATCATGCCCAGCAGACCAATTCCCAGATTGGAATATACCCGGTAGCTGCCTATTGGGTGCGACGGCTGCCACTGGCGGTAATAGTCCATCAGCTGTTGTTCATTGGTGACCGCATCCGGGACAAACAGCGGCAGACCGGAGGTATGGGTCGCCAGGTTCAGCAGGCTGACGCGGTCAAAGGCGCTGCCTTGCAGTTGCGGCAGGTAATGGCTGGCCGGTTGCGCCCAGTCAAGCTTGCCGGCGTGTTGCGCATAGGCGGCCAGCGTGGCGGTAAAAGTTTTGCTCAGCGAGCCGATCTCAAACAGTGTATTCTGCGTAACCGGCAGCTTGCTCTGTTTGGATGCCACGCCGTAATTGTAGAATTGCGGTTTGCCGTCAACGGAAACGGCGATGGTCATACCCGGCACCGCGTATTTTTCCATTAATGGTTGTACGACTTTATCGATCTCTGCCTTATCGACGGCGTGAGCGAACGCCGGCAGTAAAGCCAGGCACAGGGGAAGCAGAGGAAGCGTTTTTTTCAGCATAATTAAGTTAACCGGAGCGATGCATCACATGTCTTGGAAGTGCCGAACTGTCAGCTCGGCACCGATGGTTAATGCGCAATTTATCCCGTTGCGCTGAAATTACATCATAGAACAGTTACGCTTGGTTATTATCATTATTTTGGTTATGCGAATCATTCTGCTCAGGGCAGGCCAAGCCAGCGCAGCAGCGCGGTCACCGCGGCGGCGGCGATCAGCACGATAATTAATGGTACTTTACGCCAGGTGAGCAGTAGGCCGGTCAGGACACCGACCACCCGCGCCGCGCCGGCGAAATGCTGATCCTCGAACAGCGTGGCGATAACCGCGACCGCCAGCAGCAGCGTGGTGGCGGCATCCGCCAGCAGATCGCGGGTGGTGGTGGAAAAGGCCATTTTTTGGCCGAGCAGGGCGCCGCTCAGGCGCAGCAGGTAGGTGCCGGCGGCCAGGATAATCATGCCGGTAACAATGGAGTGCAGTGACATTAACGCGTCCTCTTTCTGATCAGCAGCCCTAACAGGGCAAACAGCACCGGCATGCCAATGGGCGCCCAGGGTACGGCCGCCAGCGCGAACGCCGTGCCGGAAACGGCGGAGAGCAGGGTGCGGCGGTTTTTCAACGCTGAGACGATCAGCGCCAGCAAAATCGTCGGGAAGACGGCATCCAGACCAATGCTGTGCACGTCCGGGATCAAATTGCCGATCGAACCGCCGACAATCACCCCCAGCGGCCAGCACAGCGCGATACCGAGACCGCACAGCCAGTAAGCCGCCTTGCGTGCCGCCAGCGTCGGCTGTGAGACGCCGAACACTACGCTTTCATCGTTCATAATGTGGCAGCCGAGAAAGCGCGCCGGGCCGTGGCCGATCAAATCCTTCACCGCCATGCCGAAGGGCATATGGCGCGCGTTGACCAGCAGCCCGGCGGTAGCGGCAGCAAATGGGCTGCCGCCGCCGGCAACGATGCCGATAAACAGAAATTCGGATGCGCCGGCCAGCACCAATACTGACAGCGCCAGCGGCACCCACAGCGGGAAGCCGTAGCCGGTAGCCAGCGAACCGTAAGAGACGCCCACGATACCATCGGCGAGGCAGACCAGCACGATGCCTTTGACCACCTCACTGTTTAGCACGCTCAAGCGGTTGAACTTCATCTCCATGACCTTATAACGAACGAAAGTTTTGTTATAATGAACAACGCCGAAGTGTTTTACAAGTCGAACGATCGTTCGTTATAGGATTAAGGTGCCGTAATTTATGACGCAACCGATAACCATTATCGCCGATGCGCTGGTGCGTGAACGCCAGCGTGCGGGCCTCTCTCTGGCGGAAGTCGCCCGGCGTGCGGGCATCGCCAAGTCGACGCTGTCGCAGCTGGAGGCCGCTAACGGCAACCCCAGCCTGGAAACACTGTGGTCGCTGTGCGTCGCCCTGGACATTCCGTTTGCCAGGCTGATGGAGCCACAGCAAAACAGCACGCAGGTGATCCGCCGCGGCGAAGGGCCGACGGTGGTGGCGGAAATGGCCAACTATACCGCCGCGCTGTTGGCGACCTGTCCGCCGGGGGCGCGGCGCGATATTTACCTGTTGACGGCCCAGCCCGGCGCTGACCGTATTTCACAGCCGCACTCGCCCGGTTCGGTGGAACATATCATCATCACTCAAGGCCGGGCGTTGGTCGGGCTGATTGATACGCCGGTTGAGCTGTATGCCGGCGACTATATCTGTTATCCCGGCGATAGGGCGCATATCTTCAAGGCGCTGGAGCCTGATACGCTGGCGGTGCTGGTGTCGGAGCAGAATTGAGTCGATGACGTCGGTTATTCGCCGGGTTAATTAACTATTGTAATTACCGTAATTACTTTCATTCTCATTTGGCCGTCATTTATAATCCTGCAGCCTGCCGTTTTTATCGCCATTAATAAGAATGCTAATTAATTTTGTTCCAACCTTCCGGCGCTCAGCGCCGCAGCGGCTGGGATCAGGGGAAGATCCTTACGGCAGGCGTCCCCCGGAATGGCATTCGCATAAACAGGGATTTCAGGAGAATGTTGATGAAACGGAGCTTACCGCTATTGATGGCGGTGCTGATGGCCGCGGCGTCTGCGGCCGCGGGCGCGACCTTCGATTTACAATACCACCCGCCGGAAGCGGCCGACCGGAAAGCGGGTAATGCGGCGCAGCCCCTCAAGCCTGTGCCGCGCCACCAAATATGGAATGCGGAAAAACTGGCGCAGGACAATCAGCGGGCGGAGGGTGAGGAACAGGCTCAGGCACTGGCGGATTACCAGCGCCAGCGGCAACGCGCGCATATTCTGGGGGAGCAGCGGGAGCGGATCCGACGGCACCCGAACAGTACGCGGCCGGCGGCCAGAGACTATCTGGTGAACTGTATGCCGCCGGGGGATCGCGGCAGCCTGAAGTGGGATGATGAAGGCCGCGACCCGAGCCTGTGCGGGCGCATCAACTGGGACTGAACATTCGCAAGAAAAACAAAAGGCCGGTCGCGGTTGACGTCCGGCCTTTCAGCATGCGGCGACACGTTTTCAGGATGCCATCGCTTCTTCAACCAACAGAAAACCATTCATCACGTCGTTGAAATAATCTGCCGCAAAGCGGCTTTCCATATAAATAAAGTGGCCAGCCTGCGGTACGGTAATAAATTCGCAGTTATTGATATAATTACTGAGTTCCTTAATATCTTGCGCTGTAGTGTATTCGTCCTGCTCGCCGTTAATGAACAGTATCGGCGTATCAATCTGCCGGAAGGTATCGATATAATCCGCCTGATTAAACTCGGTAATCTGCGCAACGTGGTAACGAACCTGCTTTTGCGCCGACTCATCAAACTGTCGCAAATGTTCGTAGTTCACCTGCTTTAACAGATTCGGCAGATATTTGCCGACCTCGGTGTTCAGCAGCATAGCCGCTTCATCGCCTTTGCCTTCATCCAGTAATTTTTTACCCTGGCTGACATAATAATTCATCGCGTCGTTAACCTTGGTGGAGAACGAAGCGACAACGGCTTTGCGGATGGAGCGCGGGCGGGAGGAGAGCGCCATCAGTGCTGCCAGTCCGCCCCAGGAGATCGAGAGCAGATAAGACGGTTCATAATGGTTAATCAAACTCTGCAGAATGAAAACCTCATCGCTTTTCGCCAGCGGCTTGGTTAAATCATTGTGCTGACGGGACTGACCAAGGAACGGTAAATCGAAGAGAATGACGTTAACCCGGTTCTTGAAGTTTCGTACGCAGCTGCGAAAAGCCAGCGTGGTTGAAAAAGATCCATTAACGCAGATGACGGAGTCCGTGACGCCGGGGTACATATATCGCTCTACATAGACCTGCCAGTCACCGACGCGAACAATTTCTGTTTCTGGTTTCATTTCCCACCCCCATGAATAACAATAAAATGATGCCGGCCCCTCAGAATGGCGCAGCAAACCCTGGTAAATATGTGAAAATTATTGCGTTCCGGTTATTTTGTTTCTGCGGCCAGAACGACCGCAGAGCGATATTATGAATCCGGGTATGGCTTACGCTGCGTGGTGTACGGCAGCGTCTGCGGCGTCAGTCACGCCGTTAACTTCTACAGCAGCAGCAGGTGTAGCAGCAGCGGCAACGTCGCCACCGGTCTGCTCCAGTGCAGAGATCAGCGCGTCGGTTGCGTCAGTCGCACCGGATACGCCGTCGGTGACGTGGTCAACCACACCAGATACGCCGTCGGTGACGTGGTCAACAACTTTGCCGACATCGCCGCCCAGGTCGCTGATTTTATCCAGTACGCCGCCAACAAAATCAGTCACATTGCCGGCCAGGTCGCCAACGGTGCCAGCCACATCACCCACCAGACCCAGCAGAGAGCCTGCTACGCCGGAAAGCAGGCCGCCAACGCTGCCGGCTACGCCGCTAATCACACCCCACAGGCCGCCGCTGCCTGAAGTCACAGCGTCAACGACACCGCCGATAGCGCCGGTGGCGTTGTCAACGGTAGAGTCGACCAGATCGCCCACGGTGCCAGACACGCCGCCAACCAGATCGCCTGCGGTACCGGTAACGGAACCAACCAGATCGCTTGCGGTGTCAGCGACGTCTTTCACGATATTATCAGCCATAAATCCTCCTAAAAACCTTGCAGGGTTTTGCATTAACAGGGTAAGCATCCAAGCGAGAGTTATTCATCCATTCGCCTATAAAGTTAGAACCAGATCACGCCGATGATCAAAGTTTAATTAAGTATTAAACCCATGTTAAAAAGTTATAAATCGTGTGATTTTTTATAAAATAATTAAATATCAATGAATTGATATTCTGGTGCGCTCATCGGATAAGTGAAATTTTTAGGAATAATTCTATTCACACAGTTTTATTACTGTTGTTTTATTAATTAATTGTGACGCAAACATTACCGTAGCGATATGTTCTGAATTTGTTAAGAAAATTTACGTTTAGCGCTAAACTTTGTTGGTTTTATACGCCGCCTGCGCAACAAGCTTCTGAGGCCGGCGCCGGGCGGAAAGCGGGGAAGCGCGCACGGCGTAGGCCGGTGCGCAGAACGGGGAGGAGGGTTAGCGGCAGTACGATTGCAACAGGCTCAGCGCGTCGGCATTGAGCTGATAGAGATACACCGGCCGGCCGGTGGCGCCGTACATGATACGTGTACTGAGGATATCGCTGTCGGCCAGGTAAATTAAATACTTACGGCATGATACCCGCGAGATGCCGATGGCATTAGCCAGATTATCGGTGGAAAATTCCTCGTCGTGCTGCTGCTCAATCCATTCACAAACCGTACGCAGCGTCATGCTGGTCAGCCCTTTCGGCAGCTTCTTGTTTTCATTGCCGCCCGACTGTCGGCGCAGCAGATTATCCACGTCGGACTGCGCGCAAAACGTGCGCTGCGCCAACAGCTGCGACTGCTGCTGATAGTGGCTTAACGCCTGTTTGAAACGGGTGAACTGAAACGGTTTGATCAGGTAGTCCACCACGCCGTAGTGCAGCGCTTTTTGCACCGTATCGACATCGCTGGCGGAAGAGATGACGATGACGTCGGTTTTTTCTCCCAGTTCGCGCAGCGCCGGCAGCAGGTCTAATCCGTTCTCCTGCTTCATATAAATATCCAGCAGCACCAGATCGATTCTGGCGCCGGCGTCGGTGAGCAGGGCATGTGCCTGCGCCAGCGTTGCCACCGTGGCCTGGCAGTGAAAGCCCTTGACCTGGCTCAGGTAATATTTATTGAGTTCCGCCACCATGGGATCGTCATCGACAATCAATACGTTAATCATGTTTTCAGCTCTTGGCCTGATAGGGAATATGCACATAGAACTGGGTCAGTTCACCCGGTTCAGAGTCAAAATCAATACTGCCGCCCAGCTTTTGCAGGTGGCTGAGAATTAATGCCAGGCCGATGCCGCGTCCCGACCCTTTGGTTGAAAATCCCTGTTCAAAAATGCGCGAGCCGATGATCGGATCGATGCCCGGACCGTCGTCACTGACGATACAGTGTAAATGATTATCATTGTGATGGAAGCTCAGGGTGATTTCATGCCCCTCTTCGCCGTCGATCGCCTCAATGGCGTTTTCGATTAAATTACCCAGCACGCTGATCAGCACGTGGGTGGTTTCCGCCTCTGCCGCTTCCGGCAGCAGGCTGTCTTCGTCAATCACCAGATCGATGCCGGCCTCCTGCGCGCGGTTGATTTTGGCGATAAAGAATCCCGCGACTTCAGGAGACTTTATCCGGCGCAGCAGGGTGCCGATCTCTTCCTGATAGGTGCTGGCGGTATTGATCACATAGTTTTCCAACTGCTGATATGCCTTCATATGCAGCATGCCGAGGATCACGTGCAGCTTGTTCATAAACTCATGCGACTGCACCCGCAGCGCATCGGCATATTGCGTCATGCCGCTGAGGCGCTGCAGCAGCTGGCTGACTTCGGTTTTATCACGGAAGGTTGCAATCGCGCCGACCACCTGTCCCTGAACGATGATCGGCACGGTATTGACCAGCAGTTCACTGCCGTTAAAGGCGATTTGCCGATCGCGCCGCGGTTTACCGCTGGCCAGCACTTCCGCCAGATGCAATTGCGCCGGCCAGTGTTTGCTGGCGGCGCTGAGCAGCAGGTTTTCAACCGGCCCGCTCTGCCGCAGCAGCCGCTTAGCCTCATCATTGACGATACTGATGCGTGATTGATTATCGACGGCAATCACGCCTTCTTTAATCGATTGCAGCATCGCATTGCGCTGTTCAAACAGATTGGAAATTTCGTAAGGCTCAAAACCGAGCATAATGCGTTTCAACGCTTTTACCAGGCAGAACGTGCCCAGCGAGCCGACCAGTGCGGCGAAGGCCAGCGTCCAGTAGATGATCCAGCGGCTCTCGTCGATAACCCGCTCGACGGTATCCAGCGCAATGCCCAGCGCTACCACGCCGATCTGCTGGTGCCGGGCGTTATAAACCGGCACAAACACGCGCAGCGCCGGAGCCAGTGCGCCGCGGTTGATGGCGCTGTTTAACTGGCCGCGTAGCGCCGGCGCCAGATCGTTGCCGATAAAGTGATGGCCGATCAGCGCCGGTTTGGGGTGCGAATAGCGGATGCCGTCCATATCCAGCACCACCACGAACAGCAGTTCATTATGCTGACGCACCTGTTCGGCGAAGCGCTGAATAGCGCCGTCCTGCCGTCGGTTCTGCAGTCCGTCGACGATGGTGTCGGACAGCGCCAGCGTTTCGGCGATGGCCATGGCCTTGCGCTGCAGCTGGCTTTGTCCTTCATGGTCCATCTGGACAAAAAACAGCGCGTAAACCACCATCAGCACCGAGGCGATAATGGCGGATACCATCAGCGTGACCGAGGTGCTGAGCTTCAGCGGAAACCTGGGCTGTGACATAAGTATTCTCCGGAGCAAATTACGACGCGCTATTCTAACGGGGAAAGGGGACGGGCGCAGTTACCGGCTGCAGATTACCACGGCCGGCTGCGGGGAACGGGGTTATTTTAGTTACATAACGATGCGCTATGCCTGATGGTAACTCTTCAGCGCCTGCTCGCAATTTTTAGCCGGGGAGAGCAGGGAGAACGCGGGCTCAGGCTTAGGTCAGGAAATCCTCCCGCTGCGGGGTAAAGGTATCCAGCAGGACGCCGGCTTCCAGACAGACGCAGCCGTGCACCACGTGAGGCTGTTTATACAGCGTGTCGCCGGCGCTGACCTGATGCGTCTCGTCGCCGATGGTGAACTCAAAACGGCCGGACAACACGTAGGTCAACTGTTCATGGGGATGGCTGTGCAACGGCCCCGCCGCGCCGGCAAGAAAGTGCACCTCCACGGCCATCATGCCGCCGCCGTGAGCCAGAATGCGGCGCGATACGCCGTCCCCCAGCGTTTCCAGCCGGGTATCTTGCTTAAATACGAACATTTTGCGCTCCTACTAACGAATAAGGCCGATGGGGTTTAAATTAAAACGTTGTTTTAATTTTAGCAAGAGACAGTGTGCGACGCGGTAGGAGAAGGGAATATTGAACCAACCGGCAACCGGGAGCACGTTGGCAGTTGCGCGCGCGGACCCGGCGACAGTATGCTAAACCCTGCCTGATAGCACAGGGCGCTCGATTATCTCTCGCCAGGAAATAAGGGAATCCGCTATGCAAGTTACACGTCGGTTATTGCCACTGATGCTGCTTATACCGCTGTCGGCGCCGTTACTGGCGATGGCGCAGCCGGAGCCAAGCCATTCCGCGTCTTTGCCGCAGAGCAGGGCGCCGATCCCCAGCCAGCTGCTCGGCCAGTGGCGGGTGACGAAAACCTGGCCGACACAGGCCAACGCCTGCTGGGAGCGGCAGCAGATCGACAGCGTGCTGAATACGCAAATCAGCTATCAGCCGGACGGTTTCAGTTGGAACAACCAGCAGCGGCGCAGTTTGGGCGTGGTAAGCAGTACGGTTGAAGAACAGGAGTTTGTCGAAGACAACTCGGATGCCGACTCCGAGACGCCGGCCGTTGATTTCGCCATGCTGGGTATCATTGCGCCGGCGGTGGAGCGGATCGCCATCATGCATACCGCAAAAGACTCATCCTCCAATACGCCGGATGCCGATGAGTTCCCCGGGGCGACGGTGTTAATCAAGAACCCGGATACGCTGATTTTCTCAATGTGCAACGTGTACTTTGAGGCCCAGCGACAGCGCTAAAGGCGGACGCCGCGCTACACCTTTACCCGCACCACGTCGATCCCGTTTTTTTGCAGCCCGTTGAGGCTGTCTGCAGGAATCCCCTCATCGGTGATGATGGTATCAATACGCGAGGTATCGATAATTTTGTGCAGGCTGGAGCGGTTGAACTTACTGGAATCGGTCACCACGATAATCCGTTCCGCCACTTCGCACATCCGGCGGTTCAGACGCGCTTCATCCTCATTGTGGGTGCTGACGCCACGCTCCGGGTCAATGGCGTCAACGCCGAGAAACAGCATATCGAAGTGGTAATTCAGCAGCGCCTGTTCCGCCTGGTCGCCGTAAAAAGAGAGTGACTGACGGCGCAGGTGGCCGCCGGTCATCAGCAGCTCCACCCCTTCCGCCTCCAGCAACGCATTGCCGACGTTCATACCATTGGTCATGGCGATCACCTCGTGGTGGTGACGCATTAGCCGAGCTATCTCGTAGGTGGTGGTGCCGGAGTCGAGGATCACCCGGCTGCCGGGCAGGATCATCTCGGCTGCCACCCGGGCGATGCCGTGTTTTAACGTCATATTCAGCGAGCTTTTCGCTTCCACGCTGGGCTCAACGGCGGGAGCCGCGCCGTCACAGATCAGCGCGCCGCCGTAGGCGCGTACGGCGATCCCCTGTTTTTCCAGGAACGCCAGATCGTTGCGGATGGTCACCGTGGAGACGCCAAACCAGGCGGAAAGATCGTTAACCTGCACGCTTCCTTGCTGTCGCAACCGCTGGATGATCTGTTCACGCCGTTCGCTGGTGCCGGTGACGCGCTTGTCGGCGGAAAAGTCGCTGCTGCTCATAAGAGCTCCTTTCATTAAATCTTTCGTTTCATTTCGATTTGCCTATTAACCCTTTTCCTTTGACAGAATGCAAGCGTAAAAACGCCGCCTTCAGTGCGCTTGCTCACGCCTGTGGTCTTTCATAGGCTTTCTTTTGTGAAACGGATCGGAAAATTAATATCTTTCGTTTTGTTTTTTTAAATCTCTGGAGCAGGATTAAAGAAACGAAACGAAAACACTTTGTCGCGTATCAGCCAGACTGGGGAGGAAAATGAAACAGCTTACAGAGATGGTCATCAGGCATAAGCAAGGGCAGATGAACGGCATCTACGCCGTGTGCTCCGCACACCCGCTGGTACTGGAAGCGGCGCTGCTCTACGCCCGGCAGCGGCAGACGCCGCTGTTGGTAGAGGCGACCTCCAACCAGGTCGATCAGTTCGGCGGCTATACCGGCATGACGCCGGCGGACTTTCGCGGCTTTGTCTGCCGGCTGGCGCAGAAACTGGATTTCCCCGCGTCGCAGATTATCTTTGGCGGCGACCACCTCGGCCCCAACCGCTGGCAGAGCCAGCCTGCCGAGCAGGCGATGGCGCAGGCGGAAACGCTGCTCGAAAGCTACGTCGCCGCTGGTTTTAAAAAGATTCACCTGGATTGCAGCATGCCCTGCGCAGATGATCCTCAGCCGCTGAGCGATGCGATCGTTGCCGAACGCGCCGCGCGGCTGGCGCAGGTGGCCGAGCGTACCTGCCGCGCGCAGTTTGGCGTCGCCGATCTGGCGTATGTGATCGGCACCGAGGTGCCGGTTCCCGGCGGCGCGCATGAAACCCTGACGACGCTGGCGGTTACCGCCCCGGACGCCGCGCGGGCGACGCTGGCCGCGCATCGCCAGGCGTTTGAGCGCCAGGGGTTGGGCGACGTCTGGCCGCGGATTATCGCGCTGGTGGTGCAGCCCGGCGTCGAGTTCGATCATACGCAGGTTATTGATTACCAACCGCAGGAAGCCATGGCGCTCAGCGCCATGGTGGCGTCCAGCGACACGCTGGTATTTGAAGCCCATTCCACCGACTACCAGACGCCGCAGGCGCTGCGCCAGCTGGTGAAAGACCACTTCGCGATACTGAAAGTCGGCCCGGCGCTGACCTTCGCCCTGCGCGAGACGCTGTTTGCGCTGGCGGCGATCGAGCAGGAGTTGCTGCCGGCGAGCGCCTGCTCCGGCCTGCGTCAGGTGCTGGAACAGGTGATGCTCGAGCGGCCGGAATACTGGCGCAGTCACTATCACGGTGATGAGTTCGCCCGTCGGCTGGCGCGCGGCTACAGCTACTCCGACCGCATACGTTACTACTGGCCGGACGGTCGGATTGAGCAGGCATTTACGCAGCTGCTGCGCAACCTGACGGAGACGCCGATCCCGCTGCCGCTGCTCAGCCAGTATTTGCCGCAGCAGTATCCCAAAGTGCGGGCGGGGACGCTGGCTGCCGCGCCGCGCGCGCTGATTATCGACCATATCCAGAACGTTCTGGGCCAGTATCACGCCGCCTGTCAGGGCGAGGCCCCGCGTTCCGCATAACAACAACGAGGAAAACGCTATGCCGAACATTGTACTAAGCCGCATCGACGAACGTTTGATTCACGGTCAGGTGGGCGTTCAGTGGGTCGGGTTCGCCGGCGCGAATCTGGTGCTGGTGGCCAACGACGAGGTGGCCGCGGATCCGGTGCAGCAAAACCTGATGGAGATGGTGCTGGCGGAGGGCATCGCGGTGCGCTTTTGGCCGCTGCAGAAGGTGGTTGACAACATTCACCGCGCCGTCGACCGGCAAAAAATCCTGCTGGTTTGCAAGACGCCGGCGGATTTCCTCACGCTGGTGCAGGGTGGGGTGCCCGTGACGCGCATCAACGTGGGCAATATGCATTACGTCGAAGGTAAACGGCAAATCGCCAAAACGGTCTCCGTCGACGCCGGCGATATCGCCGCGTTTCACGGCCTGCAAGCCGCCGGGGTTGAGTGTTTTGTGCAGGGCGTGCCGACGGAACCCGCGTTGGATCTGTTCAAACAACTGTGAGGGATAGGCAATGGAAATCAGTCTGTTGCAGGCCTGCGCGCTGGGCGTACTCGCCTTTATCGCCGGCCTGGATATGTTTGACGGGTTAACCCATATGCACCGTCCGGTGGTGCTCGGCCCGCTGGTGGGGTTGATCCTCGGCGATCTGCATACCGGCATTCTGACCGGCGGTACGCTGGAGCTGGTGTGGATGGGGCTGGCGCCGCTGGCGGGCGCACAGCCGCCCAATGTGATTATCGGCACCATCGTCGGCACAACCTTCGCCATCACCACCGGGGTAAAACCGGATGTCGCCGTCGGCGTCGCGGTGCCGTTCGCCGTGGCGGTGCAGATGGGGATCACCTTCCTGTTCTCGGTGATGTCCGGTGTGATGTCGCGCTGCGACAGGATGGCGGCCAACGCCGATACCCAAGGCATTGAGCGGGTGAACTACCTGGCGATGCTGGCGTTGGGATGCTTCTACTTTCTGTGCGCGTTCCTGCCGATTTACTTCGGCGCGGAACACGCCAAAACCGCGATCGACGTATTGCCGGCGCGGCTGATTGACGGCCTTGGCGTGGCGGGCGGCATTATGCCGGCCATCGGCTTCGCCGTGCTGCTGAAGATCATGATGAAAAATGTCTATATCCCCTATTTTATCATCGGCTTTGTGGCGGCGGCCTGGCTGAAGCTGCCGGTGCTGGCGATTGCCGCGGCGGCGCTGGCGATGGCGCTGATTGATTTGTACCGCAAAGGCCCTGAACCCAATGCGCCGGCCCCACAGCAGGAGGAATTCGAAGATGGCATCTAACCCGAGCACGCTGCCGAACAACGTTTCAGACGGAGAGGAGACGCTGCTGACCGGCGCTAATGAGAACCGGTATGAAGACCAGCGCGTCGGCGCGGAGCTGAGCCGCAAGGACATCAACCGCGTCGCCTGGCGCTCCATGCTGTTGCAGGCCTCGTTCAACTACGAACGTATGCAGGCCGCCGGCTGGCTGTACGGTCTGCTGCCGGCGCTGAAAAAAATCCATACCAACCCGCGCGATCTGGCGCGGGCGATGAAAGGACATATGGGGTTCTTTAACACCCATCCGTTTCTGGTGACCTTTGTCATCGGCATTATTCTGGCGATGGAGCGCTCCAAGCAGGACGTGAACAGCATCCAAAGCACCAAAATCGCCGTCGGCGCGCCGCTCGGCGGCATCGGCGACGCCATGTTCTGGCTGACGCTGCTGCCGATTTGCGGCGGTATCGGCGCCAGCCTGGCACTGCAGGGTTCGATCCTCGGCGCGGCGATCTTCCTGCTGCTGTTTAACGTGGTGCACCTGGGGCTGCGCTTTGGGCTGGCTCACTATGCCTATCGCATGGGCGTGGCGGCGATCCCGCTGCTGAAAGCCAATACCCGGCGGGTTGGCCATGCGGCGTCGATCGTCGGCATGACGGTAATTGGCGCGCTGGTGGCCACTTACGTACGTTTGTCGACGACGCTGGAGATCACCGCCGGTGACGCGGTGGTCAAGCTGCAGAGCGACGTGATCGACAAGCTGATGCCGGCCTTCCTGCCGCTGATGTATACCTTGCTGATGTACTACCTGGTGCGGCGCGGCTGGAGCCCGCTGAGGCTGATCGCGATCACCGTCGTGCTGGCGGTAGCCGGCAGATTTGCCCACTTTCTGTAAGCCGGAGGCGTTCACGATGATAGGCATTATTCTTTGCGGCCACGGCGGCTTCGCCAGCGGGCTGGCGCGGGCGATGACGCAGATACTGGGCGAACAGCCGCAGTTTGTGGCGATCGATTTTACCGAAAGTTCAAGCACTGCGCTGCTGACCGCGCAGCTGGAGCAGGCGGTTGCTGCGCTCGATGTGGGGAGGAACTGGTGTTTCTGACCGATCTGTTAGGGGGCACGCCGTTCCGCGTCGCGTCGACGCTCGCGATGCAGCAGCCGGGGCGGGAAGTGATTACCGGCACCAATCTGCAGCTGCTGCTGGAGATGGTGCTGGAGCGGGAGGGGCTGAGCAGCGAAGCGTTTCGCCGGCAGGCGCTGGCGTGCGGACGCCGCGGACTAACCAGCCTGGCGGATGAACTGGGCCGCTGCCGTGAGGAAAAAACGTTGCAGGAAGGGATATGACGCCGCCGCGTGCGGAGGCCAGGAAACGAAACAAAACGAAAGAACGTCGTACGATTGCCAATGGCTAACGTTGATGTCACACGACTAAGGATGAAGTTATGCCACAAACCGAGACTCGCCCGGCCGCTGCCACGGGCACCTGGACAGAAGCCGAGATCCGCCAGCAGCCGGCCAGTTGGCTGCGGGCGTTAAATGCTATCGATAACCTGCGCCAGCCGCTTGAGCAGTTTCTTGCGCCGCTGCTATTGAATGAGGATTTACGCATTGTGCTGACCGGCGCCGGCACCTCGGCGTTTATCGGCGAGATTATCGCCCCCTGGCTGACGCGCTACACGGGCAAGCATTTCAGCGCGCTGCCCACCACCGATCTGGTCACCAACCCGATGGACTACCTGAACGCCGCCCATCCGCTGCTGCTGGTCTCCTTTGGCCGCTCCGGTAACAGTCCGGAAAGCCTGGCGGCCATTAAGCTGGCAAATCAGTTTGTGCCGGAATGCCATCACCTGGTGATTACCTGTAATGAGGGCGGCAGCCTGTATCAAAACGCGCGTGACGACGGCAACGCCTTCGCACTGCTGATGCCGGCAGAAACGCACGATCGCGGTTTTGCCATGACCAGCAGCATCACCACCATGATGCTCAGTTGTCTGGCGGCGTTTGCGCCGGCGGCGTTCAGCGTCAGCGCGTTCCGCGACGTGGCCGAGCGCTGCCGCAGTATTCTGGCGTCGCTGGACGATGTCCGCGAGGGCGTGTTCGGCAGCCTGCCGTGGAAGCGCGTCGCCTACCTCGGCAGCGGCGGCCTGCAGGGCGCTGCGCGCGAAGCTGCGCTGAAAGTGCTGGAGCTGACCGCCGGCCGGCTGGCGGCGTTTTACGATTCGCCGGCCGGCTTCCGCCACGGCCCGAAATCGCTGGTGGATGACGAGACGCTGGTGGTGGTGTTTATTTCCAGTCATCCCTATACGCGGCGTTACGACCTGGATCTGCTGGCCGAGCTGCGGCGTGATAACCAGGCGATGCGCGTGCTGGCGATCGCGGCGGAGCCGGACGCGATGATAGAGCAGGGGCCGCATATCCTGCTGCCGCCTTCACGCGGGTTCAACGATGTTGAGCTGGCGTTCTGTTTCCTGATGTATGCACAGATGTTCGCACTGAGCGAATCGCTGAAAGCGGGCATCACGCCGGATACGCCTTCCGCCAGCGGCGCGGTAAACCGGGTGGTGCAAGGCGTGGTTATTCATGCATGGCAAGCGTAGGAGGCACCATGAGCATTATTTCCACCAAGTATCTGTTACTGGACGCGCAGGCCAACGGCTACGCCGTGCCTGCGTTCAATATTCATAATGCCGAGACTATTCAGGCGATTTTGGAAGTGTGCGCTGAACTGCGCTCGCCGGTGATTCTGGCGGGGACGCCCGGCACTTTCAGGCATATCGCCTTTGACGAGATCTATGCGCTGTGCCGCGCCTATTCCGACAGCTACCGGATGCCGCTGGCGCTGCATCTCGACCACCATGAATCGCTGGACGATATCCGCCGCAAGGTGCAGGCCGGGGTACGCAGCGCGATGATCGACGGCAGCCATTTGCCGTTTGACGATAACGTCCGGCTGGTGGCGTCGGTGGTGGCGTATTGTCACCGTCATGACTGCAGCGTGGAGGCCGAGCTGGGCCGCCTGGGCGGCGTGGAGGATGATAGGGCCACCGACGCAGAGCAGGCGTTTATGACCGATCCGCAGGAGGCGCGGCGCTTTGTGGCGCAGACCGGCGTCGACAGCCTGGCCGTCGCCATCGGCACCGCGCACGGCTTATACACCAAGCGGCCGAAGATTGATTTTCAGCGGCTGGCGGCCATTCGCGATGTGGTCAGCGTGCCGCTGGTGCTGCACGGCGCCAGCGATGTGCCGGACGACTTCGTGCGCCGGGCGATTGAACTCGGTGTCTGCAAAGTCAACATTGCCACCGAGCTGAAGATCGCTTTCGCCGGGGCGGTGAAGCAGTGGTTTGCCGATAACCCGCAGGGCAACGATCCCCGTTATTATCTGCGTGTGGGCATGGATGCAATGAAAGAGGTGGTCAGCAATAAAATCAGCCTGTGCGGCTCGGCGGGCCGCATCGGCGCTGAGACGGCGCTGACGGCGTAATGCGTGGTTATTACCGTTACCTTCGATAACAACAATAAGGACCTCTGGAATGAAGAAAGTCACCCGCGTGGCGCTGTTGGCGCTGCTGGTTGCCAACGGCGCGGCCGCCGCGCAATATGCGCTCGATAATGAGAAGATTGCCGTAACCTTTGACGAGGGCAAATCGGCGCTGGCGATTAAAGATAAAACCGGTGAAAGCCGGCTGGCACCGCAGGAGCTGTTTTTTCTGACGTTGCCGGATGAAACGGTGATTCATGCTGCGGAGTTCACGCTGAAGAGCGTCAGCCAGCAGGGCGATGCGATCGTGCTGGCGTATACGCGCCCGGACTTCAACGTCAGCGTGACGCTCAACATGCTGCACGGAAAGTATGCCCGCATCGATTATAAGATTGCGGCGCTGAAGCAGGCGCGCAGCGTGGCGAAGATCACGTTCTTCCCGACGAAGAAGCAGTCCCAGGCCCCGTATGTTGACGGTGCGATTAACAGTTCGCCGATTATCGCCGACTCATTCTTTATCATGCCGGAAAAACCGATCGTCAATACCTACGCCTATGAGGCCACCACCAACCTGAATGTGGAACTGGCGACGCCGATACAGCCGGAAACGCCGGTCAGCTATCGTATCTATTTCGGCACCTTTCCGCAGGTCGGCCAGCTGCGCCGCAGCGTCAACCAGTTCATTAATACGGTGCGCGCGCGGCCGTATCAACCTTATCTGCACTACAACAGCTGGATGGATATCGGCTTTTTCACCACCTATACCGAACAGGATGTGCTGAAACGGATGGACGAGTGGGACAAGGCCTTTATCAGCGGGCGCGGCGTGAAGCTGGACGCGTTCTTGCTGGACGACGGCTGGGATGACCGCACCGGCCGCTGGCTGTTCGGCCCGGCCTTCCGCCACGGCTTTGGCACGGTGAAAAAGAAAGCGGAAAGTCTGCACAGTTCGGTCGGCCTGTGGCTGTCGCCGTGGGGCGGCTATAACACACCGCGCGATATACGCGTCTCCCACGCCAAAGAGTACGGTTTTGAAACCGTTGACGGCAAGCTGGCGCTGTCCGGCCCGAACTACTTTAAGAATTTTAATCAGCAGATCGTCAAGCTGATCAAAAACGAGCATATCACCTCGTTCAAGCTGGACGGCATGGGCAACGCCAACGCGCATCTTGCCGGCAGCCCGTTCGCCTCGGATTTTGATGCTTCGATCGCGCTGCTGGACTCTATGCGCGCCGCCAATCCGAATCAGTTTATCAACCTGACCACCGGCACCAACGCCAGCCCGTCCTGGCTGTTTTATGCCGATTCCATCTGGCGGCAGGGGGATGATATCAATCTGTACGGCAAAGGTTCGCCGGTGCAGCGGTGGATGACCTACCGCGATGCGGAAACCTATCGCTCGATCGTCAGAAAAGGGCCGCTGTTCCCGCTGAATTCACTGATGTATCACGGCATTATCAGCGCGGAAAATGCCTACTACGGCCTGGAGAAAGTGCAGAGCGACGACGACTTTGACGACCAGGTGTGGAGCTTCTTCGCCACCGGTACGCAGCTGCAGGAGCTGTATATCACCCCGTCGATGCTGAACGACCATAAGTGGGATACGTTGGCGCAGGCGGCGACGTGGTCGCGGGATAATGCCGATGTGCTGGTCGATACCCACTGGATCGGCGGTGACCCGACGCGGCTGGAGGTATACGGTTGGGCGTCGTGGCAGCCGGAGAAGGCGATTTTCGGCCTGCGTAACCCGCTGGATAAGCCGCAGACCTATTACCTGAACCTGAGTAAAGACTTCGAAATCCCGCAGGGCGCCGACACCCGCTTTAGCCTGAAGCCGGTTTACGGCAGTAACGACACCTTCCCGCAGGCGTATCAGCAGGCGCTGGTGGTTACCCTGCAGCCGCTGGAAACACTGGTGTTTGAGGCGACGCCGGTCAAATAGGCGCGGCTTAATTCCGACTAATAAAAATCCACGCCGCGGCGTGGATTTTTGCTATCGGCTCAGGCCCGTTCGCCGCCAATCACCTCGCGGATGCGTTTGGCGATGTGCGCCACGTGGGTTTCCAGCGCAAAGTGGCCGGTATCGAGCAGCTCGACGACGGCATCGGGGGTGTCGCGCTTAAAGGCTTCCGCGCCTGGCGGAATGAAAAAGGGATCGTTTTTTCCCCAGATAATCAACATCGGCAGTTGGGCTTTACGGAAGAACGCCTGAAAGTCGGGGTAGCGCTTCAGGTTGTTGGCGTAGTCGAGAAATAGATCCAGCTGGATGTCTTTGTTACCGGGGCGCTCAAGCAGCAGGGCATCCAGGTGCCAGGTCTCGGGAGCGACGCGTTCAGGTTCCGACACGCCATGCAGATATTGCCAGCGAATACCGGCCAGATTCAGCACCGCGTCGTTAACCGCCTGACGGTTGTCGGCGGAGGCGTCCTGCCAGTAGGCGCGGATTGGCGCCCAGGCGTCGCCAAGCCCCTCCAGATAGGCGTTGCCGTTTTGTGAGATAAACCCGGTTACCCGCTCAGGATGGTTGAGCGCCAGCCGCAAACCGGCCGGCGCACCGTAGTCGAAGACGTACAGCGCGTAGCTTTCCAGCCCCAGCGCCTCGACAAAATGCGTGAGGGTCTGGCCCAGTGCGTCGAAGCTGTAGCTATACCGGCGCTGCGCGGGGATTTCGCTAAAGCCGAAGCCGGGCAGATCCGGCGCCACCAGATGGAACTTATCCGCCAGCAGCGGGATCAGCTCGCGGAACTGGTGAGATGAACTGGCAAAACCGTGCAGCAGCAGCAGGGTCGGGCTTTGCGGATCGCCGGCTTCACGGTAGAAAACGCGTACGCCGTCGGCATCGACAAACTGATAGCGTACGGGGAAATAGCGGTTCATGGTCATAATGCGGCTCCAAAGTGTAACTGTTAAAATTAATTTTAAGGGTTACTGGCGGTTTTAGTATGGCGGCATGATGTAACCTGTCAAATGTATTTTTAATGGTTACGGTGACTGAGCAGGATGGAAACAGACGGTTAATGAAAGAGATATCTTTTCGATTTCATCGGGTTAACGGCAGGCTGGTGCCGTTGATGTTGTGCTCAACGCCAGCAGAATAATGTTGTAACTGTTAATCTGTAATTTTATGGGTTACTTTATGGGCGTTGATTTGCGTGGAGATGTCGATGTCTGCTCATTCCCTGAGCGTTGAAGGTCCGCTGTTTATTGCCGACCACGGCGCGCTCGATTTCTTAAATACGGTAGCGCAGTTGGACGGGCAGCCTTATGACTTTTGGCTGTCCGATGATGACGTCCGCCACTGGTTGGCGCTGGCCGGGCTGGCTGCTGCGCCGGACACGCCGATGTTTAGCGACGACGCTCTGCTGCATGAGGCGCGCCGGCTGCGGGACACCATTAGGCAACTGGTCAGACAGAGAAAAGCCGGAGACACGCCGGATCCGGCGGCGCTGAACCGTTACCTGAGCGCCGCCGTCAGCCATCAGCAACTGGTGGCGGATCGGCAAGGCGGGCTGAGTATTAAACGCATCTATGACGGTAAAACGCCGGTGCAACTGCTGGCGCCGGTGGCGGAGCTGGCGGCGTCTCTGTTGGCCGAGACGCATTTTGAGCTGGTGCGTGAATGTGAACACCCCGACTGCACGCTGTGGTTTTATGACCGTACCAAGTCGCACCGTCGCCGCTGGTGCAGCATGGCGCTATGTGGCAACCGGGCGAAGGTCGCCAGATTTCGCCAGCAGAGGAAGTAAGCTGCGGCTTGGTGGGCGGCTTTTGTCCGTTGGGTGATAACCCCGTATAACCGATTAAAATATTGCCGGTAACGCGTGTTCAGCGGTACAGGCCAATTCTCCCGTCCCTTATCCCCGACCTCCATTTCATGATGTCCGCGCCTTAAACAGCGCGGGCAGCGCCCGTCCACAGGAAACGACCTGGCGCTGGCGCATCCGACGTAGCGATTTGTGAATTTTTTTCATAACCACATTGAGCAGGAAACTGTTAATTATTTGTCTAATATTTGTAAATATAAAAAGTCTTCTTCATCTCCGTCATTTTTCTGACGTACCCACCCTTATCAGCATTGCGGGGTAGCCATTGCCTGAGCCTGCAAGCTGAACAGCCGTCATTGTGAGCACTATTTTATCTGGAGCGGTTAGCGATGGAACTCGATATCAACAACAAGATTTATCAGACTGATGCGGACGCGGATACGCCGCTGTTATGGGTTATCCGCGACGATCTGGCCATGACCGGTACGAAATATGGCTGCGGCCTGGCGCAGTGCGGTGCCTGCGCGGTTATGGTGGACGGCCAGGCCGTGCGTTCCTGCGTGACGCCGCTGGAGACCGTCGCCGGGAAAAAAATTACCACTATTGAGGCGATCGAAAGTGATGACGTCGGCAAGCGCGTGGTGGCGGCGTGGGTTCGGCATCAGGTGCCGCAATGCGGTTATTGCCAGTCTGGCCAGGTGATGGCGGCAACCGCCTTGTTAAAGCATAACGCTCATCCTTCGGACGAGGAGATTGCCGCGGCGATGGTGAATTTATGCCGCTGCGGCACCTACAACGCTATCAGCGCCGCCATTCATGAGGTTGCGGGGGAGGGAGACAACGCATGAACCGACGCGATCACGATCTGACGGCTCTGGATGAGCAACCGGTTAACCTTTCACGGCGTCGTTTTCTGCTGGTCGGCGGCAGCCTTGCCGGCGCTTTGGTGCTGGGCGTCGGTTTGCCGATTGGGCAGAGCCGCGCTCAGGCGGCAGACGCCGTTTTAGCACCGGGGACGCGGGTGCCGGCATTCCTGGAAATCCGTCCCGACAGCTCGGTGAAATTCCTTTCGCCGTTTATCGAAGGCGGACAGGGGATATTTACCGCGATGGCGCAGATAGTCGGTGAGGAGCTGGATGCCGATCCGGCGACCTTTATCGTCGAGAATGCGCCTGCCGGTTCACAATATCAGGTGATGGAGGGCGGGATGCGCATCACCGGCGGCAGCCAGTCGGTGCGGGCCAGCTACACCACCATGCGTCGTCTCGGCGCGCTGGCGCGGCAGATGCTGCTGCAGGCAGCGGCGGCGGAGCTTTCCGTTCCGATTGACCAGCTGCAGACCGAGCCGGGACGGGTTATTCATGCGGCTTCCGGTCGTTCGCTGAGCTATGGCGAACTTGCCGCCCGCGCCCGCGATTTATCCGTTCCGTCGCCAGATTCGGTGACGCTTAAAGATCCCGCCCGCTTCCGCTGGATCGGCAAACCGGTTCAACGCCTCGATATGCATGAAAAGTCGACGGGCAAGGCCGTCTATACCATCGACTGTCGCGTTGACGACATGTTGCATGCCGCCGTCCAGCATGCGCCACGGCTTGGCTTGCATGCCGGCAAGTTGCGTAATGAAGAAAAGGTCAAGGCGATGAAAGGCGTGCATTCGGTACATGTACTGCCGGGGGCGGTGGCCGTGGTGGCGGCGCGCTGGTGGCAGGCCAAACGCGCCGCCGAAGCGCTGCAGGTTGAGTGGCTGGAGCCAGATGCGCCGGACGGTAATTATATGCCTGCCGATTTCTCCTCGGAAGCGTTTGCCGCCGTGCTGGCGCAGGAGCCGGGCCAGGGCGAAGATGCGGAAGTGAAGGGGGATATCACGCAGGGGATGTCAGCGGCGGAAACCACGCTGAGCGCGACCTATCACAGCCAGTATCTCAATCATGCCCAGCTTGAGCCGCCTTCCGCGCTGGCGCGCTTTAATAACGACGGCACCCTGGAGCTGTGGATACCGAATCAGGCGCCGGAAATGTTTCAGGCCGACGTGGCTAAACGCACCGGACTCGCCCCTGAAAAAATCATTATCCATTCACCGCTGCTCGGCGGTTTCTTTGGCCGCCACTTTGTCTACGACACCGCGATGGTGTATCCGCAGGCCATTGCGCTGGCCAAAGAGGTTGGCCGGCCTATCAAGCTGATTTGGAGCCGGGAGGAGGAGTTTCTGCGCGACACCCACCGGCCGATGGCCGCGGTGCGTTTCCGTGCCGGGCTGGATGCGCAGGGCTACCCCGTGGCGCTGGAGGCGATCAGCACCTGCGAAGGGCCGACGGAAGGACTGGCAGGCAAACACGGCGAGCAGTTGGATCCCACGGCATTGGAAGGCTTGACGGGTAAAGCGTATGCCATTCCCAACGTGCGTATCGCGCAGATCTATAAAAAGGGGCCGGTCAGGCTGGGTTACTGGCGCTCGGTGGGCAACTCAATGAATGATTTTCTCTACGAGTGTTTCCTCGATGAGATCGCCGATAAGAGCAAGCTGGATCCTTTCGCCTTGCGGCTGCACTTGTTGAAGGGGAATCAACGGCTGACGACGCTGCTTAATACGGTGGCGGAGATGTCCGGCGGCTGGCAGGCCGGTCCTTATACCGCGCCTGACGGCAGCCGCCGGGCGCGCGGGGTGGCGATGGCCTCGCCGTTTGGCTCTGAGGCGGCGGCCATTGCCGAGGTTTCCATCGAGAATGGTCAGGTTAGGGTGCATCAGGTCTGGGAGGCGATCGATCCCGGCAGCATCGTGAACCCGGCTATCATCGAGGCGCAGGTCAATAGTGCGGTTGCCCTTGGGCTATCTCAGGTGCTGCTTGAAGAGAGCGTGTATGAAAAAGGCCAGCCGGTCGCGCGCAACTACGATATGTACCCGATTCTGCCGCCCTCGCGCATGGCGCCGGTGCAGGTACGCATTGTGGAGAGCGGCGCCAAAATGGGCGGCATTGGTGAGCCGCCGCTGCCCGCCATACCGCCGGCCGTGGCGAACGCCGTCTCCCGCTTGACCGGCGAGCGGATCCGCTCCATGCCGCTGTCACGTTTTAACTTCAGCTGAGCCGCAGGCGCTTAAGGGAAAGAACCATGAAACTGAAAAGGCTCGGCCTGATAGTGGCCGGTTTGGTGGGCGTCGCCGCGGTGACGACCGTGTGGCTGCTGCGTACGCCTGCTTCAACGTTTGATCATGAGCCGACGGACACCTCGGCAATCTCCGCCGATCTGATTCGCCAGGGGGAGTATGTCGCCCGGCTCGGCGACTGTGTGGCATGCCACAGCACGCCGGACGGCGCGCCTTTCAGCGGCGGCCTGGCGATGGCGACGCCGGTAGGTAAAATCTACACCACCAACATTACGCCTGATGACGAGACCGGCATCGGGCGCTACACGCTGGCCGATTTCGATCGCGCGGTGCGCCACGGCGTCGCACGTGACGGCCATCGCCTGTACCCGGCCATGCCGTTTCCTTCTTACCAGAAGCTGAGCGATGAGGACGTGGCGGCGCTGTATGCCTTTATGATGCAGGGCGTTAAACCGGTATCCCGCCAGAATAGCCCGACAGAAATTCCGTGGCCGCTGAATATGCGCTGGCCGCTGGCGCTGTGGAGCGCGGCGTTTTCCCGCGGTGGGCCTTATCAGGCACAGGAGAGCCAGGACGAACAGTGGAACCGTGGCGCGTATCTGGTGGAGGGGCCGGGGCACTGCGGCAGTTGCCATACGCCGCGCGGGCTGGCCTTTAATGAGAAGGCGCTGGACGCCGGCAGCCAGGCGTATCTGGCCGGTGCGCTGTTGGACGGCTGGTATGCGCCAAGTCTGCGTAACGATGCCAATACCGGCATCAGCCGCTGGAGCGAAGAGGACGTTGTGACATTCCTTAAGCAGGGGCGCAACCAGCACGCCGTGGTGTTCGGCTCAATGACTGATGCGTTCAACAACTCAACCCAGTTTATGAGCGATGACGATCTGCGCGCGATCGCCCACTATCTGAAAGCCTTGCCGGCCGGAAGTAATAACAGCGGTAACGCCTGGCGATATCCGCAAGGAGAAGCCTCAGCTGCTGCGCCGGACGGCAGTGGGAGTCATCCCGGCAGGCAGACCTATATGGCGCGCTGCAGCAGCTGCCACGGTGCGGATGGTCGCGGTCAGGCGCCGTGGATCCCGCCGCTGGCCGGCGCGACGTCAATGCAGGTTGATGCGTCGTCTTCCATCAACGTAGTGCTGAACGGCTCCGCGCGTATTGTGGCCGATGGCATGCCGGATGCCTACCGTATGCCGCCGTACCGTAAACAGCTTACCGACCAGCAGACTGCCGACGTACTGAACTTTATTCGTACCTCATGGGGGAATCAGGGCGCGAAGACGGATGCCAAGGCGGTTGGGGAGCTACGCGAGAAAACCGATCCCGCCAGCAGCAACGTTATTATCCTACAGATGCGTTAATGGCGAGCGGTGATGATGACTAGTCCTGATATAGGTTGACACTTTTCAGCCTTATAACGCCCGATGAACCTCATCGGGCGTTTTGTATTGTAGCGACAGATGCGGTCGCCGTGCGTTGTAGATTTCCACAGACTGCCTGACCATCTTTCTTGCCTGCACGATGTCTTTCGGTTTGCCAAGCAGGTATTCCGTTTTCAGTATCCCGTTTATCCTCTCCGCCAGCGCATTCTGGTAACAGTCATACCCGTCTGTCATCGAACAGGTGACGCCATGTCGCTTGTGTAACGTCTGATATTCCTGCGAGCAGTACTGGATCCCCCGGTCCGAGTGATGTACCAACGGAGCTGCGGTGCGCCTGCTGGCCAGCGCCATTTTGAACGCACAGGCGACATGCCGGGTATGCAGGCTGTCATGCACATGATACCCCACGATTTTTCTCGACCACGCATCCGTTATCAGACTGATATACGCCGTTCCTGTTTTCAGCGGCAGATAGGTGATATCCGCTACCCACACCTGTTCCGGGCGGCTGGCTATAACCTGATGTTCTCCCGCTTTCAGCAAGTTGGGATGACGGTAAAAACGATGATGGCTGTGCGTTGTCTTATGATACGCCCGTTTAGGCATCACCAGTAAACGGGCGCAGCGCAGTATCCGGAACAGGCGGTCTCGCCCCACATGCACGGGGGCTTCCGGCTGCTGTCGCAGTAAGTGGTGCAGCTTGCGTGTACCCAGTCGGGGCTGGTGTAAGCGGATAGCGGTCACCTGCTCCACTATATGGTGGGCTTGCTCTTCTCTTCCACGTTCACGTTGCAAGGACTGATACCATGCCTGCCGGCTGATACCCATCCACCGGCAGGCGCGTGCTACCGTGAGTCGTGGCGCTTGTGTTTGCGCGATAAGGCAGCCAACTGCTTTTTTGTCAGGGTAGCTCCGAACTCGGTATTCATCACTTTTACGACGGCTTCAAAGAACTGCGCTTTGACTTCAGATTCAGCCAGTTGCTGTTCGAGTTCTTTGATGCGCTGTTCAGGAGTCAGGGGTAACTTGGGCATATCATCTCCGCACAGTCTGGTTGAAGAGGACGAACGCCAGTCGAGTTGGCCATATTTACGCAGCCAGTTCATGACGGTATGACTGCCCTGGATACCGTAGCGGTCTTGTGCCTGACGGTAAGTCATCTCGCCTTTTTCGACCTGTTGGACGACGGCCAATTTAAAGGATAGAGGGTAATCGCGTTGCGTGCGTTTAACATACTGGTTCATCACACTTTCCTCTGTTCGTGAGTAAAATGTGTCAACGCTATTTAGGACGGGTCATGATGAATAAAAAAACCACGCGTTAGCGTGGTTTTTTATGGGGAGAGGTTATCTATCAGACGTTAAACAGGAAGTTCATCACGTCGCCGTCTTTGACGATGTACTCTTTACCTTCAGAGCGCATCTTGCCGGCTTCTTTCGCGCCTTGCTCGCCCTTGTAGGTAATGAAGTCGTCAAAGGCGATGGTCTGCGCGCGGATAAAGCCCTTCTCGAAGTCGGTGTGGATCTTGCCGGCTGCCTGCGGGGCGGTAGCGCCGACCGGGATGGTCCAGGCGCGCACTTCTTTGACGCCGGCGGTGAAGTAGGTCTGCAGGTTCAGCAGCTGGTAACCGGCACGGATCACGCGGTTCAGGCCCGGCTCTTCCAGACCTAGTTCGGCCATAAACTCGTCGCGCTCTTCGTCATCCAGTTCGGCAATGTCGGACTCAACGGCGGCACAGACGGCGACCACCACGGAGCCTTCGCCGGCGGCGATTTCACGCACTTTGTCGAGGTACGGGTTGTTTTCAAAGCCGTCTTCGTTCACGTTGGCGATGTACATGGTCGGCTTCAGCGTCAGGAAGCTCAGGTAGCGGATGGCCGCTTTCTCTTCCTCGCTCAGATCCAGCGCGCGCAGCATGCCGGCGTTTTCCAGGTGCGGCAGGCATTTTTCCAATGCGGCCAGCTCGGCCTTGGCGTCTTTATCGCCGCCTTTGGCTTTCTTCTGGATGCGGTGCATGGCGCGTTCACAGGTGTCCAGGTCGGACAGCGCCAGCTCGGTGTTGATCACATCAATATCCGATGCCGGATCAACCTGGCCGGAAACGTGAATGATGTTGTCGTTTTCAAAGCAGCGCACCACGTGGCCGATCGCTTCGGTTTCACGGATGTTGGTCAGGAACTGGTTGCCCAGGCCTTCGCCTTTGGAGGCGCCTTTCACCAGACCGGCGATATCGACGAATTCCATGGTGGTCGGCAGGATGCGCTGGGGTTTGACGATCTCGGCCAACTGGTCCAGACGCGGATCGGGCATCGGAACCACACCGGTGTTCGGTTCAATGGTGCAGAACGGGAAGTTGGCTGCTTCGATACCCGCTTTGGTCAACGCGTTGAACAGGGTGGATTTGCCTACGTTTGGCAGGCCGACGATACCGCATTTGAATCCCATGTTGTTATCACCTTAAATATCTTAACTAACAACCAGTTAGCATTAACTGGCCGCATAAAGGGCAGAATAATTGCGTCATTATACACGTAATGCGCATCTATCACGATCCCGGCGTGAGGGCGGAGAGCTTTGCTTACGAAGTTTGTGTTGAGATCTTGCTCACGTTTCAACATACTGTTTACTATCTTTAACCAACAGGAAACGCGCGGATGTACTTCTTGCTTACTCCACCCTGAGTTTTCCCGCCCGCATACTCTCTCTGTAACAGCATTGGCCTTGCGCCGGCGCTGATGTTTTTTGCTGCCTGCATCAGGCATGCACTGTTTTTGCAATCTCAGACTATCTGGAAAATTTATGCTTAACCTGAGCAACTTCAGGCTGGCGGACGTCAAGAATGAAGTCCTGGCCGGCTTTGTTGTCGCGGTATCCATGATCCCGGAAGCCGTCGGCTTCTCCCTGGTCGCCGGGCTGTCGCCCATCGTCGGCCTGCATACCGCATTTATTATCGGCCTGACCACGGCGCTGTTCGGCGGTAAACCCGGCATGGTGTCCGGCGCGGCCGGCTCCATCGTGGTGGTGTTAATGAGCCTGGCGGCCCAACACGGAATGGATTACGTGCTGTGGGCGACTATTTTTGCCGGCGTGATTCAAATCCTGATCGGTATTTTCCGTCTGGGGAAATTTATTCGTCTAGTGCCGCTGCCGGCGATTCATGGCTTCGTCAACGGGCTGGCGATCGTGATTATGCTGGCGCAGCTGCATATGGTCGCCGGGCAGGGGCCGCTGATGTATGGCCTGGTGCTGCTGGCGATTTTGGTGGTGGTATTCTTCCCGCGCCTGACAAAGGCGATCCCGGCATCGCTGGCGGCGCTGATCGTGGTGTCGGCGCTGGCGATCGGCCTGGGGCTGAATACGCTGCGGGTGGGGGATTTGGCGGATATCTCCGGTAGTTTGCCGCACTTTAGCCTGCCGATGGCGCCGTTTACGCTCGACATGCTGAAGGTGGTGTTGCCATACGCCGTGATTATCGCGCTGGTTGGTTTGATAGAATCGTTGTTGACCATGACGGTGCTGGATGAAATGGGCAACAGTAAAGGCAACGGCAACCGGGAAAGCATCGCTCAGGGAGCAGGCAATACCCTTTGCGGGCTATTTGGCTGCTTTGCCGGCTGTGCGATGATCGGCCAGTCGATCATTAACTTCACCTCCGGCGGCCGCAGGCGCATCTCTGCGGCGATTGGCGCTATTTTGCTGATTCTGTTTGTGGTCAGCCTGTCATCCTATATCGGTTATATCCCCGTTGCCGCGTTGGCCGGCATTATGCTGGTGGTGTGCTATAACACATTTGAATGGAGTTCATTACGCCGGTTAAAAAGAATGCCGAAAGAAGACGCATTTATTCTGCTGACCGTGACCGTGATTACGGTATTTGCGGATTTGGCCGTGGCGGTTATCAGCGGCGTCATTATTTCGGCGCTGGTCTTTGCTTGGAAACAGGCAAAAATATCTATCCGTGATAAAAAAGAAGAAAACAACACCGTTGTTTATTCTTTAGCGGGGCCGCTCTTTTTCGGCTCAACGACGGACTTTGCCGAGCTCTTTGATCCTGCACACGATCCGGCGTTGGTTATTTTAGACTTTGCACACACCAGGGTGATGGACTCCAGCGGCGTAGAGGCGATTGATAAGCTCACGGCGCGCTATTTGGCCGCCGGTAAGACGGTGCGCCTGCGTCATCTAAGCGCCGACTGCGTCAGTTTACTGAAGCAGGCCGGTCCGTTCTGCCTTCATGAGCTTGACGACCCCACCTATCGCGTAGCTGCGGACTGATATGCCAAACCCCAATAATAAATATTATTGGGGTTTTTTCTAAGTCGAATCCAATAAATAAATAATCATACTCCATTTATTGCTTTGCCCTGATTAAACTTTTTTGTAAAGCTTTGGATGTGATTTATGGTTGTGTCCATTAGGGACTTGGCTATTTCGGATTTTCATTCTTTCAGCGACTGGGGGATATCAAGGAGGATAGGTTAAGTGAATGGGATATTTATTTATATAGCGCCAAGTTTATCAATTATATCATTACTTTCTTTTTCGCTGCATAGCCGTAATATGCTGAAGAAAAAGCCCGTGCAGCGTCATGGGTTCAGGAAAAGACGCCGTTCCATGCGCAGACGCCTGCCTGGCATTGCATTCCCGGCCGTCTCTGGCGGCAAATTGTCGTGAAGCGTCATGCCAGTGCCACCGCCACCGCCACCGCTGTGTGGTGGAAAGTAAAGTCAGGCTGCACGGCAAGCATGCAGCCTGACGGCTAAGGATCAACTGCCGGCTTTAAACGCGTGCAGGCGGTTCATGGCCTTAGTCATACCGTCTTTTAACAGCACTTCGGTGCAGCGCAGCGATTCATCGATGGCGTCATCGATCAGGCTCTGTTCACTGGCCGGCGGTTTGCCCAGTACGAATCCCACCACCTTGTTGCGATCTCCCGGATGGCCGATGCCAATCCTGAGACGATAAAAGTTCGGGTTGTTCGCCATCTTGCTCTGAATATCTTTTAAGCCGTTATGGCCGCCGTTGCTGCCGCCCAGTTTTAACTTGGCGACACCCGGCGGTAAATCAAGCTCATCATGAGCGACCAGGATTTCATCTGGCTGAATGCGATAGAACGACGCCATGGCCGCCACGGCCTTGCCGCTCAAATTCATAAACGTGGTTGGCACCAGCAGCCGGACGTCGTTTCCGGCCAGGTTCAGGCGTGCGGTATAGCCGAAGAATTTGCCTTCTTCTTTCAACGCCTGGTTATGGCGTTGCGCCAGTTGATCTACGTACCAGGCGCCTGCATTGTGGCGCGTTTGCGCATATTCGGCGCCGGGGTTGGCCAGGCCGACAATCAATTTGATACTGCTCACGGAGAGATTCACTATGCTCAAAATAATGGAAAGGGCATTAGTCTACCTTTCGTTGCGTCGAATGACAAAATACGTCGTGTTCGGTAATAAACGACAGTCCTTTACTTTGAAAAGTGAATAATGCACATGGGTTATAGTTCAAGTTTATAGCTAGTTGCTGCTTCTAAAGTAAAGATTTGTCAGTGTTAATTGCACATCTGTGATCGCTAACGCAATACCCTTGCCCCGGGAGTGTCTATAATTAATTCATCAAAGGGAGTTAACAATGACTTATTCATCCCGCTGGCATTTAGCGCTATGGAGGTGACATATGAAACGTAAAAACGCGGATGTGATGGGTAACGCTCTGATGGGGCTTGGGCTGTTGGTGATGATTGGCGGCGTTGGCTATTCCATTGTCGCCGAGGTCTCTCAGTTCAATTTACCGCAGTTTTTCTCCCACGGAGCGATATTCAGTATCTTTATCGGCGCCTTGCTGTGGCTGGCTGGCGCGCGTATCGGCGGACGTGAACAGGTTGCGGATCGTTATTGGTGGGTAAAACATTTTGATAAGCGTTGCCGCAATAGTCATCATCGTTCATCGCATTAGTCATTACGTCAGGGAGACAGAGGGGCACAGGTATTGTGACGCGTAACCAGGTTTAACGCTATGACCGCTTTAAAATAGAAAACCCGTTGTTGCCGAGGCGCCAACGGGTTTTTCTTTTACTGCGTCTGACCATGTTCAACGGCGGCGCGGAATGCCCGCGCCGACGGAGAATTAATGTTCGAACATCGCAGAGATTGACTCTTCATTGCTGATACGGCGGATAGCTTCAGCCATCATGCCGGACAGGGTCAGAGTACGTACGTTTTTCAGCGCCTTGATTTCTGGTGACAGCGGGATGGTGTCGCAGACGATCACTTCATCAATCACGGAGTTCTTGATGTTGTCTACGGCGTTGCCGGAGAAGATCGGGTGCGTCGCGTAGGCGAATACGCGCTTGGCGCCACGCTCTTTCAACGCTTCAGCCGCTTTACACAAGGTGCCGCCGGTATCGATCATGTCATCGACCAGGATGCAGTCGCGGCCGGCAACGTCACCGATGATATGCATCACCTGAGAAACGTTGGCGCGTGGGCGACGTTTATCAATAATGGCCATATCGGTATCGTTGAGCAGCTTGGCGATCGCACGGGCGCGAACAACGCCGCCGATATCCGGAGACACGACGATCGGGTTTTCCAGGTTCTGTTGCAGCATATCTTCAAGCAGAATCGGGCTGCCGAACACGTTATCAACCGGCACGTCGAAGAAGCCTTGGATCTGTTCAGCATGCAAATCCACGGTCAGCACGCGGTCAACCCCGACGCTGGACAGGAAGTCAGCAACCACTTTAGCGGTGATTGGCACGCGCGCGGAGCGAACGCGACGATCCTGACGGGCATAGCCGAAGTAGGGGATAACGGCGGTGATGCGGCCTGCAGAAGCGCGCCGCAGGGCATCGACCATGACAACCAGTTCCATCAGGTTGTCATTGGTGGGAGCGCAGGTGGACTGGATGATGAAAATATCACCACCGCGTACATTTTCGTTGATTTGCACGCTCACTTCGCCGTCGCTAAAACGACCTACAGCGGCGTCACCAAGGCTGGTGTACAAACGGTTGGCAATACGTTGTGCTAGTTCCGGGGTGGCGTTACCAGCAAAAAGCTTCATATCAGGCACGAGAAGAACCTCAGGCTTGCGTCCAGAGAAGATGCTATTGACAGTCGGCCAGCATCAAGGGGCTGTTGAACATGGCTGACGCAATAGACATACGGGTATGTAAAACTTATGAGGCGTAGTAGCGCAGGGATACAGGGCCGAATAAAACGGGCCCTGCGCAACGAAACGTCGAGCTACGACTCAAATTTGCCCGGAACGGGTACGATGTAGTGGTGAAATGTTAACGCCACGCGCTACAAAACCACGCAACCACGCCGGGGCTTGATTTAACACCTGGCGGGCTTCGGACTCGGTGTTGAACTCTGCAAACACACAAGCACCTGTGCCGGTCAGGCGTGACGGCGCGTATTGTAACAGCCAAGAAAGAAGCTGTTCAACCTCGCGAAAACGTTTTCTTGCGATCGGTTCGCAATCATTGGCGTACGGTAATTGCAACAGTTCATTTAACGGGCGCACCGGCGTATCCCTTTTCAGTTCGGCATCGCCGAAAATCAGCGGCGTGGGAATACTGACGCCGGGGTGGGCGACCAGGTACCATTTCTCCTGCGGATCGGCGGGCTGCAGCCGTTCGCCGATGCCCTCGGCGAACGCGGCGTGGCCGCGTACGAACACCGGCACGTCAGCGCCGAGGCTCAGCCCCAGCTCGGCCAGCCGTTCGTCGCTGAGGCCACACTGCCACAGGCTGTTCAGCGCCACCAACACCGTCGCCGCGTTTGATGAACCGCCGCCCAGGCCGCCGCCCATCGGCAGCACTTTCTCTATCCGGATGTCGGCGCCGCGCGGCGGGGTGACGATCTGCCGTTCATCACAGTAACGCTGCAGCAGGCGCGCGGCGCGTACAATCAGGTTATGCTCATCCTCGACGCCGTCAACCGGTGTCAGCAGGCGTATTTTTTCATCCTGACGCGGAGTGATGGCCAGCGTGTCGCCGTAATCAAGGAATTGAAACAGCGTCTGCAGCTGATGGTAGCCGTCTGTGCGACGGCCGGTGATATATAAAAACAGGTTTAACTTTGCCGGCGAGGGCCACTGCTGAATCATTTGAGCGTCCAGTTATCCATTTTCAGCTTGATGCGTTGGTCGCCCTGCTGCAGCTCCAGACGGCTCGGCAGCTGAGGCTGAATATCGCTGTTATAGTCCTGATAGCTGACTTTCCAGTTCAGGCCTTCCTGCTGGTAATTCAGTTTGCTCAGCCGGTAGCGGTCATCCAGGGTAAAGTCGGTGGCTTCCCCGGGCAGGCCGAGCATCCACTGGCGCAGATTGTTCATCGGAATCGCCATGCCGGTCATCTTACGGATCATCTCCTCGGCGTTATCGCTGACGTAGCGCTTGCCCTGGTTATCGGTCAGCTGCACCACGTTTTTCTGCACGTTCAGTTCCAGCTCGGTGCTGCCGAGCGGGTTGGTCAGCAGCAGGCGGTAGCGATCCGGTGAATATTGCTGCCAGAAGAAGCGGGCGTAGACCTTTTTGCTGTCGGAGAGGTAGGCGAAAGCGCCGCGGGTCTGATACTGGTTCAGTTGCTGCACCGCCTGTTCATGGGCGCGCCATTCGGGAGACGTCGGGCTGGTGGCCGGGCCGGTCGGTCGGGTGGTGGTACAGGCTGCCAGCACCAGGCTGGCCAGCGGGATAAGGCGTAGCAAACTGACTTTGCGGATAGGCATAACGATTTTTTGTCCTTTTGTCCTGACGGGCTGACGTCACGTCACCCCCTTTTTTGCCACCACGCTAACGGCACGGGCGCGCAGCGTCAATATTATGCTGCAGCGCGCCCGGCGTCAGGGCGGACGAATGTTCATAGTGTACGCGGAGATAGGCGGAAGGATGTAGCAAGAAGATGAAAAATGCGGTTTTTTCTCAGAAAACGGGGCGCCGCGCCGGCAAGGCGGGCGCCCGTACGATCAGAAGTCGTAACGCAGACGTACGACGGTCATATCGCCAAGCTTGTCGGTGCTGGAGGTGAACACGTGCTCCACATCGGTACGGAAGCCGTAGTCGAACTGGAAGGTGATGCCCAGACCGTTATCGATGCGCTGATAGTTGCGGCCGCTGACGTACTCCAGACGATCCCCCATCACGTAAGGGGTGACGGATTTCAGTGCATACTGACCGACCGGCGCGGTGTAGCCGGCGTAGTATTCAATACCCCAGGCGTCGCCGGCGAAGTAATTGTGCACGTCGGTCTGCTTGGTGGTCAGGAAGTTATTGTACCAGCCGCCGCCGAAGCTGAAGGTCCAGTTGTCAGGTGTCCAGCTCAGTGCGGTGCCCAGAATGTTCTGGTCATAGGTTTTGCTGTCACCACCGGTCGGATCGCGCATTTCCGCACGGGTGTAGTTCCACGCGGTGCCCCAGGTCAGATCGCGGGTCAGATGGTAATCGACGCCCAGGGAGCCGCCGCCTTTACGCTTATAACGCAGGCCGTTGCCCGGCAGGTAGTCGCTGTCGCTGAACAGGTAAGAGGCGTAAACGTCGGCATCGCCAAAGGTCTGCTTGTATTTCAGCATCTTGCGGGAACGATAAGAACCGTCGTAGTCGCCGTTGATGCCGTTGCCCGGCGCCTGGGCCAGCATGTCGTAGTCCCAGATATCGGTTTTTGCGCCGACCACATCATAGTAAACGCTGTTTTGCTGGCCGAAGGTCAGCTGGCCCCAGGTTTTGCTCTTCAGTCCGGTGTACAGCATGCGGCGGCTGGTGTTATTGGCGCCGTCGGCGTAATGGTTGTCCCAGTCGAACAGCGCCGGGATGTTGACGCCCAGTTCGTAGTAGCTGATCCAGCTGATGTCATCGAACAGGTAGTAATCAGCGGCAAAGCGGAAGCGGGTGCCGCCATCGAAACCGTTGCGTTTGTAAGAGCCTTTATCGCCGTCGCCGGTCATCATATTGAACTGCGGGCGGATGCTGCCGCCGACGGTGAAGTTGAGGCGGCTCAGCGGATCGCCGGCCTGCGGATCCTGTTTCAGTAAGGTGATTTCCGCCTGTGCGGCAAAGGTGGTGCAGCCGGCGATCAGGCCAACGGCCACGCCGCGGGCTAAGCGGCTAATTTTATGTGCCATATCCATACCTGCTTTTTATATTTATACAATTTTTAATTCCGACGAATGGCTGCACCGATGCGCACACCACCCGCGGCGTCCTTTGTAATGCGTTATCACTTCGGGCGCCGATGTTATCGGGGCTGAACGGATAAACCGATATTATTCGCTATGTACGAATTTATACGGCGCGGAATTATGCGAACAGGCGGACAGAAATTCAATAATAACAGTTGGGAAGGTTGCCGATGGTTATAATCATAACCAACTATTGATTAATCTCCGTGCAGGTTCGGCGCAGGGGCGCCATGGCGCGGCAAGTTTTATCTGGCCGGTAAAAAGCGCTAAACTACACATAACTCGCGATCGTTACCTGATTTAATCGGCCTGCGGCGTCGGTTCTTTAGTTTTGATCGTCATTATAAATTAATGGTTTGTTTTTAAGCGGTTGTTTGATGTGTGCCGACGATGGCAGCGATTGGGCGTAAGATGCGCTTGTTGCTTTTATTGATGCCGCGCATCAAGTAGAATGCCGTCAACGAAACCCGTACCAACAGAAGTATTACTTGAAGCAATGACCCTGCTTGCCTTAGGCATTAACCACAAAACCGCACCGGTTGCTTTGCGGGAAAAAGTCACCTTTTCTCCAGAGAGCATTGACCAGGCGCTCAATAGTCTGCTCCAGCAGCCGCTGGTGCAGGGCGGAGTCGTGTTGTCCACCTGTAACCGCACCGAGCTGTATCTCAGCGTGGAGCAGCAGGAGCACATTCACGAGCAGCTGGTGGCCTGGCTGTGCGAGTATCATCAGCTGAGCCCGGAAGAGGTGAAAAAGAGCCTGTACTGGCATCATGATAATGATGCGGTCAGCCACCTGATGCGCGTCGCCAGCGGTCTGGATTCATTGGTACTGGGCGAACCGCAGATCCTGGGACAGGTGAAAAAAGCCTTTGCAGAATCCCAGCGCGAGCAGTCGCTGTCCGGCGAGCTGGAACGCCTGTTCCAAAAATCCTTCTCCGTCGCCAAACGCGTGCGTACCGAAACCGAGATCGGCGCCAGCGCCGTGTCCGTGGCGTTTGCCGCCTGTACGCTGGCGCGGCAGATTTTCGAATCGCTGGCGGATCTGAACGTGTTGTTGGTGGGCGCAGGGGAAACCATTGAACTGGTTGCGCGCCATCTGCGGGAACATCAGGTCAAGCACATGATCATCGCCAACCGCACCCGCGAGCGGGCGCAACTGCTGGCGGATGAAGTCGGGGCCGAGGTGATTACGCTGCCGGAAATTGACGCGCGCCTGGCCGACGCCGACATTATTATCAGTTCGACGGCCAGTCCTCTGCCGATCATCGGCAAAGGCATGGTCGAGCGGGCGCTGAAAGCGCGCCGCAATCAGCCGATGCTGCTGGTGGATATCGCCGTTCCGCGCGATATTGAACCGGAGGTCGGCAAGCTGGCGAACGCCTATCTGTACAGCGTCGACGACCTGCACGCGATTATCCAGAACAACCTGGCGCAGCGTAAGGCGGCGGCGGTGCAGGCGGAGTCCATTGTTCAGCAGGAAAGCATCAATTTTATGGCCTGGCTGCGCTCGCAGGGTGCGGTGGAAACCATCCGCGACTACCGCTCGCAGGCCGATCAGATCCGCAGCGAAATGGAAGCCAAAGCGTTGGCCGCCATTGCGCAGGGGGCCAACGTGGAGCAGGTCATCCATAAATTGGCCCACAATCTGACCAACCGTCTTATTCATGCCCCTACCAAATCCCTTCAGCAGGCTGCCGGCGACGGCGATGTGGAGCGGTTACAAATATTACGCGACAGCCTCGGGCTGGATCAGCACTAGTTTCTCTCTATTTACAGGGTTTAAAACCACGCATGAAGCCTTCTATTGTTGCCAAACTGGAAGCGTTACAAGAGCGCCATGAAGAAGTGCAGGCGCTGCTCGGTGATGCCGGCGTTATTGCCGATCAGGATCGGTTCCGGGCGCTGTCGCGCGAATACGCGCAGCTGACCGATGTCAGCAACTGTTTCCTGCAGTGGCGCCAGGTGCAGGACGATCTTGCGACCGCTGAGATGATGCTGGAAGACCCGGAAATGCGCGAAATGGCGCAGGAAGAGATTCAACAGGCCAGAACGGTGACTGAGGATCTGGAGCAGCAGCTGCAGCTGTTGCTGCTGCCGAAAGACCCTGATGATGAACGCAGCTGTTTCCTCGAGGTACGCGCCGGCACCGGCGGCGACGAGGCGGCGCTGTTTGCCGGCGACCTGTTCCGTATGTACAGCCGTTATGCCGAAACGCGCCGCTGGCGGGTAGAGGTGATGAGCGCCAACGAAGGCGAGCACGGCGGCTATAAAGAAGTGATCGCCAAAGTCTCGGGCGAGGGCGTATACGGCCAACTGAAGTTTGAATCTGGCGGCCACCGCGTGCAGCGCGTGCCGGAAACCGAATCCCAGGGGCGCATTCACACCTCGGCCTGCACCGTCGCGGTGATGCCGGAGGTGCCGGAGGCTGAACTGCCGGATATCAACCCCGGCGACCTGAAGATTGACACCTTCCGCTCCTCCGGGGCCGGCGGTCAGCACGTTAACACCACCGATTCGGCGATCCGTATTACCCACCTGCCGACCGGCATTGTGGTGGAATGCCAGGACGAACGTTCGCAGCATAAAAACAAGGCGAAAGCGATGTCGGTGCTGGGCGCGCGCATCCGCGCCGCCGAGGTGGCCAAGCGTCAGCAGGAGGAAGCGTCAACGCGTCGCAACCTGTTGGGCAGCGGCGACCGTTCCGACCGTAACCGCACCTATAATTTTCCGCAGGGCCGCGTGACCGATCACCGCATTAACCTGACGCTCTACCGCCTGGACGAGGTGATGGAAGGGAAGCTGGATATGCTGATCCAGCCTATCGTGCAGGAATATCAGGCGGACCAGCTGGCTGCGTTGTCCGCCGAGCAAGAGTAATGGATTATCAAGGCTGGTTGAAGGCGGCGGCGGCCCGGCTGACGGAAAGCGACAGCGCCCGGCGGGACGCGGAAATTCTGCTGGGTTTTGTCACCGGGCGCGCCAGAACCTACTTACTGGCGTTTGGCGAGCGCAGCCTAACCCCGCAGGAAAGCGCGCAGCTGGAGGCGTTGCTGACGCGCCGGGCGCGCGGCGAGCCGATTGCCTATCTGGTGGGCGAGCGTGAATTCTGGTCGCTGCCGCTGTCTGTTTCCCCCGCAACCCTGATCCCACGGCCGGACACCGAGTGTCTGGTTGAGCAGGCGTTAGCGCGTCTGCCTGCCGGCGGCTGCGCCATTCTCGATCTGGGCACCGGCACCGGCGCCATTGCGTTGGCGCTGGCCAGCGAGCGGCCCGATTGCACGGTAACCGGCGTTGATTTCCAGCCTGAAGCAGTGGCGCTGGCGCACCATAACGCGCAAAAACTGGCGATTGCCAATGCGCAGTTCATTCAGGGAAGTTGGTTTGCGCCGCTGCGCGGACAGCGCTTTCAGCTGATAGCCAGTAACCCGCCCTATATTGACGCCGCCGATCCACACCTGTCGCAAGGGGATGTCCGCTTTGAGCCGGACAGCGCGCTGGTGGCGGAGGACCACGGTCTGGCAGATTTGCGCGCCATCATACGGCAGGCGCCGCAGCACCTTGAGCCGCAAGGCTGGCTGCTGCTGGAGCACGGCTGGCAACAGGCGGCCAGGGTGCGGGAACTGCTGGCCGACGCAGGCTTTAGCGCCGTGGAGAGTTGCCGCGACTATGGCGGCAATGAACGCGTAACGCTGGGGCAGTACCTGCCGGCTCAAGAATAATCACTGGAAAACAAAGGGAACGATTATGGCAGCCTACGTCGCGTTAAAAAATTTGCATCTGCTGACGGTAACCATCAGTATTGTTTTGTTTGTATTGCGTTTTTTCTGGAAGTGGCGTGATTCGGCGATGATGAACCGGCGCTGGGTGAAAATCGCGCCGCATATTAACGACACCGTGCTGTTTCTGAGCGGCATTGCGCTGGTGGTAACGCTCCAGTTTTATCCGCTGCTGGGTATGGACTCCTGGCTGACCGAAAAGCTGTTTGGCGTTATTATCTACATCCTGCTTGGCTACGTTGCACTGAGCAAGCAAGTCCGCAGCGCGGGGTTACGCACGTCGGCATTTATTCTGGCTTTAGGCTGCCTCTACCTGATTATTAAACTTGCCACGACGAAGATACCGTTTCTGATGGGATACCTATGAGTAGCATTGCTGATTTCGAATTTAATTCCTCACCGCTGAGCGCAGGGATCATCCTGGTGTCTCAGCGCGTGCGGCGAGATTTTCCCGCAGCCGACGTAGCGCGCCAACTGCAGCGATTGTCTGAAGAAGCGCGAGCGGCAGTGCCGGACGACCTCAGCCAGGAGCAGCAATTAGAGGCACTCATTGAGCTGTTTTACCGCACCTGGGGGTTTGGCGGGGCGAGCGGCGTCTACCGCCTTTCCGACGCCATCTGGCTGGATAAGGTGCTGGAAGGACGTCAGGGGACGCCGGTATCGCTGGGCACCATCTTTTTGCACATCGCTCACCAGCTTGGCTTACCGCTGATGCCGGTTATTTTCCCGACCCAGTTGATCCTGCGTGCCGACTGGATGGATGATGAGATGTGGCTGATCAATCCGCTTAACGGCGAAACGCTGAATGAGCATACTCTGGAGGCCTGGATAAAAGGCAATCTGGGGCTGTCCGCCGAACTGGAAGATGACGATCTGGACGAAGCGGAAAATAATATGGTGGTGCGTAAGATGCTCGATACGCTGAAAGCCGCCCTGATGGAAGAAAAGCAGATGGAAATGGCGCTGCGCGCCAGCGAAACCGTGCTGTGCTTTGACCCGGACGATCCTTATGAAATTCGCGACCGTGGCTTAATTTATGCGCAGCTGGAGTGCAACCATGTGGCGATTTCCGACCTCAACTATTTTATCGAGCAGTGTCCGGAGGATCCGGTCAGCGAAGTGATCAAGGTTCAGATCCACGCGATCGAACCTAAACAGGTGACGCTGCACTAATTTTGACGACTTACCCTCAATAAAGGCGAAAGCATGAAACAGAAAGTGATTAGCATTGGCGACATCAACGTAGCGAACGACCTGCCGTTTGTGCTGTTCGGTGGTATGAACGTGCTTGAATCGCGCGATTTGGCGATGCGCATCTGCGAACACTACGTTACGGTGACGCAAAAACTGGGTATTCCTTACGTCTTCAAGGCTTCGTTTGATAAGGCCAACCGCTCTTCCATTCACTCGTACCGCGGGCCGGGCCTGGAAGAGGGGATGCGTATTTTTGAAGAGCTGAAGCAGACCTTCGGCGTAAAAACCATCACCGACGTGCATGAGGCTGCTCAGGCTCAGCCGGTGGCGGAAGTGGTGGATGTGATTCAGCTGCCTGCGTTTCTGGCGCGTCAGACCGACCTGGTGGAAGCGATGGCGAAAACCGGTGCGGTGATCAACGTGAAAAAACCACAGTTCGTCAGCCCGGGCCAGATGGGCAACATCGTGGAGAAATTCAAAGAAGGCGGCAACGATCAGGTTATTCTGTGCGATCGCGGCAGCAACTTTGGTTATGACAACCTGGTGGTCGACATGCTGGGTATCAACGTGATGAAGAACGCCACCGGCGGCCATCCGGTGATTTTCGACGTGACCCATGCGCTGCAAACCCGCGACCCGTTTGGTGCCGCTTCCGGCGGCCGTCGCGCCCAGGTGACCGAACTGGCGCGCGCCGGTATGGCGGTGGGCCTGGCCGGCCTGTTTATTGAGGCGCACCCGGATCCGAACAACGCCAAGTGCGACGGTCCGTCAGCGCTGCCGCTGGATAAGTTGGAGCCGTTCCTGGTACAGATGAAGGCGATCGACGATTTGGTGAAAAGTTTCCCGGAACTCGATACCAGCAACTGATTCCCAGCTGTTGAATGGAAAAAAGCCCGACATGACGTCGGGCTTTTTTATTGCGGTATTGAGCCGGCTTCAGGCCGCCGCCAAACGGGCATGATGAGTGATACCTGCCAATCCTGTCGCGGGTTCTGGGGAATATAGCCTGAACGTGAGTTCAGGCTTTCTCCTGGAATAGGACGGTGAGGGAGGGATGTGACTGTGTCACTAACGACTGTGCATCAGGGGAATCGTTTTTAGGTCGTTGACGTTAAAACTCGCAGCTGATTTTCCCGGTAAATACAGATTCGGGTGTTGACCTTCGGCGCGCATCACGGGCTGCCGAACAAGGAACCAGAGCCAGGGGCAACCGGACAGGGATGTCCGGTTGAGGCGGCACAGGTAGGGATGCCTGTAGAGCCGACCCGCCCGGCGATGGTGACGCAGAGAGGGCACCTGCGAAGCAGGCAGAACGTGCCTAAGCGCGGGCGCGGGTGAAGGGGCCGCGCCTACGGCCCCTTCAATTGCCGTTTTCTGTTATCGCAGAGAAGTACCGCACGTGTACGGCAATTCTAATTACTCAGTGCTAACAGAAATTATACATAACAAAAAAGCCTGAACGTGAGTTCAGGCTTTCTCTTGGAATATGGCGGTGAGGGAGGGATGTCTTCGCTGCGCTCACCCTGCGGGCAGCCTGCGGCTGTGCAAAACGCGTTGCGTTTTGTCGAACCCTGTCGAGGGTTCTCACCCTCCCGGCGCGGGGAATATAAAGCAAAAAAGCCTGAACGTGAGTTCAGGCTTTTTCTTGGAATATGGCGGTGAGGGAGGGATTCGAACCCTCGATACACTTTCGCGTATACACACTTTCCAGGCGTGCTCCTTCAGCCACTCGGACACCTCACCATATTGTCGTTGCGCTGAATGCATCAGGGCAACGGGGCGCTACTATAGGGAGTGAGAGCGGGTGGGTCAAGCATATTTTTTTGGTTTCGCAACGGGTGGTTAACTTGTGTTCTCTTTGGCTGAAAGTCCGACAAAGTTATTGGGTGTTACCGTCCAAAGCTTCGTTTTATCAAACCTTGTCGAGGGTTCTCACCCTCCCGGGCGGGGGATATATAGCAAAAAAGCCTGAACGTGAGTTCAGGCTTTCTCTTGGAATATGGCGGTGAGGGAGGGATGTCTTCGCTGCGCTCACCCTGCGGCTGTGCAAAACGCGTTGCGTTTTGTCGAACCCTGTCGAGGGTTCTCACCCTCCCGGCGCGGGGAATATAAAGCAAAAAAGCCTGAACGTGAGTTCAGGCTTTCTCTTGGAATATGGCGGTGAGGGAGGGATGTCTTCGCTGCGCTCACCCTGCGGCTGTGCAAAACGCGTTGCGTTTTGTCGAACCCTGTCGAGGGTTCTCACCCTCCCGGCGCGGGGAATATAAAGCAAAAAAGCCTGAACGTGAGTTCAGGCTTTTTCTTGGAATATGGCGGTGAGGGAGGGATTCGAACCCTCGATACACTTTCGCGTATACACACTTTCCAGGCGTGCTCCTTCAGCCACTCGGACACCTCACCATATTGTCATCGTCAGCGCCTTGCGTTGTCGACGGGCGCTAATGTAGGAGAAACTGATCCCAGCGTCAATACTCTTTTTACGCTTTCCGTCCGTTTAGCCAAACTTGCAGCAATTTGCTGATTTCACGTGCAATAATCAGCTATTTATTCTTCACCTGCCGCCGAGAATGGCCGATAAGAGACTTGGAACTGTCGTCTGGTTTGTTATTTGAGCAAATTATCCATTTGTAGATTAATATTCCATCAGTTCGTTATTTCGTATTGCCAATGTATTCATTAATACTGGATTATTAGTCAGATATGCCGCTAAATAGAGTGGCGAGCGTGCGGGGATTTTTGCAAGGAAACATCAACGTCCGCGCCGCTTGCCGCGCTATTGATGCCACTCCTGCCGGTTGCACCGGCTCTCCGCCGAGTGTGGCGAAGGCGTAGGGCAGATAGCGCAGACAGGGATAAAACCATCAAATAATAATGCAGTAGAGGTTTACTTTGACTGACTCGGATTCCACACTGGCGGCGCCGTCGCGCCATGCCACCCCCTCCGGCACGGGAGCGCTGTTCTTTATCCAGATCTTCGCTACGCTAGGCTTTGCCGTGCTCTACTCCACGCTGGTGCTGTATGCCACCAAGCGTCTGGGGTTCAGCGAAAGCAGCGCCAACGCCATGATGGGCGTATTCGGCGCGTTCAACTATGGCCTGCACCTGTTCGGCGGCTACCTGGGCGGACGCTATCTCAGTAACCGCAACCTGTTTGTCCTGGGGATGGTGCTGCAGGTGGCGGGATGCGCGCTGATAGCGCTGGCCGGCGTCTGGGGACTGTATTGGGGGCTGGCGATGTTCCTCACCGGCAGCGGGCTGAACGTCACCTGCATTAATATGATGCTGACGCAGCGGTTCAAGCCCGAGGATGACCGGCGCGAGTCGGCATTCTTGTGGAACTACGCCGCGATGAACCTGGGTTTTTTTGTCGGTTTCAGCGCCGCCGGTTATTTCCAACTGACGGAAAATTACCGCGCGCTGTTCCTGTTCGCCACGCTGGGCAACGCCGGGGCGATTATCGTTGCGGCGTTGCGCTGGCGCATGCTGGCCGATATCAATACCCCATTGCTTGATACGACACCGTCGCAGTATCGCCGTCGGTTGTTGGCCGGTCTGGCGGTATTAGTGATTCTGGTGCCGGTGATTCGTCTGATGCTGACCCATGCTGAATTCAGCGGTTACTTTGTGATTGGCTTGGGATGCGCCATTTTCCTGCTGCTGTGTCTCGTTACGCTACGCCATCATCCGCGCGATGAGCGTCGGCGGATGAGCGCCTACCTGATTCTGGCCTTGGGATCGCTGGTCTTCTGGATGCTGTATCAGCTGGCGCCGATGGGGCTGATGCTGTTTTCGGAGCACAATATTAATCTGAACCCGTATGGCATCCATGTTGCCCCGCAGTGGATCCAGAATATCAACACGCTGGTGATCGTCATCGGCGGTCCGCTGCTGGCCTGGTGGTTTAACCGCCTGCGCGCCCGCGGCTGCAAGATTGATATTCCCCTGCAGTTTTCCGGCTCCTTGTTCTGTATGGGGCTGGGGATGCTGGTGCTGCCGCTGGGCATCAGCCTGGCGGGCGGCGACGGACTGGTGGCGTTTAAATGGATCGTTATCAGTTACGTGTTGCAGAGCATTGGCGAATTGCTGATTTCGCCCATCGGTTACGCCATGATCGGCAAGTTGGCGCCGGCGCGTTACCAGGGCGTCATGATGGGCTGCTGGATGATGGTGACCGGCGTCGGCTCGGTGCTGGCGGGCTATGTATCCGGCCTGATGCCGGAAAACAGCGGCAGTACACCGCTGTTAACCAACCCCGGCTACAGCCACGTCTTCAGCATGCTGGGGTGGGGAGCGGCCGGCGTGAGCGTGGTGCTGTTGATTCTGATACCGCTGCTGCGCCGCCTGATCCAGCGCGCATAAAGGCGCTGCGGCACTACACTGAACAAAACAGCCCCACTGGTCGGGGCTGTTTTTATTTGTCGGTTTTACTCTTGCATCTTATGACGATTCGCGGAAACCTGAGGGGACAATAACAGCGAACAAGCAGGAGCCTCTCTTTCCATGAACATTATGTTTTACCACCCTACGTTTAATGCGCAACAGTGGCAGGCAGGCATACAGCAGCGTTTGCCCGGTTCGACGCTGCGCATCTGGCAGCCGGGTGACGATCGCCCGGCTGACTACGCGCTGGTCTGGCTGCCGCCGTATGAAATGCTGGCCGGGCGCCATCAGCTGAAAGGCGTGTTTGCTCTGGGAGCCGGCGTTGACGCCATTTTACAGCAGGAGCGGCAGCATCCCGGCACGTTACCGTCCGGCGTGCCGCTGCTGCGGTTGGAAGATACCGGTATGGCGCAGCAGATGCAGGAGTATGCGCTGAGCTACGTACTGCGCTATTTCCGCCGTTTCGATGAGTACCAACGGCAGCAGCAACAGGGAGTGTGGCAACCGCTGGAGCCGCATCAGCTACAGGATTTCACTATCGGTATTCTCGGCGCCGGCGTGCTGGGCAAAGCGGTGGCGCAGAAACTGGTGGACTTCGGCTTTAACGTCCGCTGCTGGAGCCGTAGCGCCAAGCAGATTGACGGCGTGAGCAGTTTCGCCGGTGAAGCGCAGCGGCCGGCATTCTTGGACGGCGTCAAACTGTTGATTAACCTGCTGCCTAATACGCCGGAAACCCAGGGGATCCTCAATGGCGAGATGTTTGCCCATTTAGCGCCACAGGCTTACCTGATCAATCTGGCGCGCGGCGCGCATCTGGTTGAGAACGACCTGTTGACGGCGCTGGAGTTAGGGCAGATTAAAGCGGCAACGCTGGATGTCTTTGTACAGGAGCCGCTGCCGCCGGCGCACGCCTTCTGGCGTCATCCCGCCGTTACCATCACGCCGCATATTGCCGCGATTACCTTGCCTGAGCAGGCGATGGATCGGGTTGCCCAGAATATTTTAGCGATCGAAGCCGGAGATACGCCGACGGGAATTGTGGATATTCGCAGAGGTTATTAATGAGCCGGTTAACTGCTATGCTAAAGCGAGACTGCGCCAGCCGCTTGAGCAGGGCGGCTGGCCCACGAATAAGGAGAAGCAATGTACCCCGTTGATTTACACATGCACACCGTTGCCAGCACCCATGCCTACAGCACGCTGCATGATTATGTCGCCGAAGCCAAGCAGAAGGGCATCCAGCTGTTTGCCATTACCGACCACGGCCCGGATATGGCCGATGCGCCGCACTACTGGCACTTTATGAATATGCGCGTCTGGCCGCGGTTAGTGGACGGCGTCGCCATTTTGCGCGGCATTGAGGCCAATATTAAGAATCTGGACGGCGATATTGACTGCACCGGCCCGATGCTGGATGCCATTGATGTGATTATCGCCGGTTTCCACGAGCCGGTGTTTGCTCCGCAGGATCGCGCTGCTCATACGCAGGCGATGATTGCCGCGATGGCGCAGGGCGATGTCCACATCATCAGCCATCCGGGCAACCCACGTTATCCGATTGATATCCCGGAGGTGGCCGCCGCCGCCGCGCGTTATAATGTGGCGCTTGAGCTGAACAACTCATCGTTTACGCATTCACGTAAGGGCAGTGAAGCCAACTGCCGGGCGATCGCCGCCGCGGTGCGTGATGCCGGAGGCTGGTTGGCGCTGGGCTCAGACTCGCATATCGCCTTTTCGCTGGGAGGTTTTGAGCACTGTGAACGGATCCTGGCCGAGGTTGAATTCCCGCAGGATCGCATCCTCAACGTCAGTCCGCGTCGTTTGCTGAATTTTCTTGAGCAGCGCGGTAAACCAGCGATTGCGGAATTGGCCGATCTGTGACATCGTCACGGCAAAAATTTCGCCTTTGCATAGGATGTCATCATGAATGAGTTTTCCATCGTCTGCCGCGTTCTGGGGACGCTGTTTTATCGTCAGCCGCAGGACCCGCTGCTGGTACCGCTGTTCAGCCTGATTCAAGAGGGTAAACTGCAGCAGCACTGGCCGCTGGAGCAGGATGAACTGCTGCAGCGTTTGCAGCAAGGCTGCGAGCCGCACCTGCTGGCCGCCGACTTCAACGCGTTGTTCGTTGGCGCTGAATGCAGCGTATCGCCGCTGCGCTCGGCCTATGTTGAGGGGGCGACGGAAAGCGAAGTGCGCAGTTTCCTGCAGCAGCGCGGTATGCCGCTCGGCGAGGCGCCGGCGGATCACTTCGGCTCGCTGCTGCTGGCGGCATCCTGGCTGGAAGATCAGTCGCAGGAAGATGAGGCGCAGGCGCAAATTACGCTGTTTGATGAATATCTGCTGCCGTGGTGCGGACGTTTCCTCGGCAAGGTTGAAGCCCATGCAACCAGCGGTTTTTATCGCACATTGGCGATGATTACCCGTGATGCATTGCAGGCGATGCGCGATGAACTGGCGGAGTATGAAGAGCAGGAAGGCTCTGAAGACGACGAGCAGGCGTAAAACCTGTCAGGCGCAGCGGTTGCTGCGCCTTCATGCGCTGAATTTAATCAGTAAACGGAATCACCAGTTCGCCCGGCTTCACTTCCAGCCCTTTGGCCAGTTTGCGCGCCATGGCTTCGGTTTTGCTCTTGTTCGGATCCAGCACATAGGCCGGTTTCTGGTTGAAATAGCTTTTCAACGACTGGTCCAGATAAGGCGAAATCGCCTTCATCACGGTATTCATTTTTTCCGGCTGTACTTTATAGTCGGTCAGCTCCATATCCTTCAGGAAAATGGCCCCTTTCTCGCGGTCATAGGTCGGCTGCGCCTTCAGCGTCAGCTGCATATCCGCCTGCTGCGGCCCCAGAATAGAGGTGATATCCACTTTGGCATTGCCGGAAAGGGTAACCTTGCCCGGCTCGCTGCGGCCAATCTGGCTCTGTAACTGCGTCAGCACGATATGCGCATCCACCAGCCCCGGCACGCCGATTTGTTTCTGGTAATCATTGTGTTTCTGCAGGTAGTCATTAACTTCCTGTTCGCTGAGCGTGTACTGGGTCAGCTTGTTGCAGCCGGCTAACGCGCCGACAAACATCAGGGCGGCTGCGCCCATAACCATCTTTTTCATACGTGCCTCATAACTACTGCTAATAAAAATGCCGATAATGAATTGATTATCATTATAAACATGCGCCTATCCGCAACCCAAGCGATAAACCCTGCGCGCGTTGATAGTGCGCGGGAATCGCCGGAGCGCCTATCGGATAACGCCGAATCTCCCGTTTCTCAGCGCCGCAGCCGCAAAACCAGAAGGACGATGCCGGCGATGCAGACCAAACCGCCGAGCAGCGGGAACAGCGGCACGCTCCACAGCTGCGGAGAGGCCTGCATCAGGTAGGGCGCCAGGCCCAGCGCAAAGGCGGCGGTGACAATGGCGATAGCCAGCGTGACCGCGGCCCGCTCCAGCGCTTTGCTCAGTTGGGAGAGGTTGTTGACGTTGATGTCGGCATTTAGCTGGCCGCGCGTCAGGCGCCGCAGCAGCAGGCGCAGGCTTTGCGGCAGCTCATCGCCGGCATCCAGCGCGTCGGCGCCCAGCGCAAGCATGCGCTGACGCAGCGCCTTCGGCGCGTAACGCTGCAGCATAAGCTGTTGCAGCATCGGTTTTAAAGTACGGATGATATCGAAGTCCGGATCGAGCCGGTGCAGCACGCCGTCGGCGGTGATCAACGCTTTAAACAGCAGCGCCAGATCGGGCGGTAATGCCAGTTGGTGCTCGCGGGACATCGCCAGCAGGTCGGTCAGCGCTTTACCGAGCGTTAAGGTGCCGAATCCCTGTTTATCCAGGAAGTTTTGCGCCGCCAGTTCCAGATCCTGCATGTCGGGGTTATGGCTGTCTGACCAGGCGAGCAGCGTACTGACGATGCCTTCGCTCTGCCGTTCGGCAATCGCCTGCAGCACGCGCAACAGCTGATTGCGCCGCGTTGCCGACAGTTGCCCGACCATGCCGAAATCAATAAAGCCAACCCGGTTGCCGTCGAGCGCCATCACGTTGCCGGGGTGCGGATCGGCGTGATACAGGCGGTGTTCCAGCACCATGCGCATAAACGCCCGCGCGCCGCGCTGCGCCAGCAGCGGGCCGTCAAAACCGGCGTTCGCCAGCTGCTGCGGGTTTTCCGGCTCGATGCCGGGTAAAAACTCCTGCACCAGCAGCCGTTTGCTCGACCATTGCCAGTAAATTTTGGGGATCTTCACCTCCGGCTGCTCGCTAAAGCGTCGCGCGACCTGCTCGCAGTTGTTCCCTTCGTGGGTCAGATCCAGCTCGTGATTCAGCGCGGTGGCCAGCGCCTGCACCATCTGCACCGGGCGATAGTGCGCCAGCGCCGGGCTTTGCTGTTCCACCGTTTCGGCCAGATAGCGCAGCAGACGGACATCAGCCTGAATGGTTTTTGCCAGGCCCGGGCGCAACACTTTGACGATTATCGCTTCGCCGCTGTGCAGCCTGGCGCGATAAATTTGCGCCATGGATGCCGCTGCCAGCGGCTGGGTGTCGAATTGCGCAAAGATCTGCTGTGGATCGCCGCCCAGATCGGCATGCACCTGGTCGGCCAGCGTTTGCCAGGGCAGCGTGGACGCCTGACTGTGCAGCTTGTCCAGCTCGCTGGTCCAGTCGGTGTCGAGCAGGTCGGATCGGGTCGCCAGTATCTGGCCGAATTTGACAAAGGTCGGCCCCAGCGCCTCCAGCGCCGCGCGCAGGCGTTCAGGCAGCGAAAGCGGGCTGTCATCCGCCTGCTGGGCGCCTTTGCCGGCGGCCAGCAGCGGGCTTAACCCCAGCAGACGCACCACATCCTGTAGACCGTAGCGGATCAGCACCGCAGAAATTTCGGCCAGCCGCGCCCGATCGCGCGCGGTGACGAACACCATTTTCAGCATCTGTGCGCTCCTCCTTTGACCGCAGCGGCGGCGATTACTGTTCCATATCCAGCAGCAGCGGGATATCGCTGCGTTCGGCCATGCGGTTGCGGTAGGCTTCAACCGGCTCCGGCAGCGTGATGCCGGCGACGATGGACAGTGAGCGTAGCAGCGGGAACAGGTGAATATCATCTTCCGACAGCGTGCCGTTGACCGCCTCCGGCGAGACGATCAGCGCCGCCAGCGCCGGCAGATCCTGCTCCAGACGGGCGATAAGGTCGGCGCTGTTCGCCAGGTGTTGGGAAAAGTCGCCGATCGCCGCCTGTTTTTTATTAATAAAGTACTGACGGGCGCTGTCGGTGGCGAACTCTTCAAAGTCGGCCTGGGCAAAGCGCGGCAACAGCAGCTGCGGCGTGTATTCCGCCGTCTGCGCCAGCCATGCGCCGATAGCCGGGTTGCTGGGGCCGGTCAGCAGCGGCTTATCGGCTAGCCGATCGATATAGTGCACGATGTCCATGCTTTCCGGCAGATAGCTGCCGTCATCCTTTTGCAGAATAGGCGCCATCTTTTTACCAATCATGGTGGTCGGCGTTATTTCATCGTCGTTAAGCAGGGTGACCAGACGCACCGGTTTACCCTGCAGACCGAAAATCATGCGCGCTTTAACGCAGAATGGGCAGTGATCGTAGATAAACAGTTTCATACTCGCTCCCGTTGTCAGGTGATTACCGCAATAGTTAACACAGCTTACCGATGCTGTTGCACGCTATCTTGCTGGAAGATGCCTAATCAGGCACCGTCCACCGTACCACGGCAGGTTGTGCCCAGGGGAGTGGTTATTCTTTGGCGGGAATGGCATTGAACACGTCAATCAGATGCTGACGGGCCTGTTCCAAATCGGCCTTATCGCGTTCGGTGGCGGCGTTAACCTGCTGCAACTGTTCAATCACATCATTCTTCAGCGCGCTGTCATCCGCCAAAATGCGCGCCACGGCTTTTTCCATCAGCGTGGAGCGCGCATAGATCATGCGCAGGTTCAAAACCATATGTTCCAACAGCTGGGGCAGGTGATTATTTTCTTCGGACATGCTGACGACTCCTGATGTGAATTTACTACCAGAATAGCAGCTGATGTAAATATTGCTGATTTTCTGGTGACTTAGCGCATATTTTCCACGAGTTTGCCGGCGCGTTGACCGACTGTCGCCAAAAGAGGCCGCCGAAATAACGGGAGCATGCCGACAAAAGCGCGGGAAAAAAAGCTGACCGCTTATTTACTGAGCGGCTGGGGTTTTACCTGTAAGGCAGGCTACGGTTATATTCAATAACGGGGAAATACGGTTTATACCGTTTGATGCACGGGGCGCAGTCCCGGCACTCTCTTTTTATCGAACCGTTCCGAATTGCGGGGGAAATGATGTTCGGCTATCGCTCTGCATCACCAAAAGTACGTCTTACTACCGATCGTCTGGTCGTCCGTTTAGTGCATGAACGCGATGCCTACCGCCTGGCTGATTATTACGCGGAAAATCGCGCGTTTCTCAAACCTTGGGAGCCGGTGCGTGACGAGAGTTACTGTTATCCTTCCGGCTGGCAGGCGCGGCTCGGCATGATCATGGAAATGCAGAAACAGGGCAATGCCTACTACTTCATTCTGCTTGATCCGGATGAAAATGAGGTGCGCGGCGTCGCGAACTTCAGCAATGTGCTGCGCGGCTCTTTCCATGCCTGCTTCCTTGGCTATTCCCTCGGTGAGAAATGGCAGGGGCAGGGATTGATGTATGAAGCGCTGCGGTCGGCGAACCGTTATATGATGCGTCAGCAGCGCATGCACCGCATTATGGCGAACTATATGCCGCATAATCAGCGCAGCGGCGCGCTGTTGGCGCGCCTGGGCTTTGAGCGCGAAGGGTATGCCAAGGACTATCTGCTGATCGACGGCAAATGGCAGGACCACGTGCTGACCGCGTTAACCAATAAAGAATGGCTTCCGCCACGGTGAGAAAACGATAATGAAATATCAATTAAGCGTGCAAGAGGCGCGGGTGATCGGCTGTCTGCTGGAAAAACAGGTGACGACGCCGGAGCAGTATCCGCTGTCATTGAACGCTATCACATTGGCCTGTAATCAGAAAACCAACCGTGAGCCGGTGATGGCGTTGAGTGAAGGCGAGGTTCAGGAAGTGCTGGACGAACTGGTGAAAAAACACTTTCTGCGCACGCAAAGCGGTTTTGGCAACCGGGTGGTGAAATATGAGCAGCGTTTCTGTAATTCCGAATTCGGTCAGTTGAAACTGAGCGACGCGGAACTGGCGCTGGTCGCCACCTTGCTGCTGCGCGGTGCTCAGACGCCGGGCGAGCTGCGTACGCGCGCCGCGCGGCTATATGATTTCAACGATGTCGCCGAGGTAGAACAACTGCTGCAGCAGTTGGCCGAGCGGGATGACGGGCCGTTTGTACGGCGCCTGGCGCGTGAGCCGGGCAAGCGTGAAAGCCGTTTTGCGCATTTGTTCGGCGCCGAACAGGCGGTAGCGACCGCCGCCGTCGAAGATGAGCAGGAAAATATGTCATTAAGCCAGCGCGTCGCCGTGCTGGAACAGCAGGTCGCGGCGCTGACGCAGCAACTGCAGCAACTGACGGCGGAGGGGCGGCATGACTAAGCTACGTATTGGTGTGGTCGGCCTGGGCGGCATCGCGCAAAAAGCGTATCTGCCGATCCTCAGCCACGCCGCCGACTGGCAATTGGTGGGCGGTTTTTCGCCGAACCGCCAGAAGGCGCAGCCGCTGTGCGACAGCTACCGGATGGCCTGTTTCTCCCGCCTGGACGAACTGGCGCAGCAGTGCGATGCGGTTTTCGTACACAGCAGCACCGCCAGCCATTTCAGCGTGGTGAAAAGCCTGCTGGAGCAGGGCGTGCATGTCTACGTTGATAAACCGCTGGCGGAGACGCTGGAACAGGGCGAACAACTGCTGGAACTGGCGCAGGCGCGCGGTAAGGCGCTGATGGTGGGCTTCAACCGCCGTTTTGCGCCGTTGTACGGCCAACTGCAGCAGCAGATGCGTCAGCCGGCGTCGATCCGTATGGATAAGCACCGCGCTGACAGCGTGGGGCCAAATTTGCTGCGCTTCACCCTGCTGGATGACTATCTGCACGTGGTGGATACCGCGCTGTGGCTGGCCGGCGGCGACGGCAAACTGCTGGGCGGCCGGCTGAGCGCCAATGACGCCGGTGAAATGCTGTATGCCGAGCATCATTTCCGCTGCGGCGAGACAATGGTAACCACCAGTATGCACCGCCAGGCGGGCAGCCAGCGGGAAAGCGTGCAGGCGGTGACCCGCGGCGCGGTGTATCAACTGGACGATATGCGCCAGTGGCGGCGTGAAGACCGCGACGGCGTGCTGGAGCAACCGGCGCCCGGCTGGCAGACCACGCTGGCCCAGCGCGGTTTTGAGGGGGCGGCGCGCCACTTTATTCAGTCGGTGGCGAATCAGACGCCGCCGCAGACCGGTGGCGAACAGGCACTTTACGCCCAGCGGATGATTGAACAGATACTGCGCGAGGCGGATTTGCCGGGTAACCCCATGTAACATATGGCGTTGGCTATTCTGCCGCGGATGCGTAAACTGAAGCCGTTTCTTGACTGACGCCTGCTGTTGCAGGCGTTGATATTTACACGTAGTACTCACCAGAAAAACCACATGAACCTACTAAAATCACTGGCGGCCGTCAGCTCGATGACGATGTTCTCCCGGGTGCTGGGCTTTGCGCGTGACGCCATTGTCGCACGCGTTTTTGGCGCCGGGATGGCGACGGATGCCTTCTTCGTGGCGTTCAAATTGCCGAACCTGCTGCGCCGTATCTTCGCCGAAGGCGCGTTCTCTCAGGCGTTTGTACCGATCCTCGCCGAATATAAAAGCCAGCAGGGGGAAGAGGCGACGCGTACTTTTATCGCCTATGTCTCCGGCCTGCTGACGCTGGTGCTGGCGCTGGTGACGGTGGCCGGGATGCTGGCGGCGCCCTGGGTGATCTATATCACTGCGCCGGGCTTTACGGATACGCCGGACAAATTCGCCTTAACCTCGTCGCTGCTGCGCATTACGTTCCCCTATATATTGCTGATTTCACTGGCGTCGCTGGTGGGGGCGATTCTCAATACCTGGAACCGCTTTTCGATACCGGCGTTTGCGCCGACGCTGCTTAACGTCAGCATGATCGGTTTCGCCCTGTTCGCCGCGCCTTATTTCAATCCGCCGGTGCTGGCTTTGGCCTGGGCGGTGGTGGTCGGCGGCGTACTGCAACTGGGTTACCAGTTGCCGCACCTGCGCAAGATCGGCATGCTGGTGCTGCCGCGCATCAAGTGGCGCGACGCCGGCGTATGGCGGGTGATGCGGCAGATGGGGCCGGCGATCCTCGGGGTGTCGGTCAGCCAGATTTCACTGATCATCAACACCATTTTCGCCTCGTTCCTGGTATCCGGTTCGGTATCCTGGATGTACTACGCCGACCGCCTGATGGAGTTTCCTTCCGGGGTGCTGGGCGTGGCGCTGGGCACCATTTTGTTGCCGTCGCTGGCAAAAAGTTTCTCCAGCGGCAACCATGATGAGTATTCCCGCCTGATGGACTGGGGGCTGCGTCTGTGCTTCCTGCTGGCGCTGCCGAGCGCGATTGCGCTGGGTATTCTGGCTAAGCCGCTGACCGTGTCGCTGTTCCAATACGGCAAATTCAGCGCCTTTGATGCGGCGATGACGCAGCGCGCGCTGGTGGCTTACTCCGTCGGCCTGATGGGACTGATTGTGGTTAAGGTGCTGGCGCCGGGCTTTTACTCGCGTCAGGATATCAAAACGCCGGTGAAAATCGCCATTGTCACGCTGATTATGACGCAGGTGATGAACCTGGCGTTTATTGGCCCGCTGAAGCATGCCGGACTGTCGCTGTCGATCGGCCTGGCGGCCTGTCTGAACGCCTCACTGCTGTACTGGCAGCTGCGCAAGCAGGATATTTTCCGTCCGCAGCCGGGCTGGGCGCTGTTCCTCACCAAGCTGGTGGTGGCGGTGCTGGTGATGTCGGCGGTGCTGGTCGGCATGCTGTGGCTGATGCCGGCCTGGGACAACGGCAATATGCTGGAACGCCTGCTGCGCCTGGCGGCGGTGGTGGTGGCCGGCGTGGTGGCCTATTTCGGCGTGCTGGGCGTGCTGGGCTTCCGGCCGCGAGACTTTGCCCGCCGCGCCGCCTGATATCGGCTGATAGGCGGAGTACGCTTCGCCTTTCCCCGTGCGTCAGGACAATAAAAAAGGGTCGCCTCTGGCGACCCTTTTGCTGTGCGATAGCCGGCGATTACATCCGCTCGACGGTTTCGATCCCCAGCGTATCCAGACCGGTCTTCAGCGTCTTGGCGGTCAGCAGCGCCAGTTTCAGGCGGCTCTGACGCGCTTCTTCGCTGTCGGCGTTAAGGATCTGGCAGTGTTCATAGAAACCGGAGAACAGGCCGGCCAGATCGTACAGGTAGCTGCACATCACGTGCGGGGTGCCTTCGCGCGCCACCACTGTGATGGTCTCTTCAAACTGCAGCAGGCGGGTCGCCAGCGCAATTTCACGCTCTTCGGTCATCGCCAGCGGCAGCGTCAGATCGCTTTCGTCGACGCCGGCGCGTTTGAACACCGAGGCCACGCGCGTATAGGCGTATTGCATATAAGGCGCGGTGTTGCCTTCGAAGGACAGCATGTTGTCCCAATCGAAGATATAGTCGGTGGTGCGGCTTTTTGACAGGTCGGCGTATTTGATTGCGCCGATACCGACGGCGTTGACCACCTTTTGCAGTTCATCGGCCGGCATATCCGGGTTTTTCTCGGCGATCAGCTTGCCGGCGCGCTCAATGGCTTCATCCAGCAGATCAGACAGCTTGATGGTGCCGCCGGAACGGGTTTTGAACGGCTTGCCGTCTTTGCCCAGCATCATGCCGAACATATGGTGTTCGAGAGATACCGAGTCCGGCACGTAACCGGCTTTACGCACGATGGTCCAGGCCTGCATCAGATGCTGGTGCTGGCGGGAGTCGATGTAGTACAGCACGCGATCGGCGCCCAGGGTTTCGTAACGGTATTTGGCGCAGGCGATATCAGTGGTGGTATACAGGTAGCCGCCATCCTTTTTCTGGATGATGACGCCCATCGGATCGCCGTCTTTATTTTTGTATTCGTCCAGGAACACCACGGTGGCGCCTTCACTTTCCACCGCCAGACCTTTCGCCTTCAGGTCGGCCACGATGCCTGGCAACATGGCGTTGTACAGGCTTTCACCCATTACGTCGTCTTCGGTCAGCGTGACGTTGAGGCGCTTATAGGTTTTCTGGTTCTGCGCCATGGTGATATCCACCAGCTTGCGCCACATTTTCAGGCAGTAGTCATCGCCGCCTTGCAGCTTGACCACATACGCGCGCGCGCGCTCCGCAAACTCGGCGTCTTCGTCGTAGTGGCGTTTGGCTTCACGGTAGAATTGCTCCAGATCCGACAGTTCCATCTCGTCGGCGTTTTCATTCTGCACTTTTTCCAGATAGGCGATCAGCATGCCAAACTGCGTGCCCCAGTCGCCGACGTGGTTGGCGCGAATCACTTTATGGCCGAGGAAGCTCTGAGTGCGGGCGGCGGCGTCGCCGATAATGGTGGAGCGCACGTGGCCGACGTGCATCTCTTTGGCCACGTTAGGGGCAGAGTAGTCGATGACGATAGTCTGCGGCGCGACCGGCGCAATGCCCAGTTTCGGCGCGCGCAGTACGGCGTCGGCCTGCTGGGCGACCCACGCGGCGTCAAGGAAGATGTTGATGAAACCCGGGCCGGCGATTTCGACCTTGCTGGCGATGCCGTCCAACTGCAGCAGTGCGACGACTTTTTCTGCCAGTTGTCGTGGCGGCATGCCAAGCTTTTTGGCAACGGACATGACGCCGTTGGCCTGATAATCACCAAATTGCGCTTTAGCAGATTGACGGACCTGTGCCTCGCAATCGGCAGGCGCGCCTGCGGCAATCAGCGCCTGGCTGACTTTATCTGAGAGAAGTGCCTGAATATTCACCGGGATACCTTAAATGACAAATGCAAAGACGCCTGTTGCGCCCCTGCGGATTCAACGGTGGCTCTATAGGGGGACTCACGTCCGCAGCCAACCACAAAACAGCCCATAATTGTAACCGATTGATGACGTCACGTCAGCAGTTGCGGCGGCGGCGAGATATAAAGTCTGCAAGAGAGAAAGGGGGCGGAAAACGAAGGACGTCACCCACAGCTTCCGCAAGTGGGTGGACGGATTCACAGGTGTTGTTATCTGGACGATAAAAAGAGTGCGGGAAAGATTCCGTTACTTCTTGCGACGACGACCATCGAACGCACTGCCACGGCGCGTTTTGAAATGGCGTAAAATTGCATAAACGGCAATAACGATGAGTACTACAGATATCGTTAAAAGAAACATAATCATTTTCTCAGCTATAACATGGCCCCAAGCTAACTTAATTACTATGCTGAATCAATTAACGATGATTGATTTAAGATAAGTCTCAGGATGTGCGCTCAGTAAATAACTGTTTAAACAGTCAGATAGATTGGTTTTAGTATAAATAATAAGCGCTCATGGCGCAGGGGTTGCCTCAGTGAAATACTATTGTATAACCTGGTTTAAACAGCAATAAAGATATTTTTATTACTTTAATTTGCATGCAAAGTGTGAATATTGTATTTCGCCGTTATTATACTATTTTTCTTATGGGAAAAATCCTAAAAAATATATTTAGCACGAATGGTTAGTGCGGGGGAAATAATGCTGATGGCCGTGCTTGCCCTTTCCAACCACCGTCGTATTGTCTATTGGCGGCGAGGTGATGATTTCCATGCCGGCAGATGTGGCTCTTGTGGCTAAGGCACGGTAAATTACGCCCCTAAAAACAGCTTTAGCGGACAACAATGTTATGAATCCTTTATCGACCATCGCTGAATTGCAGGATCTGGCGCTGGATTTACCCCGTTTCGAACAAACGCTGGCGCAGTTCGCCCAGACGCTGCAGCTTGATTTGGCGCAGTTTGATGCCGACCATATTTCGGTGCGCTGTCACCAAAATGCTACGGCGGAACGCTGGCTCAGCGGTTTTAAGCAGTGCGCTGAGGTGATGTCTGACGCCGTTATCAACGGGCGGCCGATTTACCTGTTTGACCTGCATCAGCCGCTACAGGTGGGGCCGTGGCGGATCGACTGCATCGAACTGCCGTTTCCCGGCGACAAGCGTTACCCGCATGAAGGTTGGGAGCATGTTGAGCTGGTGATCGCCGGTGACCCGCAGACGCTGTATGCGCGCGCGCTGGCGCTGTTGCCGGACGAAGCCCTGCTGACGCCGGGCATCAAACTGAAGCAGAGCGCGCCGCAGGGGGAAGGTGAACGTTTGCCGAATCCGACGCTGGCGATTACCGACGGCAGCGTCACCATCAAATTCCATCCGTACGCCATTCGCGATATCGTCGCCAGCGAACGCGGCTAACCGGGCAGGGCGCGCACCGCGCGCTCGATCCGTTCCAGCGCTCGTATCAGCAGCGCGCGCTGGCAGCCGAAGTTCAGACGTACGAAACGGCGGTCGCCAAAGTCCAGACCGGGACTCAGACCAACGCCGGCCTGCTCAAAAAAGGCATGCGGATTGTCGACCGGCAGTCCGCTGCAGTCAATCCATGCCAGATAGGTGGCTTCAATCGGTGCCAGATGCAAACCCGGCAGGGTATTGATGCGTGTCATCACCAGGTCGCGGTTGGCGCGCAGGTAATCCAACTGTTGATCGAGCCACGGCTGTCCGTGTTGATAGGCGGCCTGCGCGGCGACCAGCGCCAACACGTCGACCTCCGGCACCAGGCCGCGACGCGTACGGCACAGCATGCGGCGCAGCTGCTCATTGGGAACAATCGCCATTGATGCGCCAAGCCCGGCGATATTGAAGGTTTTCGACGGGGACATCAGCGTCACGCTGCGCTGGGCGGCGTCTTCGTTCAGTGCGGCAAACGGCATATGCTGCAGGCCGGGCTCCAGCAATAAGTCGCAGTGGATCTCGTCGGAACAGACAATCAAATTATGCTGTTGGGCAAACTGCTGCAGCGCCAGCAGCTCATCGCGGCGGTACACCGTGCCGCCCGGATTGTGCGGATTACACAACAGCAGCAGTTTTTCCCGGCCGTCAAGCTGCGCGGCGATCGCCGGCAGGTCTGGCAGCCAACGCTGGTTCTGCAAGCGCATCGGCACCGACAGTTGGTTGCGTTCGGCGAACTGTGCGGCTTTGCGGAAGGGCGGATAAATGGGGGAAGGCGCAATGGTGCCTTCGTCTTCGGCGGTAAACGCGCGTACACACAGATTCAGGCCGCAGACCAGCCCGGGAAGAAATATCAGCCATTCGGGGCGGATATGCCATTGGTAGCGCTCCGCCATGCGCTGAACGAAAAGCGCTATCAGTGTCGGTGAAGGACGTCCGTAACCGAATACGCCGTGATCGACGCGCTGGTGCAGCGCCTCGATCACCGCCGGCGGCGATTGAAAATCGGTATCGGCCACCCACAGCGGAATAATATCGCGATCGTGATATTTATCCCATTTCACGCTGTCACTGTGACTGCGGTCTATCCATTGATCAAAATTGAATGCCATAGTTACTCCCTAAACTGTTTTTCGCTGATACTTGCAGCCTACGCGACAAGTGTGCGGATAAACAAGACGGGTAGTGAGCTGGCCGTCATCTGGAGGTGCTAATGATTAAACTGGAAGTTTGTTGCTATAGCGTCGAGTGTGCGCTGACGGCTGAACGCGCAGGAGCGGATCGCATTGAATTATGCTCCAGCCAAAGCGAAGGGGGCCTGACGCCCAGCTATGGATCATTGACGCTGGCGCGGGAGAGGCTGGCAATTCCGGTGCATCCCATCGTCCGGCCGCGCGCCGGCGATTTTTGCTATAGCGCCGTTGATTTCAGCGTGATGAAAAACGACGTGGCGCAAATGCGCGACCTGGGGTTCCCCGGTGTGGTGATTGGCATGCTGGACGTTGAGGGACATATTGACCTGCCGCGCTTGCGGGAAGTGATGGCGCTGTGCGGTGATATGGCCGTGACCTTCCATCGGGCGTTTGATATGTGCCAGAACCCGATGCAGGCGCTGCAACAGCTGACCGACTTGGGCGTGGCGCGTATTTTAACTTCCGGTCAGCAGCAGAATGCCGAGCTGGGGTTGCCGCTGCTGCGTGATTTACTGCAGGCCAGCCAGGGGCCGGTGATTATGGCCGGTGCCGGCGTGCGCTTAAGCAACCTGCACAAGTTTGTCGATATCGGCATTCGGGAACTGCACAGTTCTTCCGGCCATACCGTGCCGTCCACCATGCGCTACCGCAAGGCCGGTGTCACCATGTGCGCTGATAATGAATTCGACGAGTTCAGCCATTATTGCGTTGACGGTGAAATGGTGGAAGCGATGAAAGGCGCGCTGGAGCTGGTCGACCCGCTGGCGCAGAGCGCCTAGTTACCGAGACTGAATCTACACAAATCCTCTCTCGCCCGGCATTCGCCGGGTTTTTACCCTCTATAAAAGCTTAACTAAGATTTTTCCTGTGATATATTCCCGCCGCAACGTTAATTTTTACATTATTAGGCAACATGATTAACCCGATAGTAACGAAGTTGAAAGTAGGGTGCGCGCGTTTGTGGCCGCATCCGTTAGCCGCAGGGAATAAAGAGATTGCGCTCGCCAGCCTTGGCGCCGGTCTGGGGCTGATGGTCGCCGGCTGGGTCAGCCACTGGATGTTGGGCAGCGTCAATTTATGGTTCGTCGCGCCGATGGGCGCCTCGGCGGTGCTGCTGTTTGCCGTACCGGCCAGCCCGCTGGCACAGCCCTGGTCGATTGTCGGCGGTAATCTGGTGGCGGCGCTGATTGGCGTCAGCTGCGGCAAACTGATCGGCGATCCGGGCATTGCCTGCGGCGTGGCCGCGTGCCTGGCGATTGGGATAATGTTTAAGCTGCGCTGCCTGCATCCCCCGAGCGGGGCGGTGGCGCTGACGGCGATCCTCGGCGGCGATGTCGTTAAACAGCTGGGCTATGCGTTTGTCTGGTCGCCGGTGTTACTCAACTCCGTGCTGATGGCGCTGCTGGCAATAGTGTTTAATAACCTGATGGGCAGACGCTACCCGCATGCGCTATCGCCCGCCGAAGCGAAGCCGGAACCGGTGCCGCTTGATGTGCCGATTACCCGCGCCGATCTGCATCAGGCGCTGATGGACGGCGAGTTTCTGGATATTGATGAAGACGATCTGCAGGCGGTGCTGCAGCGCGCGGAACAGCTGGCGCAGCAGCGGACGGCGTCTTAACGCTGATTGATGCGGCGCATCGTTGGATACGCCGCGGAGAAAGTATCAGGGCTTGCTCGCCACCAGCACGGCGCGGCGCGGCGCCGGGTAGCCTTCCCGGGTTTTCGTCGGATCGTCGGGGTCGAGGAAGTCGGCCAGCGATTCGCTGGTCATCCAGCCGGTGCGGCGCTGCTCTTCAAGGCTGGTGACACAGACGTCGGCCACCTTCACATCGACGAAGCCGCATTTTTCCAGCCAGCCCTTCAGCGCTTCAGTGGACGGGATAAAGTAAACGTTGCGCATCTGCGCATAGCGGTCGCCCGGCACCAATACCTGATGGCGATCGCCTTCCACCACCAGCGTTTCCAGCACCAGTTCTCCCTCATGCACCAGCTGATTTTTCAGCTGATACAGGTGATCTAGCGGCGAGCGGCGGTGATACAGCACCCCCATGGAGAAGACGGTGTCGAACGCCGCCAGCTCCGGCAGCTGTTCGATTCCGAGCGGCAGCAGATGCGCGCGCTGGTCGCCGCCCAGCAGCTTGCGCACCGCCTCAAACTGGCACAGGAACAGCTGCATCGGGTCGATGCCCACGACAAACTGCGCGCCAGCGCCGAGCATCCGCCACATGTGGTAGCCGCTGCCGCAGCCGACGTCGAGCACGGTGCGTCCCGCCAGCGGCGAGATATGCGGCAGCACGCGATCCCACTTCCAGTCGGAGTGCCATTCGGTTTCGATATCGATGCCGTACAGGGAGAACGGCCCTTTACGCCATGGCATCAGCGTGCGCAGCATGGTTTCAATGCCCTCAAGCCGGCCGGCGGACAGCGGCTGGTTCATATCGGCGTGCACGCCGTTCAATAGGTCAAGCCGCTCCGGCGTCAGCTGCGGCAGGTGTTCCACCGCGTTGAACCATTGTTTGAATTTGCCATGCAGCGATTCGCGCTGCCAGGCGCTGAGCTGTGCGGGCAGGGTGTCCAGCCAGTGGCTGAGCGGGCTTTTGGCTATTTGCTGGTAAAAATCGCCGAACTCGATCATGCGCTTTCTCCCGCTTTCAGGGCGATCAGCGAACCGAAGTTAAAGCACTGGAACCACACTTCCGCGTGTTCAAAGCCGGCCTGCTGCAGGCGCGCTTTATGGGCTTCGACCGAGTCGGTCAGCATGACGTTTTCCAACATGCTGCGTTTCTGGCTGATTTCCAGCTCGCTGTAGCCGTTGGCGCGCTTGAAGTCGTGGTGCATATTGAACAGCAACTCGCCGACCGGCGCGTCCTCGAAGCTGAATTTTTCCGACAGCACCAGCGCGCCGCCCGGGCGCAGCCCACGGTAAACCTGTTGCAACAGGCGCAGGCGGTCGGCAGGTTCGAGAAATTGCAGGGTGAAGTTCAGCACCACCATCGAGGCGTTCTCGATCTTGATGTCGAGAATATCGGCTTCAATCACCTCGACCGGCGTCTCGGCGCGAAAGGCGTCGATATGGCGACGACAGCGCTCGACCATGGCCGGCGAGTTGTCCACCGCAATGATTTTACAGTCCGCCACGCTGATATTCCGCCGCATCGACAGCGTGGCCGCACCCAGTGAACACCCCAGATCATAGACCTGGCTGTGCGGCTGCACGAAGCGTTCCGCCAGCATGCCGATCATGGAAATAATATTGGAGTAGCCGGGCACGGAGCGCTGGATCATATCGGGGAACACTTCAGCAACGCGTTCGTCAAAGGTCCAGTCGCCCAGCTTGTCGATAGGGGCGGAAAACAGAGTATCGCGGTTTGGCATAGCGGCAAAAAAATCAGGTCAGAATTCGAAGGGGCGTATTCTAACAGATATCGGCGTGAGAGATCACATTATCGATGCGGAAACAGGCGGCATCGCCGCCTGGAAAGCGAGGGTTCAGTGCAGCGAAAAGATCAGTTCCCATGGCAGATAGTAGGTATTCGCCAGCACCATCAGCACCAGGGAGATATAGGTGGCGGCCATACCTGAACGGCGCCAGCGGACTTCGCGGTTGCGCAGGCCATAGAAATGCACCAGACGTCCGGCGATCAGCATCAGGCCGCTGAGGTGAATCAGCCATATTTCTGCGCCGTTCATCTCCATCAGCACCAGCAGTACGGCGGCGATCGGAATATATTCCACGGCGTTGCCGTGTACGCGGATGGCGGTCTGCAACTCGTAAAAGCCCCCGTCGCCGTAAGCGACGCGGTACTGCATCCTGAGTTTGACTACGTCATAAGAGAGTTTGATTAACAACAATGCGCCGAGCACCACATAGAGCGCGCTTACCATTTTTAACTCCATTCCCTAACCAAAAACTGGCCCCTGCATAATAGCCGCCATTTGTTTGGCTGTCGCGGAGAAAAATCTGATGTAATACGCCAGATTAATTGGTTAAAACAGTGAATCCTGTTCGGGCCAGTCGGGTGCAACAGGCAGCGAAGGTATCTTTTCCCGCAGCAACTGCCAGATTTTTTGCGCCTGCTGCGGTGAATCACCGTTATCCGGCGTATGGATAAACAGATAAGGCGTATGCTGTTGCCAATCCGCCAGCTTATGTTGCCAGGCATCGAACCAGCGCAGGTTGTCGTCCAGTAAGTCGCCGCCGATAAAACGCACCAGCGGATTGTCGGCGGTAACCAGAGCGTGTACCGGCAGCTTCGGCTTCTTTTGCTGGGCGTCGCGCACCGCCGCACTGTTCGGCGCGGCGTGGTGCACCGGCCGGCTGTCGAGGATCACCCGATTAATGCCGCGTTGGTGCAGCCCCTGGTTCAGCAGACGCTCTTCTTCGCCTTTGGCGAAGAAGGCGGGGTGGCGCACTTCGACGCCGTAGGTGAATGCGCCGGGCAGGGTGTCGAAAAACGCCCACAGCGCCGGCAGTTCCGCCGGGCCGAAGGCCGCCGGCAGCTGCAGCCACAGCTGGCCGATACGCGCCTCCAGCGGCGCCAGGCACCGGTAAAACGCCTGTACGTCGGCGTCGCAGTGGCGCAACGCCGCTTTATGGCTGATTTCAGCGGGGAATTTGAAACAGAAGCGAAAATCGTCGTGGGTCATCGCGCGCCAGCGCTGCACGATCTCCGCTTTCGGCAGGGCATAGAAGGTGGTGTTGCCCTCGACGCAGTTAAAATAGCGGCTGTAGTCCGCCAGATCCCGCAGTCCGATGCGGTTCCAGGCGGGATGGTGCCATTGCGGTAATCCGATATACATCCGTTCCTTCGCCAGTTACCGGCTGCCGGGGGCAGCGCAAAATAGAGAGTGCTTACGTTAACCCGTTGATCACAGCGCGGCAAGAATTTCGCTGCTGCTGCGTACGCGCGCCAGGCGCGGGAAGATATGCTGGAAGGCGAACTGGTGCATGTCCGCGTTCTGCGCGCTGCACATATCTTCGGCGATAACCAGTTCGAAGCCGCGTTCCCACGCGTCGCGCGCGGTGGATTCTACGCCGATATTGGTGGCGATGCCGCCGAGCACGATGCTTTTAATGCCGCGGCGGCGCAGCTGCAGCTCCAGATCGGTGCCGTAGAAGGCGCCCCACTGGCGTTTGGTGACCAGAATATCGTCGTCGCTGACCGCCAGCGTTTCCGGGAAGGTCCACCAGTTATCGGGCAGGCCGCCGACCGGCGGTGGAGAAGGCTGATCAACCGGCTGTTGCAGCGCTTCGGCAAAGCTTGCGGACCAGCCGACGCGCACCAGAATCACCGGTGCGCCAAGTGCGCGGAAGCGTCCCGCCAGATGGGCGGCGTGAGTGACGACCTGTTCCGCACTGTGCGGGCCGCCGGCAAAGGGTAAAATGCCCTGTTGCAGGTCAATCAGTACCAGGGCGGTGGTTGAGGTATCAAGTTTCAGCATGGCGTTGTCTCATTGCGAAAAGGGGGGTTGGGCGGTTTGCCGCCGGGTTTGTAGCAATCAAGCGTAAACCTAGGCTACGTGAACATTTGCGCCGCTGTTAACGGGAAATTTGTTAATCAATGTGTGGTTCGGACAAAAAGGCAGCATTTAGTCGCAGAACAATACGCGCTTCGCACTTATCGGGCGGATGAATTTCCTTTATAATGACCGCCTTTTTTCAACTCTCTTTAATCCAACGACCTATGCCGATTTATGAATATGCATGTGGTGCTTGCACTCATCGATTAGAGAAATTGCAGAAATTTTCCGATGCGCCGCTGACGGATTGTCCGGCGTGTGGGCAGCCTGCGTTGACAAAATTGATCTCCGCAGCCGGATTCCAGCTGAAAGGCACCGGCTGGTACGCGACTGATTTTAAACCGGGCAACAAGAGTTCATCAGATAACAGCGGCGCCCAGGGCAACACGTCCGGCGCGGCATCGGCTGAGTAAAAGGATAGCGTATGCGTACTGAATATTGCGGGCAGTTGAATCTGTCCCACGTGGGCCAGGAAGTGACTTTGTGCGGCTGGGTAAATCGCCGTCGCGATTTGGGTGGCCTGATCTTTATTGATATGCGCGATCGCGAAGGCATCGTGCAGGTGTTCTTCGACCCGGATAAAAAAGCGGCGTTCGACAAAGCGTTCGAACTGCGCAACGAATTCTGCATCCAGATCGTCGGCACCGTACGCGCGCGTCCGGACAGCCAAATCAATAAAGATATGGCCACCGGCGAAGTGGAAGTGTTCGCCCATGCGCTCGAGATTATCAACCGTTCCGAGCCGCTGCCGCTGGACGCCAACCAGACCAACAGCGAAGAAGCGCGTCTGAAATACCGCTACCTGGACCTGCGTCGCCCGGAAATGGCCGACCGCCTGAAGACCCGCGCCAAGATCACCAGTTTTGTCCGTCGTTTTATGGACGACCACGGCTTCCTGGATATTGAAACGCCGATGCTGACCAAGGCGACGCCGGAAGGCGCGCGCGACTATCTGGTGCCGAGCCGCGTACATAAAGGCAAGTTCTACGCGCTGCCACAGTCGCCGCAGCTGTTCAAACAGCTGCTGATGATGTCCGGTTTTGACCGCTACTATCAGATCGTCAAATGTTTCCGCGACGAAGACCTGCGTGCCGATCGCCAGCCTGAATTCACCCAGATCGATGTCGAAACGTCCTTTATGAGCGCCGAGCAAGTGCGCACCGTAATGGAACAGCTGGTGCGTGAACTGTGGCAGGATGTGAAGGGCGTGGATCTGGGCGACTTCCCGATCATGACCTTTGCCGAAGCGATGCGCCGCTACGGTTCCGACAAGCCGGATCTGCGTAACCCGCTGGAGCTGGTGGACGTGGCCGATCTGGTGAAAGACGTCGAATTTAAAGTGTTCTCCGGCCCGGCCAACGATGCCAAAGGGCGCGTGGCGGTAATCCGCGTACCGGGCGGCGCGCAGCTGACCCGTAAGCAGATCGACGAGTACGGCGCATTCGTTAACATCTACGGCGCCAAAGGGCTGGCGTGGCTGAAAGTGAATGACCGCGCCGCCGGGATGGAAGGGGTACAAAGCCCGATCGCCAAATTCCTCAGCGCGGACGTGCTGGAAGCGATGCTGGCGCGCACCGACGCACAAAGCGGCGATATTCTGTTCTTCGGCGCTGACAGCAGCAAAATCGTCACCGATGCGATGGGCGCGCTGCGTCTGAAGCTGGGCCGCGATCTGCAGCTGACCAAGCTGGACGCCTGGGCGCCGCTGTGGGTGGTTGATTTCCCGATGTTCGAAGAAGACGACGAAGGCGGTCTGGCGGCGATGCACCATCCGTTTACCGCTCCGCGTGACTCCTCGCCGGAAGCGCTGGCGCAGGCGCCGACCGAAGCCATCGCCAACGCCTACGACATGGTGTTGAATGGCTACGAAGTGGGCGGTGGCTCGGTGCGTATTCACCGCAGCGAAATGCAGCAGACGGTGTTCAGCATTCTGGGCATCGACGAACACGAACAGCGTGAGAAGTTCGGCTTCCTGCTGGACGCGCTGAAGTACGGCACGCCGCCGCACGCCGGCTTGGCCTTTGGCCTGGATCGCCTGGTGATGCTGCTGACCGGCACGGAAAATATCCGCGACGTGATCGCCTTCCCGAAAACCACCGCGGCCGCCTGTCTGATGACCGACGCACCGAGCTTCGCCAACCCGGCGTCGCTGCAGGAGCTGTCCATCAGCGTGGTGAAAAAGGGCGCGGCGGACGACGCTAACTCAGAGAACGCGTGATGAACTATAAACGCCCCGAGTCGGTTCTGGTGGTGATTTATGCGCGTTCCAGCGGCCGGGTGCTCATGTTACAGCGGCGGGACGATACCGAATTCTGGCAGTCGGTGACCGGCAGCCTGGAGGCGGATGAATCGCCGCTGCATGCTGCGCAGCGTGAAATCAAAGAAGAAGTCGGCATCGATGTGGTGGCGGAGAATCTGCCGCTGTTCGATTGCCAGCGCTGCGTGGAGTTTGAACTCTTCGTCCACTTGCGACATCGCTATGCGCCGGGAACCACGCGTAATAAAGAGCACTGGTTCTGTCTGGCATTGCCCGCAGAGCGCGATCCGGTGATTACCGAGCATCACGCCTATCAGTGGCTTGAGGCGGCGGAAGCCGTCAAACTGACCAAGTCATGGAGCAACCAGCAGGCGATTGAAGAGTTTGTGATTAATTCAGTCCAGTAGTTTTTTTTGGAGATTTTTTATGGCAGGTCATAGTAAGTGGGCCAACACAAAACACCGTAAAGCGGCGCAAGACGCCAAACGCGGTAAGATTTTCACCAAAATTATTCGTGAACTGGTCACCGCGGCCAAACTGGGCGGCGGCGATCCCGACGCCAACCCGCGTCTGCGCGCGGCGATGGATAAGGCGCTGTCCAACAACATGACGCGCGACACCATGAACCGCGCCATTGCCCGCGGCGTCGGCGGTGAAGACGACAGCAACATGGAAACCATCATCTATGAAGGTTATGGTCCGGGCGGCACCGCCATCATGATCGAATGCCTGAGTGACAACCGCAACCGCACCGTGGCGGAAGTGCGTCACGCCTTCACCAAGTGTGGCGGCAACCTCGGCACCGACGGCTCCGTGGCGTACCTGTTCACCAAAAAAGGCGTGATCACCTTTGCGCCGGGCCTGGATGAAGACAGCGTGATGGAAGCGGCGCTGGAAGCCGGCGCGGAAGATATCGTGACTTATGATGACGGCGCGATCGACGTTTACACCGCGTGGGAAAACCTGGGCGAAGTGAAAGACGCGCTGGCGAGCGCCGGCTTTACCGCTGAAGCGGCGGAAGTGTCGATGATCCCGTCGACCAAGGCCGATATGGATGCGGAAACCGCGCCGAAGCTGTTGCGTCTGATCGATATGCTGGAAGACTGCGACGACGTGCAGGAGGTTTACCACAACGGTGAGATCTCCGACGAGGTGGCGGCTACGCTGTAATGCGTGGTGAATATGGCGCTGCACTGCTGCAGCGCCTGACGCCGTTGGCGGGCAAGACGGAGCGGACGACATAATGGCGATTATCCTCGGTATCGACCCGGGTTCGCGCATCACCGGCTATGGCCTGATTCGTCAGCAGGGGCGTCAGCTGTCGTATATCGCCAGCGGCTGCATCCGCACCGTCGTGGACGATATGCCGACGCGGCTGAAGCTGATTTATGCCGGCGTCAGCGAGATTATTACGCAGTTCCAGCCGGATTTCTTCGCCATCGAACAGGTATTTATGGCCAAGAACCCGGACTCGGCGCTCAAATTGGGACAGGCGCGCGGCGTGGCGATCGTTGCTGCGGTCAACCAGAATCTTGAGGTGTTTGAGTACGCCGCACGTCAGGTCAAACAGACGGTGGTCGGCACCGGCGCGGCCGAGAAGGCGCAGGTGCAGCATATGGTGCGTTCGTTGCTTAAACTGTCCGCCAGTCCGCAGGCGGACGCCGCCGATGCGCTGGCTATCGCCATCACCCACTGCCACCTCAGCCAGAATGTGCTGCGGATGAGCGAAGGGCGGTTAAGCATGGCGCGCGGGCGTTTAAAATAAGCGTTATCAGGCTGCGGAAAGATTGCGGGCGGGTAACGGGCAGGCTGGATATTCATCCAGCCTTTTTTATGTTATAAGCTTAGCAGCATGGCATGGCCGCGGGCCGTGAACAAGAATTGAAGCTGGAGGGTAAATGATAGGTCGTCTCAGAGGTAATATCCTGGAAAAACAGCCGCCGCTGGTGTTGTTGGAAGCGAACGGTGTCGGTTATGAAGTGCATATGCCGATGACCTGCTTCTACGAGCTGCCGGAGCTGGGGCAGGAAGCGATCGTATTTACCCATTTCGTGGTGCGTGAAGATGCGCAGCTGCTGTATGGTTTTAACGATAAACAGGAACGCGCGCTGTTTCGCGAGCTGATTAAGGTTAACGGCGTAGGGCCGAAGCTGGCGTTGGCGATCCTGTCCGGCATGTCGGCGCAACAGTTTGTCACCACGGTAGAGCGTGAGGAAATCACCGCGCTGGTGAAGCTGCCGGGCGTGGGCAAAAAGACCGCCGAGCGTCTGGTGGTGGAAATGAAAGACCGCTTTAAGGGGCTTAACGGCGACCTGTTTGCCAACAGCAGTGAGATCAACCTGCCGGCCAACGCCGGCAAGGCGCCGGAAGCGGATATCGAAGCCGAGGCCGCTGCGGCGCTGGTGGCGCTGGGGTACAAACCGCAGGAGGCCAGCCGTATGGTCGGTAAAGTGGCCAAGCCGGGCGCCGATTGTGAAACCCTGATCCGCGACGCGCTGCGCGCGGCCCTGTAACCGCCGGGATAAGGATAAGAAATGATTGAAGCCGACCGCCTGATCTCAGCCGAACCGATCACGGAAGAAGAAGTGATCGATCGCGCCATCCGCCCCAAAATGCTGGCGGAGTACGTGGGCCAACCGCACGTTCGCGAGCAGATGGAAATCTTTATTCAGGCGGCCAGGCTGCGGGGCGATGCGCTCGATCACCTGCTGATTTTCGGTCCGCCGGGGTTGGGGAAAACCACACTGGCCAATATCGTCGCCAATGAAATGGGCGTCAACCTGCGCACTACGTCAGGTCCGGTGCTGGAAAAGGCCGGCGATCTGGCGGCGATGCTCACCAATCTTGAACCGCACGACGTGCTGTTTATCGATGAGATTCACCGGCTGTCGCCGGCGGTGGAAGAGGTGCTGTACCCGGCGATGGAAGACTATCAGCTGGATATTATGATCGGCGAAGGGCCGGCGGCGCGTTCGATCAAAATCGATCTGCCGCCTTTCACCCTGGTCGGCGCCACCACCCGCGCCGGCTCGCTGACCTCGCCGCTGCGCGATCGCTTCGGCATTGTCCAGCGGCTGGAGTTCTATCAGGTGGCCGATCTGGAGCACATCGTCTCGCGCAGCGCCAGCTGCCTGGGGCTGACGCTGTCGCCGGACGGCGCACACGAAGTGGCGCGCCGGGCGCGCGGCACGCCGCGTATCGCCAACCGTTTATTGCGCCGGGTGCGGGATTTCGCCGAGGTGCGGGCCGACGGCCGGATGACCGGCGAGGTGGCGGCGCAGGCGCTGAATATGCTGAATGTGGATGCGGAAGGGTTCGACTATATGGACCGTAAGCTGCTGCTGGCGATTATCGATAAGTTTACCGGCGGGCCGGTAGGGCTGGATAACCTGGCGGCGGCGATTGGCGAAGAGCGTGAAACGATTGAAGACGTGATTGAGCCGTTCCTGATCCAGCAGGGGTTTATTCAGCGCACGCCGCGCGGACGCATGGCGACCAACCATGCCTATAAGCATTTCGGTATTGAGCGCGAAGAGTGACAGGAAGAATTGACGAAAAACAAAAGGGTCGCGTTAAGCGACCCTTTTTACTGCACGGCGATTATTACGCCTGCTGCTTTTTCAACAGGCTGAAAACGAACAGAATGGCTGCGCACAGCACCACCGACGGGCCGGCCGGCGTATCGTAAAACGCCGAGAAGGTCAGGCCGCCGGTAACCGCCAGCATGCCGACCAATACGGCGATGCTCGCCATCTGCTCCGGCGTACGGGCAAACCGGCGCGCGGTGGCTGCCGGGATAATCAGCAGCGAGGTAATAATCAGCGCGCCGACAAACTTCATTGCCAGGCCGATGGTCAGCGCGGTCACCATCATCAGCACGATGCGCGTGCGCGCCAGATTGACGCCGTCAACGTGCGCCATTTCCGGGCTGATGGTCATCGACAGCAGATTGCGCCACTGCCAGTAGAGCACCAACAGGACGATCGCCACGCCGACGGCAATCATCGCAATGTCATCCGTGGTCACCGACAGCAGATCGCCAAACAGGTAGGCCATCAGATCGACACGCACATCGGACATCAGCGCCACCACCACCAGGCCGAGCGACAGCGCACTGTGCGCCATAATGCCCAGCAGGGTATCCAGAGAGAGCTGAGGACGCCGTTCCAGCCATACCAGCAGCAGCGCCAGCAGCAAGGTAACGGCGATTACCGCGTAAAACGGATTGATGTCCAATAGCAGGCCGAAGGCGACGCCCAGCAGCGACGCGTGCGCCAGCGTATCGCCGAAATAGGACATCCGGCGCCAGACGACAAACGAACCCAGCGGACCGGCGGCGGTGGCCAGCAGGATCCCGGCCAGCCAGCCGGGGAATAACAGTTCGATCATGCGTCACGACTCCCGGTTTTCTTTAATACGATACGTCCCTTTAAATCGTGACGGTGATTATGGTGATGGCGGTAAATAGCCAGCTGCTCTGCGCCGCGGTTGCCGAACATGGCAATAAATTCGGGATGCGTTGACACCGCCTCCGGCGTGCCGGAACAGCAGATATGCTGATTCAGGCACAGTACTTCGTCGGTTTTTGCCATCACCAGATGCAGATCGTGGGAGACCATCAGCACGGCGCAGTCCAGCTCATGGCGCAGTTGGTCGATCAGATCGTACAGCGCCAACTGGCCGTTGACGTCGACGCCCTGCGTCGGTTCATCAAGCACCAGCAACTGCGGGCGGTTGAGCAGCGCCCGGGCCAGCAGCACGCGCTGCGTTTCGCCGCCGGACAACTTTTGCATTGGCTGTTCCAGCAGGTGCGCCGCCTGTACCCGTTTGAGCGCCGGCAGAATATCTGCCTTTTTGACCCCGGGCTTGAGCCGCATAAAACGGCTGACCGTCAGGGGCAGGGTGGCATCCAGGTGCAGCTTTTGCGGCACATAGCCGATACGCAGGCCCGGCTGGCGCTCAATGTCGCCTTTGGTCGGCGCAATAAGGCCGAGCACCACGCGCACCAGCGTCGATTTACCCGCGCCGTTGGGCCCCAGCAGCGTCAGTATGCGGCCAGGTTGCAGGCTGAGAGAAATATTCGATAGCACATTGCGGCTGCCGAACGAAACGGAGATATTTTTTAACGTTGTCAGTGTAGACATTTCTGATTACATCTTGCAGAACTTACCGAATGTTATAATATCACGCTTCGCTGACAAACACGACGGGATAACACACGATGATACAGAAAAAAAAATGGCTGCAGCGCGCGCTGCTGGCAAGCGCGCTGATGATGGCCGGCAGTGCGACGGCGGCGGTGGTGACATCGGTTCGTCCGCTAGGGTTTATTGCCTCCGCCATCGCCGATGGCGTGACGGAAACCGAAGTTCTGCTGCCGAACGGCGCGTCGCCCCATGATTTCGCGCTGCGTCCCTCCGATCTGCGCCGCCTGCGCTCGGCTGACTTGGTGGTGTGGGTCGGCCCGGAGTTAGAGGCGTTCCTCAGCAAGCCGCTGCAGCCGATTGATGCGCAAAAGCAGCTGTCTGTGGCCGCGCTGCCGGCGATAAAACCGCTGCTGCTGAAGGATGCCGAAGGGGATGAACATCATCATGAAGGACATGACGATGAGCACGAACACGGTCACCATCATGGTGAATACAATATGCACCTCTGGCTGTCTCCGGAGATGGCAAAAGTGACTGCGATCGCGATTCATGACAGATTGTTGGAACTTATGCCGCAAAATAAAGACAAACTAGACGCGAACCTGCGTCAGTTCGAGAATCTGCTGACGCAAACTGACAAAAATGTTGGTAAGATGCTTACGCCTGTGCAAGGCAAGGGATATTTTGTTTTTCATGACGCTTACGGCTATTTCGAAAAACATTACGGTTTGAGTCCACTGGGCCATTTTACCGTTAACCCTGAGATCCAGCCTGGAGCACAGCGCTTACACCAAATTCGAACACAGTTGGTTGAGCAGAAAGCAGTATGTGTTTTTGCTGAGCCACAATTCAGGCCGGCCGTAATCACTGCCGTTGCCAAGGGTACCAAGGTGCGTTCCGGAACGCTGGACCCGTTGGGCAGCGGCATCGCATTGGGGAAGGACAGCTACGGGAACTTCCTGACAGCGCTGTCGAACCAATACGTGAGCTGCCTGAAGTAAAGCTTATGAGGATATCCAAGAGTGCAGCAGATAGTCCGAACTATCGCTCTGGCGTATAACAACCTGCCTCGGCCCCATCGCGTCATGCTGGGGTCGCTGACAGTCGTCACATTGGCCGTTGCTGTTTGGCGGCCTTTTGTTTATCACCCAGACCATAACCCCATCGTTAAGAACGTCGAACTAGAGTCCAGCCAGCTGCATTCGCTGTTGCCTGAGGCCAGTGAACCCATCGATATCGATCAACCCACCCCGGATGATGAAATCCCGCAGGATGAGCTGGACCAAAAGGTCGCCGGCGAGGAGGGTGTGCATGAATACGTGGTCTCTACCGGTGATACCCTGAGCAGCATTCTGACCCAGTACGGCATCGACATGTCGGACGTCACGCTGTTGGCTTCGCAAAACCGCGACCTGCGTAACTTGAAAATCGGCCAGCAGCTCTCCTGGACGGTGAACGAAACCGGCGATCTGCAAACGCTGACCTGGGAAGTTTCCCGCCGCGAAACCCGTACTTATGAGCGCGTTGGCAACAATTTCAAATCCAGCGAAGAAACTCAGGAAGGCGAGTGGAGCAACAAGGTCATCAGCGGCCGTCTGAACGGTAGCTTTGTCGCCAGCGCTTCCGCTGCCGGACTGAGCCGTTCTGAAATCAGCGCGGTGACCAAGGCGCTGCAGTGGCAGCTGGATTTCCGCAAGCTGCGCAAAGGCGACCAGTTTGCGGTGCTGATGTCGCGCGAGCATTTTGAAGGCAAGCGTGAACAGAGCCAACTGCTGGGCGTACGTATGCGCACCGGCGGTAAAAACTACTACGCCATTCGCGCCGAGGACGGCAAGTTCTACGATCGTCAGGGCTCAGGCCTGGCGCGCGGCTTTATGCGTTTCCCGACCATAAAGCAGTTCCGTATCTCCTCCAACTTTAACCCGCGCCGCGTTAACCCGGTCACCGGACGCATTGCGCCGCATAAAGGCGTCGATTTTGCCATGCCGGTCGGTACGCCGGTGCTGGCCGTAGGCGATGGTGAGGTGGTTATCGCCAAGCGCAGCGGCGCGGCGGGCAACTATGTGGCTATCCGCCATGGCCGCCAATACACCACGCGCTATATGCACCTGAAGAAGCTGCTGGTGAAGCCGGGTCAGAAAGTAAAACGCGGCGATCGCATCGCGCTTTCCGGCAATACCGGGCGTTCTACCGGCCCGCACCTGCACTATGAGTTCTGGGTCGGCAAGCAGGCGGTGAACCCGCTGACGGCCAAGCTGCCGCGTTCTGAAGGTCTGAGCGGTAAAGATCGCCGTGAATACCTGGCGCAGGTGAAAGAAGTGGTGCCGCAGTTGCAGCTGGACTGAGTCCGCCGTTAACATTATTTATTGGCCCGATCCGCGATCGGGCTTTTCCTTATTTGGCGTTTCGCCGTGGCGAATTGCAAATTCATCATCTGCAATTATTATACCCAATAGCCTTTGAATAGCGCGCGCGTGGAAAATCGCCGTACAGCGCGTAATGTCTGGGATAATAGCCGAATCGCTAAGTTAAGAGTTGGTGCATGCAAAACGAAAAAAAGTCGAACGTAGAATTTATCCCGCAGTTTCAAAAAGCCTTCTTCCATCCGCGCTACTGGGGCGTTTGGCTGGGAACGGGGCTGATGGCCGGCGTCTCGCTGATACCTGCGCGGATGCGCGACCCGCTGCTGGGCGGTTTGGGCCGCTTGGCCGGTCGGGTGGCGAAAGGCGCCCGCCGTCGCGCCCGTGTTAATCTGTTGTATTGCCTGCCGGAAGTGCCGGAAAGCGATCGCGAACATATCATTGACGAGATGTTCGCCACCGCGCCGCAGTCGATGGTGCTGATGGCGGAGCTGGCCTGCACCAATCCGCAGCGGGTACTGAAGCGCGTGCGTTGGCACGGTGAAGAGGTGCTGGATAAGATCCGTGCAGAAGGGCGCAACGTTATTTTCCTGGTGCCGCATGGCTGGGCGGTGGATGTGCCGGCGATGCTGATGGCGGCGCGTGGTCAACCGATGGCGGCGATGTTCCATAACCAGCGTAACCAACTGGTGGATTACCTGTGGAATGCGGTAAGGCGCAAATTTGGCGGCCGGATGCATGCGCGCAACGATGGTATTAAACCCTTTATCAGTTCGGTTCGCCAAGGGTACTGGGGCTATTATCTGCCGGATCAGGATCATGGTGCGGAGCACAGCGAGTTTGTCGACTTCTTCGCCACCTATAAGGCGACGCTGCCGGCGGTCGGACGCCTGATGAAAGTGTGCCGCGCGGCGATCGTGCCGTTATTCCCGGTGTATGACGGTAAAACCAGCATGCTGGATATCTATATCCGCGAGCCAATGGACGATCTGGCGCAGGCTGACGACAACCGCATTGCCCGGCGGATGAACGAAGAGGTGGAGAACCTGGTGGGACCAAACCCTGAGCAGTACACCTGGATCCTCAAATTGCTGAAGACGCGTAAGGAAGGGGAGATTGAACCCTATTCGCGCGATGATTTATACCGCTGATGCATAGGTGAAATAATGTAAAAAGGCGCCAAAATGGCGCCTTTTGTTATTTACGCGTGCACCATACACCCGCGTTCGATCAGCAGGTCGAGAACCGCAGGATAGCGGGTGAAGTCATTCCAGCGTAAATCAAGCCGGCGCAAACTTTTCATCTCGGCCAGACTGGCCGGCAACGTCGTGAGCCGATTAGCGCGCAGATCCAGAGTTTGCAACTTGCTCAGCTGTCCTATGTTTTCGGGCAGCTGAGTGAGCTGATTAAAGCGCAAATTAAGCTCACACAGTTGGGAAAGCTGACAGAACGTATCCGGCAGGTGGGTAATGACGTTGTTGGAGACATCCAATATGTTAAGCGTGCCTAACTCACCAAAGCTGGTCGGCAATGACGTTAACTGATTGTGCATCAGATGTAATTCCCGCAGCAGTGACAGCCGATGGATGGATTCAGGCAGATGAGCGATCTGATTATGGTAAAGCCTGAGCTCTTGCAACGACGTGAGCCGACAAAGGGCGTCCGGCAGGGTGGTCAGGCGATTGTCAGTTGCGTTCAGATAGCGTAGCGCTGTTAATTCGGATAAGGATGCCGGCAAGGCACTGAGCTGGTTGTCGCTGAGGTAAAGGTATTTCAACGCGTTGAGCTGGCCGATTTCGCCAGGGATCACGCTGAGTTGGTTGTGTCCCAGATCGAGCATTTCCAATTGCCGCAGCTGAACAATTCCATCCGGCACAGCAGTTAACTGATTCACGGAAATATTCAGCACTTGCAGTTGGCTGTGGTTGACGATCTCCGGCGGAAATACTTTCAGTTGGTTATTATAGAGACTTATCTTGCGTAGCCCCGTTCCTGCCAGCATGGCGGTATCAAGCTTGTCGAGCTGTTGGCCGTCCAGTTCTAAGCTTACGGAACGATTGGTGTAGGGATGTGAGGTATGTTGATGCAGCACGCCGTACTTTCCTTATGGTTAGGACAACGTTGAAGGGGTGCAGAACCCGTAGAAGAATGCCGGCCTGCGCAGGGCAGACCGGCCAATTGAGCATCAAATCACTCAATACGCAGGATACGGCTGGTATTGGTAGTGCCGACGGTGCCCATCACGTCGCCTTGCGTGACCAGCACCAGGTCGCCGGACAGCAGGTAGCCTTTGTCGCGCAGACGGTTGATGGCGTCATTGGCGGCGGCTACGCCGTCGGTGTGGCTGTCGAAATAGACCGGCGTGACGCCACGGTATAGAGCGGCCAGGTTTAACGTGTGCTCATGGCGCGACATGGCGAAAATCGGCAGGCCGGAGCTGATGCGGGACATCATCAGCGCGGTGCGACCGGATTCAGTCATGGCGATAATTGCCGTTACCCCTTTCAGATGGTTGGCGGCGTACATCGAAGACATGGCGATCGCCTCTTCGATGTTGTCGAACTGTACGTCCAGACGGTGTTTGGAAACATTGATGCTGGGGATTTTTTCCGCACCGAGACACACGCGCGCCATAGCGGCGACGGTTTCCGCCGGGTATTGACCGGCAGCGGTTTCCGCTGACAGCATGACCGCATCGGTGCCGTCCAGTACGGCGTTCGCTACGTCCATCACTTCCGCACGGGTTGGCATCGGGTTGGTAATCATCGATTCCATCATCTGGGTGGCGGTGATGACCGCGCGGTTCAGCGTACGGGCGCGGCGGATCAGCGTTTTCTGAATGCCTACCAGTTCCGGATCGCCGATTTCCACTCCCAGGTCACCGCGTGCCACCATCACCACGTCGGATGCCAGGATAATATCGTCCATCGCTTCTTCATCGCAGACGGCTTCCGCACGTTCAACCTTGGCGACGATTTTGGCGTTGCAGCCAGCATCACGCGCCAGACGGCGTGCATAGTGCAAGTCTTCGCCGGTACGCGGGAAGGAAACGGCCAGATAGTCCACGTCAATTTTAGCGGCGGTGACGATGTCGGCCTTGTCTTTCTCTGTCAGCGCCGCGGCAGACAGACCGCCGCCCAGCTTGTTGATGCCTTTGTTGTTGGACAGCGGGCCGCCGACGGTGACTTCGGTGAACACTTTCATGCCCTGAACTTCCAGCACCTTCAGCTGCACGCGTCCGTCGTCGAGCAGCAGCACATCGCCCGGCACCACATCGGCAGGCAGGCCTTTATAGTCGATGCCGACTTTTTCTTTATCGCCTTCGCCTTTCGCCATTTCGGCATCGAGCAGGAATTTATCACCAACATTCAGGAAGACCTTGCCTTCCTTGAAGGTGGATACACGGATTTTTGGCCCCTGAAGATCGCCGAGAATAGCAACGTGCCGACCCAGCTTGGCGGCGATTTCGCGAACTTTATCTGCGCGTGCCAGGTGGTCTTCCGCATTGCCATGGGAAAAATTAAGCCGGACTACGTTGGCGCCGGCAGCAATGATCTTTTCCAGATTATTGTCGCGGTCGGTAGCCGGACCCAGTGTAGTAACGATTTTGGTTCTTCTGAGCCGTCTGGACATGTAGTACTCCGTTGACTGGTGAAGCAAATAAAAAAAAGTGCTGCGATAAGCATCGGATAACGCGAACCGGCGTGAAATGTCACCCTAGCCACGTTTCATGACGCTGGCGTCACACCCGGGTTATCCGCAGGAACGTGTTACACGGTACAACCTATAGTGCCGCCGATCAAATCGCCTCGCAGAGGCTGCCCGGCGGTGAATGAGGGCCGTTTCGATTATGACTCGAAATTGTTGGGAATCTCTACGTCTTTATCAAAGCGCGATTCTTTCAACGCTTCCTTGACCCGCTTCAAGTTATCTCTGAATTTATCCCCGCGGCGCAGGGTAAAACCGGTCGCCAGCACGTCAATCAGCGTAAGCTGAGCGATGCGCGACACCATCGGCATGTAGACGTCGGTATCTTCCGGCACGTCGAGCAGCAGCGCCAGCGTCGCTTCGCGCGCCAATGGCGAGTCATGGGAGGTGACGGCGATCACCGCGGCATCGTTGTCGCGCGCCAGACGCGCCATTTCCACCAGGTTCTTGGTGCGGCCGGTGTGTGAAATCAACACTACCACATCGCCTTCGCCGGAGTTCATGCAGCTCATGCGCTGCATCACGATATCGTCGAAGTAGGCGACCGGAATATTGAAGCGGAAGAACTTGTTCATGGCATCGTGAGCAACCGCCGCAGAGGCGCCGAGGCCAAAGAAGGAGATTTTTTTCGCCTGGGTCAGCAGGTCAACCGCACGATTTATGGCGGCGATATCTAAATTTGCCTTTACTGTATCCAGGCTGGCCATCACCGATTCAAAAATTTTACTGGTGTAGGCCTCGACGCTGTCGTCTTCTTCGACGTTGCGATTGACGTAGGGCGTGCCATTCGCCAGGCTCTGTGCCAGATGCAGTTTAAAATCGGGAAAACCTTTGGTATCAAGACGGCGGCAAAAGCGGTTTACCGTTGGCTCGCTAACGTCGGCCATACGCGCCAGCGTGGCGATGCTGGAATGGATCGCCGTCTGTGGCGATGCGAGGATCACCTCGGCGACTTTTCTTTCGGATTTGCTCAGCTGCTCTAAATGGCTGTGAATTTTTTCCAGCGTATTCATATAACGGGTGTCACTCATGGGTTTTTACCCTGCATATTTCCGGTTGCCGGTACGCAAAAAACGCGCCTGATGTGTGCGGGGCGGCGTGAAGGGCCGGCCTGCGCCAGGATGCAACGAGAAATCAATTGGGTATATCGATTTCAATCAAAGGAGAAATCAATGCCGGTTTAGTGAAAATATACTACGTGCTGGTAACCGTTGGCAGTCTCGACAGAGCGTTTGCTGGGATTTTTCACCAGAATATGAGCTGTGTCTAACTTTCATAATGGTAAAAGAGCGACAAAAAAGACAGAAAATTACAATTTTGGCTAACGTTGCCGGTTCGGCAGAGTTTCAACGTATAGCCGCAAAGTTTCTGGCGTTTTTCTGCTTTTAATCCGGGTTTACTGGCCGTAGGTAAAGAGAGTACATTAGTAATGTAAGAAAATTACAAATATCCTGCAACGAGGAGATGAACATGGCGGTAACCTCTACAGCCCAGGCGTGCGACCTGGTTATTTTCGGCGCGAAGGGGGATTTGGCGCGCCGTAAGCTGCTGCCTTCCCTGTACCAATTAGAAAAAGCCGGTCATATCCACCCGGACACCCGTATTATCGGGGTGGGCCGTGCAGAGTGGGATAAAGACGCTTATACCAAGGTCGTCAAAGAAGCGCTTGAAACCTTTATGAAGGAAAAGCTGGATGACGAACTGTGGGCTACGCTCAGCGCGCGATTAGATTTCTGTAATCTTGATGTCAACGACAGCAAAAATTTTGCCAAACTGGGCAAAATGTTGGATCAGGAAAACCGTACCACCATCAACTACTTTGCAATGCCGCCAAGCACCTTCGGCGCGATCTGCAAAGGGTTAGGCCAGGCCAAACTGAACAAAGAGCCGGCGCGCGTAGTGATGGAGAAACCGCTGGGCACCGATCTGGCCTCTTCACGCCTGATCAACGATCAGGTGGCTGAGTTCTTCAACGAAAGTCAGGTGTACCGTATTGACCACTATCTGGGCAAAGAGACGGTACTGAACCTGCTGGCGCTGCGTTTCGCCAACTCGCTGTTCGCCTCTAACTGGGATAACCGCACCATCGACTCGGTGCAAATCACCGTCGCGGAAGAGGTGGGCATTGAAGGGCGCTGGGGTTACTTCGACCAGGCCGGCCAGATGCGCGATATGATCCAGAACCACCTGCTGCAGGTGCTGACCATGATCGCCATGTCGCCGCCGGCGGATCTGACCACCGACCGCATTCGTGACGAGAAGGTGAAAGTGCTGCGTTCGCTGCGCCGTATCGACCAGCGCAACGTACGTGAAACGACGGTGCGCGGCCAGTACACCTCCGGCTTTGTGCAGGGGCGCAAGGTGCCTGGCTATCTGGAGGAAGAGGGCGCCAACAAGAGCAGTAACACGGAGACCTTTGTCTCTATCCGTGTGGATATCGACAACTGGCAGTGGGCCGGCGTGCCGTTCTATCTGCGCACCGGCAAACGCCTGCCGGCTAAATGCTCCGAAGTGGTGGTGTACTTTAAGAACCCGCCGCTTAACCTGTTCAGCGACTCGTATCAGCAACTGCCGCAGAACAAGCTGACCATCCGTCTGCAGCCGGATGAAGGGATTGAGATCCAGGTGCTGAATAAAGTGCCGGGCCTTGACCATAAGCATCATCTGCAAACCACTAAGCTGGATCTGAGCTTCTCGGAAACCTTCAACCAGGAACACGTTGCTGACGCCTATGAGCGTCTGCTGCTGGAAAGCATGCGCGGTATTCAGGCGCTGTTTGTCCGCCGTGATGAGGTGGAAGAGGCCTGGAAGTGGGTCGACTCCATCATGGACGCCTGGAAAGCCGACAATGACGCGCCTAAGCCTTATCAGGCGGGCACCTGGGGGCCGGTGGCGTCGGTGGCGATGATCACCCGCGACGGCCGTTCCTGGAACGAGTTCGAATAAATTGTTACGCCGGCAGCGGGTCTGCCGGCTTTTTTTTGCCTGTCGATCAGGCTGAGGGTACGGCCGGACTTTTCAGACTATGGTCTGAAGGCCCTGTGGCAGGGGCGTGCCATACACCAACCTCAATGTGGAGAAAATGACGATGAATCACTGGAAAACCAGCGCGCAGCAGATTCTGACCGCGGGTCCGGTTGTGCCGGTTATTGTGATTAACAAGCTGGAACACGCGGTGCCGCTGGCGAAAGCGTTGGTCGCCGGCGGGGTGCGCGTGCTGGAGGTGACGTTGCGCACCGAGTGCGGGCTGGATGCTATCCGCGCCATTGCCAAGGACGTGCCTGAGGCGATTATCGGCGCCGGTACGGTGATCAACCCGCAGCAGCTGCAGGCGGTGACCGAAGCGGGCGCACAGTTTGCCATCAGCCCGGGGCTGACGGCCGATCTGCTGCAGGCGGCGACCGCCGGCAGCATTCCGTTGATTCCGGGTATCAGCACCGTGTCTGAACTGATGCTGGGGATGGATTACGGACTGCGCGAGTTCAAGTTCTTCCCGGCGGAAGCCAACGGCGGCGTGAAGGCGTTGCAGGCGATCGCCGGTCCGTTCCCGCAGGTGCGTTTTTGTCCTACCGGTGGGATCACGCCGGGCAACTATCGTGATTATCTGGCGCTGAAAAGCGTGCTGTGCATCGGCGGTTCCTGGCTGGTGCCTGGCGATGCGCTGGAGCAGGGCGACTATGCGCGCATTACCGAACTGGCGCGCGAGGCGGTGGATGGCGCGCGCGGCTAAGCCTTGCCGCGCCTGAGTTTGCTGCATCCTTGTACAGGGCATGTTACTCGGAGGCTCAATCATTGGTTGAGCCTTTTTTTGTTTTTTATTTGTATAACTTTCTTATTTTTAACTTATTTTTTGCAACTTGCTTATCAAAATGGCCGTTTGCTTTATTTTTGAGCCTGTGGTACAACTATATCCGTTAAAAATTTTCCATAATGAGGATATTGAGCAAATCGTACGGGTTTTGTGATATGTACGGCTGAAGATAGCGAGATAACTATGATGACTACAAATAAAAACCCCCTTAGAACCTCAACCTGTCAGCTTTTCCTGTCTGCCATCCTTGCCAGTGAACACCACTGGTGCAGTGAGCTATAGCACCTTTCTCCCTTAACCGGTTGCGATAAGGCTGCGTTTTTCAGGCTTTATCTCCGCATAACCGGACACTCTGTTTTTACAACATTTGGGTCAGTTTATCCCCAGGGATCTCTGCATCCTGATGCGGCGAAATGCCGCTCGGACGAGATAAATCGGGATAAATATACCTTTGCGGGCGTTATTCGCCGTTTGGGAGAGAAATCATGATTTATTGGCTGTTTTTAGGTTTGGCGATCGCCACAGAAATTATCGGCACCCTGTCGATGAAATACGCCAGCGTCAGCGGAGGTATGCTGGGGCATATGGTGATGTATGTGATGATTACCACGTCATATATTTTGTTGTCTGTGGCGGTCAAGCGTGTCGCCCTGGGCGTGGCCTATGCGCTGTGGGAAGGCATTGGCATTTTGTTTATTACTCTGTTCAGCGTGCTGTGGTTCGATGAGCCGATTTCCCTGCTGAAGGTACTGGGTCTGGTGACGTTGATCGCGGGCATTATGCTGGTGAAGTCCGGCACCCGTAAGACGCCGAAATCTGATGATGAGCGAGGTGCGCAGCATGCAACAGCTTGAGTGGATTCATATCGGCTTTCTGGTGCTGGCCACGGCGTTGGAGATTGTCGCCAACATTTTTCTGAAAATGTCAGACGGTTTCCGCAGGGTGTGGTTGGGGTTGCTGTCGTTGCTGTCGGTATTGGCCGCCTTTAGTGCGCTGGCGCAGGCGGTTAAGGGAATTGACCTGTCGGTCGCGTATGCGCTGTGGGGCGGTTTTGGCATTGTCGCCACCGTGGCCGCCGGCTGGATCCTGTTCGGTCAGCGTCTCAATAGCAAAGGCTGGCTGGGCGTTGCACTGTTGTTGGCGGGGATGGTGCTGATTAAGCTGGCATAAAGGCGCCGCAGCGGCGCCAGGATCATCGTGCCGCGGTGTAGAAGGTCCGCGGCATGACAATTATTGGGCGGCGATGATTTTGATTTCAACCTTGTATTTCGGATTCATCAGCTTCGCCTGCACGGTGCAGCGCACCGGTGCGCTACCGGGCACCACCCAGGCGTCCCAGGCGGCGTTCATGGCGGCAAAATCCGCCGCGTCGGCGAGAAACACGGTGGCGTCCATGACGCGGCTTTTGTCTGAGCCTACGCGCGCCAACAGGACGTCAATCGCCGCCAGGGCGTTTGCGGTCTGCGCCGTCGCGTCCTCATCCAGATTTTCCGGCACGCTGGTGTAATAGATGGTTTCGTTATGCACCACGGCTTCTGACCAGCGCTGTTCAGGATCAATGCGTTCGATATTCATTCAGTTATCTCCATATTTTTGGCCCGCTTAGGGTAGCACAGCATGACGTCCGTTGCTGCCATCTGCACGGCGCTGCGGAATGTGTATATAATCACAGCTGAATTTTTTCGGCGGTGAGGCAGCGTGGCAGACGATTTCGCAACAGACGGCGCATTGGCGCAGGCAATTACAGGGTTTAAACCGCGCGAAGCGCAGCGGCTGATGGCCGAAGCGGTCGCCGAAGCCATCAATTTTAAACAGGAACTGGTGGTGGAAGCGGGAACCGGAACCGGTAAAACGTTTGCCTATCTGGCGCCGGCGCTGCGTTCGAATAAAAAAGTGATTATCTCCACCGGCTCCAAGGCGTTGCAGGATCAGCTGTACGCGCGCGATCTGCCGACTATCGCCAAGGCGTTGCAATTCAAGGGTAAACTGGCGTTGCTGAAAGGGCGCTCCAACTATCTATGTCTGGAACGTCTGGAGCAACAGTCTCTGGCCGGCGGCGAGCTGGCGGGGCAGACGCTGATCGATCTGGTGCAGCTGCGCGGCTGGTCGTCGCAGACCGTGGAAGGCGACATCAGCAGCTGTAGCGACGTGGCTGAAGACAGCTTCGTCTGGCCGCTGGTGACCAGCACCAATGACAACTGCCTGGGCAGCGATTGCCCGCAATATCAGGACTGCTTCGTGGTCAAAGCCCGCCGTAAGGCGATGGACGCCGACGTGGTGGTGGTGAACCATCATCTGTTTTTGGCGGATATGGTGGTGAAGGAAAGCGGTTTTGCCGAGCTGATCCCCGAGGCGGATGTGATGATTTTCGATGAGGCGCATCAGATCCCGGATATCGCCAGCCAGTATTTTGGCAAACAGCTGACCAGCCGTCAGCTGATGGATCTGGCGAAAGATATCACCATCGCCTACCGCACCGAGGTGCGCGACGCGGCTCAGCTGCAAAAGAGCGCCGATCGCTTAAGCATGAGTACGCAGGATTTTCGGCTGGCGCTGGGGGAGCCGGGCTTTCGCGGCAACCTGCGCGACGTGCTGAACCAGCCCAATGTGCAGCGCGCCTTGCTGTTGCTCGACGATGCGCTGGAGCTGTGTTACGACGTGATGAAACTGTCGCTCGGGCGCTCGGCGCTGCTGGATGCCGCGTTTGAGCGCGCAGGCCAATATCGCACCCGTCTTAAACGCCTGAAATCGGTCAATGAACCCGGCTTTAGCTATTGGTATGAGTGTAATGCGCGCAATTTCGTGCTGGCGCTGACGCCGCTGACGGTGGCGGAACGTTTCCGTGAGCTGCTGGATGATAAACCGGGCAGTTGGATTTTCACCTCGGCGACGTTGTCGGTGAATGAACAGATGGGGCACTTTACCGAACGGCTAGGGCTGAACAAGGCGAAGACGCTGCTGTTACCCAGCCCGTTTGACTATGCCAACCAGGCGCTGTTGTGCGTACCGCGTTTTCTGCCGTCGCCGAATCAGCCGGGCGGAGCGCGCCAGCTGGCGCGGATGCTGCGTCCGATGATTGAGGCCAACCAGGGGCGCTGTTTCTTCCTGTGCACCTCGCACCAGATGATGCGCGAGTTGGCCGAAGAGTTTCGCGCGTCGATGACGTTGCCGGTACTGGTGCAGGGTGAAACCAGTAAGGGACAGCTGCTGGCGCAGTTTGTCGAGGCGGGCAACGCACTGCTGGTGGCGACCAGCAGTTTCTGGGAGGGGGTGGACGTGCGCGGCGATGCGCTGTCGTGCGTGATTATCGATAAACTGCCGTTTACCTCGCCGGACGATCCGTTGCTCAAGGCGCGCATTGAAGATTGCCGCCTGCGCGGCGGCGATCCGTTTAATGAGGTGCAGCTGCCGGATGCGGTGATTACCCTCAAGCAGGGCGTCGGCCGCCTAATCCGCGATACGGACGACCGTGGCGTGCTGGTCATTTGCGACAACCGGCTGGTGATGCGTCCCTATGGCGAAGTCTTCCTTAACAGCCTGCCGCCTACGCCGCGCACGCGCGATCTGAGCAAGGCGATCGCCTTTTTGCAGCAGGAATAACCGCTGCGCCGTATCCGTGCGGCTGCGGCTATGCCGGTAATCCGGGCTGTGCTACAATGCGCGCCCTGTAAAAAATACTGATATTTCCCGCCTGAGGTTGGCATGTCCACGCGAATTTTAGCGATCGATACCGCAACGGAAGCCTGTTCCGTTGCCCTCTGGAATCAAGGCGAAACCCACGCCCTGTTTGAACTGTGCCCGCGTGAACACACGCAGCGTATCCTGCCGCTGGTGCAGCAGGTCCTGGCCGAATCCGGCGTGACGCTTGCCGAGCTTGATGCGCTGGCCTTTGGGCGTGGCCCCGGCAGTTTCACCGGCGTGCGTATCGGCATTGGTATCGCGCAGGGGCTGGCGTTAGGCGCCGATTTGCCGATGCTGGGCGTTTCTACCTTACAGACCATGGCGCAGGGTGCCTGGCGTATGACCGGCGCGCAGCGCGTGCTGGCGGCGATCGACGCCCGTATGGGCGAGGTTTACTGGGGTCAGTTTGAGCGTCAGTCCGATGGCCAGTGGTTGGAAAGCGAGGGTGAGGCGGTATTGTCGCCCGAGCAGGCGCTGGCGCGCGCGCAGGGGCTGCAAGGCGACTGGGCGCAGGTCGGTACCGGCTGGCAAACCTATCCGGAACTGGTTGCCGGAGCGCCGATTACTCTGCATGATGGTCAGATATTGCTGCCGCGGGCGGAAGATATGTTGCCGCTGGCGCTGCATGCCTGGCAGCAGGGGCTGGCTTGCCCGGTTGAACAGGCAGAACCGACGTATCTGCGTAATGAGGTCACCTGGAAGAAGTTGCCGGGGCGCGAATAGTCGTTTACACGTTATGTGCGCTTTATACGTGACAGGGATGAAACGTTCTGCAACTTGCGGCGAAAACAACAGTCGAAGTGACAGATATTTCAGGAGATTGCACCATGCGAATCCGTACCGTAGTTCAACGATTCACGCTGCCGGCATTGGCCGGCGGCGTTTTGATGCTGTCCGGCTGCGTCACCGTCCCCGATGCGATTAAAGGTTCCTCACCAACGCCGGTCACCGAGCTGGCGTCGGTGCAAAACGCGCCAAGCCTGTTTAACGGCGCGGAGGCCCGCTTTGGCGGTAAAGTGGTGAATGTGGCGAATGAGCAGGGTAAGACGGTGCTGGAAATCGCCGCAGTGCCGCTGGACGATGGCGCGCGGCCGATTCTCGGTGAACCATCGCGCGGGCGGGTACTGGCGACGGTAAACGGTTTCCTTGAGCCAACGGACTTCAAGGGGCACCTTGTCACCGTGGTCGGGCCGATAACCGGCGTGCAGCCTGGCAAAATCGGTGCGACGCCGTATAAATTCGTCACGATGAGCGTCAGCGGTTTTAAACGCTGGCGGGTGACGCAGCAGGTAATGATGCCTCCGGCGCCAATGGGGCCCTGGGGCTGGCGTGGCGGCCCGTGGGGGCCTGACTGGGGGCCGGGCTACGGCTGGTACAGCCCCGGCCCGGCGCAGGTGCAAACGATCGTTACCGAGTAAGTTACGCGAAAATTCAATAGATTGTTAAGGCGGCTTATGAGCCGCCTTTTCTTTTGGTGCAGGGAAGCGCCGGTAATTAGTGACACGCATCGCAACCTGTAAATTGTTTAAAACCTAAACTGGTCTGCTGAGTTAAAATATTGTTATAACCTGGCTGTGCATTTAGGGGCTGCGATGATAATGAGAAATGATTTCGGGAGTAATACCTTGGAAAAGGTCTGGTTAAAACGTTATCCGGCAGATGTGCCAGCAGAGATTGACGCCGATCGCTATCCGTCTTTGGTTGAAATGTTTGAAAATGCCGTACAGCGTTATGCGGATCAGCCAGCATTTATCAATATGGGCGAGGTGATGACCTACCGCAAGTTGGAAGAGCGCAGCCGGGCATTCGCCGCCTACTTGCAAAATGAGCTGGGGCTGAATAAAGGCGACCGTGTCGCTTTGATGATGCCGAATCTGCTGCAGTATCCTATCGCGCTGTTCGGCATTCTGCGCGCCGGCATGGTGGTGGTTAACGTGAACCCGCTGTATACGCCGCGCGAGCTGGAGCATCAGCTCAACGACAGCGGCGCCAGCGCTATTGTTATTGTCTCCAACTTTGCCCATACGCTGGAAAAGGTGGTCTTCAAAACCCAGGTTAAGCATGTGATCCTGACGCGGATGGGGGATCAGCTTTCGGCGGCCAAAGGCACGCTGGTCAATTTTGTGGTGAAGTATGTCAAACGCCTGGTGCCGAAGTACGATCTGCCGGACGCCATCTCTTTCCGTACGGCGCTGCAGCGCGGCCGACGTCTGCAATATGTAAAACCGGACATCATTAACAGCGATCTGGCTTTTTTGCAGTATACCGGCGGCACCACCGGGGTGGCGAAAGGCGCGATGCTGACCCACCGCAATATGCAGGCCAATCTCGAACAGGCCAAGGCGGCCTATGCGCCGCTGTTCCGTGCCGGACAAGAGCTGGTGGTGACCGCGCTGCCGCTGTATCACATTTTTGCGTTGACGGTGAACTGCCTGCTGTTTATCGATCTTGGCGGCCGCAACCTGCTGATCACTAACCCGCGCGATATTCCCGGCCTGGTTAAAGAGCTGGCCAAATACCCGTTTACCGCCCTGAGCGGCGTCAATACCCTGTTCAACGCATTGCTGAATAACGAGGAGTTCCTCAAACTGGACTTCTCGACGCTGCGCTTTTCGGTGGGGGGCGGTATGGCGGTGCAAAAGGCAGTGGCGGATAAGTGGGAGCAGACCACCGGCAAGCACCTGCTGGAAGGCTACGGCCTGACCGAGTGCGCGCCGCTGGTGGCCGGCAACCCGTATGATTTGCAACATTACAGCGGCAGTATCGGGTTACCGGTGCCGTCGACCGATGTGCGCCTGGTGGATGAGCAGGGGGAAGACGTTGCCATGGGCGAACCGGGTGAACTGTGGGTCAAAGGGCCGCAAGTTATGTTAGGCTATTGGCAACGTCCCGATGCTACGGATGAAGTGCTGAAAGACGGCTGGCTGGCGACCGGCGATATCGTCACGGTGGATGAGCAGGGCTTTATTCGCATCGTCGATCGTAAAAAAGATATGATTTTGGTATCGGGTTTTAACGTTTATCCGAATGAAATTGAGGATGTCGTCAGCCAGCATGCTAAGGTGCTGGAGTGCGCGGCAATTGGCGTGCCGAGCGAAGTCTCCGGAGAGAGCGTGAAAATTTGCGTGGTGAAGAAGGATCCTTCGCTGACCAAGGACGAGTTGCTGACCCATTGCCGTCGGCACCTGACCGGGTATAAAGTGCCTAAAATTGTTGAGTTCCGCGACGAGTTGCCGAAGTCGAACGTTGGCAAAATTCTGCGGCGCGAACTGCGTGACGAACAGACAAACGCCAAGGCGGCCGATGCCGCCTGATGCTGTTCGGTCACACTTACTTATCAACAACGCCGGTGAATGCCGGCGTTGTTGTGTTTGGCTCATGAAATAAGAGAATGAAGTTTTGAATTATACGTTGATCACTACCGATGCCGGATTGCAGCAGGTCTGCGAACAGGCCAGAACACATGCTCAAATCGCGCTTGATACCGAATTCGTCAGAACGCGCACCTATTATCCGCAGCTTGGCCTTATCCAGTTATACGATGGTGAACAACTCTCCCTGATTGATCCCTTGTCGATTACACAGTGGCAGCCGTTTATTGACCTGCTGAGCGACAAGGCGGTGGTGAAATACCTGCATGCCGGCAGCGAAGATCTCGAAGTGTTCCTGAATGCGTTCCAGACCTTGCCGACGCCGCTGGTGGATACCCAGATCCTGGCGGCGTTTACCGGCCGGCCGCTGTCGTGCGGATTCGCCACGCTGGTTGCTGCTTATATGCAGGTCGAATTGGACAAAAGCGAATCGCGTACCGACTGGCTGGCCCGGCCGCTGACCGAGCGTCAGTGTCAGTATGCGGCGGCCGATGTGTTCTATCTGCTGCCGATGGCTGGCCAGCTGGTGCAGGAAGTCGAGCAGGCCGGCTGGACCGAGGCGGCGAGTAACGAGTGTCTGCTGCTGTGCCAGCGCCGCAGTGAAACGCTGGCGCCGGAGCTGGCCTACCGCGAAATGAATAATGCCTGGCAGCTGCGTCCGCGTCAGCTCGGCTGTTTGCAAAAGCTGGCCGAATGGCGGCTGCAGCAGGCGCGGCAGCGCGATTTGGCGGTTAATTTTGTCGTGCGGGAAGAGAACCTGTGGGCGGTGGCGCGCCATATGCCAACCTCAATGGGGGAACTGGATGCACTGGGCCTGAGCGGCCCGGAAATCCGTTTCCACGGAAAAACGCTGCTGGCGCTGGTTGCTGAGGCTACTGCACTGGATGAAGACGCGTTGCCGGCACCTGTCGCCAACCTGGTGGAGCACCCGGGTTACAAAAAGGTCTTTAAGGAAATCAAAGCGGCGATTGTCGCCGCCAGCGAACAAAGTGGTTTAAGCAGTGAGTTGCTGGCGTCGCGTCGCCAAATTAATCAGCTGCTGAACTGGCATTGGAAACTGAAAAACAGCGACTGCCAGCCGGAATTAATCAACGGATGGCGTGCGGAGTTATTAGCCGAACCATTATTGGCAATTCTACAGGGTTATTAATCAAAGGTAAGCGAAGGCGGGGCAGGGGGAAATCAAGCTGCTCCGTTTATTGCGAGGTGAATTTTATTTCAGATAATACTGGCGCCAGTATTAAGTTTAAAGAACATCACCACCAGATTAATTGGGATTAATCTCAAACGGTGAAAATGGCTATTTTGCTGCTTTCCCGTTCAATGTCTGGACGCATATACAGTGTCCCCCTGCAAAAATACAGGGGGACATTTATTGTGTCGCGATCATTTAGCGGCTTCTTCTGACTCCGGTAACGTGACGTTGAGTTCCAGTACCGAAATATCGTCTCCTTTCTGCTCAAACTGAAGGTGCAGCATATCAGGGTCAATCTGAATGTACTTACAGATGACCGCCAGGATGTCACGCTTCATATCGGGCAGATACGGGGGTTCACTGTCCCCCCGGCGACGCTCCGCGACGATAATTTGCAGCCGCTCCTTGGCTACAGTGGCTGTACTTTTTTTGCGGGACAGAAAGAAGTCTAACAAAGCCATGGTTTATCCCCCAAAAAGGCGTTTCAGGAAGCCCTTCTTCTCTTCTTCAATGAAGCGGAAGGGGCGTTCTTCTCCTAACAAGCGGTTAACGGTATCGTCGTATGCCTTGCCGGCATCGGACTCGAGATCCAGAATCACAGGCTCACCCTGGTTGGATGCGCGCAGTACGGACTGGTCTTCCGGAATAACCCCGACCAGAGGAATGCGCAGAATTTCCAGTACGTCTTCCATGCTCAGCATGTCGCCGCGGCTGACGCGGCCCGGGTTGTAACGGGTCAGCAGCAGGTGCTCCTTGATCGGATCCTTGCCTTGTTCGGCGCGGCGCGATTTGGAGGACAGGATGCCGAGAATGCGGTCGGAGTCGCGTACTGAAGACACTTCCGGGTTGGTGGTAATGATGGCTTCATCCGCGAAGTACAGCGCCATCAGCGCGCCGGTTTCAATACCGGCCGGTGAGTCGCACACCACGAAGTCAAAGTCCATCTCGCCAAGTTCGTTGAGCACTTTCTCAACGCCTTCGCGGGTCAGCGCGTCTTTGTCGCGCGTTTGAGATGCGGGCAGAATGTAGAGGTTTTCGGTGCGTTTGTCTTTGATTAACGCCTGATTCAGCGTGGCGTCACCCTGAATTACGTTAACGAAGTCATAAACCACGCGACGCTCACAGCCCATAATCAAGTCAAGGTTACGCAGACCGATATCGAAGTCGATAACGACGGTTTTCTTGCCTTGTTTGGCCAGACCGGTCGCGATGGCTGCGCTTGAGGTGGTCTTACCAACCCCCCCTTTACCCGATGTAACAACAATAATGCGTGCCATGAAGTGGTTCCTTGTCAAAAGGGCTCAATTTAAAGGTTGTATGGTTAAAGCGTTATCCAACAGGCTGAGTCGTACTGCCTGCCCGAACGAATCGGACGGGATCTGGTCGCTCAACCAGTACTGCCCTGCGATAGAGACTAGCTCAGCGGCCAGGTGCGTGCAAAAAATCTGACATGAGGCATCGCCGGATGCGCCAGCCAGCGCACGACCGCGCATCATGCCGTAGATGTGAATATTGCCGTCGGCAATCACTTCTGCACCGGCGCTGACGCTGCTGGTTACGATTAAATCGCAGTTACGGGCATAAATCTGTTGGCCGGAACGGACAGGCGTGCTGATGACGCGTGTTTTGGCGGGCGCGTTGTCGGCGGCCGGCTCGGGGGCCGGAGTCGGCGCTTCGGCAGCGGCCACTTTGTGGCCTTTTCCTTCGCTAAGCAACGGCAGACCGGCACGGGCAACCGCCCGTTTTTGCCGCTCATCTTTGCAACCGCTGATGCCAACCACCCGCAGACCTGCCGCTGCGACCGCCTGTTGGAGTTCTTTCCAGTTTGCGTCGCCGTTAAGCGCTGCAATGTTGATAACAACAGGGGCGTTTTTCAAAAAAGCGGGAGCTTGATCCACTTTTTCTTGCAACGCTTCACGAATTACCTCGGGTTCCGAATTATGCAAATGAACAACCGATAGGGTAAAACTGCTGCCTTTTAGCTCAATTGGCGATTGTGACATCTATCCTGACTCAGTTTCAGCAACTTTAAATCCCCGGAATTCCACTCGGGGTGCGATATTCCGATGTACTAGAAGCATGTTATAGTCAGAGTTATATCCAGGCAAGACACTGCCCCAATTAAATAGAGTTAAAAATATGCTTTGTGTGATCTATAGAAGTTCAAAACGCGATCAAACTTATCTTTATGTCGAAAAAAAAGACGACTTCTCGTGCGTGCCGGAGGAGTTGCTGAAAAGTTTTGGCGTGCCGCAGTTCGCCATGACGCTTAATCTTGACGGCCGGGAAAGATTAGCCAATGCGAATATTGATAAGGTAAGAGAAGCCCTGAAAGAAGAGGGGTTTTATCTGCAGGTGCCGCCGCCGGTAGAAAGTTTATTGAGCCAGCATTTGAGCGGCGGAAAATAATTGTCGTTCGCCCCGCATGTTGAGCGGGGCGGAATTGAATGGCAGAAAAGGACACCGCGATGAGATTGTCGACCACGGCTTTGACGCTGACGGCTTTGATACTGGCCGACTGTGCCAGTCACAAGAATTTGGCGATAGCGGCGCCTCCCGCCGCACCGCCGGCCGCCAATACGCTGGCCGCTACCGGTCGCGACCCAACCCAGTTTCCCGCTTACGTTGAACAGCTTAAAGGTCAGGCACTCGCGCAGGGGCTTAGCCAGCAAACGGTCGACAGCGCCTTTGCCAATATCCATTTTGTCGACCGGGTGATCCAATCCGATCGCAATCAGTTGGAAAAGAAGATTACCCTGGACGTTTATCTGCAGCGCGTATTGTCAGCCAGTAAAACGCGGCAGGGACGCGCGATGATGCGTAAATATCAGCCGCAGCTGGCGCGTGCGACGGCGCGTTACGGTGTGCCGGAGCGCTATATCGTGGCGCTGTGGGCGATGGAAAGCCATTTCGGCAAGATTCAGGGTAAGGAAGACGTGGTTTCCGCGCTGGCGACGCTGGCGTTTGAAGGGCGGCGAGAGGCGTTCTTCCGCAAGCAGCTGGTGGCGGCGTTGCAGATTATTGAGCAGGGACACGTGACGGCCGGACAGTTGAAAGGTTCGTGGGCGGGTGCGATGGGGCAAAGCCAGTTTATGCCCAGCTCATTCTTGACCTATGGCGCTGACGGCGATGGCGATGGACGCATTGATATCTGGAACAATGTCGATGATGTTTTTGCCTCGACGGCCAATTACCTGTCGACCGAAGGCTGGCAGGCGGGCAGCAGCTGGGGACGCGAAGTGAAGCTGCCGGCAGGCTTCAGCGCCGCCGATCTGGGGCTGAAAACCCGCGGGCGCACGGTTAATCAGTGGGCGGCAATGGGCGTCACGCAGCCTGACGGCGCCGCACTGCCGGATGCTACGCTGCGCAGCTGGGTCATTACGCCGGACGATGCGCAGGGGAGAGCGTTCCTGGTGTATGATAATTTCCGTACCATCATGCACTGGAACCGTTCATATTATTTTGCCATCAGCGTGGGTATGATGGCGGATGCCGTTGGCCAATAAGCCGTACCGGCGGGCCGTCAGCGATACGGCGCTACTGAAACGACAACGGGCCTGGCCTGCGGGCTGAGCCCCTACATGATTTGTAGGGAGAAACGGAATGTATCAACATCGAGACTGGCTGGGGGCATTGCTGGATTTTCCGGTAAGCAAAGTGGTGTGTGTCGGCAGTAATTACGCCGATCATATCAAGGAGATGGGCAGCGCCAAATCCGCTGAGCCGGTGCTGTTTATCAAACCTGAAACCGCATTGTGCGATATCCGCCAGCCGGTGGCGATCCCGAAGGATCTTGGCGCGGTACACCACGAGGTTGAGCTGGCGGTGCTGATTGGCACGCCGTTGAAGCAGGCCAATGAAGATCGCGTGGCGCGGGCGATCGCCGGCTACGGCGTGGCGCTGGATCTGACGCTGCGTGATTTGCAGGCGGGGTTCAAGCAGGCCGGTCAGCCGTGGGAAAAGGCCAAAGGTTTCGATGGTTCTTGCCCTCTCTCCGGCTTTATTCCGGTCTCCGAGTTTGGCGACGCGCAAAATGCTGAACTGACGCTGAACGTTAACGGCGAGATCCGCCAGCAGGGCAATACGCGCGATATGATCACGCCGATCCTGCCGTTGATCGCCTATATGAGCCGTTTCTTCACGCTGCGCGCCGGCGATATCATTCTCACCGGTACGCCGCAGGGCGTCGGGCCGATGGCCTCCGGCGATATGCTGACAATCTCCCTGAACGACAAGACGCTGACCACGCGCGTGATCTGATCCTGTCGGCCGCCGTGTAAAAACGGCGGCAATGCTTGCATCTGCAGGCTAAAATGTCTATATAGTGCCCCTCGCAGTCTGTATGCAGGCTAACATTCATTGATTCATCCTTAATCGCCGATCGCGCTGCCCGGGGCAAGCATGTCGGGCTGGCCGAGAGTCATTAAGGGGTTATACCGGATTTCAATATGTCACAACGTCCTTTTTGGCAGAGCAAAACGCTGGCAGAAATGTCAGAAGAAGAGTGGGAATCGCTGTGCGACGGTTGTGGACAGTGCTGTCTGAATAAACTGATCGACGAAGATACCGACGAAATCTACTTTACCAACGTTGCCTGCAACCAGCTGAATATTAAATCCTGCCAGTGCCGTAATTATGAGCGGCGTTTCGAACTGGAAGAAGACTGTATCAAACTGACGCGGGAAAACCTGGTGACTTTCGACTGGCTGCCGCCTACCTGCGCCTATCGTCTGATCGGCGAAGGCAAGCCGTTGTACCCCTGGCATCCGCTGCTCAGCGGCTCAAAGGCGGCAATGCACGGTGAACGTATTACCGTACGCCATATTGCCGTGCGCGAGAGTGAGGTGGTGGATTGGCAGGACCATATCCTCAATAAACCGGACTGGGCGCGCTGATTAGTTGAATTGAAAGGTTTTTTGTCTTACTGGTTTTGTGCTTGGGGCATAGATGGGGCATTTCCTCCAAAATTAGCGTTCAAAATGGCAAGTTGATTAGCGTTGTTGTCAGACATCCACTTGCCATATACCCGATAGACCATCTGCGCAGATGTGTGACCCATTTGCGCGGCTATGAATGAGGGATTAACTCCTGCACTCAGCGCTCAACATGCGAAAGTGTGGCGTGATTCATACGCTCTGCGATGTCTAATGCCTGCACGCTTCAGTATGTCGTTCCATGTTGCACTGAAAGTGTAGTGATGTGATGTTACTCCCGGATCAATGTAGTCAGTAAAGTATGGCACTGACTAGCTTAGGCGGGGGCGTCCATCACATCACTTGCATAGAGAAGTCGTTCATAAAATAAAGATGCCGCCAATAGGCGGCATCTTATTACTTTTTCTTCATGTATCTGTATTCTATAAATCTAAAACTTAGGCTACTGACAAGTACCACAACAGGAGCGATCATCACCATGATCAGCCAATATTCATTTTGGCTAAGATTTGATATGTCGACAAATGTACCGATAGCCTTTATTGATAAGTAAAGGACTGGCAAGTGGAGAAGGTACACGCTATAACTAATCTCGCCAAGATATCTCATTGGCTTGAAGTGCATATAGAAAGGGTTTGCTAGAACGATACAGGCAAAGAACACCGAAGAGAGAATGAAGCGTGACCAGTGATATCCATTATCAACCATTATCCCTGATGTAACAACGAAACAAGCGAGAGCCAATGCTGCCATCAAATACTTTACTGTTTTGCTTAAGTTATACTTTCTATTTGCTAGTATGGCAACAACGATCCCTGTTAGAAAGTATGGCCAGCAAACCACAGCAGAGTTTTTGAAGTCAACGACAGCAATCGCCACCGCCACAACCAGCAAAGGCATTCCATATTTTTTATTGCAGTAAGTATAGGCGATCAATGGCAGAACAAAATAAAAACGCCATTCGTGGATCAGTGTCCATATAACGGAGTTTAGTGGGTATAATTTAAATCCACCAATAGTCATGCTGCTATCAATAAAGCCAAATGTTATCAGGCCTGAAATTGTCAACATGTCATGCTTGTCAATATGCAATGACATATTGGATACAAAAACTATCACTAAGTATATTATGCAGACAAAATAGAATAGCGGGGCTATGCGCCTAATCCTAGACTCGTAGAATCGATTCCAGTCAAGCTTTCCATCGCATTTAATTATCCGATCAAAAAACAAGAACCCTGTTATGCAGAAAAATATTTGAACGCCGAAAGAGCCAAGATTTGCGTATATCCAACCCCACTGGGACACGCCAGGTACGGTATACCCCATGTTGGTTAACATGGATGGAGCATGGTTAACGTAGACGAAAAATGCAGCAAGTCCGCGCGCACCACTGATAGACCTGTACTCATTGACTGGGTACTTAATGTCGGGTATGAGCTTCATTGACTGCAAGCAAGCTGCCGTAAGCAGCGCGGAAATTATGATTGATATCGTTATTGCTAGTGTGAGTTGTGTAAATTCCATTTATTTTCCAACATATCGTTAAGAAAGCGAAAGAGTATGTCACGAACAGAAACCATGAAAAACCATAACAATGCGATAAAAGTGGTTTTGTGATGACGATCAGCGTGTTTTTTGCTCACTCGCACCGCGTGGGGCACCCATGGGGCAAAAAAATTAGCGCAAAACAACTCAAAACCTACGTAGGTCGTGATTCGTCTTGCGCTAATGCTTTGTGTTTTACCAGCTTTCAACTTACTTCAGCGCAGAACGAAATTTTACTGCCGCCTATTCTCAATAAACCGGACTGGGCGCGCTGATTGACTGTATTGAACGGCGTGAACTGACGAGGTTGGTGCCCAAAATATGGATATTACCGACGCGGAAATGTTGTCTGACCCACTCAGCCGGTCATTTTTAACCTTGGTAAGTTCGCTGCACACATGTGCGTAATGAGGCTTGCCGCGCTCATCATTTCTTGCGATATCCGGGTATATTCCTTCCCATTTGTATCGTGTGTTTCCAGCATACGGTTACGCCTTGAATAAAGCCCGCATGTATTTGAGCCGTCGTTATCTTTCAAACGAAACAAAAAATAGGCGCAAGAAAATGTGCTAAACGATAGTCCAGCAGAGATCGGTTTCTTACCCATTCCGCAATTGGTTAATATCCAACACAGCGCGTAGTCTATTATTTATTCGCATGAGAAGTGCCGGTTGCTCGTTCGTTAGTTTATTCATCTGCATGCAACAGGAGCAGTAACGTGGAGGGGACTCACGCAAAATCCGTGACTCTAAGGGGGTAAGGTATCAAACGTGATGGATGACGTCGGGTTTGACGTCGTGGGGCTATTGGCCGAGTGCTGTGCGAGAACTGTATACCGGCTCTTCGGCAACCACCTCATAACGGCTTCTGCTGCGCCGCATCACGTCCCCCGATTTGGAAAACAGCAGGGTGGTGAGAATGATACAGACCACCACCAAAGCAATTTCAATTCTGTTCATAGTATCTGTTGCTGGATAACCAAGAGTTATGCGCTTGCCCGGCTGCGCAGGCGCCTATCTACATCGTCAGATAAGGTGCGGTTTGTCACTCAGGAGGAAATGATGGCGCAACATACCCGGCTAATCAACAAGAGTAAACACTTTGTCGCAGTAACGGGAGGTGTGGCGATGTGTTAAAAAACACACAAATCATTAATAGGTCTTATTAATAATGTTTCATTTTGTGTGTGGCTATTGATGTGGATGCCATCATTGCCTAAGTTTTAAGGGCGTGGTTAACAAGGGATGTCATAGGGGGATCTGAAATATGTCTGATGAAAAGCGGCTTAATCTGCTGGAAAAAATAGCTATTGTGATGTTTGCAGTATTGATAGCCTATTTTGCGCTAACGTTTGGTCTGTCGCTCTCGGGTCTGGAACATTCGTGGCCCTATCCGATGAGATAAATGCAAACGTTTTTACCAGGGAAACATATAATAAATAAAGTCATACCTCATTGCTTGCGCAGCAGGCGGCCGTATTCACCGCATTACAGGAGAACCTGCAATACGGTGAGAGCATAAGACTAGGCCTCATTCAGCGCGCATTTTCTACACATTGGCAGTGTGAATTTTCCTTGGCGCACTTCTTTGCGCAGCCGGCGAAAATCATCACTGTGCCAGATGTCCAACAGGCTCTGCTCTTTCACATTACCAAAGCTGTGGGTGATGTGGTAATCGTTGGTGCAAACCACTTCGCCGGTATAGGTAATGGAAATTTCATCCGAGACGTAATGGCAATGCTTCATTTTCCGCTCTTTTTTCGGTTTAACCGTGCCGCCTCGGTTAAATAACGTCAACCCGTCGAGCGATCGGATCTTGATTTCCCCGTGTTTGACATAGTGGCTATCTACCATGCTGGTTAGTTTCTTAGGCAGATTCTTTGTGTGTTTGGTCACCAGGAAACCGCTGACGCCGGCCTGCATGCATTTGTCGTACAGTTCTTTATCCAACAATAATCCGTTGGTGTGGATAATAATTTCGGCGTTAGGCAGCTTTTTTCTGGCATAGGCCATCAGCTCAGGCAGTCGTTGGTCCAGCAATGGTTCGCCAAAGAAGTGAGGGGAAATCCGGCCCTTATAATTTATTGCTGACAGGTCATCAATGGCCTTTTTGAAGACTTCCTCAGGCATATAGTTGACCCCGCGCCCACCGTTAAATTAGGTAGGGCAGTAGCTGCATTTGAGGTTGCACTGCGAATTTATTTCAAAATCGAGAGCAGTAAAGATGTCTCTATTTTTATAGCCGTAAGTAAGTACTTTATTAAATGCGTTATACCATCCTCGCAGCGTAGGTTTAACCGGTTCCGGCATATTTTGCGCCATCAGTCGGTAGAATGAATTAAGTACTAGAGGTAACCTCATAACATTTTCCCGCCATTGCTCAAAATTTTAGGTATAGCAGATGGGGTGAGGAAATCCAGGCGGCAAATACGCAAAGAGACAGAATACTGGACGAGGGGGGGGATTTCTTGTTGGATTGCTTGACGTTACTTTATTGTTGGGATTTTTCCTAAATGAAACATGGGCGCAGTGCGCCCATGTTTCAATGTGTTATGAATCGCCGCGTTTATAAAGCGTATGGAATTTAGCCGTCATAAACAAAATAGATCCCCCCGATGCGCCGAAGAGCAGCGGGTTAACCGAACCGGAAAACAGCCACATTGCGAGGAAGATAAGCGGCATAATAAATGCGAAGGCGCCGCTGCTCTCTTTGGATACGGCCTTCAGACAGGTGAAGGCGATCAGCAGCAGCAGGCCGGCGCAGCCAATGATGCCGAGGGCCATCAACATTGATAGCGTCTGGCTTTCATACAGGTACTTCGTGGTTTCTGAACGCAGGGCGTTCGGGATGTAGTAACCGATGCCATGGCCGAAAATAGGCATTTCCATAAATGAGTTATAGAGCGATCTATTTTGCCATTCCCGGTAGGAGTCTGATACCGAGTTGTTGGTGTTATTACCGAAGCGTGTTTCGATAACCTTGAACAGCATATCACCGACTGGCGTGAATATAATAATAAATGACAGGATAATGGCTGTGATTATGCTGATTTTAAATATTTTAGAGGCCTTGGCCTCAATGAGAATGGCAGCAAATACCATGAACAATGTCTCAGCCCAAAAGGCACGCGACAGTGTCAGGATCATGGATATCATTAAGAGCACAAAGGTGATCGACGTTTTTAACTTATTGTCTTCGTTATGAATCAGTTCGCGGGTGACAAAGTATAAAAAGAATGGCACTGCGGAATCCAGCGGGATTTGCAGACGGGCAAGGACCGTATCCTCAACGCCCAGCGACATCATCTGGATATTCCATGTGTCACGCAACCAAGAGATAATATCGTTAACGCTGATCCCGGCTACGACGGAAAGAACGATAATAAATATCTTAGCAATGGCGACATAAACAAAACAGTACTTTAAAGTGCGGTATATCAGCGCTCTGTTGTTCTCGCTGATGTCACTGCTGGCGAGGAGAAACACGGCAACCACAATGGCCAGGAAAATATCCCTGGTCTGGCCGATGATGTTGCCAAATTCATTACCCATGATAATCGAGTAGATATCTGCAGCCAACAGAAAGAGGATAAATGGGACCAGCTTTAAAATTGAGCGCTGCAGCATCTCCTTGCGCGTGAGCATATATAACGCCATGCTGACAATGATCAACGGGCTTCTCAATGCCATCAGATAGATTGACATTTTGATATAAATTGACTTGCTTATCTTCATATTTCCTTGCCAACCTGAATTTTGATTAACATATTCTGTTTTTGCCGTGAATTTTTAAGATTATCGCTATTCACAGTGGATACCTGCATGGTGAAGCGATATCTCGCTAGAGCCGAACGTCATGCGGGCTGACACGGCTGACGGCACATTTTCGGAAGCAACCATAGCATTATGACTGAGCGTAACATAACAGGGAAAGTTGTTTTTATTCAATTGGTTAACCTATTGACGGTGTGAGCATCGTCGGAGCTCAGGTTGATCATCATGGTATTTTGGCATTCAACAATGATTGTTTCACGCTTTTTGCTGCAATTTAGAGTTTTCCGACTGATGGGCAATGAATGGCGCATAATCAGAAAAATTACGCTAAAACGTCCTGTATTGATACGAAAAAAGGCGCCGTCAGGCGCCTTTCAGATTGATACCGATGTGTTTTACTCTGCGTCAACTTTGTTGACGTGAACGCCCCGCCTGGCTGAGTAGCACGATTACGGCGACCAGCAGGTAGGCGGCAAAGATACCGACCAGCCACTGCGGCATTTCCAGCGTCAGGAACTGCCATTGGCGTACCGAACAGTCTCCGGAGGCATGAAATACGGCCGGCATCCACTTGTCCAGCGGCAGCCAGGCAGGGAAACTGACGAAAAAGTCACAGGTATTGAACGGTGAAGGGTGCAGCATAATCATGGTGTGCTTCCACGCCAGCTGCAGCCCTTCCCAGGCGCTGTAGATCCACAGCAGGATGGCGGCGTAGCGCAGTGGCGTTTTCGGTGCCATTGCCCCTAACAGAGAGGCGCCCAGAATGCCAAACAGCGCGCAGCGCTCATAAATACACATCACGCAAGGTTGCAGCAGCATAACGTGCTGGAAATAGAGCGCAGCCAATTCCAGCGCCAGCGCGGTGATAGCCATCAACAGCCAGGCGCGGCGTCCTTGTGAGCAGCGCTTAAAGAATCGCAACATATTTTGAGTCTTCCATGCAGTAAGCAATTGAACCGGCAGTGTAAACCACAATTCAACCGTGTTGCCAGCCATCAGAGACCCTTTTCGCGGTAACAAAGTATGGCTGGCAACGTCGCGGGGCGCTGAATCAGTGCCCCGCAGCCTCCAGATGCGGCAGCGAGAGCCAGTGCCACTGCGTCAGCAGATCGGTTACGGGGGCCAGGGTAAACTCAACGCACAGCAGGCCGACCAGCGCCAGAACGATGGTATATGGCAGCGCCATCCAGACCATGCGTCCATAGGAAAGGCGCACCAGCGGCGCCAGCGCCGAGGTCAGCAGGAACAGAAACGCCGCCTGTCCGTTTGGCGTAGCGACCGAAGGCAGGTTGGTGCCGGTGTTGATCGCCACCGCCAGCATTTCAAACTGCTTCAGCGAAATGGCGCCGCTGGTGAGGGCGGCTTTGGCTTCGTTGATATAGACCGTGCCGACAAAGACGTTATCGGAAACCGCCGACAGCAGGCCGTTAAACACGTAGAACAGCATCAGCTGCGCCGACGGCTCGGCCTGCAGCACAAACGCGATAACCGGACTAAACAGATGCTGCTCGATGATTACGGCCACCACGGTGAAAAATACCGTCAGCAGGGCGGTGAACGGCAGGGCTTCCTGGAAGGCCTTGCCGATGGCATGTTCGTCGGTTACGCCGCACAGCGAGGTGGCGAGAATAATGACCGACAGGCCAATCAGACCGACCTCCGCCAGATGCAGAGCCAGCGCCGCCACCAGCCAGATGCCGATCAGCGCCTGCACCACCAGTTTGACTTTTTCCTGGCGGTTGCGCTTGGCGCTGGCCTGGCGGTCAAACTCGGTCAATACTTCGCGCACGCGCTCAGGCAGTTGCGCACCATAGCCGAAAACGCCAAAGCGCTCCACCAGCAGACACACCGCCAGGCCGCATACAAAGACCGGCAGGGTGACCGGCGCCATGCGCAGGAAGAAATCAATAAAGCCCCAGCCGGCGCTTTTGGCGATAATCAGGTTCTGCGGTTCGCCGACCATGGTCATCACGCCGCCGAGCGCGGTGCCGACGCCGGCGTGCATCAGCAGGCTGCGCAGAAAGGCGCGGAATTGTTCCAGCGTCTGTTTGCGGTCATCGCCGTCGATGCCGCTGTCGTCGTTCACGTTATGTGCGTCTTCCGGCTGGTTGGAGGCGACATTGTGGTAGATAGAATAAAAACCGCTGGCGACGCTAATCACCACGGCGACGACCGTCAGGGCGTCAAGAAACGCCGAGAGCACCGCCGCTGCCAGACAGAACGCCAGCGACAGCAGCATTTTGGAGCGGATATTCAGCAGCAGCTTGGTAAATACGAACAGCAGCAGCTGTTTCATAAAGTAGATGCCGGCCACCATAAAGATCAGCAGCAGCAGCACTTCAATATTGTTGGCGATCTCTTCACCGACGTGCGCCGGGCTGGTCATGCCGATAGCTACCGCCTCCAGCGCCAGCAGGCCGCCGGGCTGTAGCGGGTAGCACTTGAGCGCCATCGCCAGGGTGAAGATGAACTCCGCGACCAGCAGCCAGCCGGCAGCGAAGGGGCTTATCAGGAAAAAGACCAGCGGATTGATAACCAAAAATATCAGGATGGTTAATTTATACCAGTCAGGGGATTGGCCGAGAAAATTTTTCACAACGGCGCTGCGTGCTGTCATTTCCATATATGTCTTACTACCTTGAAGAAAAATTGTTGCTACCCTACCAACGCCGACGGTTGCGATGCAACTGCGGCAGAAATTTCAACCTAAAATTCATGGGTTTCGCCGTTTTCGACTGTTTTTTGCCAGGTTATGCACACTTTCGTTTATAGTTTCCCGCTCGCACTATGTCATACCAGCATGATCTGGTATGATCAGCGGACTACTATTACTGATATCGTTGCAACGGAACGTCAAACACATGGTCATTAAGGCACAGAGTCCAGCCGGTTTTGCGGAAGAGTACATTATTGAAAGTATTTGGAATAATCGCTTCCCTCCTGGCTCTATTTTGCCCGCGGAGCGTGAGCTATCTGAACTGATAGGCGTCACGCGCACCACGTTACGCGAGGTTTTACAGCGTTTGGCGCGCGATGGCTGGCTGACGATTCAGCACGGCAAACCGACCAAAGTGAATAACTTTTGGGAAACATCCGGCCTCAACATTCTGGAAACGCTGGCGCGCCTCGATCATAACAGCGTCCCGCAGTTGATCGATAATTTATTGTCGGTGCGCACCAATATTGCCTCTATCTTTATCCGCTCTGCGGTGCGCAACCACCCTGAGGAAGCGCAGGCCGTCCTGGCGAAGGCGTCGGAGGTTGAAGATCAGGCCGAGGCGTTCAATACGCTGGATTATGAAATTTTCCGCGGTCTGGCCTTTGTGTCCGGCAATCCGATTTACGGGCTGATTTTCAACGGCCTGAAAGGGCTGTATACCCGCGTTGGCCGCTACTACTTCTCCAACCCGGAAGCGCGCAAGCTGGCACGTACGTTCTACAGCAAACTGTCGATGCTGTGCCATGAGAAAATGTACGACCAGGTGATGGATACGGTGCGTAATTATGGCAAGGAGAGCGGCGCGATCTGGCAGAGTATGCAAGGTACCATGCCGAGCGATCTGACCGAAGTGCGTCGTTAACGACCCGTCGTATAGACAAACAACAAAAGGGCGCATCTTGCGCCCTTTTTGCTGCCTGTTATAGCGCGCTGGGGCGCGGAGGACAGCGTTCCAGCAGTTCGACGCTGCCGTCTTCGTTTTGCTGTTCCAGAATCACGTCGAACCCCCACAGCCGGTACACATGTTTCATCACCTCGCGGCGGCTTTTATCCAGCGGCGCGCGTTCCTGTGGCACATAGCGCAACGTCAATGAACGGTCGCCGCGCAGATCAACGTTCCAGACCTGGATGTTGGGTTCGTGATTGCTCAGGTTGTACTGTGCCGACAGCTCTTGGCGAATCGCCCGATATCCCGCCTCATTGTGGATGGCCGAAATCTCCAGATAGTTGTTACGGTCGTCATCCAGCACGGTGAACAGGCGGAAGTCGCGCATCAGTTTCGGCGACAGGAACTGGCTGATAAAGCTTTCGTCCTTAAAGTCGCGCATGGCGAAATGCAGCGTTTCCAGCCAGTCTTTGCCGGCAAAGTCCGGGAACCAGTAGCGATCTTCTTCCGTCGGCGACTGACAGATGCGCTTGATATCCTGGAACATGGCGAAGCCCAGCGCATACGGGTTAATGCCGTTGTAATAGGGGCTATTGTAAGGCGGCTGATACACCACGTTGGTGTGGCTGTGCAGGAACTCCAGCATAAAGCGTTCGCTGACGCGGCCTTCGTCATACAGATGGTTGAGTATGGTGTAATGCCAGAAGGTGGCCCAGCCTTCGTTCATCACCTGCGTCTGCTTTTGCGGGTAGAAATACTGGCTGACCTTGCGCACAATGCGCAGGATTTCCCGTTGCCACGGCTCCAGCAGCGGGGCGTTTTTTTCCATAAAGTAGAGAATATTTTCCTGCGGCTCGCTGGGGTAACGACGTTCTTGCTCCGGTGCGTCTTCGCGTTCGACGCGCGGCAGCGTTTTCCACAGTGAGTTCACCTGGCTTTGCAGATACTCTTCCCGGCTTTTTTGGCGGGCTTTTTCTTCCTGCAGCGAAATCTTTTGCGGACGTTTATAGCGGTCTACGCCGTAATTCATCAGCGCGTGGCAGGAGTCGAGCAGCTTCTCCACTTCTTCTACGCCGTAGCGTTCTTCACATTCGCTGATGTAATGGCGGGCGAACAGCAGGTAATCGACGATGGAGCTGGCGTCGGTCCAGCTGCGGAACAGGTAGTTGTTCTTGAAGAATGAGTTGTGCCCATAGCAGGCATGCGCCATCACCAGCGCCTGCATGGTGATGGTGTTTTCTTCCATCAGGTAAGCGATACACGGGTTGGAATTGATGACGATTTCATAGGCCAGTCCCTGTTGCCCATGTTTATAGAGCTGCTCGGTCTCGATAAATTTTTTACCGAATGACCAGTGTGTGTAGTTAATCGGCATCCCGACGCTGGAGTATGCATCCATCATCTGTTCAGAGGTGATGACCTCGATTTGGTGCGGATAGGTATCCAGTTTGTAGTGTTTGGCGACGCGGTCGATCTGCTCCAGATAGACCTGCAGCAGCTCAAACGTCCAGTCTGGTCCATCGCTCAGACGTTTTTCATCCATAATTTGATCATGTGTTGAAGTTGTCATCAGCGCACCCTCGTTTTGTACGGGCCAGGCTCATTACGGCGGCCCTTAATCAATCGTAGCTCAAAAAAGAACGGGGCGAGGGGGTTATAAAGTCTAAAAATTCAACGTCCTGTCTGAACTTAACGGGAGGAGCGGATAGCGGGTGAGTTTTTTCTGCTGTTTTACCGCCGATGCGCCATCGCATGATGTGTTGTGTTTTTCCTTGTTTTGTAGATTAATGCTCTGTTTTATGTCTTGGGGTTGATTTTATATTCTGTTAACGACCTGTTGCACATTAGAGCAATTTTTAGTGACTGCATTGCAGTCATTGATTTCATTAAGGGGCGGTATTCTCTCCGGGAACCGGCTTTCACCGCAGGTTATCGCTATTTAAATCCGCCTATTGCAAAAGGAAGCGGCTTGAACGATAAATTAATTGTGAAATCTGTCACGATTAAAAACTAATTTGTTGGATGGTTTTTTCTACTGAGTTAATTTGCCGTCAACAGAAGATTATGCTTTGTTAAATCTCGGGCTGGAGTCAGTGATGCGAGTGTTGATTTTAGGTAGTGGAGTGGTTGGCGTAGCCAGCGCCTGGTATCTGGCGAAAGCCGGGCATGAAGTGACGGTGGTCGATCGTCAACCGGGGCCGGCGCTGGAAACCAGCGCCGCCAACGCCGGTCAGATCTCGCCGGGTTATGCTGCGCCATGGGCCGCGCCCGGCGTACCGCTGAAGGCCATCAAATGGATGTTCCAGCGCCACGCGCCGCTGGCTATCCGCCTGGACGGTACCGGTTTTCAGATCAACTGGATGTGGCAGATGCTGAAAAACTGCAACACGTCCCATTATGCCACCAACAAAGGGCGGATGGTGCGTCTGGCGGAGTACAGCCGCGACTGCATCAAGGCGCTGCGTCAGGAAACCGGCATTGAATACGAAGGGCGCCAGCGCGGCACGTTGCAACTGTTTCGTTCACAGCAGCAGTTTGAGAATGCGGCGAAAGATATTGCGGTATTGGAAGACGCCGGCGTGCCTTACAAACTGCTGGAGTCCAGCCAGTTGGCCACGGCGGAGCCGGCTTTGGCGCAGGTGGCGCACAAGTTGACCGGCGGTCTGCAACTGCCGAATGATGAAACCGGCGATTGCCAGCTGTTTACCCAGCGTTTGGCCAAGATGGCGGAACAGGCGGGCGTGACCTTCCTGTATGACCAGCATGTTGACCGTTTGCTGGTGGACGGCGATAAAATCACCGGCGTACAGTGCGGTGCGCAGACCCTGACGGCGGACAGCTATGTGGTGGCTTTCGGCTCTTATTCGACCGCGCTGTTGCGCGGGCTGGTGGCGATTCCGGTTTATCCGCTGAAAGGCTACTCGCTGACTATCCCGATTACCGATGAGGCGGCGGCGCCGTACTCAACGGTGCTGGATGAAACCTATAAAGTCGCTATTACCCGCTTTGACCAGCGCATTCGCGTTGGTGGTATGGCGGAAATCGTCGGCTTTAATACCGAACTGGAGCAGAAGCGACGTGAGACGCTGGAGATGGTGGTGCGCGATCTGTATCCCAACGGCGGTCAGGTTGAACAGGCGACATTCTGGACCGGCCTGCGGCCGATGACGCCGGATGGTACGCCGATTGTCGGCCGCACCTCATTGAAGAACCTGTACCTCAATACCGGCCATGGTACGCTGGGGTGGACGATGGCCTGCGGTTCCGGCCAGCTGCTTGCCGACCTGATCTCCGGCATCACGCCGGCGATCCCATTTGACGATCTCTCCGTGGCGCGTTACAGCGGTGGTGTGACCCATTCGCGGCGTGCACCGCTGAACGACGTGCATCCGGCACGTTAATCCTAACGACCGGCCGCAGCGGCAGACTGCGGCCGGCGTCAAACCGGCTGAAGGAGAGCCCATGCCCCGCCCAATTACCGCAACGCTGCACCTGGCGGCGTTCGACAACAACTTGCAGGTTATTCGCCGCCACGCGCCCGGCGCGAAAGTCTGGTCGGTGGTGAAGGCTAATGCCTATGGCCACGGCATTAAACACGTCTGGCGCAGCCTGGCGAATACCGATGGCTTTGCGTTACTGGATCTGGCGGAAGCGGTGCTGCTGCGCGAGTCCGGCTGGCAGGGGCCGATTCTGCTGCTGGAGGGTTTTTTTCAGCCGGCGGATTTGGCGCTGATCGATCGCTATCAGCTGACCACCGCCGTACACTGCGACTGGCAGCTGGCGGCCATCGCCGATGCGCGTCTGACGGCGCCGCTGAATATTTATCTGAAGCTGAATAGCGGCATGAACCGGCTGGGTTTTGCGCCCGATCGGATACGCAGCGTCTGGCAACGGGCGCAGGGGATTGCCAATATCGGCGCCATGACGCTGATGAGCCACTTCGCGACTGCCGATGAGCCACGCGGCGTGGTGCAGCAAATGGCGACCATTGATCGCGCGGTGGCGGATCTGCCGCTGCCGCGTTGTCTGGCCAATTCGGCGGCGACGCTGTGGCATCCGGATACGCACGGCAGTTGGGTGCGGCCGGGCATTATCTTGTACGGCGCATCGCCGAGCGGCAATTCGGCCGATATAGCCGCCACGGGACTCCAGGCGACGATGTCATTGCGCAGTGAGATTATCGCGGTGCAGACGCTAAAATCCGGCGACAGCGTCGGCTATGGCTGGCGCTATACCGCCAGTGCCGTACAGCGGATCGGCATTGTCGCCTGCGGCTATGCCGACGGTTATCCGCGCCATGCGCAGAGCGGCACGCCTATCTGGGTTGACGGCGTATTGACGCGCACCGTAGGTACGGTATCGATGGATATGCTGGCGGTGGACCTGACGCCGTGCCCGCAGGCGGCTATCGGTGCCGAGGTGGAATTGTGGGGGCGGCATTTGCCGGTGGATGACGTGGCCGCCGCAGCCGGTACCCTGGGGTACGAGCTGCTGACGGCATTGACGCCGCGGGTGCCGGTGGAGACCGGCGCATAAGCTCAGCCGATCCGGTTTAACTGTCCCTTTAATTGTTTACTGCGCTGCCGGGCGTGCAGCGCCAGTAAACAGCCTGCCGCCATCACCAGCGCCAGCGCCATTTTCGGCTGCAGAGGCAGCGCCATCGCCAGTAGTCCCAGCGCCGCGCCGCCGGCCATCTGTACGAAACCGACCAGCGCAGAGGCTACTCCGGCCTCGTTGGAATACGGCTCCAGCGCATAGCTGGTGGCCGGGCCCATCACAAACGCCAGCCCGGCGCAGCCGATGGCAACCGGCAGCATATAGGCCAGCCAGTGGGTTTGCGCATCGGCCGTCAGGAAGGTGATATCAAACAGCAGGGCAAGGCACCCCAGCCCCATCAGCACGCCGCCGGTGGCCAGACAAAAAGGCCGGCCGACCTTGCGAATCACCCGGTTGGCGAAGAAGCTCACCAGCATAATCCAGAAACCGTTGGCGCCGAACGCCAGGGAAAATTGCAGCGGCGTCAGGCCGGCGGTGCCCATCAGCACATTAGGCGCCAGCGACACGTAGGTGAGCGCCATGCCCATGGCCCCGGCATTGACCACGGCGAAAGAGAGAAAGCGTGACTGACGCAGGATCTGTGCGTACTGGCGTACGGGGAGTCCTTTTACCGGCCGCGTATCCGCCGGGCGGGTTTCCGGCAGGCGCAGAGCGATCAGCACGAAGACCAGCAGCGCGTAGCCGACCAGGAACCAGAAAGGGGCGCGCCAGCCAAACGCTTCCGCCAGTAATCCGCCCAACAGCGGCGCCAGCGCCGGGATAATATTCAGCGTACCGTTGAGGAAACCAAAGGCGCGCGCGGCATCGTCGCCGTTCATACGGTCGCGCACGCCGCTAAACGCCACTACGGCGGTGCAGCATACCGCGATGCCCTGCAGCAGGCGTGAGGCGATAAACAGCGTCGGGCTGTTGGCCAGCGCGGCCATGGCGGCGCCGATCATATACAGGATAATGCCGGCCAGTGCGACCGGCTTGCGCCCGTAGTTGTCGACCAGCGGCCCGGCGACGATCTGCCCCAGCCCCAGCACCAGAATAAACAGTGAAATGGTGGATTGGATCACTGCTTCGCTGCTGTTCAGGCCCAGAGCGATAGCCGGTATTGCCGGCAGGTAGAGGTCGATACCCAACGGGCCCAGCAAGACCAGGCTCAGCAGGAGAAGGAGAAATTTTTGCATAATGAAAAATAGCACATCCAAGTGACAAAGTGGCTTAGGGTAGTGCCTTCGCAGTGAAATGGAAAGGGCGGTGCACCAGGTTGTTATACAGAGAGAGCGGCAGGCGCGATGCCGGCAGCGGAACAGCGCCTGTCCGGATCAGGGCAGCAGTGCGGCATCGTGGCGGAAATAGCAGTTGGCCACCACGTCGGCGACATATCTGGCCTGATGCTTGGCATCGTCCAGCGCCCGGTGCGGCGTGCCTTCGAACGGCCGTAGCTTTTTGGGATTAAAGCCGTGCAGCTCTGCCAGCGTCACCAGGGTGCGGACATCCTGCGTGTGCCAAAACTTCCACGGACAGGGCATCGCCAGCTGTTGGAAGGCGTGCTCCAGGATGGCGCAGTCAAACTCTTTGCCGTTGCCCCAGACTTTTACCGTGTCGCTGCTGTGCATATGAATAAAGCGGCTCAGGTTGGTCAGCACGCGCTTTAAGCTGTCGCTGCCGCCAAAGGCCAATTTACGCGCCTCATCGGATTGCCTGGCCCACCAGGCGACCGTGTCCAAACCGATCGTCCTGCCGTCCTGTTCTTTTTGCGGGCTGACGGCCGCTTCAAACTCCTCGCCCAGCCGACCGGTTTTCGGATCGAAAAATACGGCGGCAACCACCAGTATGACCGCGCTTGGCTTCACATCCAGCGTTTCTATATCCAACATCACATGGTGCATCAGGTTTCTCTGCTCGCCAAAAGAGAGTGACAGGATACTACAAAGCCGGCATTGCCGCGCAGCGTCAATTCCAGGCAGGCGAAAAAGGGCGAATCACGGTATGATACGCATAGGTTTTGTTGAAGGTGGCTGCCGGAGTGAGAACGCTGATCTTTATTTGTTGCATGTTGGGGTATGCGCTGGTGCTGGGGTATCTGGGCACCTTTTTGGCAGACAAAGTCTGCGAAGGTTACAGCAACTACAGCAAAATCTGCCGCATGGTGGATATCTCTGAACCACATATCTCCAAAACGCCGCCACATCCGGCGAGGTAATCGCCGGCCTTTTGTTCCTCACCTTGATTTTACTGCGATAGTCCTCGTAATTTTCTGATGGCAAACGCCAGGCGTACTTGAACTCCCCGCCCATAAAAGATAATAATTATCATTGTTATTATCTTTACCAATATTTTCATTTTCTTAACACCAGCGCACCGCATCATGTTCTGACCAGACTGTCATCGAAATCGTCTTGTCTTGTTGCGGTGTACATTTTACGGCTTCCAATAGGAATTACGGCTATGTCTGGGATTTTTCCTGTCAAACGCTCCCGTCTGTTATGCGCTATTGCCCTGTTTTTACCGCTGTCCTCCTGGGCGGAGGATACGCTGCTGGTGACCGCCAAGCCGGCGGACACGGCGGATTCGGCAACCCATGGCTATACCGCCGGCACCAGCCAGGGGGCGACAAAAACCGACCGACCGCTGATTTTAACCGGGCAGGCGGTATCGGTGGTGACGCGTCAGCAGATGACCGACCAAAATGCCTTAACGGTCAACGATGCGTTGAAGTATACGCCGGGTGTGTTCACCAATTTTGCCGGCGGAGCGACGCGTTATGACACCATTGCGCTGCGGGGCTTTCACGGCGGCGATGTGAATAACACGTTTCTGGACGGGCTGAGGCTGCTGAGCGACAGCGGCAGTTACAACGCATTGCAGGTCGATCCCTGGTTCCTGGAGCGGGTTGACGTGATTAAAGGGCCGTCTTCGGTAATGTACGGCCAAAGCATTCCCGGCGGTCTGGTCGCCTTGACCAGTAAGCGGCCGCAGTTCGCCACCGAAGGGCACCTCAACCTGACGGGCGGCAATCACCATACCCAGGGCGGCGCGTTTGACGTGACCGGCGCGCTGTCGGATCAATGGGCATACCGCCTGACGGGCATGACGCGCAGCAGCGATACCATGTATGACCACCAGCGCGAAGAGCGCTACGCGATTGCGCCGTCGCTGTTATGGCAACCGAGTGAAGATACCTCGCTGTTGCTGAAGGCCTACCTGCAAAAAGATCCGTCCGGCGGCTATCACAGCGCGGTGCCGGCGGACGGCAGCCTGTATGCCAGTCAGGGCGACAAGCTGGGGCGCGGGTTCTTTGACGGCGACAGCCGCCATAACGTATTCAAGCGTTGGGAGCAGATCTACAGCTATGCCTTCTCGCACCGGTTTAATGACGTCTGGACGTTCCGCCAAAACGCCAGCTACACCCATTCGAACGTCGAGCTGGAGCAGGTGTATCAGGCGGGCTGGAATGAGGAGCATACCTTGCTGAATCGCTATTACAGCGGATCCAGCACCTCGCTGGACGCCTACGCCGTGGATAACCAGCTGGAAGCCGAGTTTGCCACCGGGCCGTTGGACCATAAAGTGTTGCTGGGGCTGGACTACCAGCGCTTCCGCAATAATCTGTGGGATGAAAGCGGCGGCGCGTCACCGTTGAATCCCTATACCGGCGTAGCGGGGGAGCCGTTGCTGACCGACGTGGTGCGCACCGACTCGCGCCGTCACTATCAGCAGACCGGCGTCTACCTGCAGGATGAGATCGCTCTGAACAACTGGTATCTCAACCTGGCCGGCCGTTACGATCGTCTGGAGAGTAAGAATACCAACCTGACCGCCGACAGCACCGATTCGCGTAACGATCACCACTTCAGCGGCCGCGCCTCGCTGCTGTATCACTTCGACAGCGGCTTCTCGCCGTACGCCAGCTACAGCTCGGCGATCACCCCGGAGGCGCTGGCGGATAATGACGGCCATATGCTGAAACCCAGCACCAGCAAGCAGTATGAGGTCGGCCTGAAGTATCAGCCACCGGGCAGCACATCGTTGTACAGTGTGTCGCTGTATGACCTCACGCAAAAGGACGTGGCGAACCGGGTGGTGCAGCAAAGTTATTATGAACCTGCCGGTAAGGTGCATTCGCAGGGGATTGAGCTGGAAGCGCGTTCCCAGGTGACCGAACGCCTTAATGTGATTGCGGGTTACACCTATAACAAGGTGAAATTTAAAGACGCCATCGACGGCAATAACGGTAATACGCCGTATTTGGCACCGAACCAAATGGCAACGCTGTGGGGACAATATGATGCGGGTTACGGGCTGAATCTCGGCGCGGGCGTGCGTTATATCGGCAAGCAGTGGGCGGATAATGAAAATACCCAACGTATTCCGTCCGTGACCTTGCTGGACGCGTCAGTACGTATGAACCTGGCGCAGGTGGCGCCGAGCCTGAAAGGGGCGTACGTACAGCTGAACGTCAATAATCTGGCGGACAGAAAATATGTCGCGGCCTGTTACGGCACCAGCTATTGCTATTGGGGGCAGGAACGCAGCGTGGTCGCGACGGTCGGTTACGACTTCTGATCGGGCATCGCCGCGCCGGCATGGATGAACGGCGCGGCGATCTCGGCGGGTGCTCAGAACAGGGAAAACATGAGCACGACCGGTAAACTGAGCGGCCAGGTGAGGCCGATGGTGAGGGCGCTGAGACAGCGAATTTTAATCGTATCCCGGCTGACCAGATAAGTAAAAACCACAGAGAATAAAAAGCCAAACAAATAAAAATATTGTGTTGCAACCCACAGCGACGACATGAAACCCATTCCAGTAATATTTCTCAGCGCGCATTCTAGGAGTATCGCCACCTATAATCAACGACCAGCGCCGACTAATCATGGCGTGCGTTATTCCCCGGCGTCATATATCCCTATAAATAACAGGCCATCACCGGGCGTAAGACTACGCCGAAAAATAGACGCGGTGCTGATAACTTTTTGAAAATATTAAGCAGATATAATATGTTGACGGGGAACAAGCACACAGAGGAGGCATTATGGGCTTTTGGCGTATCGTATTTACCATCCTTATACCGCCACTGGGCGTGCTGCTGGGCAAAGGATTAGGCGGCGCATTTATTTTGAATATTATTCTGACGTTGCTGGGATATTTCCCGGGCCTGATTCATGCGTTTTGGGTGCAGACCAAAGATTCCTGATGGAAGAGGAGGGCCGGGGAATACCCGGCCCTGAGAAACGGCCTTCAGGCGGTTTGGGTGTGGAACAGCTCGCGGAATACCGGATAGATGTCGTCCGGTTCACGAATGTGCTGCATGGCAAAGTTGTCGAACCTGGCCTGTAGGTTTTCATATTCACGCCACAGGGTTTGATGCGCCCGGCGGGTAATTTCGATATAGCTGTAGTAGCGCACGATCGGCAGCAGTTTTTTCGCCAGCAACTCATGGCACAGCGGGGAGTCATCGGCCCAGTTGTCGCCGTCCGACGCCTGCGCCGCGTAGATGTTCCACTGCGCCGGGTTGTAACGCTCCTCCACCACCTCGCTCATCAGCTTCAGCGCGCTGGAAACGATGGTGCCGCCGGTTTCCTGCGAGTAGAAAAACTCTTGCTCGTCGACTTCTTTGGCCTGCGTATGGTGGCGGATATACACCACCTCGACGTTTTTGTAGGTACGGCTCAGGAACAGATAGAGCAGGATATAAAAACGTTTGGCCATATCTTTCGTCGCCTGATCCATTGAACCAGAAACGTCCATCAGGCAGAACATCACCGCCTGGCTGGAGGGCTCCGGACGGCGTTCGTAATTCTTGTAGCGTAAATCGAAGGTATCGATAAAGGGGACGCGTTCGATTTTCTGCCGCAGTTCGGCAATGTCTTTACGCAGCCGCTCCTCTTCCAACAGCTGTGCCGGCTCGGTGTTCTCCATGGTAGTCAACTGCTCTTCCAACTGGCGCAGCTCGCGGCGTTTGCCGGCAGTCATCGCCGTACGCCGCGCCAGTGAGTTTTGCAGGGAGCGTACGATGCTGATGTTGGCGGGCACGCCGTTGGCGGTAAAACCGGCGCGATGGGTTTTGAATTCGGTGAGCTGTTTGTACTCATTTTTCTTCAGGTTCGGCAGCGCCAAATCTTCAAACAGCAGGTCGAGATATTCGTCTTTGGAGATCTGGAAGACGAAATCATCCTGACCCTCACCGTCCTGGCTGGCGTTGCCCTGACCGCTGCCGCCGCCACCACCGCCCTGTGGCCGTTCGACGCGATCGTTCTGTACGAAATGATCGTTACCGGGATGGACGCGATGGCGCGTGCCGCCGCGCCCCTGATGAAACATCGGTTCGTTGATATCGGCGTTGGGAATCGATACGGATTCGCCACTGTCTATGTCGGTGACCGAACGCTTGTTGATGGCTTCGGCGATCGACTGTTTAATTTGCGACTTGTAGCGGCGCAGAAAGCGCTGGCGATTCACCATGCTTTTGTTTTTGCCGTTCAGCCGTCGATCAATGAAATAAGCCATAGTTCCCCCAACCATTGCCAACTTTCTATGCCCTGACGCCCGCGAACCGCAGCCCGCGGGCCATTAAGGCATCCCTCTACGACGTCACTCGCAGCGCGTTATCAGGAGGATTTTCTGACCCGCAGATACCATTCGCACAGTAAACGCACCTGCTTGCGGGTATAGCCTTTTTCCATCATGCGATCGACAAAGTCGTCGTGTTTCTTCTGTTCGTCCGTGGAGGTTTTCGCGTTAAAGGAGATGACCGGCAGCAGTTCTTCGGTATTCGAGAACATTTTCTTCTCGATAACCGTGCGCAGCTTCTCATAACTGGTCCAGTTAGGATTACGGCCATTGTTGTTTGCCCGGGCGCGCAGTACGAAGTTGACGATTTCATTACGGAAATCTTTCGGGTTGCTGATGCCGGCAGGTTTTTCAATTTTCTCCAGTTCGGCGTTGAGCGATTCACGATCAAACAGCTGGCCGGTATCCGGATCGCGGTACTCCTGATCCTGGATCCAGAAGTCCGCATAGGTCACGTAGCGGTCGAAAATATTCTGACCGTACTCGGAGTAGGACTCCAGATAGGCGGTCTGGATCTCTTTGCCGATAAACTCGGCGTATTTCGGGATCAGATAACCTTTCAGGTGCTCCAGATATTTTTCCGCCAGATCCTGCGGGAATTGTTCACGTTCGATCTGCTGTTCCAGCACGTAGAACAGGTGCACCGGGTTGGCCGCCACCTCGGTATGATCGAAGTTAAACACGCGTGACAAAATTTTGAAGGCGAAGCGGGTCGACAGGCCGTTCATCCCTTCATCTACGCCGGCATAGTCGCGGTATTCCTGATACGACTTGGCCTTCGGATCGGTATCTTTCAGACTTTCACCGTCGTAAACGCGCATTTTTGAGTAGAGGCTGGAATTTTCCGGCTCTTTCAGCCGCGACAGCACGGTAAAGCGCGCCAGCGTTTCCAGCGTGCCGGGCGCGCACGGCGCGTGGGTCAGTTCACTGTGATCGAGCAGTTTGTCGTAGATTTTTATCTCTTCCGACACTCGCAGGCAGTACGGCACCTTGACGATATAGACTCGGTCAAGGAAGGCTTCGTTGTTTTTGTTGTTGCGGAACGTCACCCATTCCGATTCGTTGGAGTGGGCCAGAATAATACCGTTGAACGGCAGGGCGGAAATGCCTTCGGTACCGTTATAGTTGCCTTCCTGCGTGGCGGTCAGCAGCGGGTGCAGCACCTTGATCGGCGCCTTAAACATTTCAACAAACTCCATCAGCCCCTGGTTGGCCCGGCAAAGGGCGCCGGAATAACCGTAGGCGTCAGGGTCGTTTTGTGCGTGGTTTTCCAATTTTCGGATATCCACTTTACCGACCAGGGCCGAAATATCCTGGTTGTTCTCATCGCCAGGCTCGGTCTTGGCGATGGCAATCTGTTCGAGAATCGACGGACGTACTTTCACCACTTTGAACTTGGTGATGTCACCGCCAAATTCATGGAGCCGCTTCGCCGCCCATGGCGACATAATGGTGCCGAGATAGCGGCGTGGGATGTTGTACTCTTTTTCCAGGATGCCGGCGTCTTCCTGCGGATTGAACAGGCATAAAGGATGGTCATTTACCGGGCTGCGTTCGCCGTTGGCGCTTAACGTATAGATAGGCACCAGCTGCATCAACGCTTTCAGCCGTTCGGCCAGCGAGGATTTACCGCCGCCGACCGGCCCCAGCAGATACAGAATCTGCTTTTTCTCTTCCAGGCCCTGTGCGGCGTGTTTCAGGTAAGAGACGATCTGCTCGATCGCCTCCTCCATGCCGTAGAACTCTTCAAAGGCCGGATAGCGTGCGATCACGCGGTTGGAGAACAGGCGCGACATGCGAGACTCAAGCGCGGTGTCGACCATGACCGGTTCACCGATAGCCATCAGCAGACGTTCCGCGGCATTGGCGTAGGCACTGCGATCTTCCCGGCAAATGGTAAGAAATTCCTGCAGTGTGAACTCTTCGTCCTTGGCAGCTTCATAGCGCTGGCGATAGTGGTCAAATATGTTCATGGCGATGCCCGTCCTTTCGTTATTAGCACAGGTTAAAGGGAGCAGGTGATAGACCCGTTGGGATTGAGGCTGCGGCCGTAGCGCCGCAACTCAATAACATTGGGTACCCATTCCGGCCCCCGAAAGAAGAAGTTAAAACCTGAGTACAGCAACCCGTATGCCAACCTGTTGCGCTTATTATCGCGAGTTGCGCTGTATTGCCACTGGGCTCAGGGTCATTTCAGCTTCTTATTTAAGCGTAGTTGGCATAGCGGAAAATTTCCTGTCAGCGAAAAAGCTTTTTTTAAGTCATATCAATGACTCAGTTATTTCAGGGACAAAGGCGGGCCTTATTGGCTGCGGTCTGAGGGGGGAAACGTCATGTTTCTGACATGCGTTATACATATTTCGGCATTAATGTTGCCGATCCGGCGTGATTTAACATGTAAAGATAAAGCGCATCACTTAAATTTCACCTAGAATATGACGCTATTTTAACGGCTCCGATCCGAGCATGGCATGACAACGCTGCTTCACGGATGGCCTAGGGGCGTCTGCATCGGGCGCGTGTTGCCGAGCTGGCGACGCAACGTGTTTATACAAGAACAACGAGGGGAATCGAACGGGTGAAAATTTTCAAATTCAAAACGTTGGCAATCGCCGGCGCACTGCTGTGCGCGCAGGGCGCTCAGGCGGGAACCTGGTCGCTGGGGGCGTCGGCGCTGCTGACGCCGGATCCTTATCGGGGCAACAACACCCGTCTGTATCCGGTGCCGGTGATCAACTATGACAGTGAGGATTTTTACTTCCATACGCTGACCGCCGGTTATTACCTGTGGAATGATGAGGTCAACAAACTCAGCGTGATGGCGTACTACTCACCGCTGCACTTTAAACCGGGCGACAGCGACGACGATCGCATGAAACGACTGGATAAGCGCCGCGGCACGCTGATGGCCGGGCTGGCCTATTCGCACAATGCCGAGTGGGGCACGCTGCGTGCGGCCTTCAGCGGCGATACGCTGGATAACAGCAACGGGCTGGTCGGCGACCTGGCCTATCTGTACAAGTTCCAGGCGGGCGACTGGAGCCTGGCGCCGGGCGTCGGCGTGACCTGGAGCAGTAAAAACCAGAATAAATACTACTATGGCGTGAGCGACAATGAGTCGCGCCGCAGCGGCCTGAACAGCTACAAACCGAGCGACAGCTGGGCGCCATACTTTGAACTGACGGCGAACTATCAGATCAACAAGAGCTGGAACGCCTTCTTTATGGGACGCTATGTGCGCTTGTCGGATGAAGTCAAGGACAGCCCGATGGTGGACAAATCTTACGACGGCATGCTGTGGAGCGGTGTCACGTACACCTTCTGATCGCGGATGTACGGTAAGAGAAAAGGGGCGCTATCGCCCCTTGGGGTTGATGACAAAATCGTCTGATGGCCCGAGATATACGGGCCTAGCGTAACGAGGGGCATTATGGGACGCATCCCTGCGTCCCACCCTACGGGCCAACCTGTCGGTTGTTCAAATTTGCTCCCGGCAAATTTGTCCGGCGGCTTACGCCGCTACGACCCCATCGCCACGCTCTCCCTAATAACTAACTTTGTCAGCACTCTGAAGGGGCGCTATCGCCCCTTTTGCTTATCTGTCGTACCTGCGGGTCAGGCGTCTTTGCGGCAGCGGAAGGTGACCGCCAGACGGGCCGGTTGTTCCCCCTGCGCCCGCAGCGGCTTGCTGAGCCGTCCGGTTTCAACGCACACCATGGTCTTGTAGCCGTCGTTGGCCATATCCGCCATGCTGCAGGAGAGTTCTGCCCCCGGATTCCAGGCGATCACATCGCTCATATGATGGTGTTGGACTTCAATCGTGCGCTGCAGCGCTGGATCTCTGATCAGGCTGCAGGCCGCCGGCTGGGTGTAAATCCGGTCGGTCTGGCCGCTGAAGGTCACCTCGCCGCTCTGGCGGGCTTCGGCACCGTTTGCCACTTTATCCAGATAGGTTTCCCCGAGCCCGGCAACGCTGACTCTGGCGATATCGCCGATTTGGAAGTAGCTGTGCAGCGCCGCGGTGGCCTGATAGTCACCGTGAGACTCTAGCTCGATCTCACAACTTTCCCCCAGCTTGAAGCGGGCGATTAGCGTAAAGGCGTGCGGCCACAGCTTGCGGGTCTGTTCGTTATCCTGCAGCGTAAAAGTGAGGATGACGCCATCCTGATCTTCGTCATGTGCGGTCAGGCGCCAGGGTTGATTACGCGCAAAGCCGTGCGAAGGCTTGCCGGCCGGGCCAAACCATGGCCAGCAGATCGGTACGCCGCCGCGGATGGCGCTGCCGGTTTTAAACGGGGTGTTCTCGCTGAGCCAGATGACCGGCCGTTCGCCGCTCGGCTGCCAGCTGATTAAATGCGCGCCTTGCAGCGTCACCGCCGCGCGGACTTTGGGGTGAGACACCACCACGACGCTTAACGCGTCCAGCTGTCGCTGACTGATATACGGAGAAATCTGTTTGCTGATGGGCAGGGTGAAAACTTTTTCGTTCATCGCGTCACCTTATCTATCGCCATATACTCTTGCTGAGCAGGGGAGAAAAACCAATAAAAAAGGGCGACATCAATGTCGCCCTCATTAATCAGCTGTACATCACGCCATTATTTGGAGATGTGAGCGATCAGATCCAGTACTTTGTTGGAGTAGCCGGTTTCGTTGTCGTACCAGGAAACCAGTTTCACAAAGTTGTCGTTCAGTGCGATACCTGCTTTGGCATCGAATACGGAAGTCAGCACTTCACCGTTGAAGTCGGTAGAAACCACGTCGTCTTCGGTGTAGCCCAGAACGCCTTTCAGCTCGCCTTCAGCGGCTTCTTTGATGGCTTTCTTGATGTCTTCGTAGGTGGCAGATTTTTCCAGACGCACGGTCAGGTCAACCACAGATACGTTTGGCGTCGGAACGCGGAACGCCATACCGGTCAGTTTGCCTTTCAGTTCAGGCAGAACAACGCCTACCGCTTTTGCTGCGCCGGTAGAAGAAGGGATGATGTTCTGGGATGCGCCGCGGCCGCCGCGCCAGTCTTTGTGAGACGGGCCATCAACGGTTTTCTGCGTTGCGGTGGTAGCGTGAACGGTGGTCATCAGGCCTTCAACGATGCCGAACTTGTCGTTGATGACTTTAGCCAGCGGAGCCAGGCAGTTAGTGGTGCAAGATGCGTTGGAAACGATATCCTGGCCAGCGTATTTTTCAAAGTTGGCGCCGCGTACGAACATTGGGGTCGCATCTTTGGAAGGGCCGGTCAGCACAACTTTCTTGGCGCCTGCGGTGATGTGTTTACGTGCGGTTTCGTCGGTCAGGAAGATACCGGTGGCTTCAGCAACAACGTCAACACCGACTTCGTTCCACTTCAGGTTAGCCGGGTCTTTCTCTGCGGTAACACGGATAGTTTTGCCGTTAACAACCAGGTGGCCGTCTTTAACTTCTACCGTACCGTTGAAACGGCCGTGGGTAGAGTCATACTTCAGCATGTAAGCCATGTACTCTGCGTCCAACAGATCGTTGATTGCAACGATTTCGATGTCGGAACGTTCCTGAGCAGCACGGAAAACAATGCGGCCGATACGGCCAAAACCGTTGATACCTACTTTGATAGTCATATATTCCACCAGCTATTTGTTAGTGAATAAAAGGTTGGTTGTAAAATTACAAAAACCTTACCCAGCGTCAAGCGGAATCGTGTCAATTCTTGCGGCAAGTCAAAGCGGAAAGCTGAGTTTGCACGCTTATTGTACATTCCGTTTGCGTTCGGCCTCATTAGGCAAATGGGGGCAAACCGCTGAGTTTTAAAGAGCGCTCGGGTCAGATATGTGATCACTGTCACATAACGCCCTGGCGTAGACTTTATGCGCTACAGTTTAGGCTAAAAAGGCCTGCAGCGCTGTTAATTTTTTGTTATCATTAATCATTGTTTTCGTTGACATTATCCATATTTCGGGAATCGCATCTATGAGCAAAGATCACGCCCCCCACACCCCGGTCACGGAACTGAATGAAATACAACGTTATGTGACCCAGGAACACGGTACGGAAGCGCCGTATTCCGGCAAATTGCTGCAGAACAAACGCGATGGTCTCTACCACTGCCTCTGCTGTAATGCGCCGCTGTTTTATTCCGAAAGCAAGTATGACTCCGGCTGCGGCTGGCCAAGTTTCTATGAGCCGGTGTCCGACGACGCCATCCGCTATCTTGATGATAATTCACATAATATGCAGCGAGTTGAGATTCGCTGCGGTAACTGTGATGCGCACCTGGGCCACGTGTTCCCCGACGGCCCGCAGCCGACCGGCGAGCGTTATTGCGTTAACTCCGCCTCGCTGAGTTTTACCGACGCGGCCAACGGCGAGAAGACGGCAGGCTGAGCGAATTTTTTAGAAAAATCGATTCAGCTATTATTCAACGGCAGTAGGAATAGTGAAGGACGGCCCTGATGGACGTGAAGGATTTGGTTGCGGCGATGACGCCGGAGATTTACCAGCGCCTGGCGCAGGCGGTTGAGCTGGGTAAATGGCCGGACGGCGTGGCGCTGACGCCGGAACAGAAAGAAAACAGCCTGCAGGCGGTGATGTTGTGGCAGGCAATGCATAACCACGATCCGCAACATATGAGCATCGGCACCGACGGTCAGATCGTGATGAAGAGCAAGCAAGAGTTGAAGCAGCAGTTCGCCGCAGAGCCGCTGATTAAGCTGAAACCGCAGTAAGCGGCGGGCAGGGCGCAGTGTGCAAACGGGCGATGTCAGATCGCCCGTTTGTCGTTTAGCGCTGCAGAAATTGTGACAAGGTCACTAATTGCGCGCCGGCCTGCTGCATTGCCTGCAGCGCCCGGTCGCTGTCATCGGGCTGCAGGTTGACGCCGCGGCAGCCGTCGCTAATGACCTGAACGGCGTAACCCAGCTGCAGGGCGTCCAGCACGCTGAACTTTACGCAGTAGTCGGTTGCCAGCCCCATGATCGTCAGCGTGCTGACGTTTCGTTGTTGCAGCCAATCATCCAGCGCGGTTTTTGCTCGGTGGCCGTTATCAAAAAACGCGCTGTAGCTGTCGATGGCCGGATCCTGCCCCTTGCGAAATACCGCATCGATTTGCCGCTGCTGCAGGCGCGGATGAAATTCAGCGCCGGCGCTTTCCTGGACGCAGTGCACCGGCCACCAGACCTGCGGCAATCCTTCCAGCTCACCCAACTCGCCGATTTTCCCTGATGAGTTAACGGCAAAACTGCGATGCTGCGCCGGGTGCCAGTCCTGGCTGGCAACCACCCAGTCGCCGCGGTCGTGGCTGGCGGCGATCGCCTGGTTGGCCACCGCGATGACGGCATCGCCATCTGTGACCGCCAATGCGCCGCCGGGGCAGAAGTCGTTTTGCAAATCAATCAATAACAGGGCGCTGTTCATCGTCTCTCCCGGTGTTTTAGCCCGCGGCGCTCAGTTCGCCGCGCAAATCTTGCTGCATCTGCTGGCGGATCTCGGCGGGCGTCAGCGGCAGGCTCAGCAGATAGTGCAGTTTTGTCAGCGCGGCTTCGACGGTCATATCAAAACCGCTGATGACGCCGGCATGCGCCAGCGCGTTGCCGGTGGCGTAGCCGCCCATATTCACCCGCCCGGACATGCACTGGGTGAGGTTGACCACCACGATGCCACGTTCGGACGCGGCGCGCAGTTCATCGACCAGTTCCGCTTTTTGCGGCGCGTTGCCAACGCCGTAGGAGCGTAAAATCAGCGCCTTGACCGGCTGCAGCAGGAAATTGCGCACCACCGCGCCGGAGATGCCAGGGTAAATGGTCACCACGCCGATCGGCTGCGGCGTAATATTGTGCACCTTCAGCTCACCATGACAGGCCGGCGACGCAATGCCGCTTTGACGGCGGATGTGGATACCGGCTTCCAGCAGCGGCGGCAGGTTGGGCGAGGCGAAGGCGTCAAAGCCGTCGGCATGCGCCTTGGTGGTGCGGTTGCCGCGGAACAGTTTGTTGTTGAAGAACAGGCTGACTTCATTCACCGGATGGTTGGCGGCCAGATACAGCGCGTTCAGCAGGTTGGTTTGCCCGTCGGAGCGCAGTTCCGCTAACGGGATTTGTGACCCTGTCACAATGACCGGCTTATCCAGATTCTCCAGCATAAAGGAGAGCGCGGAAGCGGTGAACGCCATGGTGTCGGTGCCATGCAGGATCACAAAGCCGTCGTAACGGTGATAGTTATCTTTAATATCGTCGGCGATATGCTGCCAGTCTTCCGGGGTCATATCGGAGGAGTCGATCAGGGGCGCATATTCATGAATGGTGAAGTCAGGCATTTCCGGGCGATGGAACTCTGGCATCAGCGCCAGCTGGCGCTGTAAGTGGCCAGAGGCGGGGATATAGCCCTGTTCGGAACGCTGCATACCGATGGTGCCGCCGGTATAGGCGACGTAAATGGATTTTTTTTGCATGGCAGGGAATCGGTAGAGAATAAGATGGGCTGAATTATAGGACGATAAATCCAGAAAAAAAGCCCGGCGTTGCGCCGGGCTGAAGATTAATGACTTATCGGACTTCGCCGCAGGTCAGACAAATGGCGTAGCGGTTCTGCGGATCGTTCATGTTATTGAACAAACCCGGCTGCTCTTTCATCGCCATTGCCACCGAGGCCAGCGGCGCCGGCAGCATGGATTGGAGGGCGGCAGGCAGCATGGCGTGGATGGAGACACCAAATTGGCTGAGCACCATATCCGCCATGCTCGGCGAGTCAACAAACCAGTTCAGCTGCCACTGTTTCAGCTTGGCCAGTTCGGCGGCTTTTTTCACCGCGTCATCGAAGTCGCCCAGTTGATCGACCAGACCGTTGGTTTTGGCGTCGCTGCCGGTCCAGACGTGACCCTGCGCGATTTTATCCACTTGTTCCGGCGTCATTTTACGCGAGTCCGCCACCAGGCCGATAAAGCGCTTGTAGCCGTTCTCGATATTGAGCTGCATCATCTGTGCAAACTCCGGCGGCAGCGCTTTGGTCACCGCCAGATCGGCCAGCGGCGAGGTCGCCACGCCATCGGTGTGCACGCCGATGCTGCCCAGCGTGTCCTGATAGGTATTGATCACGCCGAAGATGCCGATCGAGCCGGTCAGCGTGCTCGGGCTGGCGATAATGTAGTTCGCCGGCGTAGAGATCCAGTAACCGCCGGAGGCCGCCATGCCGCCCATTGAGACCACCACCGGTTTGCCGGCGGCGCGGGCGGCCGCCAGTTCGGAGCGGATCACCTCGGAAGCGCTGACGCTGCCGCCCGGGCTGTTAACCCGCAGTACGATGGCTTTCACTTTCGGGTCCAGACGCGCCTGGCGCAGTTCCGCAGCGGTGGTGTCGCCGCCGACCGTGCCCGGCGTCTGCTGGCCGTCCATGATGGCGCCGCTGGCGAATACCACGGCGATCTGGCCGCCCTGTTCCGGCGTTGGCGTCGGTTGATAGTCGTAAATGCTGATAGCGTTGAAATCGTTGGTCTGTTTGTTCCAGCCAAAGGCCTTGACCAGCTGATTTTCCATCACGGTGCGTGAAGCCAGCTCATCCACCAGTTTGTTGTCGAGCGCATATTTGGCGGTGTCACCCTGAGCGGCCTGTAAACCGCTGAGAACGCCGGCGGCGCCGGGGAACAGCTGCTGCGGCGTGATTTGGCGGTTGGCTGCCACGGTGTCCAGGTAGTTCTGCCACAGGTTGCCTATCCAGCGGCTGTCCGCCTCGCGTGCGGCCGGCGACATATCGTCGCGCAGCAGCGGTTCGACCGCCGATTTATAGGTGCCGACGCGGAAGATATTGGTGCTGACCTTCAGTTTGTCGAGCAGGGT